>JBEIHX010000001.1:0-253426 GCA_040381075.1 Hyphomonadaceae bacterium
CACCCATTCCCCCCGCTACTTCTGCTAATTGGTTGTCCGCCGACGGGCCCTATAGCACAACCTCGGCGACCACCTTCCCGTGCGGGTACAGACACCCGCAGACGCCCGGCGCGCCCGGGCGCGCCTTAGTGGTGTTCTGGGTGACGATGGCGTTCAGCCACCCTGCGGTCTCGGCGCCGCGCAACCGGATCACGGCGCGGTCGGTCAACATCACGGCTTGGCGCATTGCAGGTCTCCCCATCACAGGTGGGGTCGCGGGTTGGCCCGCGCAATGGCTCAGGCGTCCTCGCGGAACGCTGCAAGGGGCGCCGGCGCAGCGGTCTGCGCGATCAGCGCCTTGGCCCGGAAGAATCGTTCAAAGCCAGGCGCGCCCATGCGGGAGCGGCCGAGGCCTGACAGCTTGAAGCTCTCCTTTTCGGCTTCGTGGAACAGCGCAGTCAGGGCTGCATCGTTGAGGCTCACAGCGCCAGCATCGATGCGCCGCGCAATCGTCTCGGCCTCCTCCAGCGAGCCGGCGATCACCGCCGCTGACAGGCCGTATTCGGTGTCATTGGCGAGACGAACGGCCTCGTCCTCGCTGTCAAAGGCCATCACCGGCAGGATCGGACCAAAGGTTTCCTCAGTCATCACCTGCATCGCATGGGTGACATCGACCAGCACGGTCGGTCGTACCCAGAGCCCGCCGCCGTGGCGTTCTATCTGCCCGCCCGTGAGCGCGCGCGCGCCCTTGGCGAAAGCGTCAGCCAGCTGATGCGCGATGACGTCGGCCTGGCGCTCGAAGATCAGGGGGCCGATATCGCCGGTTGCGATGTCGGGCCAGTTGAGACGCGCCGCCTGTGCGGACGCCACGAGCCGGTCGACAAACGCGGCGTAGACTTCGCGCGCGACGTAGATTCGTTCAATGGACTGGCAGGCTTGTCCAGTCGCCAGAACCGATCCGCGCAGGGCGGCCGCGACCGCATGGTCAAGGTTGGCCGTGCGGGTGATGATCAGCGGGTCCTTCCCGCCGAGTTCGAGATAGGCAGGGATCATGCGCGCCGCTGCGCCAGCAGCGATCCTGCGCCCGGTCGCCACCGAGCCGGTGAAGCAGACAAGGTCGACCTCTCCCAGGACGTTCTGGCCCGTCGCCCCGTCGCCCGGCGCGAACGCCAGCACGGCGTTGAGGTCTGGAACCTCGCGCAGCGCCGCCCCAAAGGGCGCGAGCCAGCGGGGGGTCACCTCAGAAGGTTTGACGATCACCGCGCAGCCTGCCAGCAGGGCCGGCGTGGCGTCGATGAATGACAGCAGGAGCGGAAAATTCCAGGGAGAGATCACGCCCACAAGCCCGTAGGGCGTCCACTCGGTCCGATGGCGAATGGCGGGCGCGCTCAGTCCCTGGCGCCACGTCGCGGAAAGAAGATGCGGCGTCCGGGCGCACCAGCCGGCGATCGCGCCGCGCACGCTCGCTACTTCCATGGCGGCGACACGGCGGCGTCCGGTGTCCACTTCGAGCGCCGCGGCGATGGCCGCGCCATGGCGGTCCAGTGCGCCGGCGAAGGCCTGCATCACGGCGATGCGCTCACCCAGGGGACGCGCCGCCCACCCGGACTGGGCGGTGCGCAGCGCGCGCGCGCGTGCACGCACGCCGCCCTCGCCCGGCGCCTCAAAAGCATAATCGATCTCGCCGGTTCGCGGGTTGCGGGCGTGCAGGGTTCGCTCACTCAAGGCCGAGGGCTCCAGGGTTCAGCTGCCTGTGGGGATCCAGCAGCGTTTTGACGCCCTCAACAAGGGCGAATGTCGCAGGCGCGCGGGTTGCGCGGTACGGGTAGGTGCGCCCGACCTGGAAGTGGGCCGCGCCATGGCTGGCGAAGACGTCGAGCACGGCCGCGCGCAGGGCGGCGACCAAAGCGCTTGCGTCTGGACTGTCTGCGTGCGCGGGCAGGCGTTTGAGAAAGCCTGGCTCCACCGTGGCCTCATGGATCGCGTAGCGCACGCCTGGCCAGAAGAAGACCGGTTCGATCAGGAACCCCACCGTCGACAGGGTGGTGAGCATGTAACCGTGGGAGACGCCAAGCCGCTCCATATCGGCGCGCCGGCGTTCGAACTGCGCCTCGATGTCAGTCCAGCAGGCGTCGGCGCGCGAATGCGCCACCACACCGTGGATCGGAACCCAACGCTCGCCTTCAGGCCCCAGAATGTTGTTGAGCGGGGTGAACGGATTTGAGCGGATGACTTTGGGAATGGTGTTTACGATTTCCGCGCCGCCATGGGTGCGTGCGATCTGCTTCAGGTACGTCATGTCGGCGGCGACGCCATCCTGGGATCGTCCCTCAACGACCCAATGCAGCGAATATGCGTTCCTCGCGAGGAAACTTCGTCCTGCCATCGCCATGCGGGCGCCTTCTGCAACGCCACTCATCAGGTTTTTCTGACCACTGACGACCCCGGCGAGCGCCCTGGCGTCCGCTATGAGGCTCGCCCGTTTCAGGCGCACCGCGGCGAGATGGGGGTCAAAGCCGATGACTTCACACGCTATCCCTTCGCGCGCCAGTGCAGACATGGCCGCGGCGAGGGTCTGCCGGTCGGCGAATTCGAAACTTGCCCAGTCCTCGTGGTCCGGCGCCTTGATGAGGCGCAGCGTGGCCT
Organism: Hyphomonadaceae bacterium; assembly: GCA_040381075.1. Taxonomy (GTDB): domain Bacteria; phylum Pseudomonadota; class Alphaproteobacteria; order Caulobacterales; family Aquidulcibacteraceae; genus JBEIHX01. The sequence goes on from JBEIHX010000001.1 coordinate 2,626, forward strand.
CCGCCTTGATGGCGAAGGCGCCTGCATCGCCAAGAAACAGCCCCGTCAGGTCCGGGCCGTCATGGCGGAAAAATCCTGATTCGCCGGCGTGTCCGGGGGAGCCCGTGGCGACCGGCGTCCCGTCTGCCGTCACCACGGTGAGGCTGAGAACGCTGTCGGCGCTCGGCCCGTAGGCGCCTGCCCCGAACAGTGCGTTGTTCTGCGAAAGGCCGCCGCCGATGGTGGAGGATATGCCCGACAGAGGTCCCCAGAACGGTGTGCGCAGGCCATGCGGTTTCAAGGCTGCGAGCAGTTCGGCCCAGGTCGCCCCGGCTTCCACCCGCACGGTCATATCCTGCGTGCTGATGTCGAGGATCCGGTTCATGCGCCGAAGGTCGAGCACCACCCCTCCGGGCGCATCTGCGACATAGCCTCTGGTGTAGCTCATGCCGCCGCCGCGCGGCAGGATGGCGCGTCCGGATGCGTGAATGAGCCTGAGCGCGTCGCACAACTGCGGGGTGGAGCCCGGCGCGACCACAATGTCAGCCAGTCCGCCCTCGGCCCAGATGTCCTGCGACATCAGCCGGCGGGTCATTTCGTCCGTATGGACATGATCAATCCCGATGACCGTCTGCAGCGCCCCAGCGAGGCTCTCGATAGTTTGCATGTGCGCGGTGTCGGGCATGGTGATCCTCACATTGGCCTGAACACGCCAAGCGCAGCCGCGGCGATCAGGCAAGCCCAGATCACGTGGACAAAGTGTCTGGATAATGTCAGTGAGCGGTCTATCGCAGCGTTGACGTCCAGGCTTGGACCATCCTGAAGCAGCGACGAAAAGGCGGCCTTGAACTCCGCCAGGATAGGCCGGATGGCGAGGCCGCAGGCGATCGCCGCAGCGAACAGCAGGAGTTTGAGCGACAGGAACATGGGAAGGTCGCTGCCTGTCCAGCCCGCGAGCCCGAAGAGGCCTTGAAGGCTTGTCACCGTCAGCCCTGCGGCCAGCATGACGCGCAGGACCCGATCAGCGCGCGCCATGACACCCGGCGGCGTGCTCTCGCGCCGATGAAGGTGCGCGGCGAGGGCGCTCCATGCGACCGCGAGCGCTGCAGCCAGCCCCGTCCAGATCCACGGCGCAGCCAGGCCGCCGGATGCCGTTGCGAGGCCCAGACCCGTTGGAAAGGTCCAGATGAGGGCGTAGCGCGGCGCCATGTCGACGCCGTTCAGAACCCGGGCTGCAAGGGCCCGTTCAGGCGTTGACAGATCAACTCGGGTGATGAACCGGCTGGCGTAGTAGGCCCCCAGATCGCCGCCCAGCCAGTAGACGAACGCCAGGATGTGCAGCAGGGCAAAGAGGCTTGCAACCAACTCCACGCTTACCCTCCGCCGTCCGGTGTGAGCGGCGCGCGTGGACCTGACCCGGCGGCGCGCCGGGCCTGGATCATACCATTGGCGATTTCTGCGAGGCAAGGGCGCGCCCGCCGGGCCATGCGGCCTGCGGGCGCCTCTGCCGTACGCCGCTCGACCTGCGGGCGCGCGCTGCTGCTGTCGCGCCGGTGCTTGCCTACAGCCGCTCCACGATGATCGCAGGCGCCATGCCGCCGGCTGCGCACATGGTGACGAGCCCGCGCTTGAGATCGCGCCGTTCGAGTTCGTCCACCATTGTTCCAATCAGGATCGAGCCAGTCGCTCCGATCGGGTGGCCAAGCGCCATCGCCCCGCCGTTTACATTCACCTTGTCGCGATCGAGCTTCAGATCGCGGATGAATTTTTCAGCAACGACGGCGAAGGCTTCGTTGATTTCCCAAAGATCGATGTCGTCGATGGTCAGTCCGGCGCGGTCGAGAACCTTGCGCGCGGCGGGAACCGGGGCGTTCAGCATCAGTGTCGGGCTGTCGCCCATATTGGCCATCGCCACCACACGTGCGCGCGGCTTCAGGCCGTTCTTTCTGGCGTAATCCGGCGAGGCGAGAAGCACTGCCGCGGCGCCGTCGACGACGCCTGAGGAGTTGCCAGCGTGGTGGACGTGGACGATGTTCAGGTCGGGATAGACCTGCCGGATCAGGCCGCCAAAGGTGGTGCCCTGGTCATCGAGCGGAAAATTCGCCATCGCTTCAAAGGACGGCTTGAGCGCGGCGAGACCCTCGAGTGTTGTTTGCGGCCGGGGAAACTCCTCCTTGTCGAGCGCCAGCGAGCCGTCTTCGTGATAGACGGGAGTGAGGCTCTTGTCGAAATGGCCGCCACGGATCGCCGCGTCGGCGCGCTGTTGGCTGACATAGGCGAGTTCATCAAGGGCGGCGCGGGGGATTCCTTCCAGGGTCGCAATCGCATCGGCGCAAACGCCCTGGTGGGATTGGGGATGGCGCGCGCGCAGACGCAGATTGCCGCTGTCCATGAAGGGCGGCGCCTTCGGATCTGCTGTAGAGCTTGTGTAACTCATCATCTCCGTGCCGCCGGCGATCACAAGGCTCTCCATGCCTGACATGATCGAGGCGGCCGCCATGTTCACGCTGGTGATGCCGGAGCCGCAGAAACGGTCGAGGGTCACGCCTGACGTCCGGATGTCATAGCCGGCGTCGAGCGCGGCCATGCGCCCGAGGTCGCCGCCCTGCTTGCCGCGCTGGCTCGACGTCCCCCAGACAATGTCGTCGACGTCGGCGGTCTTGAGCCCGTTGCGTTCAGCGAGTCCTTTGAGCACCGCCGCGCCCAGCTGTTGCGGATGGATGGACGCGAGCGCGCCCTTGCCAACTTTGCCGATCCCGCGCGGGGTGCGGCAGGCGTCGATGATCCAGGCTTCAGGCATGGGCGTTTCTCCATGGTGGGTGCGCCAGGATCATAAGCCGTGTCGGCGGCGGGCCAAGCCGGACGTAGGGGAAAGGGGTTTGCGGGGACGGACATTTGGAGCGCGGAGAGCTGGGCGGCGTGCGACCTGGCGGAAGGCGACCTGCCGGAAGGCGACCTGGCGGAACGCGACCCGGGGCCGGGGTCGTTCAGGGCCAAGGTCGTTCGGGGCCAAGGTGAGGGGCCCTGAGGGAGGGCCCCTCGGGGCCGGATGTCACGCCGCTGGCTGGCAGGGGTGGTCCTGTACGGTGCTGTGGAAACGGACGATGGTGAGCGTGGTCCCTGGGGGCAGGCCCCCCGCAAGCCGGGCGCCTGCGAGCCGGGCCGAGGCGGGCAGGGCGCCATCGCGAACCGCCGCCGGGCAGGGCGATCATCGGCCTTTCGTTCCGGGGCCTGCAGGGCGCGGGCCGCCAGGAGACGTTGATCGGGTTCCGATCAGGCGTCGGCGTAGAGCAGGCCGCCCCCGTCAATGGCGGTGAGCACGCGTGGCAGGACCGCTTCGTCAACCACGAAACAGCCATTCGACCGGCCAAGTTTGCCATGTGTGCGCGCCATATCCTCGCTGACATACCATTCGCTGTGCAGCACGATGGCGCGGGCGCGGGCGTTGGCGTTTGCCGGATCAAGACCGTCCAGGCGCAGCGACAGGCCGTGTTTGCCCTGGTAACGTTCAGCGCCTGCGAAGGCGCCCAGCGGGGTCATGTTCGAGCCGGGCACATCGCCAAAGCGGGATGCAACCCCGCTGTGGTCCGGATCGCTGCCCTTGCCATGGGCGACGAGGAAGCTGTCCACGGCCCCGGCGTGAAGATCGATCAGGAACAGGCGCGGCGTGCGCGACGGCATTGCAAGATCCACAACGGCCAGACGATCCGTGCGGCGGATCTCCGGCCGGGCCAGGGCCGCCCTGGCGCGCTCCAGCAGAGCGGGGCGGATCAAGCCCAAGCGATAGGGCGTGACGGCTTGGGCGATGTCCCCCGATGCGGCGGCTGCGGTCAACGACTGAGCCCTGACGGCGTGTACTGTCGCGGCGGCCCCAAGAACAGTGGCGCCGAGGCGGGCGAGCAAAGCGCGGCGAACAAGCATGAGACTGCCTTTCCTTCTCCGGTCCTTCTCCGGCGGGAGAGTGTCTGAGGAGCGCGGTTCCGCCAAGCCCCGCTCCTGTCCAAGCCGTCTTGCAACCGCTGGCGCGCTGCAAACGCACCGCGTGTCGCGGCCCTGGTTGCTCCCCAAACCGGCCGTTGCAATACAACGCCAGGAATTCCCGTACGTCGCCCGCATGGTGCGCCGGTCGCCGCCAGCCGGCGCCAGGAGCGCGCGGACCTCCGCAGGAGGCTTGCCCCGATTGGCGGATCCGCCAATCGGCGCCAGGGCGCCTGTCGTGCGGGTCGCCAGACCCGGGCGGGACTTGGCGTTGCGCTGCGAGGCGCTATTGTGCGCTGGAAGAAAGACGGCCTTTGCGGCGGCCCGAGGACGACAACACGGCGAAAGCGGGCGCCAGCGCCCCGCGACGGGGAAAGACCAATGAGCGATACGACAACGAGCGGTGCGACACCGAGCGGTTCGACACCGAGCGATCCGATGGTGGAAGACGTGTTTTCCGGCACCAAGCCGGTGGAGGAGCGCCATCGCATTGACGATGCGGCGCTCGCGGAATGGATGTCCGCCAATGTCGAGGGGTACCGCGGGCCGCTTGAGGTGCGTCAGTTCAAGGGCGGGCAGTCCAACCCGACCTATCAGCTGGTGACCCCGCAACGCAGATACGTCCTGCGGCGCAAGCCGCCCGGCAAACTGCTGCCCAGTGCGCATGCGGTCGATCGTGAGTACAGGGTCATCGCCGCACTTTATCCAACCGGCTTCCCCGTCGCCCGACCGTATGCGCTTTGTACTGACGAGTCTGTCATTGGAACGATGTTCTACGTCATGGAGAATGTGGAGGGGCGCATTCTGTGGGACGGGTCGCTGCCAGGCATCGACCCGTCCACCAGACGAAAGATTTACGAAGCCAAGGTCTCCACGCTCGCGGCGCTGCACACGACTGACTACAAGGCGGTCGGACTGGAGAGTTTCGGCAAGCCAGGCAGTTATTTTGCACGCCAGATCGATCGCTGGACCAAGCAGTACAAGCTCTCCGAGACCATGACTATTCCTGAGATGGACAAGCTGATTGATTATCTGCCGCGTTCGATTCCGCCGGGTGAGACAACAACGATCATTCATGGTGACTATCGGCTCGACAACATGATCCTGCATCCCAGCGAACCGCGGGTGATCGCGGTGCTGGACTGGGAGCTGTCAACGCTTGGCGATCCGCTCGGCGACTTCACCTATCATCTTATGAATTGGGTGATGGCGCCTAACCAGCGTTCGGGTCTCGCCGGGCTCGACCTGAAGGCGCTCGGCATTCCGACACAGGACGAATATGTCGCGATGTATTGTGAAAGGACGGGTCGTGCGGGTCTGCCGCAGACCGACTGGTACTTTGCCTACAACATGTTCCGCCTCGCCGCGATCCTTCAGGGCATCGTCGGGCGCGTGCGCGATGGCACGGCGGCGAGCGCCCATGCGGAAGCCAACGCAGAGCGTGTGGTCCCGCTCGCCCAGTCGGCCTTCGCCTTTGCGCAGCGCGCAGGCATGACCGGTTAGAGCGCCGCCGCACCGCCGGCCGCCAGTCGGTCCTTTGGGCTTTGGGCGTGTGCTCGCCCGCCTGAGCGCAGAGCGGTGGGCTGCGGGCCGGGCCGGCATGGTCGGCGCGACGGCCGCGTGTGTCCGGGCGGCCGCAAAGACCAGGTCGGGCCAATCACAGGACCAGTCTAAATCCGGACAGGCCGGTATCGGGACAAGCCAGGATCCGCACAGGCCAGCGGCGCACCATGTTGGCGGCTTTGGGATGGTCTGCCTCGCTCGCGGTGCGCGCTTGCGTCCTGGTCGCGCCGCTGTGGCGATCCTGACGCCGCTGCGCGCCAATGGCCGCCCAACGCACATGGGGCGCGTGACCTGCGGCCTCGCATCGCCTATCAGGGCGCGCCGGCAGATCGGCAGGGCCTGCAGCGGAGATGTCATGCAGTCGGATACTGAGGCGGATGACCTGGAGCAGTCGTCGCGCGGGGAGTGGAGTGTGGCGGCCGGGCCGGCTGCAGCGCTTGGCGTTCTGGCTCTGATCGCGGCTGCGGGACTGACACCAGGACCGCCGGCGCCGGCGCGCGAGCCTGCCTGGGTCGACCGCCTGGATGCGCAGATCGCGCGCGGCGCCGATGGTTGGGTGAGGGTGCGATACGACCGCCCGGTTGCGATCCTGTCGGGTGAAGCGGCGAGCGCGCAACTGCGGGACGCTGCCCTGGCGTCCCTTGAGCGCGAGATGAAGCGCGATCCGGACGCAGCCAGGGATGTTGCTGTGGTGGTCGACGCGATCGCCGTTCGCAACGAACCCCCGGCCGTCGGGGCTGCACTTATGGCGTTGCCTGCGGATCCAGACGCGCCGGCCTGCCAAAAAGCCTTTGATGAAACGCTCGCCGGGCGAACCATTCAATTCGAGACCGGCATGGCGAACCTGTCGGGCGGCTCGGATCGGCTGCTTGATGCAATCGCTGGCGTGGCGATGCGTTGCGGCGCTTTCGCAATCTCGATTGAAGGCCACACCGACTCCCGCGGGCCTGGCGATGTCAATCTTGTGCTGTCCCGCCGTCGGGCGGAAACTGTCCGCGCCTATCTTGTTGATCGCGGTGCTGAGCCTGCAGCGCTCACGGCGATCGGCTATGGCGAGACCCGTCCGCTCGACCGTGCGGCGGACGGGCGGGCGCACGCCCGCAACCGTCGCATAGCCTTCACGGTCAAGCCGGGTCCCGCCAGCGACTGAGCCCTCGGCCGGTCGCGTCCGGGGCCCGGTCCGCGCTGCACGTTTCTGCGCACCGGGCCGTTTGCCTGATGGGCCCTTCTGCCTGCCTGGCGTGTTACCTCGTCAACCGCACATTGCTTCGCGCGATCGCCTGAACGGTCATATCAAGGTCGGCCGGGGTGATGTTGAAGGACTTCTTCTGATCTCCGGTGCAGCGCCGCATCAGATCACGCGCCTCAACATCGCGCACGTCGACTAGGATGGTAAAGATCTCGACGCCATAGGTTGTGCGCAGCGACGTGCAGGCATCGATGGTCAGGTTATCCAGTGACGTACGGTCGAGCCGGCTCACGCCATATGTGCGTGGGCAGGCGCCGGCACTGCCACGGTCGCTGGTTCGTTGCAGCCGTCGTAGCCCTCGAAGTGGTAGGGTGGATTGTTCTCGCCGTCGGTCAGCAGGACCCGCACCTTGCGCGCGGTATCGCTGTTGAAGGCGTTTGGGCGCGGTCAGCGGCATAACCCCAGAAGCTCGTCCACTCGTCGCGGGGCGACAGCATGCGCACCCGGCTGCGGGCGACTGGCTGACCCGCCACGGTGAGAACAGCGTGGGTGATGTTGAGCGCGCTTTGACGGGGCGTTCCGGGCGCCATGGCGCATCAGTTCCAAGGCGCCCCGGTGTGGGGCGAGGCTGCGGATGATGGCTCCTGCAACGCCAGCCATCGCATGGACCTGCGGTGACGGTTGCGCCGGTGGTCTCGGGGACAGGCACAGGTTTCACCAATCGCGGATCGCCGCCGTGCGCCTGTGATGGTCCGTCCAACCACACATTGTGACGGGTGAGCACGCGGCCACACAGGAGCAGCGACCTGTCGGATGCACGCGGTGGGATCGGTGTGTCGCCCTGAAGGGCAGGGGCTGCGACCGTGACGAGCGCGCGCCCCGCCGCCCGTACAGCCGTCCTGCGGAGGCGAGGGTGCTGCGTGGCGCAAATCAAGCGCCGATGTCGATGGGCGCGCTGGAGCGCGCCGATCATGGGCGCGAGCCCTCGTGCGCTGGTCATCGCGACAGGGATGCCCGCAGGCAAATCGCGCAGTCGCCGCGTCGCGGACGTGGATGTGACACGCAGCGCGTTGCGTTGCATGGCGCCGCGCGCGGTCTTTCCAGACGTGCTGACCGGGCTTAATGGCCGGGCCGCCGGGCCGGGGGTGGCGCGGGGCGCGCCTTGGCGCCATGATGTGGGCATGAAACTGCGCGGCCGCGTCCTCTCTGCGCTTGTGGCGCCAGCCCCGCTGGCTGTTTGCGCAGCATTGGGTTGCGCCGGTCTGGTGTCTGCGTGCGCGGGCTCATCGCCGCGCGATGCGGTTGGCTTCAACATCGCCATGCCGCAAACCGTGCTGGTGGATCGCCTGCAATTTGGCGTCACGCCCCTTCCGGGCGGGCGCGGCTTTCTGCTGGAGTTGCGGTTCACCACCTCCCAGGCAGGGGAGGCGCCGCAGCGCGCGGCGAGCGAGGCTGACTATCGCCAGGCGGCGCAGAAGGCCTTGCCATCTGGCTGCACGCTCGCCCGGATGGAAAAGGGGCCGGACGGCGCATATCGGGTGGATTTTACCTGCGCTGTGTCCACGGGCGACCAGGGCGGACCCAAGCCCGCCAGCGGCGCCAAGCCCAAGGCATCAGGACCGGCGCGCCAGAAGGTCGGTTCCTGAGTCCGTCAAACGCGCCCTGCGGGCGCAATCTGAGGCGTTCCTGAGGATGGGGGCGCACATGGGTCCGGAAGGAGTGCAAGGATGCAAACAACCATTCAGCGCAGCACTGCAGGCATCGCGCTCGTTCTGGTGCTGGCGCTGTCAGCCTGCGGGAAAAAGCAGGATGGAACCGAAGCCGCAGACGCCACTGCGCCGCCGCCACACGCGGCGCAGGGCGAGACGTTCCCTGATGCACTGTCTGCGCCGAGCGCGTCCTATGCGGGGGTTATGCGGTTTTATGGGGCCGACGCGCCTCTGGACGCCAAGGTATACGCCAGTGGTCCCAGGCTTCGCATGGAGATGTCAGGCGGCATGGGCGCTGGCGGCGCTATGGCGATCGTCACTGATCTCAGTTCGCGCCAGACCGTCATGTTTCCGATCGGCGACGTTCCGGCGGCTGCGCGGGTGGCGATGACCGTCGCTCTCGGCGAGGGCGGCGCCCCGCAGCTTGCCGATCTTTACGGCGCTGGCGTCACCACCCGACGCATTGGCCTGGATATGGTGGCGGGCCAGCGCTGCGCACTGTGGGAGGCCGCTGATCCGAAGTCTGAATCGGTGACGGTGAGCTGTGTGACCTCGGATGGGATCAACATGCGCACAGTCAACGCAAAGACGAATGCGCCCTTGATGGAAATGGCCCAGCTGACGCGCGGGGCGCAGGATCCAGCGCTGTTTGCGCCGCCGTCTGGATACCGCACCATGGCCATGCCCCAGTTTGGCGCCATGCCAAGCCCGGAGCAGATGCGCGCGCTTGAGGATATGGCCAAGGCGGCGAAGTAGGATGTCCTGGTTGGCCGTCCGTCCTGAGCGACTGCGCGAATTCGTCGGCCTGCGGGACTGATCAGGGGCCGGACCGATCAGGGGCCGAACCGATCGGGGCGGACCGATTGGGGTGGACCGGGCAGCGAGGGCGGAAAGACGCCAGAGAGGGCCAGTTGGGGCAGCCCGGCCGGGCAGGCCGCGGGGAGCTGGCCAGTCCGGCGTCAGTTGCCGACCTCAGCGGGCACTCCAGCGGGCAGGCGTCGTTTGCGCGGTCGCATCGGTTTCGCGCCAGCGCCTCACTGAATGCTCCCAGGGCACAAATTTCCCTGGATCACGGTTCCCCTCCGCCCGGGGCCGCGCCCGCGACACGCTCTCAGGATGCGTCCTCGGGACGCTGTCTCAGAACGCGTTCTTCAGGGGCGCTCGCCGGACGGGCAGAGGGGCCTTGGACTGGGGTCGTGCCGGGCGGGCGTGCGATGCAGGCCGATCAGCGGCGATCGTCGCGCGAGCCCGGTCCCTGCTCGTTCGGCGATTGACCCGGCAGGCGACCGATATTGCCGAACAATTGTTCGATGATCGTGAGTTCGCGACCGCGCGTTGGGGTCTCCCGCGACGCGTAATCAATGACCTTGCCGTCCGCCAGACCGTAAGTTTTGACTTCGGACACGACATCTGCGTCGCCGAAGCGCACGGCGGTGACGCTGCGCGTGATTGATCTTGGATGCTGATAGGTGCGCCGGGCCTTAGTATCCGAAATGTAGTACCAGACATTCGGGTCGAAGGTCGCCACAGTCGACGGGTTGCCAAGTCGGGCGATGACCGAACTCTTGGTGTCCTCTCCCAGCTTCACATCGACGGTCTGACCCTCGTCCGGGATGAAACCGTGCTGCTCGACCGTGGAGATGCACCCCGCCAGCGCGCCCCCTGCCAGAGCGAGGCCCAATGCGCCCGGAAGTGCGCGCGCCACAGCGCTGGGCAGCGCGACTGCGGCAAATTTGGCTGCGCCGGCGGCGAGGGCGGTGCGGAACCTCATGCGTGTCTCCCGTCTGGTTGGCGCCCTCGGGGCGTGCCTTCCTGGCCTGCCTGCACTAGATCCGACCGGTGGGGCGTGCAAGCCCGCGATGGAGCGCAGATGTTCGCCAGGCTGTTCGAATTCGCCAAACTGTTCAGGCCGGCCAGTGAGGCGGTCATCGCGGACAGGCTCTACGTCGCCGTGATGCAGCATGCACGGCTAGAAACTTTCTACGTCGATTTCGAGGCGCCCGACACGTTTGAGGGACGCTTTGAGATGGCTGCCCTGGTGTCGATCCTGGTGATCCGGCGGCTTCAGGAGGGAGACGCCGGCGCGCGGGATCTGGCCCAGCGCCTGTTTGACCGGCTGTTTGCGGGCTTCGATGAGGCGCTGCGCGACGTGGGCGTTGGCGACATGACCATCGCCAAGCGCATCCGCAAGCTTGGCGAGGCGTTTTACGGTCGGGCCGCTGTTTATGGCGCAGCGCTTGCCGCGGGGGATGCGCCGGGTCTCGGCGCGGCGCTCGCCCGCAACGTCTGGCGCGCTGACCTGCAGGAGGCGCCGCGGGCCGGCGCCTTGGCCGTTTACGCGCTTGGCGTTGCGGCTGCGTTGGCGGACCAGGATCTGGCTGCGCTCGGCCGTGGCGAGATCGCCCTCCCGCCGCCCGGCGCGCCGGGCCTGGCTGCGGCTGGCGCTGCGGCTGGCGCAGCCCGCTGATCACGCATCGTTGATCTTGCCGGCGAGAGGATTATGGTCGCGTCCTCCTTCTGCTGGGACCCTTCAGAAAGGCAGGCTGGTAGCGCGATGAACGACGGCGTGATCATCGCCATCGATGCGATGGGCGGCGACCATGCGCCGGACATCGTGATTGAAGGCTTGGACCGCGTGGCGCGCGGTCGCAGCGACGTCGCCTTCCTGGTGCATGGCGACGAAGCCCGCCTCGCCGCGTTGTTCGAGCGCTATCCCGAGGCCCGGCGCGCCTCCCGGGTCACGCATGCGAGCGATGTCATCGGGATGGAGGTCAAGCCGAGCCAGGCGCTGCGACGCGGCAAGGGCACCAGCATGTGGAATGCGATCGACAGCGTGAAGGCGGGCGCCGCCGGGGTCATCGTGTCGGCCGGCAACACGGGCGCACTGATGGCGATCGCCATGCTGCGGCTGCGAACGCTTGAGGGGGTCCATCGTCCCGCACTGGTTGCAAGCTGGCCCACGGTGCGGGGGGTCACGGCCGTGCTGGACGTTGGCGCCAACGTGACGGCGGACGCTGAGCAGCTCGTCGAATTCGCTGTCATGGGCGAAGCCTTCGCCCGGGCGCGCTACGGACTGAGCCGGCCGAGCATTGGCCTTCTCAATGTCGGCTCCGAAGACATGAAAGGTCATGAGGAGATCCGCGAGGCGGCGCGGCTCATTCGTGAGCGGCAGGGCGATCTGGACCTCGATTTCCGCGGCTTTATAGAGGGCGACGACATTTCCCAGGGCGTTGTCGACGTCGTTGTGACCGATGGGTTCACGGGCAATATCGCGCTCAAGACCGCCGAGGGCACGGCGCGTCTGGTCGGCGGCTTTGTGCGCGAGGCGCTCACTGCCGGGCCGCTTGCGATGCTTGGGGCGGCGCTCGCCTCCGGCGGGTTGGCGCGGCTGAAGGATCGGATGGATCCCCGCAAGGTCAATGCCGGGGTTTTCCTCGGTCTCAACGGGATTGTGGTGAAGAGTCATGGCGGCACGGACGCCATCGGTTTCGCAACGGCGGTTGAGGCGGCCATCGGGCTTGCGCCGTCGCGCTTCGCCGAAGAGGTTGGGGCGAAGCTGCGGGCCGCCGCCGCCCATGCTGGCGCGCCAGCCAATCTCGGCGCCATTCCATGAGTGCGTATCGCGCCCTGGTCGCCGGCGTCGGGGGCTACCTGCCGCAGACCGTGCTCACCAACGCCGATCTGGCCGCGCGGATGGATACATCCGACGCCTGGATTGTCGAGCGAACCGGGATCCGCGAGCGCCATATCGCAGCCGATGGCGAACTGACCTCGGATCTGGGTTTGGCCGCGGCCCGAACTGCATTGGACTCGGCCGGCATGACGCCGGCCGACATCGATCTGATCGTTCTGGCGACGGCGACGCCTGACCGGACGTTTCCGGCGACGGCGGTGCGCATCCAGGCGGGTCTTGGCATGCGCCATGGGGCGGCGTTTGACGTCCAGGCGGTGTGTTCCGGGTTCATTTATGCGTTGAGCGTTGCAGACGGTTTCATCGCGCGCGGGCATGCCCGCGCCGCCCTGGTCATTGGTGCGGAGACTTTTTCGCGCATTCTCGATTGGGAGGACCGGGGCACCTGCGTGCTGTTTGGCGACGGGGCTGGCGCGGTGGTTCTGCGCGGCGCGCCTGCAGCCGAGGCGGAGGGGCGCGGGCTGCTCGCCACAAGCATTCGGTCCGATGGCCGCTACGAGGATCTGCTGTACGTCGATGGCGGCCCGTCCTCCACCGGGACAGTGGGCAAGCTGCGCATGCAGGGCAATGCTGTGTTCAAGCATGCAGTCACCAACATCGCCGATGCGATCGAACAGACGGCGGCGCTGGCCGGCGTGACGATCGATGAGGTCGACTGGTTCATCCCGCACCAGGCCAATCAGCGGATCCTCGATGGCGTTGCGCGCAAGCTCTCGATCGCGCCCGGCCGGGTTGTCTCCACCGTGGGAGTGCATGGCAATACGTCCGCCGCCTCTGTCCCGCTTGCCCTCCATACGGCGATTTCCGATGGTCGGGTGAAGCCTGGCGACCTCGTGCTGATGGAGGCGATGGGCGGCGGGTTCACCTGGGGGGCAGCCCTCGCGCGCATGTAGGCCTGCGACGCGGAGTCATCCGGTTGGCGTTTGACCGCTCTCGAGCGAATCCTTACGGTAGTCGCTGCAATCGGGAGGCGGGATGTGTCCGGGAAGACAGTGACGCGGGCAGATATCGTTGAAGCGCTTGTGCGTGAAACCGCATCGCGGGATCCGCAACGCTCACGCCAGGATTGCGTTGATCTGCTGGAAAACGTTCTCGATCTCATTGTGGCGCGCCTGAGCGAGGGTGAGACCGTCAAACTCGCCCGGTTCGGCATTTTCAGCGTGCGCGCCAAGCGGGCGCGCGTCGGCCGCAACCCCAAGACGGGCGTGGAGGCCGAGATCACGGCGCGGCGCGTGGTCACCTTCAAGCCGTCCCACATTCTGTGCGATCGGGTTGCTGCGGCGCGGTCAGCGACGTGAGCCTCAAAGCTCTGCTGGAAGAACCAAACCGGCTGCGCAGCGCGTCGGAGGCGGCGCGCGAGCTGGGCGTTCCGCCGGACGTGCTGGCGTTTTGGGAGCGCCGTCTGGGAGACCTCGCGCCGCTGCGCGACGCGCGCGGGGAACGGCTTTACCGGCCGCAGGACATGGCCCTTCTGCGCCAGATCCGCTTTCGCCTGTATGTCGAGGGCTACACGATCACAGGCGTCAGCCGGCTTCTTGAAACCAACCGGCTTGCAGACGTCATGGCCGGGCGATCTTTGGCTCATCAACGGACGGATAGAGGGCGCATGACCCCCAAATCAGCATCGCTGCATCAGCCGGCTGAAGGCCGCGAACCGCAGGATCATGGCGCTGGCGTGGGTCTGCGCCCTGGCGACCCGCGCGCCTTGCAGGCGGCGGCGGCGCAGGCGGCGGCGGCCGGGATGTTCGATGCGGGCGACGCTGATGCGGCGCGCGTGCGTCTGCGCGAGGTGCTTGTCCGGCTGCAGGCGGCCCGGGCGGATCTGCACCGCGCGCTCGCCGCCGACGAGCCAGCCGCCCGGCGCAGTGTCGGCTGAACAGTGCGCTGAACGCTGCGCGTCCCACACAGCTTTGATCTTGAGCGGCGCGCCAAGGCGGGCCAGTGTTCCGCCTGACGGGTTTTTCGGGAGTCGGGCATGGCGTCTGGACCACTGGCGGGACTGAAAGTGATTGAGTTCGCAGGCATCGGGCCGGGGCCGTTCTGCGGCATGCTGTTGTCTGATATGGGCGCAGACGTGGTGCGTATCGACGCGCCGGGACGCGGCGGGGCCGGCGATCCCGTCACTGGTCGTGGCCGGCGCTCTGTGGCGTTGAACCTGAAGGATCAGCGCGAGCACGCGGTCTGCCTGGACCTTGTCGCACGTGCGGACGCGCTCATTGAGGGGTACCGCCCAGGCGTCATGGAGCGTCTCGGCCTCGGTCCCGATACAGCCCTGGGGCGCAACCCGAAGCTGGTTTACGGGCGGATGACCGGATGGGGGCAGACCGGTCCCCTTGCGCACGCGGCGGGCCACGACATCAATTATATTTCGATCACCGGGGCGCTGCACGCCATGGGCCGGCGCGGCGAGTCGCCGCCGCCGCCACTCACCCTCGTCGGCGATTACGGGGGGGGTGCGCTGTACCTCGCCATGGGCCTGCTTGCGGCGATCATCAGCGCGCGCGCCACGGGCAAAGGCCAGGTCGTCGATGTCGCGATGTCTGACGGCGCGGCGTCGCTCATGGCCATGTTCTACGGCATGAAGCATGTGGGCGTCTGGCGCGACGACCTGCGCGACGCCAATCTGCTCGATGGCGGTGCGCACTTTTACGACACGTATGAGTGCGCTGACGGAAAGTGGATTTCGATTGGTTCGATTGAGCCGCAGTTCTACGCCCTGTTGCTTGAGAAGACAGGTCTGTCACAGGATCCTGACTTTGCTCCGCAGATGGACCGGGATCGGTGGCCAGCGCTGTCGCAGAAGCTTGCGGCTGTCTTCAAGACGCGGAGCCAGGCAGACTGGTGCGCCACGATGGAGGGCAGCGATGTCTGTTTCGCGCCGGTGCTGTCGATGAGTGAGGCGGCGAGCCACCCGCACAACGCCGCGCGTCAGACATTCGTCACCTATGAGGGGGTTGTGCAGCCTGCGCCTGCGCCCCGTTTCTCCGCCACGCCCGGCGCCATCCAGCGCAAGGCGCCAAAGGCCGGGGAGCATACTGCCGATGTGCTGCGGGAGTGGGGCGTCGCCGGACCTGCGGCGGCGGCTGAATGAACGCTCTGCCTGGCACCACCGGACGGCGGCGCATCTATCTGATGCGTCACGGCCATGTCGATTACATGTCCCGGGAAGTGCGTGAAAGCCGCGATCCACGCATCGCGCGCCTGACCGCCCTGGGGCAGGATCAGGCCCGCGCGGCCGCCGGCGCGCTGTCGGCCACGCCGCTCGACCTCGCCGTGTGTTCGGGACTGCGGCGCACGCGCGAGACAGCGGAGATTGTCCTTGGAGGCCATCAGGCCCCGCCGGCGCTGGAAGCTGACGCCGACCTCGAAGAGGTCCATTCGGGAACCTACATCGCATTTGCGAGCCGCGAACAACTCGCCGCCGCGATGACGTTTCATTGGGAGCGGGCGGACGCCCCCGGGGCCCGCTTCTTTGATGACGGAGAGCCGTTTGCGGCGGCGCAGGCGCGCAGCGTGTCGGCGATCGAGCGGCTGCTGGCCCGTCCCGACTGGGCCAGTGCGCTGGTGGTGGCGCATGAGGGGATCAATCGCTTGTTGATCTCCTGGGCGCTGGGAGCGGGTCTCAGGGCGGCCGGGTCTCTGGAACAGGATCTGGCCTGCGTCAATGTGCTCGACTTTGACCTGGTGCCAGAGGGGGCGGGGCGCCGGGTCGAGCGCAGGATCGTCAAGGCCGTCAATGTCACCCCGTATGCGTGGCTCAAATCTGGTCTGCACCTGACGAGTTTTGAAGCGATCTTCACGC
Source organism: Hyphomonadaceae bacterium (assembly GCA_040381075.1). Taxonomy (GTDB): domain Bacteria; phylum Pseudomonadota; class Alphaproteobacteria; order Caulobacterales; family Aquidulcibacteraceae; genus JBEIHX01. The sequence goes on from JBEIHX010000001.1 coordinate 18,537, forward strand.
GCGCCGAAGACGCTGAGGCGGATGATCCGCACGAGGCGCCCGGCGTCGCCCCACGCGGCTGACGCCGACCCGCCGGGCAGGGGCGCGCTGGCTGGCGTGGTCAGCCAGCCGGTCCTGCCGGCCCTGTCGGGGTGATGCCTGCTGGGGTTGCATTGACTGGGGTTGCGCTGACTGGGGTTGCACTGACTGGGGTTGCGCTGACTGGGCCTACCCTGCCGGGTGTGAAGCTGACCGGTGTGAAGCTGACCGGTGTGACGCTGACCGGTGTGACGCGGACTGGTGTGGAGGCAGCTGGCGCGATGGCCCGCGGCGGCGCGGTAACCCGGCGTTCATTGCCCTGCGCGAAGATAGGCTATGCTTGGTTTTTTCTCCCGTTCCCAACGCATGCGCAGCTGCGCCCCAGGCGCCAGCGCCGGCGTTTTGGGTCCATCCCGCGGCGCCGCCGGCGCGCCGGGCGCGCCTGTGCGTCGATGCGCCGTGATCCTTGCAGCCAGCTTGATGGCGGGGGCAGCAGGCCTGGCGACAGCCGCCTGGTCGCCAGTCGCCCAGGCTGAGGCCAGGGACGCCAAGGAGGATCCCTCCGCGCGCACCATCGACATTCTGAACCTGCCGTTCCCGGTGGCGCGTCAGGGCCGTCTTGTGAACTACATTTTCGTGTCCCTGCAGCTGACGCCGGCGCAGGGCCAGGACATCTGGAAACTGCGCGAGCGCACCCACTTTCTGCGCGACGCCTATCTGAAGCTTGTCCACATCGAGGACCTGTCGGATCCTGCCGACCCGCGCAAGCTTGATGTCGCGCGCGCGCGCGCGCGCCTCCTGGCGGCCACGGACGCTGTGCTTGGGCGGGGCGTTGTCCTCCAGGTGTCCGTGCTTCGGGCCGATCCGCTGCGGCCCAATCTGCGCCCCGGCATGTAGCCCACGGCCCGCTCCGGCCCGGATTCTCCAGGGCCGCGACTGAAACTTGCGCTTCATCAAAGGCTTTGGCAGGTTCCGGCCACGCGCGGCGGGGGCTGTCGCACGCATTTTCCCCACCGCGGTCGCGGCGAATCCGATACAACCGCGTCAATCTGTTTTGAGATGAAGAGGATCGCATGGACCCGAATACAGTTCTCGGGTTGGTCGTTGTCTGCGGCTTGGCGGCCGTGGCGTATGGCTGGCTCACCAATGGGGCGTTGATGAAGCTCAGCCCCGGGAACGCGCGCATGCAGGAGATCGCCGCCGCCATCCAGGAGGGCGCGAACGCGTATCTGAGCCGGCAGTATCGCACCATCGCGATCGTCGGCGTCGTCGTGGCGGCGCTGCTCCTTCTGGCGCTGGGCTGGCAGACCGCGGTTGGGTTCGTGCTCGGTGCGGTGCTCTCGGGCGCGGCCGGGTTTATCGGCATGAAGGTGTCAGTGCGCGCCAATGTGCGCACGACCGAAGCCTCGCGTCAGGGCCTGGCGCAGGGCCTGTCGGTGGCCTTCCGCGCAGGGGCGATCACCGGCATGCTGGTGGCCGGGCTCGCCCTGCTCGGCATCACGGTTTACTACTGGGTCCTGACCGGGCCGCTTGGCATCGAGAAGACCTCGCGCACCGTGATCGACGCGCTGGTTGCGCTCGGTTTCGGGGCGTCGCTGATTTCGATCTTCGCGCGTCTTGGCGGCGGCATCTTCACCAAAGGCGCCGACGTCGGCGGCGATATGGTGGGCAAGGTTGAAGCCGGCATCCCCGAGGATGATCCGCGCAACGCGGCCACCATCGCAGACAACGTTGGGGACAATGTCGGCGACTGCGCTGGCATGGCCGCTGACCTGTTCGAGACCTACGCGGTGTCGACGGTTGCGACGATGGTTCTCGCTGCAATCTTCTTCCGCGACAATCCTGACCTCGTGACGACAATGATGCTGTTGCCGCTGGCGATTGGCGGCGTGTGCATCCTCACCTCGATCATCGGCGCCTTCTTCGTGAAACTGGGCGCCGACAATTCGATCATGGGCGCGCTCTACAAAGGCCTGATCGCAACCGGCGTGCTGTCGCTTGCGGGTCTGTGGGGCGTCATCCAGGTGCTCAACGGCGGGTTTGGTCCGATTGCTCCCGACAGCGCCATTTCGGGTATGGATCTGTTCCTGTGCGGCGTCATGGGCATGGCGGTGACAGCGGCGATCGTCTGGATCACGGAGTACTACACCGGCACCGAATATCGGCCTGTCCGCTCAGTGGCGGAAGCCTCACGTTCCGGTCATGGCACCAATGTCATCCAGGGTCTGGCTGTGTCGATGGAGTCGACCGCAGGCCCGGCTCTGGTGATTGTCGCCGGGATCGTCGTCTGTCACGCCCTCGCCGGTCTCTTTGGCATCGCGATCGCGGTCACCACCATGCTGGCGCTTGCCGGCATGATCGTCGCCCTCGACGCCTTCGGCCCCGTGACCGACAATGCCGGGGGCATTGCGGAAATGGCGGATCTTCCCAAGGACGTGCGCAAGACCACGGATGCGCTTGACGCTGTGGGCAACACCACGAAAGCGGTCACCAAAGGCTACGCCATCGGTTCGGCCGGTCTCGGCGCGCTCGTGCTGTTCGCCGCCTATACGGAAGACCTGAAGTACTTCTCCACCAACTCCGACACCTACACCTTCTTCCAGGGCATTGAGACGAAGGGGCTGTTCGACCTGTCGAACCCCTATGTGGTGATCGGTCTCTTCATCGGCGGGCTGCTGCCCTATCTGTTTGGCGGCTGGTCGATGACCGCGGTCGGACGCGCAGCCGGCGCCGTGGTCGAGGAGGTTCGCCGTCAGTTCAAGGAAATTCCAGGGATTATGGAATTCAAGAACAAGCCGGACTACGGCAAGGCGGTGGACATCCTGACCCAGGCGGCGATCCGCGAGATGGTGGTGCCCTCGCTTCTCCCGGTGCTGTCTCCAATCGCCCTGTTCCTGGTCGTGCTGATGATCGCCGGGCCTGTGAACGCCTTCGCGTCGCTTGGCGCCATGCTGCTCGGCGTGATTGTCACCGGCCTTTTCGTCGCGATTTCCATGACGTCGGGCGGCGGCGCCTGGGACAACGCGAAGAAGTATATTGAGGAGGGCAATTTCGGCGGCAAGGGTTCGGACGCCCACAAGGCTGCCGTCACGGGCGATACTGTCGGCGATCCTTACAAGGACACGGCCGGTCCCGCGGTCAATCCGATGATCAAGATCACGAACATCGTGGCCCTGCTCCTGCTTGCGGTGCTTGCGCACCAGACCAAGGTCGGTTGACCGTCCGGGTCTGGCCAGGCACGCAGTGCTTCGGGGGGCCCGGCGGCGACGCCGGGCCCTCTTCTTTTTGCGCGCGCCGCCCACGCGCGACTTGCGGTTTGCTCCGGGCGCAAAGCCGGCTACATCAGCACAATGAGCGATCTTGGCGTCATTGTCGCGCAGATCAGACGAGCCCAGGGCCTGGCCGGTGAGAACCGCCTGCCGCCTGTTGAGGCATGGAACCCCGCGGTCTGCGGCGATATCGACCTGCACATTCGGGCCGACGGCGCCTGGTGGCACGAGGGCGTGCGGATTTCCCGCGAACCCCTTGTGCGGCTGTTTTCAACCATCCTGCGCAAGGACGCGGACGGCGTGACCTATCTCGTCACCCCGGGTGAGAAGGTCATTGTGCATGTTGAGGATGCGCCGTTCCTTGCGGTGCGTGTCGACCGGGCTGACATCGGCGGGACCCCAGCCCTTGTCTTTACGACCAATGTCGGCGACGTGGTTGCGGCCGGTCCGGCCCATCCCATCCGCGTGGCGACGGACCCTGTGACGGGGGCTCCGCGTCCCTATGTGCTGGTGCGCGGGCGGCTGGAGGCGCGTATTACGCGGGCGGCCTTCTACGAACTCGTGGCGATGGCGCAGGAGGTCGACTTTCGCCTGATTGTCGAAAGCGGCGCGGCCTCCTTTGATCTGGGCGCGGTTGCGCCTTGAACGGCGCCCTGACAAACGCGGCGCCCTTGCAAACGCGGCGCCCTTGCAAACGCGGCGCCCTTACAAACGCGGCGCCCTTACAAACGCCAGGGGGCGCCGAGGCGCACGACACTTCAGCGGCGCACCGGACTGCCCCGCCCAGGTCACATGTGACGAAACGGAGGCGCCCGCTGACGGCGCCTCTTGCCCAATCGGCCTCCGCCAGACCGCACCTGGCGTTGGAGCCAAAGCTGGGTGGGCCTGGCTGCGCGGCGGCGCTCCCCCTTACGGTCGGCAAGGCGGTCGAAGGCTGCGGTGACGCCGGCAAGGCCGTGGCCGGCCGGGCGGAGCTGACCGCTTGGGTTGCGTCTCGGATCGCGGATCTGCGCCTGTGGCCTTCTTCAGACCACCACCGCCGGTCGCCGCCATCCGTGCGACCGGCGCACCGCACCGTCCTGGGGTCGCAGCTTCAGGCGCCGCGCGGCGCGGCGAGCCCGTCTTCACCAGTTTGGTGACGGCGCGACGTCCCGCAGGGGCATCGCGCGGCTACGCGCGATCGTACTCGATGTGCAGTTCCAGCACGCCGCGCATCAGGATGTTTGGCGAGTAGCGGAACGAATTGACGCCTTTGGCGAACCGGAAATTCTTCAGCCGCGACAGCAGGATCGGAAAGGCTGTCTGCATTTCCTTACGGGCGAGTTGCGCGCCGATGCAGTGATGGATTCCTGCTCCAAACGCGAGATGCTCGCGCGCATTGGCACGACGCATGTCGAAGCGGTCTGGATCAGGAAATCTCGTTTCATCGCGGTTGCCTGAGCCGTAGCGCAGGAGCAGCAGGTCATTCCTGGCGATCTTGACGCCGCCAAGCTCGCCGTCCTGGGTCGCGACGCGCCACATATTATTCGTCGGCGTCAGGAAACGCAGCGTCTCCTCGACGAAGTTTGCAACCAGCGTCGGGTCGTCACGCACCGCCGCCATCTGGTCGGGGTTGTCAATCAGGTGGAAGAGGCCAGCGGTCAGGGAGTGCGCCGTGGTCTCATTGCCGGCGACGAGCAGCTGCTGGATGATTGACAGCAGTTCGCCATACTCCATATGCCGGGGGTCGCCTTCCTCGGCAAGGTTGGCGTGGACAAGATCGGAGATCACGTCTTCGGTCGGCTGCTTGCGCTTCTCTTCGATCTTATTCACGAAGTAGTGCTGGAACTCGACGATCTTGCGGGCTGCATCAATCCGGGCGTCTTTGTCAGAAACCCCGCCGAGCTGGACGATGAAGGCGTCGGACCACGTCCGGAACTGATCCATGTCCGCACGCGGAACGCCAAGGGAGTCAGCGATCACGATCATCGGCAGATGATTGGCGAAACTGGTCTTGAACTCGCAGGCGCCCCTGTCGAGCATCCTGTCGATCAGTTCGTGTGTGACCTGGGTGACGTAGGTCGACATCGCCTCCACGCGCTTCATGGTGAAGGCTTTCATGGCGAGCTTGCGGTAGCGCGTGTGCTCGGGCGGGTCCGCGGTGAGCATGGTGTCGACGACTGGGAAGCCCGTGCGCAGGACAGCGAGTTCCTCCGGGTTCATCGGATTGACGGAACCCGCGCGCAAACGCTCGCCGAACTTGTTGGAATAGACCCTGGGCTGGCTGTTGACCTCAATGATGCGGTCATAGGTCGAGACATAGACCACGCCATTGTTCGGGTCGCGCCAGACCGGCGCCTCGGCGCGCAGGCGGGCGAAATAGGGATAAGGATCCTGGAGCAGGTCGGGATCAAACGCATTGATCGCGTGGAGCGGGCAGGTGCGGATGTCGGGCTTGCCGGCGTCGTCCGCCATGGGGATCTCCTGGGAGGGGTTTGTTTGATGGTGTGCCGGGTCAGGCGAGATAGCCGCCATCCACCGGCAATTCGGCGCCGGTGATGAAGCTTGCCTCCTCACTTGCCAGGAACACGGCTGCATCGGCTATTTCGTGAGCCTCGCCGACACGCTTCATGGGGTGAACCGCGGCGAAGCCGGCCACCACGGCGTCTTTTGACGGGCCGGCCGCGAAGTAGGGGTCCATGATCGGCGTCAGGATCGCCCCGGGCAGGATGGCGTTCACGCGGATGGCCCATCCCGCCTCCGCGCAGCGCAGCGCGACCGCCTTGGTCAGCATCAGAACACCGCCCTTGGACGCGCAGTAAGCTGGAAAAATCGCGCCGGCGCGTTTGCCAAGCGTCGAGGCGATGTTGATGATTGCGCCACCGCCCGTGCGCCGCAGCGCCTCCACGCCGTACTTGCAGCCGAGAAACACGCCGTCGAGATTGACCGCCATGGTCTGGCGCCAATGGGCGAGACTTGCCTGGTCAATCGGCGCAGGGACGGACACGCCTGCGTTGTTGACGACGATCGACAGTCCGCCGAAGGCCTTTTCTGCAGCGCCCACGCCGTCCTGCCAGGCTCCCTCGTCGCGCACGTCGAGAGGTGTGAAGATTGCCCCATCGATGCTGGCCGCCACCCTGGCCCCGTACTCTGCATTGATGTCGGCGACGGCGACACGCGCGCCCTCGCGCGCAAAGGCGCGCGCCATCGCTTCGCCCAGTCCGGAGCCTGCACCAGTGATCAGTGCGGTTTTTCCTGCAAGCCGGCCCATGGCCCCTCCCTGAACTGTGCGGACGCCGCGGCGGCGTGTGTGTGACGGTGTGAAGCGCTGACGGACGCTCGCCTGGAGGGCGCTGTGGTTCCCCAGACGCGGCTGCATCGGGGGGCGGGCCCATCGCGGACGAGGTTTGGGCGCGCGCCACCGGCGACGCGTGCTCCGGGCGCGACAATGCGCTGACCCGTCCGAAATCGTCAACGCTGGAGGGATGTCCGGCGCCGGACAGGCTGGCGCCCCCCCGCTTGGCTGGCGCCGCCGGTCGACTGGAGATCCATGGCGCTGACCGACCTGGTCGCGCCGCCGGCGCGGCAGCCGGGCTGTCGGGCCTCCAGTGTGGCGGGCCTCCAGTGTGGCGGGTCTCCAGTTTGGCGGGCATGCAGGCAGGCGGCGCTGCGGATGGACTGGCGGCGCAGGGGCTGGCTGGTCTATACGCGGCCCAGTCCAGCAGCGGGCGGCGCGTCAGGCGGCCCGGATTGGCTGTATGGCCTTTGGAGCGCGGCGTGGCGGGGCGATTGGACGGCAGGAGCGTTCTGGTGAGCGGGGCCGCCAAGGGGATCGGTGCTGCGATCGCCATGCTGTTCGCCCGGGAGGGCGGTCGCATCGCCGTCACCGATCTTGACGCCGCCGGCGCCGAGGCGACCGCGGCGGCGATCCGGGCGGAGGGCGGGATCGCGCGCGGGTTTGCCCATGATGTTGTCAGTGAGGCTGACTGGGATCGCGTCATGGTCGGCGCGCAGGCTGCGCATGGCGCGCTGGACGTCCTGGTCAACAATGCCGGCATCGCGCTTCTGAAGCCGATGAGCGAGATGACGCTGGCGGAGTTCCGCCGCCAGAACGAAGTCAATCTGCACGGTGTTTTCCTGGGGCTTAGGGCCGGCGCCGGCTCGATGCGCGGGCGCGGCGGCTCGATCATCAACATGTCATCGGTGGCCGCCCTGATCGGGCTGCCGGGCGGCGTTGCCTATGGGGCGTCAAAGGGGGGCGTTCTCCAGATGACCAGGGCGCTTGCCCGCGAGTTGCGCACACACGGCGTGCGGGTGAATTCAATCCATCCGGGCTCCACCCTCACGCCGATGATCGAGGCGGTTCTGCCAACGCCGCACGCGCGCGCCGCCGCGGCGGCAGGCATTCCCTGGGGCAGGCTCGGCGATCCCGATGAGATCGCGCGCGGCGCGCTTTTCCTGGCCTCGCAGGACAGCGCCGGCATGACCGGCGCCGAGCTTGTCATTGACGGCGGGATGGTGGCGCGATGAGCGGGCGGAGCGGCGCAGGCGAAGGTCGGCTCGCCGGCAAGACGGCGCTCATCGCCGGGGCGACCTCGGCCATCGGGCGCGCCACCGCGGCGGCGTTTGCGCGCGAGGGCGCGAAGGTTCTTGCCTGCGGTCGGTCAAGCGTTGCTGGCGGCGAGACGCAACGTCTTGCCGCAGCGGCCGCCGGGCCGGGCGGCGAGTGCGTCTTTCATCCGCTGGATGTGACGCTGGAAGCGCAGTGGCGGCTGGCCGTCGATGCATGCATCGCCCGCTGGGGTCGGCTTGACATCCTCGTCAACAGCGCGGTGCGGATCTGGATGAAGCCGATCGCCGACACGAGCCTTGCTGAGTTCGATGCGCTCTATCGCACCAACGTCGAGGGGCCATGGCTCGGCATGAAGACGGCCATGCCCGCGATGGACAGGCGAGGCGGCGGCGCGATCATCAACCTGTCCTCTCGGATGGGCCAGGTTGGCGCGCCGGCTTCGGCGGCGTATTGCGCAACCGAGGGGGCTGTCGCCGCCATGACCAAGTCCGCCGCCATCGAAGGCGCTTTGGCTGGCCGGCGCATCCGCGTCAACACTGTGCACCCTGGAGTTGTGCGCCCGCAGATGAATCCCGGCGCCATGGGCGACAGCGGGGTGGCGGCAGGGGCGGCGACTGGCGACATGACGTTGCGGATGCGCGCGGAGAACCTCGCCGATGCGATCCTCTTCTTGGCGTGCGATGAGTCCTCTTATATGACCGGTGCTGAACTCGCCCTGGATGGTGGTTTAGGCCCAGATTGATCCGGAGAACGACATGCAATTGAGCCGCGAGCAGTTGATCGAAGCCTATCGCCGCATGCGGCGCATCCGGGACTTCGAAGAACGGGTGCAGGCCGAATTCTCGAATGGGCGCATACCGGGCTTCTGTCATCTCTATGCCGGCCAGGAGGCGTCAGGGGTTGGGATCTGCATGAACCTCACCGACGATGACTACATCTCGTCGACCCATCGCGGTCACGGGCACTGCATCGCCAAGGACTGCTCCATTGAGGGCATGATGCTGGAGATCTTTGCGCGCGAGGGCGGACTTTGCCGCGGCAAGGGCGGCTCCATGCACATCGCCGATTACAGCAAGGGCATGCTCGGCGCCAACGCGATCGTGGGCGGCAACCCGCCGATCGTCGTTGGGGCCGCGCTGTCGGCCAAGACGTTGAAGAACGGTCGCGTCGCAGTGTCCTTCGCCGGCGACGGGGCGGCGAACCAGGGCACGACATTCGAGGCCATGAACCTTGCGGTGGTGCTGAAACTTCCGGCTATCTTCGTCATCGAGAACAACGGCTACGGAGAGGGCACCGGCGTGGCCTACCATGTAGGGGCCAAAGGCGCTGACGGCAAGCCGGATCTGGCCGGCCGGGCGCGCGGGATGGGGATGCCGGCGGTCAATGTGGACGGGGCGGACTTCTTTGCCGTCTATGAGGCCATGCGCGAGGCGACGGAACGCGCGCGCGCCGGCGGCGGACCGAGCGCAATCGTGACTGAGTGCCTGCGGTTTTATGGTCACTTCGTAGGCGACCCGCAGCTCTATCGCTCGAAGGAAGAACTCGCAGACGTACGCGCCAACCGGGATCCATTGAAAATCTTCCGCGCCCGGGTGAGCGAGGCCAGGCTGCTGGACGAGGCGCAGCTCGACGCCGTTGACGCGGAAGTCGCGCGTGAGGTTGACGCGGCCGTCCGCACAGCTGAAGCCGCGCCGTTCCCGGATGTGCGCGAACTCGAAACCGACGTCTACGTTTCTTACGTTTAAGGATAATTTGATGCCCAAGAAGAGCTATCGCCAGGCGATCAATGAAGCGATCGCCCAGGAAATGCGGCGCGACCCCACTGTAATCATCATGGGCGAGGATGTTGCCGGAGGCTTTGGCGGATCCGGAGAACAGGACGCTTACGGCGGCGTGTTCGGCGTGACCAAGGGTCTGCTGGGGCAGTTTGGGGCCGAACGTGTGATCGATACGCCGATCACTGAAGCTGGCTTTGTCGGCGCGGCCGCCGGTGCGGCGGCGACCGGCCTGCGACCGGTGGTGGAGCTGATGTTCGTCGATTTCGTCGGCGTCTGCTTCGATCAGATCTACAATCAGGCCGCCAAGTTCCGCTACATGTTCGGCGGCAAGGTCAAAACGCCCATGGTTCTGCGCTCGATGGTGGGGGCCGGCTTCCGCGGCGCCGCCCAGCACAGCCAGTTCCTGGCGCCGATCTTCACGTCTGTGCCCGGGCTGAAGGTGGTGATGCCCTCCAACGCCTACGACGCCAAGGGGCTGTTGATTCAGGCGATCCGCGATGATGACCCGGTGATCTTCCTTGAGCACAAGTTTCTTTACGACACTGAAGCGGATGTTCCAGATGAGCCGTACACAATCAAATTCGGGGAAGCCGCGTTCACGCGGGAAGGCGACGATCTGACGATCGTAGCGTTTTCGCGTATGGTGCAAATGGCCAACCAGGCCGCGGACGTGCTTGCCAAGGAGGGCGTCAGCTCGGACGTCATCGATCCGCGCACGTCTTCCCCGCTCGACATCGCAGCGATCGTTGAAAGCGTGGAACGCACGGGCCGGCTCGTCATCGTCGACGAATCGACGCCGCGCTGCTCGCTCGCGGCTGATGTGGCCGCGCTTGTGGCCGACCGCGCCTTCCACGCCCTGAAGGCGCCGATCAAGACCGTCACCGCGCCGCACACTCCAGTGCCGTTCGCACCGACCCTTGAGGACGCCTACATCCCCTCGGCTGAGAAGGTAGAGGCGGCGGCGCGGGCCGTTCTGGCCTCCAGCGCGCGCGCAGCTGCGGAGTAGATCGATGTCGGGTGGAATCGAAGCCGTCACCGTGCCGAAGTGGGGCATGGCCATGGAAGAGGGCAAGGTCACCGGCTGGCTGAAGCCCGAGGGCAGCACGGTGCGCAAGGGCGAGGAAATCGTCGAGGTTGAGAGCTCGAAGATTACAGGCGTCGTGGAAAGTCCGGCCGATGGCGTGCTGCGGCGCCAGATCGGCAAGGTTGAAGAGACCTGGATGACCGGGGCCTTGATCGGCGTGGTCGCGGCGCCGGAAACGCCTGACGCCGAAATCGACGCATTCATTGCGCAGTTCAATGCGGACTTCGCCGCCGCCGGAGGGCCTGCCGCCGCCAAGGCTGAACCTCAAACGGTTGAGGCGGGCGGGCGGCTCATCCGCTATCTGAAGATGGGTGAGGGCGAGGAGACGCCGGTCGTTCTGATCCATGGATTTGGCGGGGATCTCAACAATTGGCTCTTCGTGCAGGGCGAACTCGGCGCCGGGCGCGCCGTCTACGCGCTCGACCTGCCGGGCCATGGCGGCTCATCGAAGGACGTTGGAGACGGATCGCTCAGCGTGCTCGCGGCTGCGGTGCACGCCGCGATGGGCGCGCTCGGCGTCACCCGGGCTCACGTGGTCGGCCACTCGATGGGCGGGGCGGTCGCCCTGCGTCTTGCTGCAGATCATCCGGCGGCCGTCGCGAGCCTCACCCTCATCGCGCCTGCCGGTCTCGGGGCGGAGATCAACGCCGGCTATATCGAGGGCTTCATCAAGGAGACCCGCCAGCGCTCCTTGACCGCGGTGATGGAGCAGTTGTTCGCCGCTCCGGGGCTTGTGACCCGGGACATGGTCGACGACATCCTGAAGTACAAGCGGCTCGACGGCGCGGAGGCGGCGCTGCGCACGATCGCGGCGGCCCAGTTCGACGCCGGGCGGCAGTCTGCGGCTCTGCGTGCAGCGGCGGCCTCGCCCGCCACCCTTGTCATCTGGGGACGCGACGACCGGATCATTCCGGTCGCCCACGCCGAGGGCCTGGCGGGGGCTCGGATAGAGCTCTTCGAGGCGACCGGCCACATGCCGCATCTGGAGAAGCCGGCTGATGTGGCGCGACTGATCCGGTCTCACATCGGCGCCTGAGCGTGGACTATCTGGAGCCTGAGGAGGCCCGCACGCGCCCCGGTTTGCGTCTCGCCCTGACGGTTGGAGTTCCCGGCCCGTGGGGGGAAGCCGCCAAGGCCGTGTTTGATGTTAAATCAATCGCGTATCTTCCCGTGGCGCAACGGGCGTTTCAGCCCAATGAGGCGTTGTGCGCGTGGACCGGACACCGCAATGCGCCGACGGCGATGTTTGAGGAGGAACCGGCGCGCGTCACCTGGGCGGACATCACAGCGCTCGCGGATCGGCTCAACCCGGATCCGCCGCTGTTTCCCGGTGACGGCGCGCAGCGCGTCGTGATCGCCGGATTGTGCCATGAGATAGCCGGGGAGGGCGGTTTCGGCTGGGCGCGTCGCCAGATGATGAGTGCGCGTCCGGCCGCAGTGAAGGCCGATGTTTCCCAGCCTGTGCGCGACAGGTCGGCGATCGCTGCGATGGTGCGCAGCTACCGGCTTGCGCCGGGGATTTATGACGAGGCGGTGGCGCGCGTGCGCGACATCGTGAACATGCTTGCCGCGCGCCTGATCGCCCAGAGGGCAGCCGGGAGCCCCTATCTGGCGGGGGCCAGCATGAGCGCGGCCGACATCTACTGGGCCTGTTTCGCCATGCTGGTTGCGCCATTGCCTGAGGCGGTGAACCCGATGCCTGACTGGCTGCGCGCGGGCTACGCCAATCTCGGCCCGCTTGCCGGATGCATCGATCCGCTTCTGATCGCACATCGTGACATGATGTATGCGCGCCACCTGCGCCTTCCGCTGGATTATTGATCGCGGGGCGCTGGTTTGGGTGCTTGGAAGGATGCCGGAGGGTGTGTCATGAGGACGCGTCGACGGCAGGCGAATCGCTGAGCGCCTGAGGTCAGCGCTGGATGTCCTGGCCGGGTCCGGCCGACGCAACTCCGAGGGAGAAACCGATGTCGGCACGTGTTGTCGCTGTGGTCAACATGAAGGGTGGCGTGGGCAAGTCCACGGTGGTTGTGGCGCTCGCCGAATTTCTGGCGAGCGAGCACCGGCGCAAGGTTCTGGTGATTGATCTCGATCCTCAGGCCAACTCCTCCATGGTGTTGGCCGGGCCTGAGCGCTGGGCGGAGCTGCGGCGCACCGACAAGACGATCGACGCCTTTTTCGAGCCTCATCTCTACAACACTGCGCTCAAGCCATTGTCGGACTTCATCGGCACGAAGGTGTCCGACATCGCCGGCGCGCCGCCCATCGACATCGTGATCTCGACGCCGGAGTTCCGGTACACCGAACGCGAGGCGATTGAGCGGTTTGTGGCGCAAGGCTTTGCGGCGAGCCAGGTGCGCGCCCGGCTCGCCAATGTCATGCGGGACGCGGTGCGCAAGGCCGGCGACCGCTACGACATGGTGATCTTCGACTGTCCTCCTGGCATCTCGTACTTCGCGGAGGCCGCCATCCTGATGGCCGACGTGATCATGATGCCGACCATCCCCGATTACATGTCCCGGATGGGTCTTGAGGCTTTCACCCGGCGGACGCTGAAGCCGCTCACCAACCGGCGGGCCCGTGATGAGGCGATCCGCGTGCTCATCTCGAAATATGACGAGGGGATGCAGCTTCACCGCACGGAGATGGCGTCGATCCGCGAGGACTACCGCAGTTTTGAGACGGTGATCCCGCAGGACCAGCAAATCGCCCGCGCAGCGGAATGGTCGGATGATCCGCGCGCGCTGGAGGTGAAGTATGGCGCCCGAACGCGTGACCTGCGCGCGCTGGCCCAGGAAGTGGTTGATCTGTGTGACACGAGCTCAGCGGCGCTGCAGGGGGCCTGATTGATTGGGTCGCACGCCCTGCCTGGTCGGCGTCAGCCTGCTGCCCGATAGACTTCGGAAAGGTCCTCGGCTAGCCGGAGCATCGGCCGGCAGGGGCGCGGCGCGGGTTTGGACCAGGTCACAGGCAAGGGGGGCGGCCGGACATGAGGCTGACCGGAACAGAGGGGATTGTGAGTTGCTCGACAAGGCGTTGAAACAATTCCTCGCGGTGGTCCTTGAGGAGGCTGAGCGCAATCGGGAGTTTCGCACCCGCCTTGAGGACTCTTTTGCCGACTTCGCTGCGCGCTACGCTGAGTCGATCCAGGCCAAGAAACAGGCCGAGGGGTTCAGCCCCTTGAAGGAATTTGAGTCCCTTGGCGCGAATGGGTTCCGGACGAAACTGCTGTCCATGCGGCTGTCGACGCTGAAGGTCATTGTCGACGAGCACAACTTCGATCCTGCGCAGACGCTTATCTCCGTGCGCGCCAAGGAGCCGATCGTGGAGAAGATCATCGCGGCGGTGGAAAAGCGCCAGCGGCGCGACCGTTCGCGCTTTGACTACTGAGCCGCTGTCGCCGGTTGACCCCGACCCGCATTTGCGTATTTTGCGCCCCTTCGCGCACCGGCCGTCAGGTCCGGTCGCGTCGTCATGACGGGAGATGCGCCCCCGCCGTTGCAATCGCGGTCCCCATCGGGGCGGGCCGCCGGCCGCATCGCAAGTGAGGACCTATGAGCAAGCGCCACAGCGTGAAGCATAAGATCGATCGCCGGATGGGTGAAAACATCTGGGGTCGCGCCAAGAGCCCGATCAACACGCGCAATTATGGACCTGGCCAGCATGGCAAGATGCGCAAGACGAAGCTGTCAGACTTTGGGGCGCAGCTGAAGGCCAAGCAGAAGCTCAAGGGCTATTACGGCAACATCACGGAGCGGCAGTTCCGCAAGATTTATGCGGAAGCGGCCCGTCGCAAGGGCAACACGGCGGAAAACCTGATCGGCCTGTTGGAGAGCCGGCTCGATGCGATCTGTTACCGGGCGAAGTTCGTTCCGAGCGTGTTCGCAGCGCGCCAGCTCGTGAACCATGGCCATGTGAAGGTGAACGGCCGCCGGGTGAACATCCCCTCTTTCCAGGCCAAACCGGGCGATACGATTGAACTGCGGGACAAGGCGAAGTCCATGGCTCTGGTTCTTGAGGCTGTTGAAAGCGGTGAACGCGACACGCCCGGTTACCTTGAGGTCGACGCAAAGGGCCTGGTTGCGCGCTTCGTGCGCGTGCCCGAGCTGTCCGAGGTGCCCTATCCTGTGATGATGGAGCCCAACCTGGTCGTTGAGTTCTACGCATCGTGATGCTGCGTGGCGCCAGAGCTCCCGGCGCCGTGTGATATCTCCAAATCGACCGGCGGACCGGGCGGGCTGTCAAAGCCCATCTGGTCTGGCCGCTCGCGTTTTCCCTGCCCTATGTCCGCTGGCGCGATGCGGCCCGGGTTCGGGAGGGTTGCGTGCAGGTCTCTGTGTGCAGCGCAGCTGGCTTGCCTGCACGTCTGCGGCCTGAAATGACGGCTGTCTGAGATGACGGCTGTCTGAGATGACGGGGGCCTGAGATGACGGGGGCCTGAGATGACGGGGGCCTGAGATGACGGGGGCCTGACATGGTTGTCAGAGGCGCCGCCCTGAGGCTGACCCTGAGAGGTGACCCAAAGCCGTGCGCCAGGCCTGGCAGGGTGCTTTGGTCGGCGGTCTGGCGCCAGGGGGGCGGCGCTGGGCGCGCCTGCCGGGGGCTGGCGGCGTGTCTCGGGATGATTGGGTTCTGCTCCGATTGGGCGCGCGCGCCTGGGAGCAGTCGCCGTACCCTGCCGCAGAAGACCTGGCTGCAGCGCGTCTGGTCAGGATGACGATGGCCCGCGCTGACGCCTGCCCGTGTGTCCGCAGGGTTACGTCGGCGAGAGCGCCTGGATGACCCGCTTCTTGCCGCGGCTCCAGAGGATTTCGCCGTCAGCGTTGATGAACGCCGGCGTCACAGGCTCCAGGCCATTGCGCACGACACGCCCGTTCACCGACACGCCGCCCTGTTCAACCAGCCGCTTGGCCTCCGATTTGGAGACGGCCAGCCCAACATCGACCAGCGCTGCAGTGATGAGATAGCCGCCTGTCAACTGCGCCGGTGAGATCGGGAAACGCGGCAGGCCGGCGATGTCGCCGCCCGCCCCGAAGCTTGCCGCGGCTGCGGACGCGGCGGCGGCGGCGGCTGCCTCGCCGTGGAGCAGCTTTGTTGTTTCGTCGGCCAGGAGCTTCTTGGCGTCGTTGATCTCGGCGCCCTGCAAGGCCTCAAGCCGGACGATCTCCTCCAATGGCGTATCCGTCAGCACACGCAGCAATCGCCCGACATCCGCATCGTCGACATTGCGCCAGTACTGCCAGTAGTCGAATGGGCTGAGCATCTCTGCGTTGAGCCAGACAGCCCCGCCTGCGGTTTTGCCCATCTTCTGTCCGGAGGCGGACATAAGGAGTGGCTGGGTGAGGCCGAACACGGCGCGATCCTCCGCCCGGCGGCACAACTCAACCCCCTGGACGATGTTGCCCCATTGGTCGGAGCCGCCCATCTGCAGGCTGCAGTCATAGCGCCGCGCCAGCTCCAGGAAGTCATAGGCCTGCAGCAGCATATAGTTGAACTCAAGGAAGGTGATCGGTTGCTCGGCGTCCAGGCGGCGCTTGACGAATTCGAGCCCGACCATCTTGTTGATGGTGAAGTGGCGTCCGATGTCGCGCAGCATGTCGAGCCAACGCACCTCTGCGAGCCAGTCCGCGTTGTCGGGCTGGATGGCGTCGCATCGGCCTTGTCCGAACGTCAGGAACCGCGAGAACACCTTGGCGATCTCAGCCTTGTTTGCGGCGATGGTGTCCAGCGTCAGCAGGGGGCGGGCTTCGTTCTTGTCGGAGGGGTCTCCGACACGGGTCGTGCCGCCGCCCATGAGCGCGATCGGTTTGCCGCCGCACTGCTGCAGTCGGCGCAACAGCATGATCTGGAGCAGGTGCCCGACGTGCAGGCTGGGTGCGGTGCAGTCGAAGCCGATGTAGCCGACCAGCGGCGGGCCGCCGCGTTCGCTTGCGAGCGCGGCTGCATCAAGCCCTTCGAGATCGGTCGCCTGGTAGAGGTGGCCCCGCGCGATCAGCGTGTTTACAAACTCGGACTTGTGGGTCATGGCGCAGTCTCGTGTCGTCCTGGCCTGCCATGAGGCAGGGCCCGTGGGCTATCGGATGTCTCGCAAAGACATGGTCGCGGGGGCGCAGGCTGGCGCCTCAGACCACCGCCTCGCGCCGCGCGACAGGTGCGAGTGAGGCGTCACGAGCGGGGGTATCGGCGATCCATCATGGCGCTGACTAAGGGCCGCGGTGTCGGTTCGTCAAGCGGCTCGCCGCTGTGTCGGGTCGCAATCACGTTCCCCGGCCGGAGCTTCGCTGGCCCCGGGGACTGTGGCCCCGGCTCGCGGCTCCTACTCTGCTGCGGCGGCGAACTGCAGGCGGGCGAGTTTTGCATAGAGACCGCCACGCGCCACCAGATCGGCGTGGCGGCCTTCCTCCACCAGGCGGCCCTCATCGAGGACGAGAATGCGGTCGGCGCGTTGTACGGTGGCGAGTCGGTGGGCGATGATCAAGGTCGTGCGGTCGCGGCTGGCTGTTTCGATTGCGCGCTGGATGAGGCGCTCGTTTTCTGCGTCGAGTGCGCTTGTTGCCTCGTCGAGCAGAAGGATCGGGGCATTGCGCACCAGGGCGCGGGCCAGGGCGAGACGCTGGCGCTCGCCGCCGGACAGCGCCTTTGCGCGATCCCCAAGCGACCCATCATAGCCGTCTGCGCGCTGCAGAATGAAGGGTTCCGCCTCTGCGGCGCGGGCGGCGGCGATGATCTCGTCCTTGGTCGCCTCCTCACGCCCGAAGCGGATGTTGTCGATCGCCGAGCCGGAAAACAGCGCGGCGTCCTGGGCGACGTAGGAAAAGCGCTTTCGCCACGCAGCCGGATCTGCTGCGCCCGACCCGACCCCGTCCACAAAAATGCGTCCGCCGGAGGGGTCGTAGAATCGCAGCAACAGGCGGAACACCGTGCTTTTGCCGGCGCCAGACGGACCGACGATCGCCACCGTCTCACCGGGTTTGACAGTGAAGCTGAGGCCGGTCAGCGCTGAGCGATCGCTGGCTGTCGGGTAGGCGAAGCGAACATCATCGAACCGGATCTCGCCCCGCGCCGGGCTTGGCAGCGAGGTTGGATTGGCCGGTGCGGCGATGTCGGGCTTCTCGGCGAGGATCTCCATCAGGCGTTGTGTGGCCCCGGCGGCTTTCTGCACATCGCCCCAGGTCTCGGCGAGGCCTGCGGCGCTGCCGGAGACGAGAATGGCCAGAAACACGAACTGCGTCAGTTGGCCTGGCGTCATCTGCCCCGCATGGACCTGGTGCGCGCCGAGCCAGAGCACAAAGGCGATGGCTCCGAAGACCAGAGCGATCGCCAGCGCGGTAAGCACGCTGCGCACGAAAATGCGTTTCCGGGAGGCGGCGAAGGCGGCGTTCACCGCGTGCTGAAACTGCCGGCGAGAGGTGTCCTCGCGCCCGAACGCCTGGACTGTCTCAATGCCGTCGAGGCTTTCGGCCGCCGAACCGGCAGCCTCGGCCAACCTGTCCTGGGCCTGGGTGGACAGGGTGCGCACCCGTCGCCCGATGAGGATCACCGGAATGAGGATGGCGGGCACCATCAGCACCAGGAGACCGGTCAGCATCGGACTGGTGGCCGCGAGCAGGGCCAGACCGCCGAGGGTCGTGATCGCCGAGCGGAGGGCCACCGATGCGGAGGATCCGACCAGGGTTTCGATCAGCATTGCGTCCGTGGTCAGCCGGGACAGCGCTTCGCCGGTGCGCAGGCGTTGAAAATATGCTGGCGACAGTCCAACCAGATGACCGTAGACGTCGCTGCGAAGATCCGCGACGACGCGTTCGCCGAGCGTTGTGACGAAATAGAACCGAGCGGCGGAAAACACCGCCAGGGCTCCCGCGATCACGCCAATCTCGATGAAGCGCGCATTGATCGCGGACGCCGCGCCGGTCAGAAAGCCGTTGTCAACGAGACTGCGCGCTGCGATGGGGAAGCTGAGCGTGGCCCCGGCTGCGAGAACAAGGAACGCCAGCGCGGCCAGCAGATCGCTTCGGCGTCGTGCGAGGTAGGGGGCAAGCTGGGCCAGCGGCCGTACGTCGCGCGACCGCGCCCGTTTTCCCGCCTCCCCCTCGAGGGCTTCGCTGAACACGGCGCCATGGCTTGGCCGATCGCCGGCGGCCTGTGGGCTTGTTGACCCGGGTGAGGGCTTGCCACTGGGCATGGGGGGTGATGGACGGGACTCGCTCATGCGGGTGGCTTATCACGCGTCTGCATGGACGGTCAGCTTTTGCGACGCCGCAGGCGAAGACCTCATACGCGGTGGGCCGGACCTGCAGCACGGGTGTGGCCAGGTCTGGACGCTCCGCCGCAGACCGGATCGCGTCTGTGCCTGCCTGACGGCGCGGTCGCCTGCCGGGCGCGGCAGGCCCGCACGGAAGCTGTCCGCTCTCTGGGCGACGCGCGGAATGTGGGGGCACGGCGCGCGCGGGGGCATTTGACGCCAGGGACATTTGACGCCAGGGACATTGGACGCCGGGAATTGGGGCGCGGGGAGCCGTGGACAAGAAAAGCCTGGCGGGCGGGGAGGGCCCCCTGGAAGCGACGCAGGCAGTTGGACGCTGAAGCGCCATGCCGCCAGAGATTGGCCGCCAGAGATTGGCCGCCAGAGATTGGCCGCCAGGAATTGGCCGTCAGCGATTTGCCGTCAGCACGCAATGCGAGCGCGGCGCGCCGCCCACCTCGTCGCCGGACCGCACCGGGGTCCCCCCGGATGCGGCCAATGCTTCAGACCTGGATCAGGACGCCGGTGCTTCCGGCGTTGTGCGCAGCGCCTTCTGGATGATGCGCGGCCAGTTCATCAGCGAGACCAGGTGCGCGTAGATCACCCCAAGGGCGCCTTGATCGCGCAGCTGAACCAGCTGGTCGGCGGTGAGCGTGGCGAGCTTTTCCTCCGAGATGGCGAAGTAGTCTGCGATCTTCTGCGTCGGGCCTTCTTCGCCGTTCGGACCGCGCGGGGTGAACGTAACGGACTTGGTTTCGAACAGGCCCATCTGCGTCGCCACCTGGACGAACTGATCCGTTGCCTGGCGCTGACGCTCGAACTCTTTGCAGAATTCGATCGCTTCAGCCGTGTAACGCGACGGCTGATCGCCCTCGAAGAACGGGACGTCCGGCTGCTCGCCGATCATCGGGGCGGCGCGGTCGATGCAGACGAGAAGCCGATCCGACCCTTCCGCCGAGGCGAAGACGAAGGGGTAGCGGCGCACGAAGGCCGGAAGATAGGCGTCGGGATCGGGCTGATCCTGGTCGTCGACAAACAGGTTCTCTCCGGGACGCGCGCCCATCACCGCCAGCGGCGTCTTGGTGTCGCCAGCGAAAATGATCGGATAGCTCGGCGCCGCCATGCCGAATTCATTGACCGTCAGCGGGACGACGTGGCTTTGCCGCAGGAATGCGAAAGGGCGGTCGACGCGCTTGGCGCCGAGGTCGCGGTGCCGCTCAAGCGAGAGCGGTTCTGGCTGACGATAAAAAAGCACATTGCCAGTCAGCTGGGATTCGTTGGATTGGCCGGCGTCCATCGGGCGGGCTCCTCTGCTCAGAAGATCTCCGCGCGGGTCCTAGCGCAAAGGCGCGGGGGCCACAACCGGCGAGGTCATCTGAACTGCTTGCGCTTGCCGGCCCACTCGGCTCCAATTGCGTCACACAGGCGCCAGGTCGGGGGAGTGCTGCTATGGCGATACAATATCCGGAAATTCTGTCGCTCACATCGGAAGGATTTGAGGGCGCCTATGGCGACCGTGAGACGATGCTGTACGCCCTGGGGATCGGCCTCGGCGCTGATCCGATGAATGAGAAGGAGTTGCCCTTCGTCTATGAAAACGGGCTGAAGGCGTTGCCCACCATGGCGACCGTGATTGGGTGGGGCGCGAACACGCTCGTCGGGCGCATGGGCATCAATTACCTGATGGTCGTGCATGGCGAGCAGAAGCTCACCATTCACAAGACCCTGCCGAGCGAGGCTGCGATCACGGCGTCAGCCCGCGTCATCGCCGCCCTGGACAAGGGCAAGGACAAGGGCGCCGTGATCTACACGGAGACGACGATCTGGCAAAAGGGCGGTGATAAGCTGGCCACGCTGGTTGGCAGCACATTTGCGCGCGGCGACGGCGGATTTGGCGGACCGTCCGAAGGCGGACCTGAGGCCCATGTCGTTCCGGCGCGCCCGCACGATGCGGAGGTTGAGATCCCGACCCGGCCGGACCAGGCTCTCATCTATCGGCTCTCCGGCGACCGCAATCCGCTTCATGCCGACCCGAATGTGGCCAGGATGGCGGGGTTTCCGAGGCCGATTCTGCATGGCCTGTGCACCTATGGGATCACCTCGCGCGCGATCCTTCAGACCTATGCCGACTATGATCCGGCGCGCATCCGCAGCCACGACGTGCGCTTTTCGTCGCCGGTTTTCCCGGGCGAGACGATCGTGACGCGGATGTGGAAGGACGGTGAGACGATTTCCTTTGAGGCCAGCGTGAAAGAGCGGGGCGTGACGGTGATCAAGAACGGCAAATCTATCGTTTCGGGCTGATTGCTGCCCCCGGCCGGGACCGCCTGTGCCGGCCGGCTGCTGATTGGCGTCCTGAGCATCGGCGACCGGCGCCGCGGCGTCCGGCCGGTTGGCCTTGTGGGGATTGTCTGGCGCCGGATCTGGTCTCCGGTGATCGCCGAGGGCGGGAGATTCGCTGCCGGTCATGGTCGCCGCCTGTTTTGACCGCCGCCTTTTTTCACCGGCGCCTGTCTTGACCGGCGCCGGGCAAGACCGACGGCGGGTTCTGTGCGGGGCTGCGGCGCGTGTTGGCGGTCGGCGCGCCGACGGCCTGCACACAGGGCCTGAACACAGGGCCTGCACACAGGGCCTGCACACAGGGCCTGCACACACGGGATCCTGGCGGTCGGCCTGGCATGCAGGCGCAGAGGCAATCCTGCGCCCAGCCAGGCGATCATGGAGGTGGGACGATGAAAAAGTTGGTCATCGGACTGGCGGCAGTGGCGGCAGTGGCGGTTGCGGCTGTGGGCGCCATGGCGTGGCGCACGCAGCAACTGGACGCTGGCGAGCCGCCTCGAGGCGCCGGCGCACCGCTTTCGCTGCCCGCGCCGCCGGCCATTGACCCGACCGCTGCGGCGCAGCGTCTGGCCGGCGCGATCCGCTTTGAAACGGTGTCCTTCGGGCCAGGCGAGTATGATCCGGTCGCCTTTGACGGGCTGCACGCATTTCTGAAGTCGGCCTATCCGCGCACCTTCGCCGCGCTTGCCCTGGAGCAGCCGCACGAAAAGAGCCTACTTTTGACCTGGGCTGGATCGGATCCGGATCTCGCTCCCATCCTGCTCCTCGCGCACCAGGATGTTGTTCCTGTTCCAAGCGCCGGTCTCGAGACATGGTCGGCGCCGCCCTTTGCCGGCGACATCCGGGACGGCAAGGTCATTGGCCGTGGGGCCATTGATGACAAGGGCGCCTTGATCGCGATCCTTGAGGGGGTGGAGGCTCTGCTCGCCGCGGGATTTCAGCCGAAGCGCACCGTCATCCTGGCCTTTGGCCACGATGAGGAAGCCGGCGGCGGCGGCGCCAGGGCAATGGCGGCGCTGCTCGCCGCGCGCGGCGTCAAGGCTTGGTTCGTGCTCGATGAGGGGCTGGCGATCGTTGAGACGTTTCCGATCACCGGCAAGCCGGCGGCGCTGATCGGTCTGGCGGAAAAAGGCAATCTCACGGTCCTGGTGAAGGCCGTCGCGCAAGGCGGCCATGCCTCCATGCCGCCGGCAGACACAGCGGTCGGCAATCTTGCTCGGGCGCTCGTGGCGATCCAGTCGCGCCCCTTCAAACGTGGATTGGATGATGGACCGGCCGGCGAGATGCTGCGCCGCATCGCTCCGCAGGCGCCCTATGCGCTGCGCTTCGCCATCGCCAACCGCTGGGCGTTTGGCGGCCTCATCGAAATGGAATTTGCAAAGAGCCCGGCCGGCGCGGCCGTGCTTCAGACCACGATTGCGCCCACCATGCTGAGGGGCGGCGTCAAGAACAACGTGCTCGCCCAGGAGGCGCAGGCTATCCTCAATCTCCGCCTGCACCCGCGCGACACCGTGGATGGGGCGGTTGCGCATCTGCGGTCGGCGGTGGCGGGCATTCCCGGCGTCGAGATCATCCCGGGTCCCGGCCCCGCCAATCCCTCGCCGGTCTCATCCGCCGGGTCGGACGCCTACGCCCTGATCGCCGCGGCCGCACGGGCCGCCGCACCACCGGGCGCCTCCGTGGCCCCGGGGCTCGTCCTCGCAGCCACTGACGCGCGCCACTACGTCGGCGTTGCGCAGGACGTCTACCGCTTCGCGCCAGCGGTCTATTCCGATGCCGATCTCGCCTCAATTCATGGCAATGATGAAAAACTTTCGGTCGACAATCTCGGCCGGATGGTCAGATTCTACGCCCAGCTCATCGCCGGCGGCGCCGGCTGACAGGAGGTCTTGATGATTTGCTCTCGTATCTCGCCGACCGCGCCAGCCAAGGTCGTCCTGGCTGGCGTGTTCGCTCTCGCCCTGTCCGGATGTATGCTGGCGGCCGAACCTTCGCAGAATTCTCATGGAGGCGCCGTTGTGCCGAACCCCACGCCCACATCGTTCCAGTCCCTGCCGGCGCCGCGACCTGCCGGGGCGTCGGTCGAGATCACCCGGGCCGACGAGGGCAAGACAGTGTCGGTTCCGGTCGGCGCCAGGGTGTCGGTGGCGCTCGTGGGTGTTCCGACTGCGGGGTATCTCTGGGGCGTCGCCTCCGCCCCGGAGTTTCTCGCCAAGGTCGAGACACTCGGCGGACCGACGACGGACGCCCAGCGCCAGCCGGGGTTCGTGGGCGGCAATCACTGGGAGGTGACGGTCTTCGAAGTCAGGGGGGCCGGCAAGGCGGATCTGGTGTTTGAGCAGCGCCGTCCCTGGGAGACCGATCAACCGGCGAGCGCGACGTTCCGCGTCACCATTGACGCGCGCTGAGGCGCGCGCAGCGCGCGCGGGCGCCGGTGTGAGCAGTTGCCGGCGTTTGCCGCCACGAGCCATCGGCGCGCGGATCTGCCTGCACGGGCGGGCCCTGCGCAGCCTTGGTGCGCCACCGCACGCCGGCCCGGACGGGCGGCAGGCGTCTAGCGCAGATGCTCTAAGATCATGGCAGCCGCCCGCTCCGCGATCATGAGGGTTGGCGCTGCGGTGTTGCCCGACGGGATGAAGGGCATGACCGAGGCGTCGGCGATGTGCAGCGCGGCGATCCCGCGCACGTTCAGGCGGGCGTCCGTCACCGCGCCCGGATCACCATCCGGGCCCATGCGGGCTGTGCCTGTCGGATGAAAAATCGTGGCGCCGATCTGTCGCGCCGCAGCCAGCAGGTCTGTGTCCGTCTCTGCACCGGCGCTGGCCCCGGCTTCCTCTGGCTGAAAGCGGGCAAGCGCCGGCTGCGCCATAACGCGCCTGACGAGGCGCAGGGCCGCGACGGCGACCCGGCAGTCTTCCTCGGTCGACAGGTAGCGCGGCTGGATTGCTGGTGGGCGTCCAGGATCCGGCGAGGCGGCATGAACGAAACCGCGGCTTGTCGGACGCAGATGGCAGACGCTGACGGTGATGGCGGGGGTGCGATGCAGTGGTTCGCCAAACCTGTCGAGCGACAGCGGCTGGACGTGGAATTGGATGTCAGGCGTTGGGATGTCGGTGTGCGAGCGGGCGAAGGCGCCGAGCTGGGACGGCGCCATGGTGAGCGGACCGCGCCGGCGCAGGACGTAGTCGCCAGCCATCAGTCCTGCCCGCCACCAGCTCAGATTGTTGAGCGTCGCCGCGCCGGTGACGTGAAAATAGGGTCTGAGCTGCAGGTGGTCCTGAAGGTTTTCGCCGACCCCTGGAAGATGGCGCACCGTCTCGATGCCGAGCGCACGCAGCCTGTCGCCATGCCCGATGCCTGAATGTTCCAGGATCTGCGGGGTGGCGATTGCGCCTGCGGCCAGAATGACGCCGCCGCGCGCCTCGGTGCGCGTCACACGGCCGTCGCGCGACCATTCCACCGCCACGGCGCGACCATGACGCGTGATCACTCTGTGGACGTGGGCGTGCAGTTCAAGGCGAAGATTGGGACGTCGCAGCGCCGGTTTCAAAAAGCCGCGCGCCGCGCTCCAGCGCCTGCCGCGCTTCTGGTTGACGTGGAAGTGGCCGCATGCCGGCTCAGCGCTCGTTGTCAGGTCATCACAGGCGGGCATGCCGGCCTCGGCGGCGCCGGCGGCGAAGGCGTCCAGCACTGGCCAGCCGACCCGCGGGCGCTCGACGCGCCATGCGCCGGACCGGGCATGCAGCGGCGGGCCGAGATCGGCGTGGTCCTCATGGGCCAGGAACGCCGGCAGCACATCGCGCCAGCCCCATCCAGGCAGGCCCAGATCGCGCCAGCGGTCATAATCGGCGGGCTGGCCGCGCATATAGATCATGGCATTAATGGCGGAGGACCCGCCGATCACCTTGCCGCGCGGATAGGCGAGCACCCGATCGCCGAGCCCGGGTTCGGGCAGCGTCCGGTACATCCAGTCGCTGCGCGGGTTGCCGATGGTGAACAGATAGCCCACCGGAATATGGAACCAGATCCAGTCGTCGCGGCCGCCCGCCTCGAGGACGACGACCCGTGCGCGGCCGTCTGCGCTCAGGCGGTCGGCCAGGAGCGAGCCAGCGGTTCCGGCTCCAATGATGATGAGATCGGCGCCGTCATCCACCCCGCAAGCTTGGAGGCGCGCGCCAGGCCAGGTCAATCCCATGTCGGCCCATGTCGGCCTGCGGAGCGGGCCGCTCAGTTGGCCGGGCGTTCGCGCGGCCGATAGCGCCCATTCTCCATTTTTCCGAACAACTCACGTACCTGGGGATGCTGTACGGGCTGACCCGTGTCATCCGGCAGCAGGTTCTGCTCGGACACATAGGCGACATAGTGGGTCTGCTCGTTCTCGGCGAGCAGGTGATAGAACGGCTGGTCCTTGTGTGGGCGGATCTGCTCCGGGATTGAAAGCCACCATTCCTCGGTGTTGTTGAACACCGGGTCGACGTCGAAAATCACCCCCCGAAACGGGAAGTGCCGGTGGCGCACGACGTCGCCGATGGCGTATCTCGCGGTCCGCATGGCGCCTTGCTGCTCCAGTTCCATTCCTGGCTGCTTAAGCCGCCGCGGCCTTGGCCTCAAGCGCGGCTCGGGCTTTTCGCTGCACCAGGATGACTGCTAGACTGCGGCTGAGAGACGGCGCCGGTCGGGCAAAGCGGCAGCACTGCTGCGCCCAGTCGCTGGAGGAACAGGAATCCATGGCCGGACGGGGCCCAGACCGGCGGTCCGCCCCTCCTGGGCCGGGCGTCGCGGACGTTGTCGGCGAGCAGGCCCTTGCGGCGCAGGGGCATGCGCGCGCCGCCCGCAGGACTGTCGCGCGCGACCTGTTCGCGGCCATTGACCTTGGAACCAACAACTGTCGGCTTCTCATTGCCGAGCCGGCGGCGCGCGGATTTCGGGTGGTTGATTCGTTCTCGCGCATCGTGCGGCTGGGTGAGGGGCTCGCGCGCACCGGCAGTCTCAGTGAGGCCGCCCAGGCGCGCGCGATTGAGGCTTTGGGCATTTGCGCCGACAAGTTGCGTCGGCGCGGGGTCACAGAGGTTCGCTGCATCACCACGCAGGCCTGCCGGGTGGCGGCCAACGGGGCTGAGTTTTTGCGCCGTGCGCGGGCTGAGACAGGGCTGTCCTTTGAGGTGATCACTCCAAAGGAAGAAGCGCGCTACTGCGTGCTCGGCTGTGTTGACCTCATCGATCCGCAGGCGGAGGCCGCGCTTGTCATCGACATCGGTGGCGGCTCGACCGAGATGTCGTGGGTGGATGCGGTGGCGGTGCGCGGAGCCCGCCGTGGCGAGATTGGGGACGCGCTGCTGGCCTGGACGTCGATCCCGCTCGGCGTCGTCACCCTGGCGGAGAGCAGTGCTGAAGGCGGTGGCCAGACGGAGGCCTACGCCGACATGCTTGAGACCGCCCGCGAAGCGATCTCTGCGTGTCGCAGCGCCCCGGACCTTTCAGATCATTTCGCGACTGGTCGTGCACACATGATCGGCGCATCGGGCACGGTCACCAGTTTGGCCAGCGTCCATCTCGGTCTGAGCCGCTATGATCGATCCGCTGTCGATGGGTTATGGTTTGACGTGGCTGCGGCGCGATCGACTGGCGCCCGTCTCGCCGCCATGACACCGGCCGAGCGGGCGCGCCAGCCATGCATCGGGCTTGACCGTTCGGACCTGGTGGTGGCCGGTGCGGCGATCCTTGAGGCGGTTTTCGAGCGCTGGCCAAGCCGGCGGCTGCGGGTCGCCGACCGCGGCCTGCGCGAGGGGCTGCTGCTGCATATGATGGCGTCGCGGCGGCGTCCGCGCGATGGCGTGCGATGATCCGGGGCGAACGGCTTTCCGATGACAGATGACGCTCCCAAGCCGCCGCGCCGCGGGCGGGTCAGTCCGCCGGAGCTGGGCGCTCCGGCGCAGCCGCGCAATCTGGCTGGCCCGGCGAAGTCCGCCCGGGGCAAGAAACTCTCGTCCAAGCTTTGGATCGAACGCCAGTTGAGCGATCCCTACGTGGCGCGCGCCAGGCTCGAGGGGTATCGCTCCCGCGCTGCCTACAAGCTGAAGGAGCTGGACGCCAGGCACGCCATCATTCGCCGCGGCGCGCGGGTGATCGATCTTGGCGCTGCGCCCGGGGGCTGGACCCAGGTCGCTTTGGAGCGCGGCGCAGCCCGGGTTGTTGGCATCGATCTGCTGGCCATTGCGCCGATTTCCGGCGCGCACTTTATTCGCGGCGACTTTCTTTCTGACGAGGCGCCGGGCGCCGTGCGCGAGGCGCTTGGCGGGCCAGCCGATGTCGTGCTGTGCGATATGGCGGCGAACACCACCGGGCACCGTCGCACGGACCACCTTCGCACTGCCGCGCTCGCCGAGGCCGGGGTCGACTTCGCGATCGCGGTGCTGGCGCCTGGCGGGGCATTCGTAGCGAAAGTCTTTCAGGGTGGCAGCGAGGCGGATATGCTCCGTCGGCTGAAAGAACGTTTCAAGGTGGTGCGCCACGTCAAGCCGCCGGCCAGCCGCAGCGCGAGCCCGGAGCTCTACGTGGTGGCGACAGGTTTCAAGGGAGCCTGATTCAAGGGTGGCTGATTCAAGGGTGGCTGATTCAAGGGCGCCTGATTCAGGGCCCCCTGTTTCACGGGCGCCTGACGGCGTGTTCGAGCGCGCGCGATGCCTCGGCTTGGCCGCGCCAGAGCCCGCGAGGCGGTCTGGAGAGGGTGACAGTGGCAGCGCCATCCGACGCGTGACATTTCACGCCGGCTGTCTGTGGCCTGTGACGGCTGTGTGTGGCCCGTGATCCTGGGATTGCGGTTGCGTGGCGGGGGCTGCGCGCCGCGCTCAGCAGCAGCGCCGTTGACACAGGCCCCGCCACTGCTCCACTGCACGGGTTGTCCTTTCTGACCCGGGCCCGCCCATGACCGTTTCACGACGTCACTTTTTGCGCAGTGCGGCCGCCCTCGCCAGCGCCGCGCCCGGGCTGCAGGCGCTCGCCGGGTGTGTGCGTGACGCGAGCGCTGGCCCGGCGACCGGCTTCGGCCCCCTGGCGTCGGACCCTGCCGGTCTTGTCGATCTGCCTGCTGGCTTCTCCTACACCATCGTGTCGCGCGCGGGCGAGGTGATGGACGATGGGCTCTTCGAACCTGGCCTGCATGACGGCATGGCGGCGTTTCCTGTCGCCGGTTCCCCGGGGCTGTGCGTCGTGGTGCGGAACCACGAAATCGGCGCGCATGGCGAGGAGCATGGCGCCTTTGGTGATGACTTCGCGCGCGCGGCCCGCATCGATCCGGCGCTGATCTACGATCGGGCCCCGAGCGGGCGGCCGCTGCTGGGCGGAACAACATCATTCCTCTACGATCTTTCCAGGCGGCGGCGTGTGTCGCGCTGGCTCAGTCTCGCCGGGACCGCAAGCAATTGCGCCGGCGGTCCCACGCCGTGGGGCAGCTGGATCAGTTGCGAGGAAACCCAGGAGAGCGTCGGGACTGCGGCCGGCAAGCCGCACGGGTTCGCCTTCGAGGTCACTTCTGCATCGCGCGGGCTGACGCGCCCGGCGCCAATCCGCGCGATGGGACGGTTCAAGCACGAAGCCGCTGCCGTGGATCCGGCGACAGGCGTTGTCTATCAGACGGAAGACAGCACCGACTCCCTGTTCTATCGCTTTCTGCCGGATCAGCCTGGCGTACTTTTGGCCGGCGGACGCCTGCAGGCTCTTGCGATCGTGGCGCAGGCTGGACTTGATATGCGCAATTGGGGCTCAGGTCCTGACATTGCGCCGGGTACGATCCTTTCGACCCAATGGATTGATCTGGAGGATGTCGAGGCGCCGGATGGCGACCTGCGCCTGCGCGGCCACCTCAAGGGCGCGGCGGTCTTCGCGCGCGGCGAGGGGGTCGCTTACAGCGCCGGGCGCGACGGGGCGGCGGTGTATTTCACATGCACCTCTGGAGGCAGGCGTCGCCTGGGACAGATCTGGCGCTACAGGCCGAGCCGATTTGAGGGGGGGCCGCGTGAGCGCGATGAGCCAGGCGTCCTCGAGTTGCTCGTGGAAAGCCAGGACGCTGCAACATTCTACATGGTCGACAACATCTGCGCCGCCCCATTCGGGCACATGATTGTCGCCGAGGATGGCGGCGGAGACAACTTCCTGCGCGGCGTCACGCCGCGCGGCGAGGTCTATCCGCTGCTGCGCAATGCGCATCCAGCGCGCTCAGAACTCTGTGGCCCCTGTTTTTCCCCCGACGGCTCAACGCTGTTCGTCAATCTGCAGAGGCCCGGGCTTACCCTGGCGGTCACCGGCCCGTGGGGCCGCGCGGGGTGAGGCGCAGCCGGCGTTTGCCGGCGCGGGCCTGACCCGCAATCCGGCTGCGGTCTGCTTCAGCGCTGCATTTGCGCCGACAGTGCGCTGTGATCGCGCATCTCGGCGAGATGCGCGCTGACGGGGACTCGCGAACGGGGACGCGCGAACGGGGACGCGCGAACGGGGGTGCGTTGACGGGGCGGGCTGACGATGGCCGGCGGTGGGTTTGCGGTCGGCGGCGCAGTCTCACGCGCACCTTGTCAAGCGCCGAGGGCCTTGGCCAGAGCAGCTGCAGCTTCCGCAATCGCGGGCTTTGCAACCGGCGAGACGCGCGTCATCGAAAAGAACCCATGCGGCTGATCTGGATAGTCCTTATACGTCACGCGAACGCCAGCGGCGGCGAGTTTGTCGGCGTAGGCGCGTCCCTCATGGCGCAGAGGGTCCCATCCGGCGGTGACGAGATAGGTCGGTGCGAGGCCTGACAGCGCCGGGGCGAAGAGCGGGGAGACCCTAGGGTCCATCAGGTCGACGTCGGCGAGGTAACGCTTGCGGATCCAATCCAGGGTCGCGCGCGACAACACGAAGCCCTCCTGGAGGGCCGGCGCGGCCGCCAGCGGGGCCCACTGCAGCACCGGATAGATGAGCAGCTGCAGCTTCAATCCGGCCGCCGGACCGAGCGCTTGGGCGACTGCGGCGGCGAGGTTGCCGCCTGCAGAATCGCCGCCCACGGCCAGGGCGTCAGGATCGACGCCAAAACGGTCTGCAAACGCGATCATCGCGCGCACGCTCTGCACGGCGTCGTCGCGGGCGGCTGGAAATCGATGCTCCGGAGCCAGACGATAATCGACGGAGATCACGCGCACGCGCGCGAGCGCGCACAGCCGGCGCGCGAGGCGGTCATGGGTGTCAAGATCGCCGAGCACGAACCCGCCGCCATGGAAGAAGACAAGGGCGGGGCGCGCCGATCCATCGTCAACATCGTAGAGACGCGCGGGTCGCGCACCGGCGCCGCCTTCGACCTCGGTCTCTCGCACCACGGGAAGGCTGAGCGGCGGCTCCTCAAGCCCCAGGGTGATGGCTTTGAAGGCGGCGCGCGCCTGCTCCAGGGGCTGTTCGAGAAACGCGGCGCGGGCCGCCTCGCGTGCGCGGTCGAGGAATGCGTCGATCATCGCATCGCGCACGCCATCAGCGCGCGCCGTCGACGGCGAGCGGGCGGGCCGGGTAGGCCTGCGAGTGCTTCCAGACGTCAGGCAGATCGCACGCCAGGATGAACGGCTCAAACACCGAACCGATCAGCATCTGACGGCCGGTTTTCACCGCCACTGAGGCGCCCGACAGTGGCTCGCCGAGGGTCAGGTAGATCTGGTCAACCTTTTTGGCGGACGGTTCAACATATAGGATCTGGCTCGGCGACCGCTTGGCCGGGTCGCGGGCATGCGCGGCAAATGTCATCATCTTGGGGTGGCTGGCGATCAGGAGACCGCCAGCCTCGTCGAAAGTGATGTTGTCGACGCCTGTGCCCAGAAACACGCCGCCATGCGGCTTCAAGGCGAGGGCGCCGGAGGAACGGTTCACTTCGTAGATCCTCAGCGCGCGATGGATTGTGGCGGTCGCGTAGAGCGTATTCGACTGCTGATCGTAGGCCAGCGAATTTGCAAAACCAAGGCCGGTGTCGGCCTTGCGCCAGTCGGTTCCGTTGAAGAACCAGATCGCGCCGTCTCCTGCATTGGCGACGACATTGACGAGTTCGCCCAGCGAGCCGCGCGCGGCCTCTGTTTCATTTGTGACATAGAAGGCGTTGTGGCTGATCGCGGCGACGTCGTTCATCCGCGCCACGCGGGCATCTGTGACGGTGCGCCGGTGGCGCGCGCGCCCCCCGATGAGATCGTAGATTTCGACGGTTGTTGGCGTCCCTGAGTTCGCGCCGCCTGGGTGATTGACAACGAACAGGCTGACATTGCCTTCCCCATCCTGGTACAGGCTCAATCCCTGGGGATGGAAGTCTGCCGGCGTTCCCCCGGTAATATCGGTGCGGTCGCTCCAGGTTTCGAAGTCCGCTGCGGGCAACAGGTAGAGCGCGCCGCGCGGGGGCGAGGGCTCTGCAGCGCGGCGCCGGTCGTCGCTCGACAGGACGATGCGGCCGCCAAACAGATCCGGCTCCATGTCCTCCACACCCACGAAACCTGTAAGTTTACGGCACTGGCCATCGAAGCGCGGAATGAGCGTGGTCGCTTCACCCAGCCGCACCGAGGTGCTCCAGTAGAGATAGGAGAGGGCTGCTGCAGCCACGACGAGACCAAGGAGCGCGAGCGTGAGCGGCTTGCGACGCCCGGTCTTGGCGGCCGGCGGCGTGGGGACGTCAGTATTCGCCGAGGAGCTGTCGTTCATCATGTAACCGTGTGAGCCAGGGACGTCTCCTGATAGCTTCCGGGTCGCGCGCAATCCAGCCTCGCCTGTCGGGCGGAGCTCCCGCGCGGGCGCCCGTTTTGGGCTGTTTCATCCACGGCGAGTGAAGCGAACCGGCAGACGGGTAAGGCCGCGCAGCACCATGCTGGGATGGTGCTGCAGGCTGGCGCCGTCGACGGCCAGTCTGAGGTCATCGGTGCGCTCCACCAGTTCGCGCAGGGCGCAGCGCAATTCCTGACGCGCCAGGAGATGGCCGATGCAATGATGGATGCCATGACCGAAGGCCATATGGCGGTTGGCGTTGCGTCGGCGGACGTCGAAGCGTTCGCCATCCTCAAACCGCCCTTCATCCCGGTTCGCCGCCGCATAGCGGATGTTGACCAGAGAGCCCTTGGGGATTGTGACCCCCGCGACGGTGACGTCCTGCGTGGTCATCCGGAACAGGCCCTGCACCGGGCTTTCGCAGCGCAGCACCTCCTCTGCGAGCCTGATGTAGAGGCTCGGGTCCTGCCGAAGCAGGGCTGTCTGATCGGGGTTTTCACACAGCAGTTTCACGCCCGATGCGATGGCGTTGGTGGTTGTTTCATTGCCCGCGACGAGAAGTTGGTTGAGGATGGAGAGCAGTTCGCGGGTGTCGAGCGGCGTGTCGTCGTCAAGACGCGCATGCACGAGGGCGCTCACCATGTCGTCGGAGGGGTTGGCGCGCACCGCCTCGAATTTCGCTGCGAAATAGTGCTGGAACTCAACCATGTCGCGGGCGCAGGCGATGGCCTGTTCCTTTGAAATCATGCGGCCCAGCGGGGCGACCGAGGAATCGGACCAGCGCTTGAACCTGTCCATGTCCGCGCGCGGCACGCCGAGCTGGTCTGCGATCACCATCAGCGGGATCGGCACGGCATAAGCCTTCACGATGTCAGCTTCACCCTGGTCAATAAAGGCGTCGAGGCATTCCCGGCAAATGTCGGCGATGTAGCGCTCCATGGCGGACACGCGCTCCGGGGTGAAGGCCTTGTCGACCAGGGCGCGGTAGCGCGTGTGGGACGGCGGGTCGTTGGACACAAGGGTATCGACAGGTTCACCGAAGCCGTCGCGTGCGTAGATTTCGCTCACTTCCGCGCTCTGGGCGCCCGCGCGGAACCCAAGCTTGGAGGAAAACAAGTCAGGGTGCTGCAGCGCATATTGCACATCTTCATAGCGCGACAGGAGCCAGAAGCCGGTCTGCGGGACCTGATAGACCGGCGCCTCCTCGCGCAGGGCCTTGTAAAACGGGTACGGGCACTCCTGGGTCGCTGGATCAACGAAGTTAAATGCGCTCAGTTTACTCATGTCCGTCTCCGGTGCGCCTGAGTGATCGACGGCGCGGCACGTAAGGATAGGCCGCACAGCGCCGCGGGCGAGGGCGAGGAGCTTGGGCGAGCGCCTGCGCCGGCGGCGGACCCCGCCGGCATGAGCCCACGTGTCGTCCGGCGGCTCGGCAGCGCGCCGGAGCGCGCTGTCTCAGGCCTGGCCGATCTCGGGGATGAGCCCCCGCGCACGGGCAAGCGCCGCGAGGCGATCGACGGCCGCATCGAGGCGGCCTGCGTCCTCGCCGCGCGCCACGATGGCGGCGCCGTACCCGTCCGGACCGAAGAACGGATAGGAGCCGAAGCTGATATCGGGCATGGCGCTCGCGATCGTTTCAAGATCGGCGGCGAACTCGCCTTCGCGCAGGCCCCTGGCGCGCACCGAGCGTGACAGCAGGGGCCGTCCGCCCTGCAGCCGCGGCGCCACGTCCTCGAGCATGGCGCGCATGATCGCCGGCACACCGGCGAGCACGAACACATTGGCGAGTTGGAAGCCGGGCGCGCCGGAGACGGGATTTGCGATCAGGCTCGCGCCGTCGGGAATGCGCGCCATGCGCCGGCGGGCCGGCGTCAGGTCCGCCGGGTTGTGATAATGCGCCTCGAGGATCGCCAGGGCGTCCGCCCGCTCGCCGATCGGGACGCCGAACGCCGCGGCGACGGCGTCTGCGGTGATGTCGTCATGGGTCGGGCCGATGCCGCCGGTCGTCAGAACATAGTCGTAGCGCTGCCTGAGGGCGTTCAGCGCGGCGATGATGTCGGCATCGACATCCGCAACGACGCGGGCTTCGGCCACGATGACGCCGAGCGGCGCCAGAAATCCTGCGATTGTCGACAGATTGGTGTCGCGCGTGCGCCCGGAGAGGATTTCATCCCCTATGATCAGCACCGCGGCTTTGACGCGGGTTGTGTGCATGCGGCGAACTCCTGCGCGTGGCCTAGGCTGCGGACCAGCCAGCTGTGACGGGGCCCGCGACATCACCGAGGTCGCCGCCGTCGAGCGCGCGCCACAGCAGTCGTCCGGGATCCACGGGTCCGGGCAGCAGCAGACGCCCCTCGGGCGCGGGTGTAAAGCCGAGTGGCGCAAAGAATGCGGCCGCGCCAATCAGCACCATAGCGGTCTGCCCATCGCCGATTGCGGCTTCACAGCACGCCTGCGCAAGCGCCTGGCCCAGACCCTGGCCGCGCAGGGAGTCCTCAACGGCGAAGGGTCCGAAGAATACGGCTTTCCTCGGGCCGGCCTGGATTGGCCAAACCCTGGCGGCGCCAGCGAGGCGCCCGTTGCGCCAGGCGATGCGGCCGAGCGCGTACAGCGGGGTGTTGTTTTCGCGCAGTCGTGCGGCTGTCTTGGCGAAACGGCCCGGTCCGAAGGCGCGTGCGAAAAGCGCGTCGACCTCGCCGTCCATCACATCGGAATCGACAGTCAGCGCGTCGCCCGCCATCAACGCGACGCCTGCCGGCGCCGTGACCCGGGCCAGGTCGCTTATCGGGGCCTGGTCCCTGATCCGGGCATCAGCGTGGGCTCGCCCGCCTTGCTCCGCCGGCTGGGACGCTTGAGCGTCCTCTGCAGGCGCGGCCTTTCCGGAACCGGGCCCGAAGGAAGCGGCCCGTACGGGCGGTGGAGCCAAAACTGGATCGAGGGTGAATTTAGGCATCGCGGGTGTCCGGTCGGTGAATGAGACGGCCCGCAGCGCTGAAGGGCTAGGGGCGAACGATTGGGCGACGGCCTCGTCGCTCTGTGCTCACCGCGGCGCGCATGGTTCATCCCGACACTGACGCCGGCGCATGCGCGCCGGCTGGATTGCGGTGGTAGGAGCGGCGCGGGTCTGCGTCAAGCAGCAGCGAACACCGGACATGGGCTGCCTCATTGTCGGCGCGCGCTGCGCGCTGACTGACCCGCCCGGGGCGGCGCGCCGCTTCGACGTCCGGGTTCGTCTGGCGGCGTCGGGATTTGGCGCAGGCGCAGGCGTCTGCTAGCGTTGGGTCGGTGTCAGGGAGGTCGTGATGGCGGGTATTCGGCGTTTCTTCGTGGGATTGGCGCTGGCCGCGGCCATCGGGGTGGTGATCTACTTTCTGACGGCTGCGCTTGGGGTGAAATTCGGACTGCTGGATTGGCGCATCGGGTTTGGATTGATGGTGTTCCAGCTTGGACCATTGGTTCTCGGCGGGGCCTGCCTGATCGCACTGGTCGCAACCATTCTCGCCTTTGTGGCGCGCCCTGCGGGCGGACGGATCGCGGCTTTGGCGGCGTTGGCCCTGCCGCTTGCGCTGATCGGCTGGTTTGCGACGCTGGCGAGCACAGGCATGCGCGTGCCGCCGATCCATGATGTGACCACCAATCTTGTCGATCCGCCGCAGTTCTCCGCTGCTGTTGTGCAGGCCCGCGCCACTGTTCCAGGCGTCAATCCTCTCGATGCAACCATGGTCCCGGAGGCTGTGAAGGCCCGCTTTCCAGCCGCGGCGGGACGACCAGTCGCGGATCTGCAGCGCGAGGCCTATCCCCAGATCGTTCCTGTCAGCCTGTCTGCGGCGCCGGACGCCGCCTTCACCGCGGCGCTCGCAATCGTTACGGCAAAGGGCTGGACGGTGGTCACCCAGGATGCGCCGGGCGGCGTGATCGAAGCGACCGCTGAGAGTTTCTGGTTCGGTTTCAAGGACGACGTCGCGGTCCGCATCAGGCCTTCATCCGCCGGAGGATCGATCGTGGATATCCGCTCGGTGTCGCGGGTTGGCCTGTCGGATCTCGGCGCCAATGCGAAACGCATCGAAGCATTCGCTGCTGCGCTCAAGGCGCGCGCGTCCGGCCAGTCGTGAAGCCGCGAACCAATCGTAGGTTCGACAGTCCTGATCCCAACTGATGCCCCTGATCCCAACGGATGCCGGGTTGCGGTCGCCTCCTGCGCTCGCGCCAGCTGCTTCGTCAGATCGCATTGCTCAGGGGGGATGCGTGCCGAGTGCGGTGCTGACATTTGATGGCGTCTACGAGGTGGACCCGTTTGTCGCCGCTGAAGTCCTGAACTGACTGGGATGCAGGGGACGGGCGGCGCAGATCACGGCGCCTTCCGCAGGCGTCATGATTGATGAATGGCCTGCTGGTCCATCGTTAGGAGCCTCTTGAGTTTGCATCTGAAGCTGATGCTGTCATCACCGGCAGCGGGGTCAGAAAAAGACAGCTTGCTGAAGAGCCCGACCTTGCGTCGAAAATTGTGCGTGAGCCGACGAGGCAGCTCGTTGGATGTCAGTGCTCAGGCGCTTTGGCGTTGGCGAAGCAGGGCCGGCCTCGCGGCCTGCCCTGCCTGGACGGATGGGATGACGAGGCTGCGGGTCATTGATGCGGGTGTTGACATGCTGGATGCGTCCCTCGTTGCTCACGCCAACGTGGCGACGTTGGCAGGCTGCCTGGGGCCCCAATATCTCGCGGCGTGGATGATCGTGCAGGCGGGTTTCACAAAAGCCGCTGCAGACGCGCTGCACTCTGTGGCGCCCGTTGGTGAGAAGGCGCGTCAAGTCGCTCACGCTCGATCAGTCGTCGCGCCGTATCTCGCCGGTGACGGCGCGGCCCAGGGCGCGTTCTGCACCAATCACAGACGCGTGGGCCACAGTTGAAGGCCAGATTTGAGCCCCAAATTGGCGGCCCGATCGGACGCCCGGATGGGAGGCCCAGACGGGAGAGGCGATCACTGGGCGCAACCTTTCGCGGGGAACTGGTGGCTGACCACCCGTGGGTCGACGGTGTTGGTCTGGCGTGACAGAAAGTCGCAGCCGATCCCGCCACGCGATGCGCCCTGCGCCGGAGGGCGGCCTGCGGCTAGAACTTGATCGGATCGCCTTCCAAGCCCGGCAGCTTCAGCACAATCAGCAGGTCGCGCAGTTCCTGGCGCGCCGCTACGTGGCTCATGGTGAATGCGACGGACGCGCCGTCCTCGGCCAGATCAAGCAGCGTCAGCCCCATCGGAAACAACTCGCGGTAAATGACCCGTTCCGAAAGACCCGGGGCCAGCCGGAAGCCAATGCGGTTGGAGAGATTGCGCAGGGCGTCGCCGACACGTTGCTTGTTGCGCGCGTCAAGGGGCGACATGCGGTTGCGCATCACCACCCAGTCCATGGGCTGGCGCGAGACGGCGGCCTTTCGCTTGCGGCACTCCCACACCATTTCCGAGTAGTAGGATGGACGCAGCACCTCGAGTTTGACCGGGTCCACATCGCCGAGGAGATCGAAGTCAACGAAGCTGTCGTTCAGCGGCGTGATCAGGGTGTCGGCGGCGGCGTGGGCGCGCCGTGACAGCACGCTGTCGCCGCCGGGCGCGTCGACCAGCACGAAGTCGCATTGGCGGCGCAGATCCTCCAGGGCCGCGTCGAACCGGGCATTCTCTTCAATCCCGGCCTTGTCGAGGTCACGCTGGGTTGACGCCTCAATCTGGACAGCCATGGGGACCGGCAGGGCTGAGCCGGACTGCTCGCGCCAGCGGCGACGGTTCTCGAGATACCGGGTGCAGGTGCGCTGGCGCAGGTCGAGATCGATGACGCCCACCGATCGGCCCATGCGCATGAGGGCCACCGAAAGGTGGATCGCGACCGTACTCTTGCCGGCTCCGCCCTTCTCGTTGCCGGTGACAATGGTATAGCCGCCGCGATCGGTCATGGCCGAATCGAAACCTCTCTCACTGCTACCTGAATGAGGGCATGCACTATGTCGGTCAATACGATGCCGCCCATGGTTGTCCGTGACGTCGCCGCACTGCGCGCGCGCACTGCGGCGTGGCGCGCACGCGGCGACACGATTGGCTTTGTTCCAACCATGGGCGCCTTGCACGATGGCCATCTCTCGCTGCTTGATCTGGCGCGCGCCAGGACTGCCCGGACGGTGGCCTCGATCTTCGTCAATCCCCGGCAGTTCGCCGCACATGAGGATCTTGGCTCCTATCCCCGCGGCGAGGATCAGGATGTTGCGATGCTCGCCGCGCGCGGTTGCGACCTTGTCTTTGCGCCGGGAGTGGATGAGATGTACCCGGAGGGTTTCTCCACGGTGGTGTCGGTGGCTGGCGTCTCGGCTCCGCTTGAGGGCGAAGCGCGGCCGCACTTCTTCGCCGGGGTGGCGACGGTCGTGGCCAAGCTGCTGATGCAGGTTCAGCCGGACGTCGCCGTGTTCGGGGAAAAGGACTATCAGCAATTGCTTGTGATCCGCCGTCTGGCCCGCGACCTCGATCTGCCAGTCGAGATCCTGGGCGGTCCTACGGTGCGCGAACCGGACGGGCTCGCGATGTCCTCGCGCAACCGCTATCTGACGCCTGGCGAGCGCTCACGCGCAGCGATGCTGCCCGGCGTGCTTGCGGCCTGTGTCGAGGCCTTGGAGGCGGGCGGGCGGGCTGACATCACGCTGGATGCGGCGCGCTCGGCTCTCGCCGGGGCCGGTTTTGATCCGATCGATTACGTGAGCGTTCATGATGCTGAAACTCTGGCGCCCCTGGGCCCTGGTCCGATCGACCGGCCCGCGCGCGTGATGGCTGCGGCGCGTCTCGGACGCACGCGGCTTATCGACAATTGGCCGGCCCGCCCGCCTGGTCCGCCCGGTGCGCGCGTCGACGGCGCTGGCTAGGCGCCGAGGATCCAGCCCTCCTCGGCCTCCACTGTGTCAGCGAAGTCGGGTCGGATCCGGGGGCCGAAGGCGGCGGCGAGGCGGCCTTCGGCGTCCAGCCGGGCGACATGCTCCGCCATGGCGCGCACCTGGGCGGCGTCCTTGACTTCGCCTGGGCCCGGCTTGCCGGCGACGAGCGAGGGGTAGACCTCCGCCATCACCACCTGGACTCCATCCAGGTCTTCGCGCGACAGCGCCCGCCATCCGGTTTCGAACGGCCAGAGTCGCGCAGCATCGCCACGGGCTGCCCGCAGGCGCGCGACCATCGGAATGCCCACCAGCGACTGGCCGCCGACCGCGCCTGCGCCATAGAGTTTCCAGATCGCCTGGGCGCCCTTGGCTGCAAGGTCAGCATGACGATGTTCGGGCGGGTCGTGCGGACCGTGGGGGCGCGCCTTAGTGGAAGACAAAGTCGTGAGGACGTCCTTGGGCGGACAGCCCCAGAAGGGAAACGCCTCGCCCGACATCAGACGGTTGATCTTGGCCGCGACCTGAAAGCGGTTGTTGGCGTTGTCTGGCCGATCTTTGATCTCTGCCGACAGGAAGTCGAACATGGCCCGCCAGGCCGGAGCCCCTTTCAACTTCAGGCGGGATGCAGTTCCGCGCGGAAAGCCCAGCGAAAAATCAAAGCCGATGAACACCCGGTCGCCGCGCTTGGCCAGCTCGGCGAGCGCGGCGTCGATGATCTGTTCAGCCTGCGCCCGCGTGGCCGGATTATCCAGTTTCGGCTCAAGCGCGAAGCGCACGTTTTTTTTCAGCGTGCAGATCCAGACGGAATTGGCGCCCGTCGCGGGCTTAGCGCCCGAGTGCCAATCCACCACGACATAGGCGTCGAACAGCTTGGTCATACATCATCCGTAAGGAAATCTAGCTCTTGGGCCAGAGAATGAGCTGGGTGCAGCGGAACAGGGCGATCACCGCATCGTCGTCTTCGCGGCGGACGCGTGCATCCCAGACCTGCGTGGTGCGGCCGAGATGCATTGGTTCTGCGATCGCACGCACGCCGCCGGAGCGCGCGGTGGCGAGAAAATTCGACTTAAGCTCCACCGTTGTGAAGCCGATCGCCCCATTGGGCAGGTTCGCGCCGGCGGCGTAACCGCACAGGGTGTCGGCGAGCGCGACAACGCTTGCGGCATGCAGATATCCATTCGGTGCAAGATGACGTTTACTCACCTCAAACCGGCACTCGAAGCGGTCATCCGCGGCCGCCACAAGTTCAAGGCCGAGCAGTCCCGGCAGCTTGCCTTCGCCCATGGCCTGGAACTGGCGAACGGTGATGGTTGCAGTCTCGTCAGCCATGCCCCGTCACCGCTGCGCAGCCGTTCGGAACTCAGCGCTGGCGACGCCATCAGCCCCATAGACAGGTTCCGCGGCATCAACCCGGTACTTGCGCGTGTCAGCCGCCCTGATGCCGA
This sequence comes from Hyphomonadaceae bacterium, assembly GCA_040381075.1. Classification (GTDB taxonomy): domain Bacteria; phylum Pseudomonadota; class Alphaproteobacteria; order Caulobacterales; family Aquidulcibacteraceae; genus JBEIHX01. The sequence continues at coordinate 58,920 of JBEIHX010000001.1, forward strand.
AGCCCCGCATGTGACCGAGCATGCCGAAGTAAGCAGGCCCCTTGAGGTGACGGGCCAGATCGTCCTGGTCGTCCCACTCCTCGAAGACGTGGATCCGGTTCGCGTCGAACGGATCGGCCGTCCAGGCGTAATGCCGGCATCCGGGCTGGGCCAGTGCGGCGTCGATGTGGGCGCGCGCGCCCGCAAGGGCGCCTTCGCGCTGTCCAGGCTCAAGGTCGATTTCTCCAGCGATGACGACGCGCATTGTTCTTCCTCCGCGGCTTACGCGAGTTTGACCAGCATCTTGCCGGTATTGGCGCCGCTGAACAGGCCAAGAAAGGCGGCCGGGGCGTTGGCGACGCCGTGCAGGACGGTTTCTTCAAAGGCAAGCGCGCCGCTGGCCAGCCAGCCAGTCATGTCAGACAGAAACTGCGGGCGCAGATGGGCGTACTGGGTCACGATAAAGCCCTGGATCGTCAGCGCTTTGCCGATCACATAGACGAGGTTGGACGGGCCCGGCGCGGGCGCCTTGTTGTTGTACTGCGAGATCATGCCGCACTCGACAAAGCGTCCGAAGGGGCGCGCGAGTTCGAGGGCCGCCTCAAGATGGTCGCCCCCGACATTGTCGAAATAGATGTCGACGCCGTTCGGCGCGGCATGGCGCAGCGCCGGCAGCAGGTCACCGCAGGTCTTGTAGTTGATGACCGCATCTACCCCGCGGCTCTTGAGCCACGCCGCCTTGGCGTCAGATCCGACCGACGCCACCACTGTGCATCCTTTGATCTTGGCGATCTGGCACACCACGGCGCCGACGGCGCCGGCCGCGCCGGACACGAATACCGTATCGCCAGGCCTGGGTTTGCCAATTTCCAGAAGACCGGCATAGGCGGTCAGGCCGGGCATGCCGAGCACGCCCAGAAATGCTTCCGGTGGCGCGCCCGCCGGTTCGATGCGCTCGAGCGCTGCAGCCGGCGCGGTGAACGCTTCACGCCAGCCGAACATCGAGCTGACGAGATCGCCCGGCTTGAGTGACGGGTCGCCCGAGGCGATCACTTCGCCGATTGCACCGCCCTGCAGGGGCTGGTTCAGCTGAAAGGGCGGCACGTAGCTTGCGCGGTCGTACATTCGTCCGCGCATGTAGGGATCGACGGACATCCACAGATTACGCACCTGCGCCTCACCGTCGCGCGGCGCCTGCGCCATTGTCTCAACCATGGCGAAATCAGACGCCTGCGGCATGCCGACGGGGCGGGAGACCAGATGGATTTCACGGGAAGCGATCTCGGGCATGGCGATCTCCGGCCTGGGTGGTGAGCGGGCGGGCGTGCCTAGCCTTGCTGGCGCGTGGGCGCAAGCCGCACGCGTGCTCTTCGCCGCGTGCGCAGACACGCAGCGCGAGACGACAGTGTGCACGGGGACCGCGCGCGCGAGCCAAGGCGGGGCGAACCGCGGCGGGCCGGGAGTGGCCTTGCGGCTTGGCGGCGGGCGCATTTGAGCTTAAGGCGGCCGTATGGAAGCAAGGATCAGAACCGGGGTGATCGGCGCGGGCGTGTTTGGCGGCCACCACGCCGGCAAGCTCGCCGCGGCGCCGTCTTCGGCCCTGCAGGGCGTGTTCGACCCGGATGCAGGACGCGCGCTGGCGCTGGCGGACCGTTGCGGGTGCGCCGTATTCAGCGACGCGCCAAGCCTTATCGCAGCAGTTGATGCGGTGACCATCGCCTCGCCGGCGAGCACCCATGCCGGATTGGTGCGTGCGGCGCTTGAGGCGGGCCGGCACGTCTATGTCGAAAAGCCGCTTGCCGAGATCGAAGAAGAGGCGCACGCGCTTGCCGGACTGGCGCGCGCGCGCGGGTTGGTGCTGCAGGTCGGCCACCAGGAGCGCATGCAGTTCGCAGCCATGGGCCTGTTGGCGGCGCCGCCGCCGCGCCGGGTTTCCGCAGTGCGGGCTGGACCGTTTTCCGGTCGGGCCGATGATGTGAGCGTCACCAGTGATCTGATGGTTCACGACATTGATCTTGTGCTGTCGCTGATGGGGTCCGATCCGATCCATGTCGCCGCGCGCGGTCGCAGGGCGCACACCCGTCACTGGGATGAGATTGACGCCGAGTTGACGTTCATCGGCGGCGCCACGGCGTCATTGCGAGCAAGCCGCATGAGCGAAGCGCGCGAGCGGAAGATGTCGATTGCGTGGGTTCACGGCCGGCTGGAGATCGATTTTCTGGCCCGTCGCTTCGACAATGCGACGCCATTGCCGCTTGATCAGGACTACGCCGGCAAAGTCCCCGATCCGCTGGGCGCCTGGGTGAGCGCCTTCCTGGCGGCCGTGCGGGGTGAGGCCCCGCCGCCCATGGATCCCGTCGACGCTGCGCGCGCGGTTGCGGTGGTCGCCGAGATCGATCGCTGCGCGGTTTGACACAGGGGCCGCCGCCGGCCCGATCACAGCGGTGGCGGGGTTGGGCTTTGCGTGAGCAGCGCGGGATCGAGTTGACGTCCGCGCCAGCGAAGGCGCCAGCACAGGTGGGGGCCCGTGGCGCGACCGCGCATGCCGACCGCGCCGAGCGGGGCGCCACGGGCGAGGACATCGCCGGCGCGGACATCCACCTGCGACAGGTGCAGGTACATCGATATGAGGCCCTGTCCGTGGTCGATGGCGACAAACCCGCCTTCGAAGAACATGTCTGCTTCTGCAAGCACAACGACGCCGGCGGCGGGCGCGCGCACGGGAGTTCCCTGCGGTGCGCCGATGTCGACGCCATAATGGGGCTGCTGCTTGACGCCATTGAGGACCCGCTGGGCGCCCCACGGGCTTGTGATCCGTCCACTGACCGGCCAGACGAATGCGTCGCGGAAGCCCGTTTGCGACGCGAGGCTCGCGAATGCGGCGTTCTTCACCTCGCGCTCGGCTGCGATGCGCTTGAGGTCCTCCGGATCGGTTGGGGTCACCCGACTTTGCGGCAGGCCGGACACCGTGCGCGTCTCGTAGGCCCGGGGCGCAATGGCGAGGCTGCGCTGTGTTTCAAAACTGGGCGCCTGGACGCGCAATTCCGCAACGCCAGGTGCGTCACGGTCGAAACCAAGCACAAACCAGCCGTCTGCGTCCGCCCGGAGAGAGACCTCATCAAGCTGGATCCGGGCGTTCGGGTGCGTGCGTCCGATCACCAGTCCGGACTGTTCGAAGCGGCCGCTGAGCTCCAGGTCGGAAAACGTCGCAGGCGCCGCCGCAGGGGAGGGTGAGGCGTCGGCCGGAGTTTCATTGACCTTCGCGGACGCATCCCCCGCCTCACGCCCCAGTCCGGCGGCTGTGTCCACGCGCGGCGCGGGAGCGGCTTCTCCGGCCTGACAGGCGCCGAGCAGGGCGAGCGCGGCCGCGAGCCCGACTGCGCGCATTACATGGTCCCGGTTGCGGCAAACCGCTGCATGGCCGCCGCCGCGTCGACATAGGCCTCCTGGCGCGCGACGCTCCAATACCTCAGGTTTTCAAGTTGGATCCTCTCGCCCGTCACGGCGCACAGGACGAACCGACCGGGCTTCTGAATGGTGAAGTCAGCGTCCGTGTAAAGAATCTGCGCCTGGCCTTCGCCAAACGGCGTGCTGGCTCTGTCGAGCATTGCAAAGCCTCCGTATTGTTCCGGTATATCCGGTTTGTGCTCAGTGCGAAACCCGTCGCGCCGGGCGCTGGGCCTTCGGTCTCTCAAAAGAGACTTCCCTGTCCGCCGGTGCGCCCTGGCGGCGCGGCGGGGGTGTTGCGCCGGGCTGATGTGCGCGGGGTCTTCGCCGCGTTTTGGCTGTCTGCGCGTCCCGGCGCGGAAGCAGCCGGGTCTTCGCTGTCGATGTGGGCGGCGCGCGCGCGGTCATGAAACTGCAGCATCACCGCATCGCCTGCGTTCAGCTGGGCGCCGCGCGAGGCGAGCCTTCCGTCGGCGGCGATCACCAGGGCGAAACCGCGTTCAAGCACGCGCGCGTGGCTGAGGCTGTCCAGAAGCTTGGCCGCGGCCGCAAGGCGGGTTGCGGCCTTCTCCTGTCCCCGCTCCAGCCCAGCCTGTGCGCGCGCGGCCAGCTTGACGAGATCGTCCCTGCCACGCGCCAGACGCTCCTGTTCGCTTGCGGCCGCGCGCGTGCGCGCGCCGGACAGTCGGGCGGCGAACTGGGCGAGGCGTTCACCGCGGCGCGTGATGTCGCGCACAAGCGCATCCGGCGACAGGCGCGGTGAGAGCCGCTCGAAGCTGATGCGTTGGGTCTGCGCGGTGTTGCGCAGGGCGGAATCGAGGCGGTCGGCGGCCCGGTCCAGACGCTGGGTTGCTGCGGCAAGCATGTCATGCGGCTTGGGCAGGGCGGCCCCCGCCGCCTTGAGTTCTGTCCGTCGGCGTTCCACGAGGCGCTGCAGTCCGGTGATGCGCCGCGCCCCCAGGGTTTCAATGCGGGCGATAAGCTCGCTGCGGACCGGAACCGCTTTCTCGGCTGCGGCGCTTGGGGTGGGCGCACGCAGATCCGACGCGTGATCGATGAGGGTCGTGTCCGTCTCGTGGCCAACGGCGGAAATCAGCGGAATGGCGCTTTCTGCCGCGGCCCGCACGACTGCTTCTTCGTTGAACGCCCACAGATCTTCAATCGAACCGCCGCCGCGCGCGACGATGAGCACATCGGGACGCCCGAGGTCGCCGTCGGCGGGCAGGGCGTTGAAGCCCCGGATGGCGCGTGCGATCTGCGGGGCGGCGTGCTCGCCCTGGACAAGGACGGGCCAGAGCAGAACGCGGCGTGGAAAGCGGTCGGCAAGCCGGTGGAGAATGTCGCGGATCACCGCGCCGGTTGGCGAGGTGACCACGCCTATGACCTCCGGCAGGAAGGGAATAGGCCTTTTGCGCTCGGCGGCGAAGAGGCCTTCGCTGGCGAGTTGGGCTTTCAGCTTCTCAAGCTGCGCGAGCAGTGCGCCGACCCCGGCCGGCTCCATGCGTTCGCAGATGAGCTGGTAGCCTGACTTCATGGCGAAGGTTGAAAGTCGGCCGTGCGCCACGACTTCGAGGCCTTCATCCGGGCGAAAGCGAAGCTGCGAGGCGACGCCTTTCCACATGACAGCCGACAGCACGGCCTTATCGTCCTTCAGGTCGAAGTACATGTGGCCGGATTTGGCGACGATGACGCGCCCGAGCTCCCCGCGCACCCGCACATACCCATAGGCGTCCTCAATGGTGCGCTTGAGCCGGTTGGCGAGTTCTGAAACCGATAGCTCCGGTGCGTTGCTCAACCCGACGGGACCGGGGGCGAGGAGTGGGGCGGAATCGGACATGCTCCAGCCTATCAGGATTGTGCGTGATGTTCAGCCCGGCCCTGGGCGGCCCTGTCCGGCCCTGGGCGGTGTGGGCTTCGATCGTGCAGGGCCTCGGCCGCTGAGGGCTTGCGACTCCCGGGCGATGACCATGGCTTCATGGGCGTTCCGGCGCGCCGTCAGTCGCGGCGCGCCGAGTGTCAAAGGCTGGAAGGCCCGTGCATGGCTTACGCCATGGATGATCTGGCAAGGTTCTCTCTCCAAACGCTTCGGGTCGTGCGTGACGGTCATGTGCTCATCGTGTCGCTTGATCGCCCGCAGCGGCGCAACGCCCTCAACCGACGGGCCTGTGATGAGATTGAGCAGGTGTTTCGCGCCGTCCGCTCAGACGGCCTCACGCGGTGTGTGGTGGTGACGGGCTGCGACCCCGCGTTTTGCGCCGGCGAGGATGTCAAGGAGATGATGGCTGGGCAGGAGGCGGTTGCGGCGCGCGCGCGCCTTGCCGCAATCCGGCCGGAGCCGACGCCCGCGGCTGTTGCGGTGTTGGAGTGTGAGCGTCCTGTTATCGCTGCGATAAACGGGGCGGCGGCTGGCTGGGGGCTGGAGCTGGCGCTCTATGCCGATATCCGCATTGCGAGCGAGCGCGCCGCCATGGGCGAGATCTTCGTCAAGCGCGGTCTGGTCAGCGATGTCGGGGGCGTGTGGCTTCTGCCGCTGATCGTCGGGCGCGAAGCCGCCGCCGAACTGCTGTTCACCGGGGATGTGATTGACGCGGCCCGGGCGCTCGAAATCCGGCTGGTGTCTCGGGTCGTCGCACATGCCGACCTTATGCCCACGGCGCTGGCGCTGGCCCATCGCATCGCGACCAACCCGCCTCTGGCGCTGGCGGCGTTGAAGGAAGGACTGCGCGTTGGCCGGCGTGAGGATCTTCGCGAGGTCGGAGCCTGGGTGTCAGGCACGCTTGCGAAGCTGTTCGCCACCGAGGATCACCGTGAGCGGGTCGCAAGTTTTCTGGAGAAGCGCGCGCCGGTGTTTCACGGCCGGTAGGTCGGGCCTGCCAGGACAGCCTGCTGCGCCGATGCCGTCGCCCGGGTTTGCCTGATCGGTTTGGCCTGATGGGGCGGCCTGATAGGGCGGCCTGAGGGGGCTGCTTCGGCGACGCGTGCGTCTGTCGCCGCCATCCGCCGCCTCAGCTCCTTGTGGAGAAACGTTCGAACGGCCGCGGCGCGGCGGTTGCTGAGGCCTTGGCGACCAGACGCTCTTCAGGATCGAAGAGTTCAGCCTCCAGAAAGGCTGCGCCCTTGCCGAAGCGCAGGACGCGCGCTTCGGCCCGCAGGGGACCCGGAAAGGCAGGGCGCAGAAAACTGGTCTTCATCTCCAGGGTCGGCACGTACATCGACACGTTCGAGGCGATGATTCCGGCTGTCGCCATCGCTTCGTCCAGCATGGCCATCAGGAAGCCGCCCTGGATGGCGCCGGAAGGATTTCTGAAATCTTCGGCGGCCATGAAATCCAGACTGACACGCATAGCCGCCTGATCGACGGCGCGCACGCGCATGCCGAGCAATTCTGAGCAGGGAGGTCGACTGCGCGCGTTCTGGAAGCGGGCCAGCATATCGGCGTCAGACAGGATGGGACGGCCGTAGCGTTCACCGCCCGTCGCTTTGGGCGCCTCCGCGGGCGCCTCATCGGGCCCGCTGCTGTCGTTGGGACCTGCCGGCGCGCGCGTACTCACTTCTTGCGAAATGCGTCGAGCGCCACGACTGCCCCGCCTGCCGGCGGCGCGGCCACATCCTGACCGCCTGGCGCGGGTCTTTGCCCGGCCCCCTGGCGTGAGGCCGATGCTGACGCCTGGCCTGCGCCATGAAGTTCGCCCGGCTCCTCGGCCTCGAAGTTGAGACCAAATCCGACGGAGGGATCAACGAACCGAGTGATGGCTGTGTAGGGCACCACGATACGGTGCGGAACGCCGGCGAATTTGAGAAGGACGCAGAAGCGGTCGTGGAACGGCTCGAGTTCCCAGAACTGGTGCTCGAGGACAATTGTCATCTGGTCGGTGTAGGTTTCACGCAGGCGTTCGCCCAGTTCGACCCCCGCCGCCTTGGTGCTGAAGGTGATGTAGAAATGATGTCCTCCCGGCAGGCCATCCGGCCCAGCCGCCTTCGACAGCGCCATGCGCACCACGTCCCGCAGCGCGTCCCGCGTCATCTTTTCGTAGCCGATCCTGTCTTCCGCCACGAACCCCTCCATTCAGCCGCGGGCAGGGTAGTCCGGACCTGCGGAAGGTCAATGCGGCGCGCGCAGCACGGGAGCCTTTGTCGAGACGGTCGCGCATCAGGTGCGATGGGCGTCGCATCGCGCGGCGCATTTCGCCCCATAAGGCGCGCGCAGCGCGGTGTGAGGCGGGCCATGTCGCATGCACGCCCCATACTGGACTGCGGAACTTGACAGGCCGCACCTCCCAAAGGGCCGGGCTCCCAGAAGGCGGGATCATGCGCCTGGACCCCGGCGCGGCGGCGGGCGTGCAGGCGCGCCGCAGAAAAATCCGCAGAAGTGCATGAAATGCGGACTGCCGCGCCCGCCCCGGCGCCAGATCCTCTCTCTAAGATCAGATCCTCTTTCTAGGGCCAGATCCTCTTTCTAAGGATGGTGCGCGCCGCGCGCTCAGTCGGCGAGCCAGGACGGACGTTTGAAGGCAAGGCCGAGGTCGCGGGCCACCGCCTCATGGGTGATCTCGCCCTCCGCCACGCTCAGTCCGCGCGCGAAGCCCGGATCGGATTTCAGGCAGGTCCGTGCGCCGAGTGCGGCAAGGCGTTTGACGTAGGGCAGGGTGGCCTTGGTGAGGGCGAAGGTGGACGTCCGCGGCACAGCCCCCGGCATGTTGGCGACGCAATAGTGGATGACGCCGTCGACCACGAAGACCGGCGCGTCATGGGTGGTTGGGTGGGATGTCTCGAAGCAGCCCCCCTGGTCGATGGCCACGTCGACAAGGACGGCGCCGGGTTTCATCGTCCGAACCATGTCGCGGGTGACCAGCTTGGGCGCGGCTGCGCCTGGCACAAGAACGGCGCCGATGATCAGATCTGCTTCCATCACCGCCGCCTGAACTGCGCGCTTGGTGGAATAGCGCGTGGTCAGACGATCTCCGTAGAGTGCGTCGAGTTCATCGAGGCGCGCGTCACAGATGTCGAAAATGCTCACGTCGGCGCGCATCCCCATAGCGATCTGCGCCGCATGGGAGCCTGACACGCCGCCGCCGATAATCACCACCTTTGCGGGCGCGACGCCCGGGGCGCCGCCGAGCAGTATTCCGCGCCCGCCATGGGCGCGTTCCAGATAGTGCGCGCCGACCTGAACCGCCATCCGTCCGGCGACTTCCGACATCGGCTGCAGCAGCGCCAAGCGTCCCCTCGCATCGGTGACGGTTTCATATGCGATTGCGAGGGCGCCAGAAGCGCGCAGGCTGTTCGCCTGGTCCTTGTCGGCGGCGAGATGCAGATAGGTGAACAGGATCTGATCCGGCCGCAGCATGGCGCATTCAACGGACTGGGGTTCCTTGACCTTCACGATCAGCTCGGCTTCGCCGAAGACGCTGGCCGCGTCGGGTGCGATCTCGGCGCCGGCCTTCACATAGTCTTCGTCATCAAAGCCAGCGCCGAGGCCTGCGCCGGCCTGCACCAAGACGTGGTGCCCGGCCTCGACCAGTTCCGCGGCGCCGTCCGGCGTTACCGACACCCGGTATTCATGGACCTTGATTTCTTTTGGCACCCCGATGCGCATGTCCCTGTCCTTGCCTGGCCGCCGGCTGCCTGACCGAAGGCGCCTGGTCTGCTGCTAGCTCCAGATGCGCCGGCGGGCAACTGATCCGCTCTGCAACCCCGCCTTGCGGGTCCGCTCCTGTGGCCCGGATTGGGTGCGCACCGAATCGCCCCTGAACCTGCGGCATGTGCTGTCTGGGAGCCAACTGCCGGTGCAGTCCATTCGTCGGTGGGATTGGGCGCGCCCGCGCCCGGCCCCGCCGGCTGCGCAATCGAGGCGCGCAGTGCGTCGGCCTCAGCCTGCAGGCGGGTGAAGCGGGGACAGGCTGCACGCCTGCGCCGGAGCGGGGCCTGGTTGGTGCTGGTTGCCCCCCTCTACGCCCCCGCCGTCGCCCCGTGACGCGTCAGGAGTCCATGGAGGAGCCTATGGAGGGACCCATGCAGGGACCTATGGAGGAGGCTGTGGAGGAGGCCATGGTCGCCCTGAGACACCTGGAGTGCGGCGGAGGCTGGGCTGGTCGCCAGAATGGCCAGACTGGTCGACCGGCCGGCCGTGCGCCGCCCCGGCCGCGCTGGTCGCGATGGCGCAGGCGCGTGCGGCCCTCTTCGGGGCGGCGAAGCCGCGGGTTCGAACCGGATCTCAGGTCGGTGGACGCCGCAGCGGATGTCCGCGCGCAGGCGCGCGGATCGCCAGAACCGCGCGTACGGCTTGATCTGCATCAGTCTGGCCGGCATCGACGAGCCCCGTGCATGCGCCGCTGTCTGCCGGAGCTGCAGTCTGCCCGGGCCGGTCGGTCGGGCTGTGCAGGACGCGCTGCGGGCGCCTTTGGCGACGCTTGGCGTTCAGGTATCAAGACGGGCGCCAAGGCGCCTGTGCCGGAGAGAATGATGTCCAGTTCGGTTTATGTCGGCCTTACCCAACTTGGTGGCCAAAGCGCGATCCCGGCGTCGCCGCAGGAAGCGGTGTTGGAACGGGTCGTCAATCCGCATCCCGGGGTGCGGTATCTGGTTCGCCTCGTTGCTCCCGAGTTCACGAGCCTGTGTCCGATCACCGGCCAGCCTGACTTTGCGCATCTGGTGATCGATTATGCTCCGCGCGACCATCTCGTGGAGTCCAAGAGCCTCAAGCTCTATCTTGCAAGCTTCCGCAATCACGGCGCGTTTCACGAGGACTGCACCGTGGCCATCGGGCGGCGGCTGACTGAACTTCTCGCGCCGGAGTGGTTGCGCATTGGCGGTTACTGGTATCCGCGCGGCGGAATCCCGATTGATGTGTTCTTCGCCACCGGGCCTGTTCCACAGGATCTTTGGGCGCCTGATCAGGGCGTCCCGCCCTACCGCGGCCGCGGGTAGGCGTCGGCGGCGGATGCGCCGTAGCGCACCACGCCGGAGGCCGCGAAACGGCTGAGCAGTTCGACCGTGAGGCTGTCGCGGGCGGCGCGCTGCCGGCGCGGATCGACGGCATAGCGCAGGGTCAGCTCCAGAAAACCATGGCGCGGGGTCATGTAGACACGCGGAGCGAGATCGCCCTCATCAAGCATTGAGCGCCTGGCGAACTCTTTCCAGGCCTGAGCGTTGGCCGCCCATACCTCGCCCAGCTGGGCCTGGGCGATGTTGAGCGCGAGGGTGCGCGCCTGACGCCAGTCGCTCTCGTAATCGAGCGAGAAGCTCAGTTCGTCCCACACGAAGCGGGTCTCGCCGGTCGCGTTGTACACAGGCGTCGAAAAAACGTTGTGGTTCGCCACGGTGACTTCCCGCCCGGTGTAGGAGTCCACTCCGCCCGCTCCGGAAACCTCCATCAGCGTGGTGCGCACGAGGCTGACGTCGATGACGTCGCCGCTGACGCCAGCGATCGTGACGCGGTCGCCGATCTTGTAGATTCGCCCGAAGCTGATCGCAAACCAGCCCGCGACGCTCGCAAATACGTCCCGCAGGGCGATCGCCACCCCAATGCCGGCCACCGCGAGGAAGACAGTAAAACCTGACAGGCGGTTCCCGAAGATCCCGAGCACAACGATGATGAAGGCGAGCCAGGCCGCCACGGTCACCAGGCGGCGCGCACGCCAGCGCGTCGCCGGTTCCTCGATTGTGCGATCCACAAAAGCCTTCAGGGTTCTCTCGGCGATCCAGATCAGGCCGCCGGTCGCAACCAGCGCCGCCACCCCCGCGATCACGAGCGGATCGAAATAGAAGGTCGGCCACTCAATCATGCGCTGTTGTGTCTCCAGAAGGCGCCGGGCCGCAACGTCCCCGTCGGGTCATGTTAGACTTCATAATAGGTCACGATCCCGTCAAGATCGGGGCGCTCGCGCTCACGCGGAGCCTCCCCGGGCGACCCAAGGTAAATGAACCCGGCGATCCGCTCTGCGGCGGCAAGCCCGAGCGCCGCGCGCGCCGCGTCGTCATAGGCTGGCCATTCAGTCAGCCAGCACCCTGCAAGTCCCATGGCCTGACCTGCAAGCAGCAGTGCGAAACACACCGCCCCGGCGGAAAGGTGCTGCTCCCAGACCGGAATTTTCGCATGATCGCCAGCGCGCGACACGACCGCGATCACACAGGGAGCGCGCAGGAAGCGCTCACGTTCGACCTTCAGTCCCGCCTCGTCCATCTGCGGATTGCGGGAGATCGCGATTGCTGCGAGCTTTTCACCATAGGACCGTCGCGCGTCGCCGGTGAGCACGACAAACCGCCAGGGCGTGAGCTTGCCGTGGTCGGGCGCGCGCGCCGCGACGCGCAGCAGCGAGCGGATCTGTTCAGGATCCGGGCCTGGCTCGCTCAACAGCCGCGTTGAGGTGGATCGGCGCAGGGCGAGCCACGTGAGCGTCTGCGGGCAGACCCGCGCTCCTGCAAGCGCGTCGCCGAAGGCCGGAGCCGAAGGCAAAGCATCGGCAGGCAGCAGGGATGGAACTGGCATGGCGGGCCCGTGCGACAAGCGGCTGAGCTTGAGTCGAAGCATAAACAATGTTCACCTAACAAGAGTCGGCGCGCAGGCGCGACCATCTGGACCAGCTTTTCGGGCTGGCGCTGCGTTTCATGCGGCGGGCATGGTGCGGGCGGCTTCCTGGACACGGGAAGGATGCGGCGGCGTCGGCAGTGCGACAGGCGTCGGCAGTGCGACAGGCGTCGGCAGTGCGACAGGCGTCGGCAGTGCGACAGGTGTCGGCGGTGGAGACGGAATTTGGCGGTAAGGCCTGTCGGCGGCGTCCGCACAGCCCGTCGCAGGATGGCGTCGCCTGCCCCAGGCGGACAGGTGGGATCGCCGCCCCAGCCGCAGGACTTCCCGCAGCGCCATGGCCGAGGCGGCGCGGGTGCGCAGGTAGCAGGGAGCCGGACATATGCCGATGGCGAACATCATGGACGCATCTGACGGCCTCGCTGACGCCGACAGCGCTGGTGCGCGCGCCCGCGCTGGCGTCGCCCAGGCAGCATCGGCAGCGGGCGGCGCGCCGCCTGGCGGACCCGCTCCGCCTTATCTGCCCGGACCGCCGTCATCGGGCCCAGCGGGCGGCATGTCGGCAGCGGCGCCGATCGCAGCAGGTTTCGATCCGTCAGCAGCCCGGGCTTCAGAATTTGGGGGATCAGAACCTGCAGCTTCAGGATCCGGGCCTTCCGTCGGGCGCGCTGCGCCAGCGGGGCCGGCCTGCGCGTGTGATGCTCCCGAGAATGCGGCGGATCGCCGTCGGCGCAAGGTCCGCGATGCAATTGTCGCCGCTGCGGAGACCGTCTTCGCACGCGATGGCGCCGAAGGCCTGTCCATGCGTCGGCTGGCCGAAGCGGTCGATTACTCCCCAGCCGCGCTCTACAAGTATTTTCGCTGCAAGGAAGAACTCCTGGCTGCGCTGATGGAAGCTTTCTTTGAGCGGCTTGTCGCGCGGATGCGTGCAGCAGCCCTCGGTGAGGCGACCTCACCAGTGACGCGGCTGTGCGAGGCCTTTGCCGGCTATGTCGAAACCGGTTTGGAGCGTCCGCACCATTACGCTGCCGCTTTTGCCGGCGTGGCGAACGCCGACACCAGCCAGGAGCGTATCCGCGCCATCGGATCCGGGCTTCATCCGGCGGCTCTGGAGGCGTATGGCGTGCTTGTGTCGCTGGTCGCGCGCGGCGTCGAAGCTGGCGAGTTGCGGCGCTGCGATCCGCGTGTTGCGGCCTACAGCCTGTGGGCGTCGATGCATGGCGCTGTGATGTTGTGCCTGCGCTTTGCGAGTTTTCCCCAGGGCGGGCCGGGCGGGGATGTCGGACTGTCGCAACGCGCGTTCATCGCCATGCATGCTCGGCTGACCGTGCGCGGCCTGCAGGCCGGCGATGCGCCATGAGCAACGAGCCAGGGGATCTGCGCCGGCGCTGGAGCTACAGCAGGGCTGAAACGGTCTTCGAGAACAAGTGGCTGCGTTTGCGTCGTTACCAGGCAATCGCGCCCACGGGCGTGGCGGCGCAGTATACGATCCTGTCCCCCAAGTCGATCGCAGTCGGCGTGCTTCCGGTTGATGGGGACGGCGGCGTGCATCTGGTCGGCCAGGCGCGGTTCTCGACCGGCGGTTGGTCCTGGGAGATGCCGGAAGGGGGAGGGGACTGGGCGTTGACGCCGGAGGCGACGGCGCATCGCGAACTGGCAGAGGAGTCTGGCCTGCAGGCCGGGCGCTTGATCCAGGTGCTGCACCTGCACACCTCGAATTCGCTGCTCGACGAAGTGGCCTATTGCTTCCTGGCGCTGGATCTAACGCCCGCCGAGGGCCAAAAGGACGATGTTGAACTGTTCGAACGCCGCCGGACGCCGTTCCGTGAGGTGCTTGCAGAAATAGGCCGCGGCGAGATTACGGACGCCATCACGGTGGCCACGGTTCTGCGGGTGCATCACATGGCCGTCAGCGGGAGCCTGGAGCCGGCGCTCGCCCGGAAACTGCTGGAATGATCCTGGATCCCCGGCGCCGTGCGGCGCCGGTCTTTCGCGGAGCCGCCCATGGTTGAAAATGCGCGCATCGCCAAAATTGAACCGACCGCCGCTGTGTGGCCCCGGTTGCGGCTGGAAGCTGCGACTGCGGCGGCGCAGGAGCCCTTGCTCGCCAGCTATCTGAACGCCACGATCCTGCATCATGAGACGATGGGGTCGGCGCTGTCCTATCATCTCGCGCAGAAGCTCGGCGGGGCGGACATGAACGCGCTTCTGATGCGCGAAGTCTGCGAGGCCGCGCTGCGGGGGGACCCTGCGATTGCAGCCGCTGTCGAGCGCGACATGCGCGCAGTGCGCGAGCGCGACCCGGCGTGTCGGACATTCCTGCAGCCATTCCTGTACTTCAAAGGGTTCGCCGCGCTTCAGGCTTACCGCGTGGCCCATTGGCTGTGGCGTGACGGCCGCGACCACCTCGCCTACCATCTGCAGAGCCGGATCTCGGAACTGTTCCAGGTTGACATTCACCCCGCCGCGCAGATCGGCGAAGGGGTGTTCATCGACCATGCGACAGGGATCGTGATCGGCGAGACAGCGCGGGTCGGCGATGACGTGTCGATGCTGCACAACGTGACGTTGGGCGGCACCGGCAAGGTTGGCGGCGACAGGCATCCCAAGATTGGTCGGGCCGTGCTTCTGGGGGCCGGAGCAAAGGTGCTTGGCGCGATCACCGTGGGCGATGAGGCGCGCGTCGCCTCGGGCTCGGTCGTGCTGCAGAGCGTGCCGGCGCGCTGCACGGTCGCCGGGGTTCCGGCGCGGCCGGTGAACGCGCCCTGCTGTCCAGAGCCCGGATTGACGATGGACCAGACCTTCGCTGCCCCCGGTTTCGATCCGGGGATATGACGCCCGCCATGCTGCAGGGCTCAGCCGTGGGGCGCTGCACTGCTGCTGCAGGACAGGGCGAATATCGCTTTTCTGGCGGCGGATGCAGGCTATTGTCCGGCGCGGTTGCAAACGGGGAGCGCTTCGGTGTCGCGCAACGAGTTCGTACAGGTTGAAAACTACATCAAGGCGAAGCTCGCCAATACCGGCCTGGGCGTTGCGCCGCCATCGCGCAAGGGCGCCAAGGGCGTGCTCACGCTGGGTGGAGTGGAGATCGGCCATGTGGTGCGCGACGATGAGGACGGCGAGGTGACATTCCATGTCGAGGTGCGCGTCGACGCGCCCGGCGTCACGGATATGGCCGGCGCGCTTCCGGCGCTGTGCAGTCGTCTGGGGGCGCGTGATCTTGCGCTGTCCGCGCGCGGCCGCATCACCGATTCTGCCGAGGTGACGATCGCGGGCGAGCACATCGCCGTGCTCTACCGCGAGGGTCCTGGCAAATTCTTCTTCGAGATGTCTATCCTCGACATGGATCTTGAGGACTGAAACCACCCGGCTGACGGGCCGGGATCGACTCCCGATCGGATGGGAGGGGCGAGCGACGCGCAGACGCCCGATCACGCGGGTCTCAGACAGCCCTGCTGACAGACTGGCGCGTGATGGCGCCCAATCAAAATCCTGCCAAAATTCACTCAGATGCGTTTTGCGTAAACTGCGGAAGGAACCGGCGATGCGGGGTGGCGTTCTTGCTGTGATGTTCGTTCTGGCGGCTCCGGCGCAGGCCGGCGCTGTCCTGGCGGCCTGTCCGGTGACGCAGGGGCCGGCCTCCCTGTCGTGTTCGCCAGACCAGATCGAGGACGCAGTGAAGGAGTCCGCCGAGCGCGGCGGAGCGGCGTTTGCGCAGAAACGATTTGAAGAGGCTGCCGACCTGTGGCTTGCCGGTGCGCAGCTTGACCCGACGCATCCTGGCGTGGCCGCCCTGCAGAGCAATGCGGGCATCGCTCTGCGCGAGGCTGGCCTCGCCGCTTTTTCCAGAGCTTCGGGGTCTGCAGCGGTCCCCCAGCGCGATGCGGCCCGCGCCCTGATCCGGCGTTCGCTGGACGCCTGGATCGCGGCGCGCGCTGGGGCGCGCGCCAGCGGGGATGTGCAGGCGAACGGCACCGCTGTCATCGGCGGGCTCGAAACCCTGCGGGTCCTCGATCAGATGAACGCGCTGCGAGGCCTGGCCGCCGGCGAGGCCGGCACGGCGCTGATGGACATGGCCCAGGATTGGCTTGCCGCCGGCCCGGACGCGCCGGCCGTGGCCGCTCTTGGGCCTCCGATCGTGGCGCTGGGCGCGGAAAGCCGCAATCCGAACTGGCATGAGACTGCGGACGCACTGTTGAAGATCGCTCCCGGCCAACCGGACGTCACGCTGGTCTATGCGATCTATGCCAGCGAAAGCGAGGATACAGGACTGCGCGCGCGCGCGCGGACGGCGACCGAGGCCGCGCTCGCCGCGCCCGGTCTCGATGCGCGCATGCGCAGTGAACTGCGTTCCTTCCTGGCCATGCTGGACTGAGCGGGCTTGCCGGAGCGGACGGCTTCTGCAGCGCTTAAAGGACAGTCAGCATGCTGGCGACCAAGGGGTGGCGGACGATGTCAGCGTCGCCGAGGCGCACGACGCTGACCCCTCTCAGCGCATCCAGCCGGTCAGCAACGGTGGCGAGCCCGGACAATTCCGGCAGCAGGTCCGTCTGGGCGGGATCGCCGGTGATCACCATGGTGGAACTCCAGCCGAGCCTGGTCAGCAGCATCTTGAGCTGCGTGTAGGTGCAGTTCTGGGCCTCATCAATCACGACAAAGGCGTTGTTGAGCGTGCGACCGCGCATGTAGCCGACGGGGGCGATTTCGATTTGGCCCTCGGCCATCATGGCTTTCATGCGCTTCGTCGACAGCCGGTCTGACAGGGCGTCGGTCAGGGGACGCAGATAGGGAGCGAGCTTGTCCTCCAGATCGCCGGGCAGAAATCCGAGGCTCTCCCCCGCCTCCACCGCCGGGCGCGACAGCACTATGCGGCTCACCTTGCCTGATTCAAGCGCTTCAACGGCCTTGGTGATCGCCAGATAGGTCTTGCCCGTGCCGGCAGGTCCGAGCGCAACCACCAGATGGTGTGCGTCTATCGCCGAGAGGAGCCTGGCCTGGCCTTCGCTCTTCGCGCGGACGTTCTTGACAAAACGCTGCTGCCCGTCGCGCGTCGCCTCGAAGCTGGGGTCGACCGGGAAGAGATGTCGCACCTTCTGTTCGCTGGTGCGCCGCTGGATGTCCTGTACGCCTTTGGTCCGGCGTGTCTGTGCTCGTTTGGCCATGGGTCGCCTCCAGGTGATGGAAAAGGCTCAGGGGGACGGGGGGGGAGTGCGCCGTCGACGTATCGCGCGCCGGGGCGCCGGGGGCAGACCCTGCCGTGCGCGTCTCTGGCGGTTGGCGGCTGTTCAACGGGGCGGATTGGCAGTGCGCCGACGCAGCGCCGCTTGGGGGCGTTGATGTGGCCGAGGCATGGAGCAGGCTGGATGCGCAGCCCGACCGCGCCGTGTGCGGCCTGCGGGAGATATCGCTGAAGACGCTGGTGCGCGTCACGCGGTCTCCTGTGGTTCGGGGCGATGCCCCGGCGATCACCGAGGTTTCGATGATTCCCATTCGAAATTTCATGCGAGTGGGGTTAACAAGACCTGACTCCGGCAAGGCGCGCACAGCTGGCCAACATCCTGGGGGGAGAGATGCCTGTCTATGATTTGGGCGATGTCTGTATCGAGACGCCGGCCGACGGCGCCTATTGGATCGCGCCGACCGCCTCGGTCATGGGCCGGGTGGTGCTGCGGTCACACGCCAGCGTCTGGTTCGGCGCGGTGCTGCGCGCCGACAATGAACCAATCACCATCGGCGAAAACTCTAATGTACAGGACAACGCCGTCCTGCACACCGATCCCGGCTGCCCGCTGACCATCGGCGCCAATGTCACAGTCGGGCATCAGTCGATGCTGCATGGGTGCGTCATAGGCGACGGCAGCCTTGTGGGGATCCAGGCGGTAGTCCTGAACCGGGCGCGGATAGGCCGGAACTGCCTTATCGGCGCGAAGGCCCTGGTCACGGAAGGCATGGAGATCCCGGACAACTCCCTCGTTATGGGCGCGCCTGGCAAAATTGTGCGCACTCTGAGCCCGGAACAGGCCGCACGCATCGCTCTGGGTGCTGAGGTCTATGTCGCCAACTGGAAGCGCTATATGACGGATCTTAAGGAGCACAAAGCGCCATGACGCCTGATTGCATTCTGGTGATTGACGCAGGCACTACCTCAACCCGCGCTGTCGTATTCGATCGAACATTCAGTCCAGTCAGCCTTGCTCAAAACGAGTTCACGCAATTTTTTCCGGCGACGGACCGTGTTGAGCACGATGCGGACGAGATATGGCAAAAGACGCTCGACGCCTGCCGGACCAGCATCGCCAGGGCTGGCGGCGTCGGGCGCATCGCCGCCATCGCGATCGCCAACCAGCGCGAAACATCTGTGCTTTGGGAGCGGGCCGGCGGCGCGGTCCTGTCGCGTGCGATCGTCTGGCAGGACCGCCGCGGCGCTGCGCGCTGCGCGGAACTGGTGGAAACTGGCAGGGCGCAGGAAATCCAGGAGCGCACCGGTCTCGTCGTTGACAGCTATTTTTCCGCCACAAAACTGGAATGGATGCTCAACAACATACCGCACGCCCGCGATCGCGCTGCGCGGGGCGAACTCGCCTTTGGCACGATCGATACGTTTCTGATTGCGCGCCTCACCGGCGGGGCGTCACACGCAACGGATGCAACGAACGCCGCGCGCACCATGCTTTACGATATCCACGCCGGGCGCTTCGATCCGGGGTTATGCGAGCTGTTTGGCGTTCCAATGTCGCTGTTGCCTGAGGTGCGCGATTCCTCGGCAGATTTCGGTGCGACGCTGGCTGACCTGTTCGGACGTGCGATCCCGATCCTGGGCGTGGCTGGCGATCAGCAGGCTGCTCTGGTTGGTCAGGCCTGTGTCTTGCCGGGACAGGCGAAGGCTACCTATGGGACTGGCTGTTTTCTGGTTGCAAACGCCGGGGTCGCTCCACCGCGCTCGCATAACCGGTTGCTCGCCACAGTGGGCTACGCCATTGGCGGGCAGGCAAGCTACGCCCTTGAGGGGTCCATATTCAACGCCGGGACGGTTGTGAAATGGATGCGCGATGACCTGCATCTCGTGACGCACGCGGCCGAGACCGCCGCGCTCGCTGCAAGCCTATCCGGCAATGACGGGGTTTATCTTGTTCCCGCCTTTACGGGGCTTGGCGCGCCGCATTGGCGGCCGGAAGCGCGTGGTGTGATCATCGGGCTGACCCGGGCGACCAGTCCAGCCCATCTGGTGCGTGCGGGGCTTGAAGCAGCCGTCTATCAGACGGCGGATCTTCTCGCAGCGCTCGCAGCTGACGGTGTGACGGTGAGTGCGCTTCGGGTTGACGGGGGGATGGCTGCGAATGATTGGTTTTTGCAGTTTCTTGCCGATTATTGCCAGGTGACTGTCGAGCGACCGCCGATTGAGGAAATGACGGCCCTGGGTGGTGCGTATCTGGCGGGACTGCAACTTGGCTGGATTCACGGCGTCGCTGACCTTGAGGCCGTTCGCCAGGTGGCGCGACGCTACGAGCCTGGAATGGGCGGGGCGGAGCGTGCGCGCCTGAAGGCCGGCTGGGACAGGGCGATTGCGGCGACCCTGGCGGCGACGGGAACCGGTTAGAAGGTTTCCCGTCCGCTGGCGCGCCCGTCTGCGGCAGTGGGCGGGGAAGAGGCTTGCGAAGCGCTGGCGCCCGGCGCTCCCGGCAATGTCGGCGGCGACTTTGTCAGATTGTCGAGCACGATCGGTGCAGGCCGGACGAAGGTTGCGTCAGGCTCTTGGGCGGACACCCGCAGGGTCACCCTGTCGGGCGCCTGCAAAGCCTCAAATTGCGGTGATGCAACATAGGAAACAAGTCTGGTTTCAGCCGCGGGGAACGTCTGGGCGATCGCGATTCTCTCGCTTTCGCGACGTTGCAGCTCTGCGAAGGCCGCCTCCAGGAGCTCCTCCATGTGACGGTCTCGCTGGCGTGCGGTGTCGCCGCCCATGACGACCGCCACCACGCGCTGTCCGTCGCGTTCGGCCGAGGACGTAAGGTTGAACCCGGACAGGCGGGTATATCCTGTCTTGATGCCGTCGACGCCATTCACCCGGCCGAGAAGATTGTTGTGGGTCGGGATCCACGCGGTGCGCCACGCCATGTGGTCGATCGAAAAATACGGATACATCTGCGGAAAGTCCCGCATGATGGCCTGGCTGAGCACGGCGAGGTCGCGGGCTGTTGTGACTTGACGCGGGTCCGGCAGCCCGGATGCGTTGACAAAGCGGGTTTGGCTCATGCCCAGTTCACGCGCTTTGGCAGTCATCAGTTCAGCAAAGCGTGCTTCCGACCCTCCGATGCGTTCAGCGACCGCGGCGGCGACATCGTTGGCCGATTTTGTCACAAGTGCGCGGATCGCTTCGTCAACGGTGAGGGTTTCTCCGACGCGAAGACCGAGTTTGGTCGGCGATTGCCGGTTGCAGCGGGCGGAGCACTCGATGGGATCGGAGAGGCGGATTTCGCCCCGTTCCACGGCGCCGAAGAGCATGTACAGCGTCATCACCTTGGTGATCGACGCCGGGTAGCGTCGCTCGTCGGCGAAGCGTGCGTGGAGCACCTCGTTGGTCTGCGCGTTGATGACGATTGATGCGTAGTTGGCGCCGCCGGCTGCAGCTGGAGCTGCGGCGAAACTCGCAGCAAACGCCGCTCCGGACAAAAGCCAGAGCGAGCCCCTGGCGCCGGCCTGCGGCCCAGCGCCGCGCGCGCCCAATCCGAGGGCGGCGGCGCGCGGCGTACAGGGCGCGTGAACCTGTTGGGCATCGATTCGTTGGCGCTCGATTATTGGCGAAGTGATGTGTTGGGCCTGACTGCGGGCAGTCAGGGCCGGCAGGGCCTGTGGCGGCTCAACCTGACGCAAACTCGCCTGGGGCTTTGGGGTGGGTGCACTCACCAGCGGCTCTCCTGCGGCGATCTATTCCGCGTAAATATGTATGGTTGGTTGCTTGCCGGAAAGTTAATGCCCGTTAACGCGAGGCTTCGGGGAGGCGGCCGGCTCCTCCGCGGGCTGTTGTGCAGTGCAGCATTTGATCGTTGACTTCGCGTTTGCAGCATGGCACACGGTCGAACAGTGCACTGCAGCATTATTGCATGAAGCTTTCCGACAGCGTCGTCGGCTGGGTTGTTCCCCGCGTGCCGCGTGTCAGGAGGGGTGCAAACAGGAGATCCGAGATGACCAAGACCGCTGCTGCGAAGTCCCCGAAGGAAGAGGCGCATGCGTTCGGCGCTGGCGCTGCGATGAACGACTATGCTGCCCGCTCGATGGCGATGTGGTCTGAAATGAGCAGCTTTCAAAAACAGACGCTGGAGGCGTGGGCAGACAGTGCGCAGGTCGCTGGTCGCGGCTTCGAAGCTCTGAACTCCCGTCTGATCGCTTTCCAGAAGAAGGCCATGGATGATGGCATTGCCTGCGCGAAATCTCTTGCTGGCGTGAAGTCCGTCACCGAGGCGATGGATATCCAGACGAAGTATGCAAAGACCACGTTTGATGCCTATGTGGCGGAGATGAACACCGTCGCGGAGACGATGGCGGGCGTGACGAAGGAAGCCATGAAGCCGTTGAACGAGCGCGTTACGGCGTTCGCTGGCGTTTTTCAGGTTCAGCGCTAGCACAGCGTCAACGCGGGCCGGCCTGTTCCAGCCGGCGCCGCTCGGCCCAGGTAACCTTGCGCCGAGGCAGAGGGGCAGCGCGCGATCCAGGGTCTGTTGGCGTCGGCCCCCTTTGCGCGCGGGTGCGTGTGCGGACTGGGGCGGACCTCCCTGACCCATTGCGGCGTTGGGAGATTGCCGGCCTGGTGGCTGGCGGAAGATATTGAAACGGGCCTGGCCAGGCGTGGCCGGGCCTTTTTCTTTGGCTGCAGCACAGGTGTGAGTCGCGCCCGCGCGACCGCATGGGCGGGCGGGGCCGTTGGCTCCGGTTGTCGCAGCGGGGTGCAGGGTCAAGCGTGCGCACTCCCTCGGCAATGCGGCGGATCGGCCTTTTGCCGGACATGGCCGGGTCGGTCCGGCGGTTCCATGTCGACGCCGGCGCAATCGCCAATTCGCCCATACAGGTTCCCGCGTGCAAGATCGCGGCCACATTGGGGCGTGTCCAAGACACTCGCGCCCGACCGGCCTGGGCCGGTGCGCGCCCCATGGGTCTGCCCGATGGGTCTGCCCGTCTCCAGACGGGAGGCGGCGGGTGCAGCGCTGCGCCGCAGGCTGATTGCGTCCTTCTTCGGTCCAGCCACTTCCATCTTCGGGCAGCGACCATATTTTAAATGGCGGAGCGTCGCATCGCCGGGCAAGCCGATCTCAGCCACTGGGCGGCGCGCCTTGCCTCGCGGCGTCTGGCGGATAGGGCTTTCGCGCAGGCGGGAGCGCCGAAATGGCGGGTGGGAGCCATCCGATCGGAGGCGATGGCCCAGGCGGCGCAGCTTTTCCGGTCGCGTCGGCGTTCGCCGGCGCGTTATGGTGGGCCGAGCCGATCGGCGTTCGCGGCTGCGGGGCCGGTGTGATGCGCTCGGGCATCGAAGCCTGAGGTGGGGGTCGGGCATGCCCCTGCGTTTTGGGCCGCAGGGCTTGGCCCGCGGGGTATTGGCCCTGGGTTTCGGCCCTGGGTTTCGGCTCTGGGTTTCGGCCCTGGGTTTCGGCCCTGGGTTTCGGTTCTGGGTTTCGGCTCTGGGGCCTGCGGTGTGAGGCCTGGGGGATGCAGGTCTGGTATGGTTTTGGTGTGAGACGTCAGGATTTCCGATTTCAGGACGTGCGGCTCCGGGGATGGGCGTGCTACGCGGCGTGGCGGGACAGCGGAGCTGTCGGACGGTGAAGTGATGGGCGCGGCGCCTGGCTTGCGCCTCACTGCGACCACGAAGAGCAGGTGCAATTAACGGTATGAGTGAGGACAGGGACAGGGAAGACGGAGAGGGAGACGGCGTTCCGGGGTCGGGCGTGTCGACGCAGACGCGCACGCGCACCCGCAAGCCGTCGCTCTATCGTGTTCTGCTGTTGAACGACGACTACACGCCGATGGAGTTCGTCGTTTATGTGCTCGAGCGGTTCTTCAACAAGAACCGTGAAGAGGCCACGCGCATCATGCTTCATGTGCACCAGCATGGCGTCGGCGTGTGCGGCGTTTACACTTACGAGGTGGCGGAAACGAAAGTGTCGCAGGTCCTCGACCTTGCGCGGCGCAACGAACATCCGCTGCAGTGCACGATGGAAAAGGAGTAGTCGGTGCCGGCCTTCTCAAAGAGCCTGGAACGGGCGATCCACAAGAGCCTCGCGCTCGCCAACGAGCGGCGGCACGAATACGCCACACTGGAGCATCTTCTCCTTGCGCTGAGTGAAGACGAGGACGCCGAGCAGGTCATGACCGCCTGCAAGGTTGACATTGACCGTCTGCGTGCGGATCTCGTCAAATATCTTGACGAGGAGCTCGATAACCTCGTCACGGACAGCGACGATGAGGCCAAGCCCACCGCTGGGTTCCAGCGTGTGATCCAGCGCGCGATCATTCACGTGGAGTCTTCCGGCCGGTCCGAAGTCACTGGGGCTAATGTCCTGGTTGCGATCTTCTCGGAGCGGGAAAGCCACGCCGCATATTTCCTGCAGGAACAGGACATGACCCGCTATGACGCGGTCAATTTCATTTCCCACGGTGTGGCCAAGAAACCTGGCATGAGCCAGCAGCGCGCGCCGCGCGGCGCGGAAGAGGCCGGCTCCGGCCAACAGCAGGCCAAGGGCCAGAAGGCCGAAAACGAGGCGCTGGCGGCCTATTGCGTCAATCTGAACGACAAGGCGCGCAAGGGTCGTGTCGACCCATTGATCGGGCGGCTCTCAGAGGTTCAGCGGGCGATCCAGGTTCTGTGTCGCCGCCAGAAGAACAATCCGCTTCTCGTTGGTGATCCCGGGGTCGGCAAGACGGCCATTGCTGAGGGTTTGGCGCGCAAGATCGTTGAAGGCGATGTGCCCGAGGTTCTTGCCGATGCAACGATCTTTTCCCTGGACATGGGCGCGTTGCTGGCAGGCACGCGCTATCGCGGCGACTTTGAGGAACGCCTGAAGCAGGTGGTCAAGGAACTGGAAGCCCACCCCAAGGCTGTTCTGTTCATTGATGAAATCCACACCGTTATCGGGGCTGGGGCGACGTCAGGCGGCGCGATGGATGCGTCGAACCTGCTGAAGCCTGCGCTGCAGAGCGGCACTTTGCGCTGCATGGGGTCCACGACCTATAAGGAATACCGCCAGCATTTTGAAAAGGATCGCGCGCTCGCGCGTCGGTTCCAGAAGATCGATGTCAATGAGCCAACGGTGCCTGACGCCATCAAGATCCTCCAGGGTCTGAAGCCGTATTTTGAGGAGCACCACAAGGTCACATACACTGATGAGGCGGTGAAGGCTGCGGTGGAACTGTCGGCGAAGTACATCGGCGACCGCAAACTGCCGGACAAGGCAATCGATGTGATCGATGAGACTGGCGCCTCGCAGATGCTTCTGCCGCCTGACGCCCGCAAGAAAGAGCTGGGCGTCGAGGAGGTTGAGCTGGTCGTCTCCCGCATGGCGCGGATTCCGCCCAAGTCGGTCTCGGTCAATGACGCGGAAATGATGCGCAACCTCGAAGTCGACCTGAAGCGGGTGGTGTTTGGTCAGGATTCCGCGATCAGCTCGCTGGCGGCTTCGATCAAGCTTGCCCGCGCGGGTCTGCGCGAACCCAACAAGCCGATTGGCTGCTATCTCTTCGCCGGTCCGACGGGGGTTGGAAAGACGGAGGTGGCGCGTCAGCTGGCGTCCATCATGGGTATTGAACTGCTGCGCTTCGATATGTCGGAATACATGGAGCGCCATACGGTGAGCCGTCTGATCGGCGCGCCGCCCGGCTATGTCGGGTACGACCAGGGCGGGCTTCTGTCTGACGCGGTGGACCAGCATCCCCATTCTGTTCTGCTGCTCGACGAAATCGAGAAGGCCCATCCCGACATCTTCAACATCCTGTTGCAGGTGATGGACAACGGGACGCTGACGGACGCCAACGGCAAGAAGATCGATTTCCGCAATGTGATTCTGATCATGACCACAAATGCCGGCGCTGCCGATGCAGCCCGGCAGGGCATCGGTTTTGGGCGGGGGCGCAAGCAGGAAGAGAATGAGGAGGCTATCAAGCGCCTCTTCACGCCTGAGTTCCGCAACCGCCTCGACGCAGTGATCCAATTCACCGGCCTGACCCCTGACATCATCCGGTCGGTTGTGCAGAAATTCATCCTGCAGCTGGAGAACCAGCTGGCTGATCGCAATGTTTCAATTGAGCTTTCTGATGCCGCGACCAACTGGCTCGGCGAGCGCGGGTATGATGAGGCCTTCGGGGCGCGTCCGCTGGCCCGTCTGATCCAGGAGCACGTGAAGAAGCCTCTGGCCGACGAACTGCTGTTTGGAGCGCTCAAGGACGGTGGTCTTGTGAAAGTGGATATCGACCCCAATGATCCGGACAGGCTCGCCTTCAGCTTCTTCGCGGAAGTGGCCCCGCCATCTCCGCGGGTGCCGGAGCCGGTTTGACCGTTCCTGGCGGCAGGACAGGCTATTTCATGCGGGGATCGGCAGCGCCGCCGGCTCGCCGGGGCGTTAGCTGCGACACGGGCGACGGCGGAGGGTCAGGCCATGCCTTATCCCCGCGGCGGCGCCCGGATCGCCCCGCACAGGATCGCCCTGCACAGGATCGCACTGCACAGGATCGCCCTGCACAGGATCGCCCTTCACCAGTCCTGACGCAATGAGCCTGTTGCGTTCTTCCTGTTGGGTGCGACGGGAATGGGCGGCGGTGGGTGGAGCGCCGACATCAGGCCCCGGCTGCGCCCGGGCGCGTGCGGTCAGGCGGTCGCGTCGGGATCCAGGGCGAACTGGCGCAGCACATCGAGCGAAACGACCGCCAGGGTCTCCTCATGGGTGGCCCGCAACAGGATCGGCGCTGCGGCGCCGTCATCGAGCGCCTGCTTCCAGCGCGACAGACAGACACACCAGCGATCTCCAGGCTTCAGTCCAGGGAAGCCGAATTGAGGGCGCGGCGTGATCAGATCATTGCCGACCCGGCGCTGGTGCTCCAGGAACTCCGCCGTCATCTGCGCGCACACGACATGCATGCCGCGGTCATGGCCATCCGTGTTGCAGCAGCCATCGCGAAACCACCCGGTGAGAGGGTCTGTCGAACAGATTTCAAGCTCGCCGCCCAGCACGTTGCGCGCCTCATCCATGCCACATCTTCTCCTCGTAAATTGCAGTGTTGAATAACAGGCGGCGGGCGAGGCGCGAAAGGCCACGCCGCACCGCAGGCGGAATGGAAGGACTCCTCAGGATGCGTCAGGCGCGGCAGATCATTCTCATCATCATGGCCGCCGGGGCGGCGGCGGCCTGCGTCTCGGGCCAGAGGGCGCACGCCTCTGATCCTGTCGTCCTGGGCATCGAGATTGGGCGCTACGCCTACATGCTGACGCAGACTGCCGAGCTGGCGCCCGCAGCCGCGCCTGAGCCTGCCCCTGATCAGGCCGCCCCTGATCAGCCCGCGTTGGCGCAGGGCGCGCAGGCCGCCGCGCTCCAATCCCAGCTTGTTGAGACCGCATTCGCGCTGAACGCGCAGCGCGCGCGCCTCTGCCGGGATGGGTTCAAGCCAGGATTGACCTGTGTCGCGCCTTACCTCCCGGCCTGGCTGAACGCACCCGCCGGGGCTGCGCCGGACGCCGCGGTGCTTCAGGCTCGAGCCGACGAACTGGGCGCGCAGGTTATGGCGTTGTGGGATGCGGTTTGTGCTGCGGCGCCGAAGAACCCGGAAGAACCGCTGGGGCCGTGCCCAATAGAATGAGCTGGCAGTCTGTTCATGCTCCGGTTTTCGGCAAGCCTGGCGCCTGCCAGTGTCTGCGGCGCATGTTGCACTTGCGAAATTGATTGCAAGCAGCCATGTAGAATCCGCAAACGCGCCCAGCGCGAGCGCGGGGGACGTGACGTCATGCAGCAAACCCTTTCCACCCCCTCCAGCCCGGGGAGGCTTCTGCGTTTCGCCGTCGCGATCGCCGCCGTGACCGTTGGTGTTGCTGCTGCAGCGCTCGCCTCCAGGCCTGACGCACCGGAGGCTGCCTCGTCGCTGCGGGCATCTCCGCTCGCGGCTGCATCCTATGAGACAACGGCGATTCTGCTCGCGTCGCGCGCTGCGAGTCTCGCCGACATTGTCGAGGCCCTGCCAGCTCCTGCTGTTCCACCCGCCAGCGATGAAGAGCGCCGTCGCACGGCTTCTGCGCTGCTGCGGCGCGCCGCCTTCGAACTGAACTCCGCGCGTGAGCGCGCCTGCCAGTCAGCCCTTGCTCCGGGACAGGCCTGTGCACCAGCTTTTGCGCCTGCATGGCTCGGCGAACCGGCGCGTTTTGCCCCGCCAAGCGACGAACTCGAGCGGCGGGCCCTGCAGCTTGCGGGAGAAGTCGCCGGCGTCGCCGGTATTGTGTGCCGCACCGAGGCGGCCCGCGGCGCACCGGCTTGCGGGCTGTAGACCCTCAAGGGCGCGCCGCGCAGTCCGGCTGAGGAAGGGGGCTTGGCGGCCCTGTCCCCGCCACCGGTCCTGAAGATGGCGCCGGTCGTGGTGGCCCGGGCGATGCGGCTCCGGCCGATTCCTTGATGGACGCGCGCACGCGACGCCGGGATCCCTGCGCCCGCCGTCGGTTTGCCTTGCGTCAATTCGCCTGGGTCAGTTTCACCTGGGTCAGTTTCACTTGGGCCCAATTGGTCTTGGTCCAATCTGGGCGCGCGTGATCAGATGCGCCAAGGCCGACCCGCCGTCAGGCGACCTGCTGCAATCGCGCAGGTCCTGCTGGCGTCAGTCCTCCCCGCACCAGTCCTCCCCGCACCAGTCCTTCCTGCACCAGTTCTTCCCGTGACAGTCCCCCTGGAACAGCGCGCATGCCGGGCGGGCGCGGGCAGGAGCGGCTAGGCCAAATCAGCAACCTTCAGCAGCTGTTTGCCGAAATTTTCGCCCTGGAACAGCCGCATCAGCGTGCGCGGCGCATTCTCGAACCCGAGCTGGATGTCCTCCTTGTACTGCAGGCGTCCATCACGGATCCAGCGCAGCAGCCTGTCCTGCGCTTCGGGATAGCGTGCAATGTAGTCCAGCACGATAAAGCCCTCCATCCGCGCCCGCATGAAGACGACGTTGAAATAGTTCTCCGGCCCCACGGTCTTGCCGCCGGTCGAGTGGCGCGAGATGCCGCCACAGATCACGACCCGCGCGCGCATGGCAAGGCAGGCCAGCATGTCATTGAGAATGGCGCCCCCGACATTGTCGAAGACGACATTTGCCCCGCCTGGGGCCAGCTCTTTCAGCCGGTCACGGACGGATTGGGTCCTGTAGTCGATGGCTGCGTCAAATCCGAGTGCGTTGACCAGCCAATCGCACTTCTCTGCGCCGCCGGCGATCCCGATCACCCGGCACCCGGCGATCTTGGCGATTTGGCCAACTACACTGCCCGTCGCTCCGGCCGCGCCTGACACCACCACCGTGTCGCCGGCCATTGGTCTGCCGATGTCGAGAAGGCCAAAATAGGCCGTCATGCCGGTTGTGCCGAGCACGCCCAAATTGGCGGTCGGCGGTGCGCCGTCCGGCGCGCGCAGGAGCCCGGCGGCGGAGACGGTGGGATACTCCTGCCAACCGAACTGGCCGGAGACGATATCGCCTTCCTTGAACTTCGGATCATTGGAGCGGATGACCTGCGCCACTCCCGAGCCGCGCATGACATCGCCGATTTGGGTCGGAGCGACGTAGTTGGCGACATTCTCCATCCACCCTTTCAGGGCTGGATCGAAGCCGAGATACAGCGTGCGCAGCAGCACCTCGCCGGGCTCCGGCGCGCGCACCGGACCTTCGGCCGCCTTGAAGTCGTCATCACGCAGATGGCGCCCGATCGGGCGGTCATTGATAAGCCATTGGCGTTGCGTATTGGGGATCATCGTCAGTTCACCTGTCGCTCTCTGCCGTCCCAGTATGGTTTGCGCAGCTCGCGCTTGAGTATCTTGCCGGTCGCGTTGCGGGGCAGTGCCTCGATGAAGTCGACGCTCTTGGGCAGCTTGTAGCCGGCGATCCGGGTGCGTGCAAAATCAATGATGTCGGCTGCCTGTGCGCTTGCACCGGGCTTGAGCACGACAACAGCCTTGACTTCCTCGCCCCAACGCTCGCTCGGGACCCCGATCACGGCCACATCGGCGACCGCGGGATGACCGAATATCGCGCTCTCAACCTCCGCAGGATAGATGTTTTCGCCGCCGGAGACGATCATGTCCTTGACGCGATCGTGTACGTAGACATAGCCGTCGTGATCCATGTATCCGGCATCGCCGGAGCGAAGCCACCCGTCCGCCGGGATCGCCTTGGCGCTCGCCTCAGGCAGATTGTGGTATCCCTTCATCAGCTGCACAGTGCGCACGCAGATTTCGCCGACCTGGCCGCGGTCAAGCTCCCTGCCGTCTTCGCCCAGGATCTTGATCTCGACGCCTGGAAACGGCTTCCCGGCCGAACGCATGCGCGGATTGCCGCCGACGTCATGATCCTCGGGCGGCAGATACGTCACCGAACCGCAGGCTTCCGTCATTCCGTAGAGCTGCACAAAACCACATTTGAAGACATCCATCGCCCGGCGCAGAAGGTCCAGGGGGATCGGCGATGCACCATAGAGCAGATACTTCAATGAACTGAAGTCTGTGCCTTCGCACAGTGGATCATCGAGCACGAACTTCATGGCGGCCGGCACCATGAAAAGTTTAGAGATCTTGTAGGCGCGCATGGCCTCAAGGACCCCGCGCGGGGTAAACTCTGCATGCACAACGTTCTTGGCCCCGACGTAAAGGCCGGAAAATCCCCAGCCAGATCCTCCGATATGGAAACACGGCATCGCCACAAGCGACACATCGCTTTCGGACCACTGATTGAATGCCAATCCAGAGTCGTTTTGCACCGCCCGCCCGGCGATGAAATTGCGATTGACCAGCATCGCGCCCTTGGGGTGTCCCGTGGTGCCGGAGGTGTAGAGTTGCAGAACGACATCTTCTGGGTCGTGCGCCAGCAGGGGATCGTCAGGGGTCTGGGAGTCGCGCCACTCGGAATAGAGTGGCCACTCAGGCCGGCCTGGTTGCAGGGCGATGATAGTCTTGACTGTCTTGAGTTGTGGGGCGACCGCGTCGACAAGGGCGAAGAACGCTGCGCCAACGAACAGCACCTCTGCGGCGCAGTCATTGAGGATGTAGGCGATTTCCGGGGGGGCGAGGCGCCAGTTCACGGCCGTGGTCACGAAGCGCGCCTTGGCGCCCCCGAGCATGATTTCGAAATACTGGTCCGAGTTCTTATCGAGATAAGCCACCCGCGTCTGCGGCGCCATGCCAAGAGCCCGAAGTCCGTTGGCGACCTGGCTGGCGTGGCGGTCAAGATCACGGTAGGTCGTGACCCGGTCCTCAAAGATCAGCGCGGGTGTGTCGGCCCTGGTTTTGGCATGGAACCGCGCAACATCCGCGACCGAACCGATTTCCGGATTAAAGCTCACACGCACCTCCCTGCGGGACTGATGACGGGCGCCAATCTAGCCGCCGCACGCCCGGGCGCAACAGCGCGCTGCGTCGGCGCAGCGTTTGGGCGGCTGGCGGCGGAATTCATCGCCGGCAGGCGTTGCCAGGGCGTCTGCCCGATTTAGGGTGAGTGCTTCGGCAGGGGCGCCCACGGGCGGGCCCCGGTTTTGGGAGGACCACATGAAGCGTTTGCAGGGGCGGGTGGCGATTGTGACGGGGGCTGCGTCGGGGATCGGAGCAGCGACGGCCGTGCGTCTCGCCGAGGAGGGCGCCACCGTGGTTCTCACCGACATACAAGATGACAGGGGAGCCGATCTCGCCGCGTCCGTCGACGGCCTGTATCTGCATCAGGACGTCAGCGACGAGACCCGCTGGGATGAGGTCATCGCGGCGGTGCAGGATCGTTACGGTCGCCTCGACGTGCTTGTCAACAATGCCGGAATCTTTGCCGCCGCCTCGATCGAGGAGACGACGCTGTCGCTGTGGAACAGGGTTATCGGCGTCAATCTCACCGGCGTGATGCTTGGCTGCCGGGCCGCGATCCGGGCGATGAAAGAAAACCCGGGCGGGCCCAGGGGCTCGATCGTGAACGTGTCGTCAATCACGGGCTACATCGGGCTCGCCTCAGGGCTTGCCTACACCACTTCCAAGGGGGGCGTGCGCCTGCTCACCAAGTCGGTTGCGGTTCATTGCGCGCGTCAGTACAAGGACATACGCTGCAATTCCCTGCATCCTGGCACGATCGATACGCCCTTGAACCAGGCAGCGTTTGAGGCTTCCCAGAACCCAGACGCCATGCGCGCATTCTTCAACTCCATCCAGCCGGTCGGCCGAATGGCAGGCGCTGAGGAGATGGCTGCCTGCATTGCGTTTCTGGCGAGTGATGACGCCAGTTTCGTCACTGGCGCAGAACTTCTCGCTGACGGAGGGTGGCTGGCGGCTGGCGGCCCACTCTAGGCTGAGTACAAAAACAAGGGGTGGGAAGCGCCGCATTGCGCGACTGGTGGTTTGCCTGCGGCAGGGAGGATGCCGCATGTCCCTATCATGCCGCATCAAGATGTTTGGGTCTGAGCGATCGACTGTTCAGCCATTGCTGGCGAACACGCCCCGTGGTGCGACGCACACCGATGGTCACAGGCTGCTCAACGGCGGAACTGGCGGCTGCGCCCATGTTTTGATCCGGGATAATGATCCGCAGCGCCATGGCGCCTTGCACAAGCCGCTTTCGACGCCGCATTCGGCTGCGAAAGAGGGGCGTGCGGAATCGAAGCTTCAATGACGGCTCAAAAGGGTTGCGCCGGCGAAACTCAGATGATCGATGTCACGTCCGTGCGGGGGCATCGGCATGTCGCGCGCGGGCCAAAGGGGGAGACCCAAACGGCGCGAGAGCGGGGTGGTGCGTCCTCGGGGACGGAGCTGACGCGCCGGCGCGCCACACCCTGCGCCGAGCCTATGCCGATCCGCGAAAGATGGTCAGAGGCCGCGGTCGACAACCGATGCAAGGCGCAGTCGGGTCGCCCGCTTCCTCACTGGGCCCCGACGCCTTCGTGCGGGAGCGGCGCAGCCGCCAGCAGAAGCCGCCTAGAGGTTTCCCGGATCATTGAAGTAGTAGAGCGAAAGGGCCAGCAGAGCACAGGCCGCCCGGTTTGGATCGCCCGCCTTTGGCAGGTAAATCGTCTTTTTCCACCCGACAAAACTGATGCCACCCACGTCCACGCCGTTTCGGCTGAACACATAGCCGAGCACGCCGGGGCTCGCGATCATCTTGCTGTCGACCTGGCGGGTCTCCGCCCTCAATACCACATCGCCAAAAGAAAACTCACCCGCGCGCTGCGGCTGCTCCATGCCCTTCAAAAATCCGGGTTCAGACAATGCCAGGTCAAAGGATGTGTTTGCAGGCACACCGCCGCCGACATAATCACAGTGATAAGCCAGCGTTGAACGCTTGAACATCACCCAACCAAAGTCGGAACGTGCCTGGCCACCGGTACACGTCACTGCAACGGGCTCTGTTTGGCCCGGAAGAACAACACTGAACTTTGTGTCATATCGCTGTTTTACGCTGCTGAAGGCGCTATCGAGCAGACTGTAGCCCGATTGGGTGGTCATTGTGAGCCCGCCGACGCCGGTAAACTCGCCCAAGGCGTAGTTGGCCTTCCCAAGCCTGCCGCCGCCGGTCTTCTCGACGTGAAGTTTTTCGGTGCCCTTGAGCCAGGAAGCCTCATCTGGCGCAGCCATGGCGGCGGTAGCACTTGCGGCCATGAGGGTCATGGCGACCACTGCCTGTGCTGTCTTGATGAATCTCATGTTCACCCCCTGAGACGGCCTCGTTTCCGGCGCCCTGACTTCCTACCGCCGGATGGTCCGATCGGTCCACGACCTGGTGACGGAAACACGGCGAAGGAGGTGGGTCCAGAGGTGGCCCGCCGCACTGTCGCCACTGCAGAGGCCAACGCTTTCGCGTGCGCCACCGGTATTCGGGGCTGCAACTTGTGTGGCGGAGGGGCGGGATCATTTGGGCCCCCTGGCGCGGCCTCGGAAGGATCACATCCCCGCCAGCGGGCCATTGACGCCATATCGGGCATGGGGAGAGAGGGGGGAGATGCAGGAACGCCCTGGATCAGTTGGAGTTTTCCAGCGGAAGTCTTGACGCGTCTAAGCCGGTCGCGCCGTGGGAACGCCGTCCGGCCCCCGTCTCAACGACGCCTGCGCCAGCGCCTCTCCTTGAGCACCGCGATCCGTCCGGTCATGGCCAGACAAACCGCGTGCTGCGAAGACCCGACATATCCCGTCTCGCCGACAGGCAGGCCCTGGCGGGCTTTCGCATTCAGCTCAGCCGGACGACGGCCGGTCCGGATGAGATGGTCGATGTCGACATTCGTCGTCGATGCCGCGAAGGCGCATCCGGGCTTCGCCGGCGTGAACCTTGGACCCTTCCCCGCGTTTCGATTTCGCACGCGGTTCCTTCGCCACCGCGCGATGCGGCGACAGCTGGTTGAGCAAGGCGCCATGGCGCTGCCGACCCTTATTCCAGGGCGCAACCAGCGCGCAGCCGCAGATTGCGCCATTGATCCCCCTGCGACCGTCGGTGTACGGCGCGCCACGGGGCGTGTTCGGCAGCGAAGGCTGAATGACCGACCACTCAAAATCAGACATCAAGACGCGGGTAGCTGGGGCATGCGCCATCCTTGCTGCGGCAGGGGAGCAGCCATTCGCGCGATGTGGCGATTCTCTGACGTCGTTTGTCAGTGCGTGACCTAGACCCGGCCGAGGGCCAGATCCGAGACGAAGGGATTGCACTTGCGCTCCCAGCCGAACGTCGACATGGCGCCGTGGCCCGGCACAAACTGTATGTCATCGCCGTAGGGCCAGAGCTTGCCGGTGATCGATTGGACCAGGTCGTCAAAATTCCCGCGCGGAAAATCGGTTCGTCCGATCGAGCCCTGGAACAGCACGTCGCCCACGAAGGCGAGCTTTGCTTCCTTATTGATGATGCATACATGTCCCGGCGTGTGGCCGGGGCAATGAACCACGTCGAAGACAAGGTCTCCCAAGGTGAGCCGGTCGCCGTCTGTGAGCCAGCGGGTCGGGGTGCAGCTCTCGGCGTCAGCCAGGCCGTAGCGTGCGCCCTGGTCTGCGATGGAGGATAATAGAAAGTCGTCGTCCGGGTGCGGTCCGATGATTGGGGCGCCTGTCGCGCGGCTGACCGCCATGGCCCCGCCCGCATGGTCAAGATGGCCATGGGTAAGCCAGACGGCCTCGAGGCTCACCTCGAATTGCGCCACCGCAGCCATCAGGCGCTCGACCTCGCCGCCTGGGTCGACGAACGCAGCCTTGCGAGTTCGCGCACACCACACAAGGGTGGTGTTCTGCTGGAAGGGCGTTACGGGGATAATTCTCGCTTCGAGTTTTGCAGCTTCGCTCATGTGCGCCACCTGACCGGTTCCCCCGGCTGCGGTCAATGGTCAGACAACGCGGCCGAGCAGGGTTTCGCCGGCGTGAAACCGGCGAATGTTCTCCACCACGAGGGCGATCTGCTCGGCGACTGACTGGCGGGTTGCGCCGGCCAGATGGGGTGTCATCACGATGTTGGGGACGTCCCGCCAGCGGTCCGGCGGCGTCGGCTCATCGGCGAAGACATCGAGCCCCGCGCCGGCGATGACGCCTGTCTTGAGGGCGGTGATCAGCGCGTCCTCATCGACCACTGATCCGCGCGCCACATTGATCAGAACACCCTGCGGGCCGAGGGCGGCGAGCACGTCCGCATCGACGACGCCGCGTGTTTCCTCACCTCCCGGGCAGGCGAGAAACAGCACATCGCTGTCCCGGGCGAGCGCGCGCAGGCTGGCGACGTAGGGCCAGGCGGCGTCCGGCTTCGGTCGCGGCCCTGACCAGCGCACGGCGCAGCCGAATGCGGCCGCCCGCGTGGCGATGGCCTGGCCGATGGCCCCCAGGCCGAAGATCCCCACTGCGCGCGTGGCGACCCGCTGGGGCATACCCGGCAGGCGGCCCGTGGCGCGCCAGCTGCCGTCACGCAGATAGGCCTGGGCGCGCGACAGGCCGCGCACGCAGTCAAGCATGAGCCAGAGCGCGACATCCGCGACGTCGCCGTAGTTCACGGCTGGACAATTGGTGACGGCGATTCCGCGCGCCCGGCATGCCGCAAGGTCAACCTTGTCATAGCCGGCTCCGAAGCAGGCGATCAGGCCGAGCGCCGGCAGTCCTGCAAGCAGGTGTTCCGGCGCGCCGCCCCACCCACCAATGGTGATCCCGGCGCGCGCCTGCGCCGCTGGCGAGCTGGCGAGCTCGCTGGCGTTTGTGAATTCCCAAAGCCGGATCACCTCATGGCCGGCGCCGAGAGCGCTCTCAAGGCCGGCGAGTTGGGGTGCGATCAACACAACAGGAGGGCGGGTCATCCCAGCCGGCTACGCGCAGCCGGGGCGCAAGGCAAGCCGGGACTGTTCAAATCGCCCGGACCAGCTAGCTTGGCGCACGTACGGAGGACACCCAATGAGCCTTGCAGGCAGGACGCTTTTCATCACCGGCGCGAGCCGCGGCATCGGCCTTGCCATCGCTGAGCGCGCTGCGCGCGATGGCGCCAACATTGTGATTGCGGCAAAGACGGCTGAACCGCACAAGCACTTGCCCGGCACGATCTACTCCGCTGCCGAGGCGGTGGAGCGCGCGGGCGGCAAGGCGCTCGCTCTTGTCGTTGACGTGCGCGAGGAGGCGCAGGTCGCTGACGCCGTCGAGCGTGCAGTGGCGGCGTTTGGCGGGATCGACATTTGCGTCAACAACGCGTCCGCCATCCAACTCACCGGCACGCTGCAGACAGAGATGAAGCGCTATGATCTGATGCATCAGATCAATCTGCGCGGCACGTTTCTGGTGTCGAAATACTGCCTGCCCCATCTTAAGCGGGCGGCAAACCCCCATGTGCTTGCGCTCTCCCCGCCGCTCGATATGAAACCGAAGTGGTTCGCCGGCCACGTCGCCTACTCAATGGCGAAGTACGGCATGAGCATGTGCATGCTCGGCATGGCGGAGGAATTCAGGGGCGACGGCATCGCGTTCAACGCACTCTGGCCACGCACCGCGATCGCGACCGCCGCCATCCAGTTCGCGCTTGCCGGCGAGACTGGCATGCGGATGTGCCGGACGGTGGACATCATGGCTGACGCCGCCTACCGGATTTTCAACAAGCCGGCGCGCGAGTTCACCGGCCGCTTTCTGATCGACGACACCTTCCTGTATGAGGAGGGTGTGCGTGATTTCGATCAGTACCGGGTCGACCCGTCACAACCGCTGATGCCGGATTTCTTTGTTCCTGACGACATGCCCCCGCCGCCGGGGGTCAAGATCGGCTGACGCGCAGGGCGATCAATCCTGCGCAGAGCTGGAAAGTGCGTCCGCGCGCCGCCGCCGGGGATCAAAATAGATCCGCGAAGCGACCCGCTTGCCGGCGCGGCGCTCCAGTTGCACGATGACGTCGACCGCGCCGCGCACGTAGGCGCGGATGTCCTCCCATCGCAGGTTGAGCCCTGACTGCAGGACGAGAAGCGCGATCTGATTGATGGCTCCTGCCGGGCTGTCGGCATGAACCGTTGTGATTGATCCGGGATGGCCCGTGTTGACCGCGCGCAGGAATGCGAAGGCCTCACGGCCGCGCAATTCACCAAGAATGATCCGGTCCGGTCGAAGCCGAAGCGCCGCCTGCAGAAGATCTTCCGCCGTCACGCGACTTTCTCCGATGTCTCCCCGCACCGCCACGAGACTGACAGCGTTGGGGTGGCTCAGCTGGATCTCCGGCGCGTCCTCGATCACCACAAGACGTTCTGTGGCTGGCGCTTCCTTGAGCAGCGCGTTGAGCATGGTCGTCTTGCCCGTGGAGGTCCCCCCTGAGACCAGAATGGTTTTCCGCCGAACGACCGCCTCGCGCAGGAAGCCCGCGACGTCCCCGCCGGCGAGCCTTTGCTCCAACGCCAGGTCTTCGGCCTGAGCGCCCTCGGCCGCGTCCCGCCCTACGTCGGCGAGTGCGCCCGCGCGGGCGTAATCCTCCAGGGTCAGGTCCTGGACAACGTGTTTTCGGATGGCGAGCGCGAGATGCGCTCTGGTGGCGGGCGGGGCGCAAATCTGCACCCGCTCCCCGCTCGGCAGGGTCGCCGACAGGAGCGGATGTTCGCGATTGAGGCCCTGATGGCTGGCGCTTGCGATCTGCTGGGCGAGGCGGGCGAGCGACTGTTCGCTGAGGTCGGGTGCATCGTGGCGCTCAAGCTGTCCGCCGAGGCGCTCCACCCAGACCTCTCCCGGTCGATTGACCAGTATGTCCGTGACGTCGGTACGGCTCAGCCAGGGTGCGAACGGCGCCAGATAGGTCTCGAGGTAGACGCTGCCGCGACCCGTCCCGCCGTTCATGGCGTACTTGCTCCGACCAGGGAGAAATCGAGATCCCGGGTGACGAACACCCGGATCGGCGCGCCCTGCGGCACCTCGATCGTCGGCGGTATGTCGATCTGCTTCTGAAGCGCAATTTCCGCCACCCGGCTTGCGTCCTGCGACGACGAAATAATGATCTGGGCGCCGTCGTCATTGTTCAGAGAGCCGAGGCCGGCTGAAATGACGGAAAGCAGGATCGCGCCGCCGAAGCGGCGGAAGAAATGGCTGTCGGTCGTGCCTTCGAGCCCGCCGCGACCAAGTGTATCCGCGCCGGGCGAGGCGATCTGCACGGATGCCCCGTCCGGGCGGATCAGGCGCGTCCAGATGACGAAGGCGCGCGACTGACCCGCGGCCACACCGCTGCGATATTGTCCGATCAGCTTCGAACCGCGCGGTGCGAGCACCGTTTCGCCGTCAAAACTGAGCACATCCCGGCTGACCACCGCGCGGGTGAACCCTGGCAGGTCTGAATTGATTGCTGTTTCAAGCACGGCTGGAATGATGGTCCCTTCCGGCACGGTGAGCGCCGGCGCCGGCATCGGAATCGCGCGCGCGCGCGCCACCTCTGCGGTGGCCACGCGCTGGGCGAAGCGCTCCTCGGCCGTAAGATTTTCTTCGCGCCCGCCGCCGGCGCCAGTCGCTGCCGCAGGCGAGGTGGCCGCTTCGGCCGATCCGAGGTCAACAACGAGGGCGGGCGCCTTCCAACGGGTCGCCGGGTCTGCTGCAGGCGCCGGCGGGGCTGCGGGCTGCACGATCTCGGGTGCGGGCGCGATGGGTGCGCGCGCGGCCGCCTCATCGGGCGCGGGCGTGGCGGCGGCCGGAGCCTGGGGCAGGTCTGGGGGAGGCGGCACGCCGTCAAGGCTGATGCGCGCTGGCGTGTCTGACGGCGCGGTCAGGGGTGCGCCCTGAACCCGGCTGCGCTCTGAATTCAGCATAAAGAATGTGGCGCCGCCCAGCAGGATCGCGACGGACACTGCGGCCGGCATGACCCAGGGATTCACGGGGCCGGCCACGCGCGGCAGCGCATCGGCGCGCATCGCGTCGTCGAAGAGCCCCGGATCGACCCGCCGCGGATCGAGTGGCGGGCGCTCGGTCATTGACCGCCTCGCGAGAACAGGCCGCCACGTTCGCGTTCGCGCGGGGCCTGCGGACCCGGCGTCGGCGGCTTGAAGGCGTCATTGTGAACGACAGTCCGCTGGGCGCCGTGGCGCAGTACGAAGGCAGGACCTGTTTGCGAGACCACGAGATAGCCATTGCGCACGGTAAAATTGACGACGCTCTCCTTGCCGTCAGCGCCGAGCGCGAAGACTGCGGGGGTTGGCGTCTGGTCCGGCCATTGAAAGAAAGTCTGGCGGCCGTCATCAAACACGCGTGTGGGCAGGATCGCCCTGGAACCTTCGAAGCTATACCCGAAGTTGAGCTGATCGGCAGCGGGCGGCGCACCGGCGGGCGGCGCGATCTCAAGAACTTTCGGCGCATCCTGCGGGTACTGGAACCGCACGGTGTAGATGATTGTTGGGTCCATCGGGCTGGAGGCAGTCCGGGCGGTCAATTCAAAGGCGTAGCGGCGCAGGTTCGTCACCACGGTCATGTTGGTCGCGATATCGCGCTCGATCGGTTTGAGAAACAGCAGGTTCGCGCGCCGGTTCGGCGTCACCTGCCACCCGAGCGAGTCGCCGATGGAGACGTTTTCGATCCGCTCGTCCTCAGCAAACTCGATCAGCATCTGGTAGCCGAAGTGACCGCGGAGTTCGACGACTTCGTTTGGGCTGTAGAGGACCGTGCGGATGCGCGGGTCGCCGGGGCCGGGACGGGGGGCGCCGTAGGATGGGGCCCCGGAGGATTGTGCGCTCGCCGGCGCTGCTGCAAGACCTGCGGCGAGAGAGACGCTCAGCGCCAGGGTTATCGTGAGGCGGCGGATCGGGGTCATTGCGCGGGCTCCAAGGGGACTGGAAGGGGCGCAACGCTCTCTGCGTCGCGACGATACTTTGTGACCTGAAAGCCCAGGGGGTTGATGAAACGGTCTTCATTGCGCATGGCTGCGCCAACATAGCGAAAGCTCATCACCGCCACGAAGGGACGCCGCTCGCCGGTCAGGGCGCCCTGATCCGTGCGCTCTGTTTCAAAGCGCACGAGCGCGCTGTCACGATCCAGAAGAGACACGTTTTTCACCGTGACCCGCACGACGGATGTCTGAGGCGTGGTATTGAGGATTGAGGCCGGATTGGCGCGATCGAAGCTGCGGATGTAGCTCTGGCGGGCTTCGCCGTCCGACCACAGGGCCACCTTGGTGTAGTTCTCGCGGATGTCGTTCGCGTCAAATGTCTCGCGCGCGAGCACATACTGCACGATATTGGCCTGGGTCACCGCTTCGTCATCCTTCAGCGGACCAAGTTGCAGGCCGCGGGCCGTCTCCACATATCCTGTCTGGCGGTCGACGGTGATGGTGTAGGGCGCCACCGTCTTGAGCGGCACCAGGGCTGCGAGCGCGCCGGCCTGGGCTATGGCGATCACCGCCAGCACCCCGGCTGCAATCCAGCCGAGCCGCCCGCCGCGTTGCGGGGTTTCATTCATCGCTCACCTCTTGTCAAATTAGCGTCGCGCCCGGCGTCGCGGGCGCGCCGGCTTTGCTCGGCCGATTGGTCGCGCTGCGTCACGAGATCGCCGCCGGTCCGGCCTGGGTCGACATCCCGGATCGCCACGACTGCGCGCCGGTCGGTGGCGATAAGCGAGCGCTCCTCGCGCCGCTCAAGCTCGCGCACCGCGGCTGCGGTCGCCGCCGCGCGTGACAGGGTCGCCGCTCCAGCGACGGCGCCGGCGGTCGCTTCGATGTCGCGCTGCGGTCGGCCTGCGCGCGCCGCCGGGAGCTGAAAGCCGGCGGCGATGCGCGCTCCAAGATTGAGGATCTGCAGGAACACAAGCACGAACACGAGGACGAGAAAGGCTGCGCTCAGGACCGGCTGCATGGCGAACAGACCTTGTTCGCGCAGCCGCGCGAGCTCGATCAGCAGCGGTTCGAGCATCACCAGCATGACCGCAAGAAACACCGTTGCGGCGAGCGGCGCGAGAGCGACGCCGAGTGCTGCGCGCAGCCACCCCACGAACAGGCCCCGGGTAGATTCAAACAGGAACAGCGCAATAAACACCGGGGCCGCCGCCAGCAGGAAACCCAGAACGATCTTGGCGACCAGCAGCACGCCGAGCGTCGACACCAGGAGCCCCACGCCTGCCGACCAGAGCGCGAAGGAGGCGAAGGCCGGCCCACCCTGCAACAGGCGGGCGTTCGGTCCGGCCTGATCAGCATAAAGCTGGGCCGAGGCGGTCAATTGATCAAAGGCGACCTGCAATCCGGCCATGACATCGCTGGCGAGCGCGCTTTGGCTGGGGCGAAGGCCTGCAAGGATCTGGTTGGCAAGGTATTGTGGACCGTCGAACAGAAGCCCGTAAACCGCAGTGTGGAAGGCGCTCCAGCTCGTCACCATCGCCAGGATCACGCCGATCTTCAGTCCGATGAGCGGCAGATCTGCGATCCGCGCGCCGCGGCCGAACAGCAGCTGGTATCCGAGCACCGCGATGTAAATTGTCAGCATGCCGGTGATGATGGCGCTGAACTCGGCGTTCGGGCCTGTGAGCGCGCCATAGCCGCCTTCCACCAAGTTGCGCACATTGCAGTCCACCGTATCGATGAGACCGCGCACCAGGCCGAGTTCCGCGGCGGGGGATGGGCAGAATTCCATCACGCAGCCCTTCCCTTCGCCCTGGCGAGGAGTTCCGGCATCCAGGCCGCGGGGGCATCGCCCACCCGTGCGCGGATGTCATCGAGCATGCGCACGGTCTGCTCGCGCCCCGACAGGACCGTCAGGACATCGTCGAGACCGTTCAGGTTGAGCCGCGCCACGACGCTGTCATTTGCGTGCTTGATGACAAAGCAGCGCGAGGTGTCCGGCAGGCTCCGCACGAGGTCGAGTTCGTGGGAGGTGAGCCCGAAGCCTTTGCAATACTCTTCCGCCTGCGCTTTCGGGTTCGGCATGAAGATCTGGGTCGCTGCCTGTTCGATGATCGAGGCGGCGATGCGGCTCGACAGCGCGTCAGAGGCGCTTTGCGTGCAGAAGCCGACAATCCCGTTGCGCTTGCGGATCGTTTTTTCCCAATCCTTGATGCGCTGGACGAAGACATCGTCGTCGAGCGCCTTCCAGCCCTCGTCAATCACGATGATGGAGGGCGCCCCGTCCAACCGTTCCTCGACCCGGTGGAAGAGGTACATCATCGCGGGCGTGCGCGCCGTCGCGTCGTCGAGGATGCGCGTCATGTCGAAACCGATGGTGCGCGCTTCGAGGTCGATAAGATCGATTGGGTTATCGAACAGCCACGCCCTGTCCCCGCGCCCGCACCATGGCTGCAGGCGTGCTGACAGGTCGCCGGCGTGGGGCCGGCGTGCGCCGCGAAACAGTTCCTGAAAGAAGGACAAACGACGGAACTCAGGCTTTTGGGCGAAGTTGGCGTCAACCGCCTCTGCGATCATCGCGCGATCTTCCACCGTCAGCGGCTCACCGCCCGGGGTGACCAGCTTTGCGACCCAATCGGCCAGAAAGCGCCGGTTCGCCGGGGTGTCGGCCAGTTGCAGCGGATTGAAACCGGACGGCGCGCCAGGGCGCAGGACGTCATAGCGCCCGCCCAGGGCGCGGATGAAGATCTCCGCACCGCGATCCTTGTCGAAGAAGATCGTGCGCGGCTTGAACTTCTGAGCCTGCGCAATCAGAAAGCCAAGCACCACGGTCTTGCCGGAGCCAGATGGGCCGATGACCGTGAAATTGCCGAGGTCTGATTTGTGAAAATTGAAGTAGTAGGGCGCGGCGGAGGTCGTTTCTAGGACCGTGACAGCAGGTCCCCAG
This sequence comes from Hyphomonadaceae bacterium, assembly GCA_040381075.1. Lineage (GTDB taxonomy): Bacteria > Pseudomonadota > Alphaproteobacteria > Caulobacterales > Aquidulcibacteraceae > JBEIHX01. Next base: position 101,270 of record JBEIHX010000001.1, read on the forward strand.
TGGTTGTTGTCGCGCTGTCCGATCGGATGATTGTGAAACGACGCCAGACCTGAAAAGTTGCCGCTGGAGATCAGAGCCCGGCGGGCGATGAAGCGGGCGTTGCCGGGAAACTGGGCCCAGAAGGCCGGCTCCAGATTGATGTCCTCACGCACCGCCACACAGCCTGCTTCCGTCAGCGCTGAGAGCGCTTCGGCGACGCCCAGATCAAGCTCTGCAAGACTTGCGGCTTTTACGAGAAGCGAAAAGTGATGCTCGCCAAACGCCGCACGTCCGGCTGCAACGTCGTCCTTGGCAGTCGTCAGGCCTGCGCGCAGGCTCAAGGCCTCATCATCGGCGGCGCGCATGCGGCGCAGCGCGAGGTTCATGCGGTCAAGCGCCACCTGCCGCTCGACAAAGCTGAAGCTTTGGGTCAGGACCATTTCCGCGGGCAGGCGCAGCAGGTTGTCGAACAGTCCGGGCTGGGTGTGCGCCGGATAGTCGCGCAGACCCAGGACCGCTGCGAAGGTGCGCTGGCTTTCGCCAGCCGGCGCCCATTCAAGTGCGTCGCGTCCGAAGCTGATGCGGCGATAGGGCAGATACTCGCCGAGGTCCGCATCAGGGAGCGTGACCGGCTTGAACTCTCCATTGAACAGGTAGGAGAGGAACTCTCCAGGTTCGCTCGCGATCCCCTGGGCCCCCTCGTAGGCGCTGAGCGTGCGTGGGCGATAGGCCGCGAGGGATGCGCTGAGCGCTTCGCGCGCCGCATCGAGTTCCCGCCGGTCTCGCGCGCGCTCCACCGCGCGCGCGGAGGCGGACGCCTTGGTCAAACCGCGCAGCACACCGTCGAAAAGTCCTGCCTGACCCTGCAGCGGGCGGCGGATCACGGTGAGGAAGAGATCATTCACATAGAGCCGCTTGGTGGCGAGGCGATTGCGCCAGGCCGCATCGATGCCGTGGCAGAACGGATCCTCGAAGGCGCCCTCGACCGCAGGGTCGGCTGCGCGCCGTACGACGTGGGTGAGCAGCGAGAAACGCGAACTCGCCAGTCCGCGAAGCATGGTGTCGCGGATATGCTTGCGGTAGTTGAGTTCTTCAGTGTCGGCTGTCTCGAAGGGAAAACCTTCCAGGTGGAGAACCTGGATGAGGAGCCCATCGCGCGTCTCCAGCGTACGGTCGTCAATGTGGCGGGCGAAGGGAAGCCGTTCGCCTGCTGACTTCTCGCGCTGCAGAAACAGGCGGGCCTTGCGTTCGGTGCTCAGCGAAGGGGATGCGGAGGCGGGCATCGGCGACTTACGGGCGATAGGAGTTGGCGCGCCAGCGCGCATAATTTGGAACCCGCGGGCAGGTGCGCGCTCGCGTCAGCCAAAGGTCGAAGAAGCGCGGTTCATTCAGCCCAGCCACATAGCCGATGAGGTGAATCACGGCGGCGACGAGGATGGCCCAGAACGATTTCGTCAGCAGGAACACTTCCGCCGTCACGACGAGGTTCAGGACAAAAAAGCTGTAGGAGACCCCGCCTATCGTCTGGGGACGCGTCAGTGCAGCAAAAACCTGGTCGCGGGCGAGTTCTGCCATGGGTCACCCAAATCCGGTCGCGGCCTGGCGGATGCCGGCCACGATCGCCGCCGCGCCGAACAGGATGAACAGTCCCATGACGACCGTCACCCCGTAGCGCCAGTTCATGCGTCCGGTGAGCATCATGAAGCCGACCACCGCGACTGCGATCACGGCGACGGCCGTGGCCACATTGCCGAGAAGCGTGCCCTGCAGCCAGGTTACTGCGGCCAGGATGGGCGAGGAGCCCGCCGGGTCGAAGTTCGGGGTCTGCGCGGTTGCAGGCAGGGCGAACGCAGCGGCGGCGGCGACGCAGGCGGGAAGGGCGAACGATGACCGTGTCATGGGCGATCCTGGGCAAGCGCGTCGGCGGCGTCCAACGCTGTCATTTCAGCAAGCCGGGCGAAAATCGCGTCGAGATAGCCGCGGGTCTCGGCGAACGGCGGGGGCGCCCCATAGCGCGCAACGGCGCCGGGGCCTGCATTGTAGGCGGCGATCGCCTTTTCAAGATCGCCGTCGAAGCGATTGAGCATGCGGCGAAGGTAGGCCGCGCCGCCGTCGATGTTGGCGGCGAGATCAGCGGGGTCCACGCCGAGTTCAGCCGCCGTCGCCGGCATCAGCTGCATGACGCCAAGCGCGCCTCTGCCGGAGCGTGCATCCGGGCGGAACCGGCTTTCCTGCCAGGCGATCGCGGCGACAAGATCCGGACTGAGTGCGTGCCGGCGCGCCGACGTTTCAATCAGGGCTGCGATTGTCGGCGACGGGCGGGCGGTGATGCGCTCACTGGCGTCCCGGGCTGCCGGGCGCGCTGTCCGGCCGTCAGGCGTGCTGTCGGGCGGAACCGTGATCGGGAGGGTCGCCTCAGGCGTGACGATGGACGGGGCGCCGATTGTCACGACTGTACCGTCGGGTCGGATTTCAAGAACGTCGGCGCAGGCTGGGACTGCGGTCGCGCAGGCGAGCGCGCCAAGGGCGAGCGACAGGACCGCAGGCGTCACGACTTTCGCCAGACGCGATACGTCGTCCCGGCCCGGTGAGCCGTCCCTGCAATGACCGGGTGGTCGCGCCATCGCCATCGCCGTTCACGCCGCCCCTCGCCCCCGCCTGAGACCATAGCCCTCGCAGCTGGTCTGACAAGCGCGATGCTGCGTGCGGGTTTTAGCGATCCTCTATGACAGTGATGTTACGTCAGCTGCGGGGGGGCGGCCCTCGCGCCGCCCAGCGTGCACATCCGCGCGCGCCGCGTCATGGGACAGGTAGCCGCCCCGCGGGCGCAGGCGCGCGCTTCACGAGATCAGGACGTGACGGTTGGCCGGATTCAGGGCGTGATTTCAGCGCCATCCCAGGCCAGAAGGCGGCCCGAGGCCTCCCTTGGCGCGGTGTTGATGACGCGCAGCAGGTTGCGGGCGCTCTCCTCAGGGGTGAACAGCCCCGCCGATCCCGAGGCCGGGCGAAACGGCGCTGAAAGTCCGGTTGCAACCGTTCCGGGGTGCAGCGCGAGCGCCAGCGCCTGCGGACTGCGCCGTGCGAGCTCAAGCGCCAGGCACACGATGATCTGGTTCAGCGCGGCCTTTGACGCGCGGTAGGCGTGCCAGCCGCCGGTGCGGTTGTCGGAGATGGAGCCGACCCGGGCCGACAGCGCGGCAAACACGGCGCGCCGGTCGCGCACGAGCCGCTCGCACCCGTGCTTGGCGATCAGCGCCGGCCCCGTCGCGTTGATCGCGAAGGCGCGTGCGAAGGCGTCGCCCGACAGGGCGCGGTAGGTCTTTTCCGGCTGCAGGCCTGGCGCATGCAGGACTCCGGTGGCCACCACGATGAGGTCAAGCGGTCCGTCCGCTCCGATGCGCTCGACAGCTGCGGCTATTGAACTCTCGTCCTCAAGATCGAATGCGAAGCCCAAGGTCTTGCCAGACGACGGAATTGGCCGGCGGGCGCCGGCATATACAGCGCCTGCGCGCGGGTCGGCCGCCAGATGTGCTGCGAACGCGCCGCCGATGCCGCCCGATGCGCCGAAGACTGCGGCGCGGTAGCCATGCGAAAACGCGCTCAGCATGGCATTTTATCCGTTCCGTGATGATCAATCCGGTTCAGGAATTCCTCCGCCCGGGCAAGCAGCGCCTGTCTCAGATCAGGCGCCATGGCGTTCAGCGCCGCCACCATCCGGCTCATTCGGGGGTTCGCGGCGAAGCGGGCGCGATGGCGATCAAGAAAACGCCAATAGAGCGCGTTGAAAGGGCAAGCGTCAGGGCCGGTCCGCTCACTGGGGTCGTAGCGGCAGGTCTGGCAGTAGTTTGACATCCGTTTTATGTAGGCCCCGCTCGAGGCGTATGGTTTTGATGCGACGATTCCTCCGTCGGCGTACTGGCTCATGCCGATTGTATTTGGCGCCTCGACCCACTCGAAGGCGTCAATGTAGACGCTGAGGTACCATTCGTGCAGTTCGGCCGGGTCAATTCCGGCCAGAAGTGCGAAGTTTCCGGTGACCATCAGACGCTGGATGTGGTGCGCATAGGCCTCCCGCCGGGTCTGGCCGATCGCCTCGGCAAGGCAGGTCATGTCGGTTTCGCCGGTCCAGTAAAACTGCGGCAGGGCGCGTGTAGCTGCGAGACTGTTGGAGCGCAGATAGCCAGGCATGTGGCGCCAGTACACGCCGCGGATGAATTCGCGCCAGCCGATGATCTGCCGGATGAAGCCTTCAGCAGCATTCAGACTGACGGCGCCAGAACAATACGCTGCTTCGGCCTGACGGCACAGCGTCAGGGGGTCCAGAAGGCCCACATTGAGGGCCGATGACAGCAGCGAGTGCGCCAGAAATGCTTCCCCGGCGATCATCGCGTCTTGATAATCTCCAAACAGCGCCAGCCGGTTGGCGATGAAGTCCTCGGCCGCTGCTTCTGCGTCGCGCCGGGTCACCGGGAGCCAAAAGGGAAGAAGATCGCCAAAATGGTTCGCGTAGCGCTCGCCCACGAGGTCCAGCACTTCCTGTGTTTCAGGGCCGGGGGCGAAGCGGGGCGGATCCGGCCAGGCAAGTCCCGGGCGCGCCGGCTTGCGGTTTTCGCTGTCGAAATTCCAGCGTCCGCCCACCGGCTCATCACCATCCATCAGCAATCCGGTTTTGCGGCGCATGGCGCGATAGAAAAATTCCATCCGCAGCTGCCGCCGGTCTGCAGCCCAGGCGTTGAACTCAGGGATTGCGCAGATGAAGCGGTCATCTTCCAGCAGCTGGACCGGGCAGGTGAGTTTCTCGCCCCATGAGCGCTGCTCCGCGACGAGGCGGTATTCTCCAGCCAGCGTTACGCTGACAGCTGCGGGGCGCCAGCGCGCAACCGCGCGCGCCAGTTCGCCGCCGAGGTCCTGGGTATTGTCCGGATCGTCCAGCTGCACGTAATCGACCCGAAAGCCGGCGTCGCGCAGTTCGTGGGCGAAAGCGCGCATCGCCGCGAGCACGAAGGCGATCTTCTTCTTGTGATGGCGTACGTAGGTCGCTTCTGCGCCGGCCTCGACCATCAGCACCACGTCGCGATCCTTGTCCGCGTCGCGCAGCGCACTGAGCGTCGGGCTGAGCTGGTCGCCCAGAACAAACCTGAGCTGTCCTGCGGTCACGACGTCATCGCCGCGCCCAGCGACGCGCCCGACAGCCAGGCGGCTTCGACGCGCGCGCCGATCCGCCAGTCCCCGCAGACGCCGATGCGCAGCTCCGGATCGAATGCGTGTGCGTTCGCCGCGGCGCGTTCAACCCTGGCGTAACGCCAGCGATGTGCAGCGGCGTAGATCGGCCTGCGGGATGTCATGAGAATCTCGCAGACTGCGTCACGCAGGATCGCCGCTGCGTCATCGGGCGCGGCGTCCAGATGGGCGCGCGACCACTCTTCCCGCGCGTGGGCGACCCAGCACGACGCAGTGGCGTTACGCCCGGGTTTGGCGCTGTCGTGCGCAATCCAGGCCAACACCGGATGATCGGCGAGAGACAGCGCCTCGATGTGGGGATGTGGCGTTTGATCAAAGGCAAAGAGCCCGGCCCAGCACGGCGCCGTGCGCGCCGCTGCGGCCTGCGAGGCGAGCGCCGGGGCCGCGTCCTCCAGCAGCGCAACGCCCTGTTCGGCCGGCGTTGCAACAACGACGGCGTCGAACGGCCCTGCCGTTGTATCGTCCGCAAACCCAAGGCGCCAACCGGACGGGTCGCGCTGCAGGGCGACCACGCGGGCGTTGGGCGTGACGTCGAGCCCCACCGCCAGCGCCTTGGCTGCCGCGTTCATCCCGGGCGCGCCGACAAAGCGCGCCCCGTCGAGGTCCACGCGCATCGCGCCGGCGGCCAGATGGGTCAGGGGGGCTGTCCAGGCGGCGACGGCGCCGCTGGACAGCAGGGCGTCGACGACGCCCTGGAAGGCGCTGTCGTGCGCGGTCAGGTACTGCGCCCCGTGGTCGAAGCGCAGTTCACCCGCGCCGAGGGTGACGCGCCGGGTGGCCAGCCTGCCGCCAACGGAGCGTGACTTGTCGTACAGTTTGACCACGACATCGGGATGCGTCAGGCGCCGGGCGCAGGCGAGGCCGGCGACGCCCGCGCCGATGATGGCGATGGAACGCAATGTCATGACCTGTCATACGCAGCCGGGCCCGCATTGGGTCACGCGCTCTGTGTCGGCCAAGCCGGTGTGCCCGCAGATCCGGTGTGTCCGCCGGCCGGGGTGGAGGGACCCCGGGGCCTGTCGGCTGCCTGGCGCCGGCGGCGGGCCTGCGCCCCATGCCGGCGCCGGGCGCCAGGCCGTCAGTTTTCCGGCTCTGGAGCTGGCGGAGGCGCCGCCTCGCGCAGGCGTGCGGCCTCCAGGACCGACGGATTGATCCTGGGCTTGACGATGGTATCGGAGACGCGCAGGCCCGGCTGGTCCAGGATGGACGGGCGAGGCCTCAGCACAGGCGGCGCAGTCCCGGGGTCGCTGCAGGCCACTGCGAACTCTCCCTTGTCGGATTCCACCGACACTGGTTCGAGAACACGCAGGCCCATCCAGTGCCAGCCATTGGCTGACAGCTCCCAGGTCGTGGTCACTTCCGTCCGCTCGCCTGGCACGGCCTGCACGCTCTCCACTGGCCCGACCGCGCCGTCGGAGCGCACCCACTGCACCTTGACCTGCTGGACCGCGTTCCCGCCGCCGAGGGCGCGGAAACTGGCGCGAACGCGTACGGTCTGCGGGCAGGCGCCGCGCCATTCCATCCGCTCGGCCTTGGCGTAGACCTCCGGGATTGTCAGCGGGCCGGGCTGGGCGCTGTCGGCCGAGAGGGTTTCCAGGAGGGCGCGCGCCTTTTCCGCATTCGCGCCATCCGGAAACTGGGCGAGATAGCTCTCATAGCCAGCGCGCGTATCGGCGTTTGCGGCCTCGCTCCAGGCCTTTGCGTCCAGTGCGCGCAGGCGCGTCATGCCTTCCGCTGCATGGGCCCCGTCAGGATGGGCGCCGAGATAGGCGCGCAGGTCGTCAAGTGCGCCCGTCCTGACCGCCCTGCGCCAGAGCTGTTCCCCCGGATCTTCGGCTGCGACGGCGGGCTTCATTGGCGCGGCGGGCCGCTGTGGACCGAGAAAGAACCAGGCGCCCGCCCCAGCGAGGCATGCTGCGAGCACGCCCGCAAGCGCGAGCGGACCCCCTGCGGCGGACGTGCGGGCTGTCGGCTCCGGACGCGGCGGCGCCGGCGGGGGGCGCGGGCCTGGATCGGTCGTTCGGACCAGCCGGGCGACTTCATCGGCGACTGTGCGGAAATTTGCAGCGTCGCGGTCGCCCTTCCAGTCCCGCAGATCGGCGGCCTGGACCATCTTGAAGCCGCGCGGGATGACGTCTGCGTCGACGCCCTCAATGACCACTGGCACCAGCCGCCGGCTGCGGAGCGCTTCATCGGCTTCCTCGCGAACCCACCTGGATGTGCTTGAACGTGGCGACCAGACCGCCAGGACAGCTTTCGCAGCCTTCAGTTCGCGGTCGATGACTTCGTCGAATGTCGCCCCTGGCGGGATCTCGTGGTCCCACCACACATCGTGGCCTTCCGCCTCCAAAGCGGTTGCTATCACACGCACACGCTCGCGGTCATCGCGCGAGTAAGAAATAAACACATCAGCCACGGCCGGCTCCTGTCGGCTGCTAATATTGTTAATAAACCGCAACGGATAGCGCCGGCAATCCCAAGTCCCGCCGGTGGCCAACCGCGTCCGGGCCGAGGGCGTGCGTGGCGGCGACGCGCCGACGCGCTCCAGGCATTGAGGCTGTTGCGGCCTGACAATGCAGGATGCGCCATGTGAGGTGGGTCGGCAGCCCGTGGAGCAACTCTGGATAGATTCGGGCGCCGGGTCGCGGCCCGCGAGGCGCTGGTCCGGACATGGGCATCCAGGGGCCAGGCATCCGGGGGCCAGGCATCCGGGGGCCAGGTACCCGGGGGCCAGGTACCCGGGGGGATCAGGCGGCAGTGGGGCGCGCCCCGGAACCGACCCGGGGCTGGACCTGGGGACCAAGGACTTGGGATTGAAAGCCTGGGCCGGGAAAGCCGGGCCGGGAAAGCCGGGCTGGGCGGCGGTGTTCGTGTTGCCGGCCCCGATCGGTTAAGATGTGTTTACCCTTTGCTGCGATTCGGACATGGCGGAACTCAAGGACCCAGCAGGCATGCGCGATCGGGACGCAGATACTGACACATTGTTCGCCGAGATGCGCGAGTTCGACTACGATGGCGGGCGCGATGACGAGCCTCGTCGCGGCGGCCTCATTGCAGCCATCGCCGTTGGCGTGCTGCTGATTTTCGCTGCGGTTCTGTGGCACGCATATCGGCAGGGCGTGCGCGACAGGGACGCGCCGCCGCAGGTTGCCGCCCCCGCCGGGCCCTACAAGGTCGCACCGGAGGACGCTGGCGGCCTGCGTGCGCCCGAGCAGGACCTGGAACTTAACAATCAATTCGATGGCGGCGCCGCCACGGTCGCCGGTGCGCCGGAGGCGCAGGCTGGAATGGCGCCGGTGACCGGTGACGCCGGCGCCGCGCCTGGAGGCTCCGGGGAAGCCGGATCCCGCGCAGACGGGGCGGGCGCAGTGTCGCCTCAGTCCGCCTCTGGTTCGGCCCAGCCGGTTCTGCGCAGTCGCCAGGAGATCGCGGCGCCGGTTCCGCCATCGGGACCGTCATCGCAAATCCCGCCAGCCGCCAGGCCCCAGGGCGCTCAGGGTGCGGGCTCCCAGATGTCGGGACCACAGGCGTCAACGGCGCCGGGCCCGGCGCAGACTGCGACCGGGCAGGCGCAGCCCGTACGCACGCCCGGGGCTCAGACCCCGGGTTCACAGGGTCCGGCGCCCAGAGGGTCCGGCGCGCAGGCTGGAGTGTCCCAGGGGGCCTCACAGGTGACTGCGTCTGGTTCCGCATCCGCGGTGGCGCTGGTGCGTCCGAGCGGTCGGGGCCGCTTTCTGGTTCAGGTGGCCGCGGTGCGCACGGCGGGCGAGGCAGATGCTGAATGGGCGAAGTTGGTGCGGCGCGCGCCGGACCTCTTTTCCGCCGTGCAGAAGGATGTTGAGCGGGCGGATCTTGGCGCCAAGGGCGTCTTCTACCGCCTGCGGGCTGCTGCATTCAGCGAGCGTGCCTCTGCGACGGCGTTTTGCGAACAGGTCAAGACGGTCGGGCAGGATTGCATCGTGGTCGCCCGATGAGCGAGCAGGCGGCTCTCATCCTGGGATGGCGCGCCCCGGAGCTGACGCGCGACGCGCGGCTGTTCTTCTCAGCCGTCCGGCCGTGGGGCTTCATCCTGTTCCAGGAAGCCTGCCAGACGCCGGATCAGGTGCGCGGGCTGGTCGCATCGTTGCAGGCGGCGGCTGGTCACCGCGCATTGGTGTTTCTCGACCAGGAAGGCGGGAGGGTGGCGCGGCTGCGTCCCCCGCATTGGCCTGTGTTTCCTCCAGCGGCGGCCTATTCACGCCTGTTTCGCCGAAATCCGTCCGTGGGCGTCGAGGCCTGCCGTCTTGGCCATCGCCTGATTGCGCACGAGCTTCGGCTTCTTGGCGTCGGCGCCAATTGCGCTCCCGTGCTTGACCTGCCGGCAGAAGAGGCGGATCCCGTGATTGGGGACCGTGCGTTCGGCGACGATGCGCGCACGGCCACGCCGCTGGCGCGCGCTGCGATGGAGGGACTGCACGCCGGAGGCGTCGCCAGCGTCATCAAGCATATCCCCGGTCATGGACGCGCGCCAGTCGACAGTCACAAAGCGTTGCCGCGGGTCAGCGCCGATCCCGAGGCGCTGGCTGTCGATTTCGAGCCGTTCCGGGCCCTTGCGCCCCTTGCTCCGATAGCGATGACGGCGCACGTTGTCTATGACGCGTTCGATCGGGAGCGGCCTGCGACGACCTCGGCGCGCGTCGTGCGCGAGGTCATCCGCACGCAGATAGGATTCGATGGTCTGCTCATCACCGATGATATCGCGATGGGCGCCCTGGAAGGCCCCTGGAGCGAGCGCACGTCCAACTGTTTCGCAGCCGGGGTGGATATGGTTCTGCATTGTTCGGGGGATATCGACGAGATGGAGCAGGTGGCGATCGCGGCCCCGCTGCTTGCTGGTCGCTCGCTTGCCCGCGCCGAGGCGGCCCGTGCGATTGCGCAGGCGCCTGTTCGCCCCTTTGACCCGATCGCCGCGTACGAGGCCTGGCAAGCGCTGCTTGGCTCTGAACGGGGAGCGGCTGCGTGACGGAGACGGGCGATCTCTTCAGTGATGGCTTTGAGCGTGCGGAAGAGGCGGCCCAGGAGGGCGGCGGGCTGATCGTCGACGTCGACGGATTCGAGGGACCGTTGCATGTTCTGGTGGAGCTTGCCCGGGCGCAGAAGGTCGATCTGAAACGCATCTCCGTGATGGCTCTGGTCGACCAGTACATCGACTTCATCAGGGACGCGAAGGCGCGAAAGCTTACCCTCGCGGCGGATTATCTGGTGATGGCGGCGTGGCTCGCCTATCTCAAGTCGCGCCTGCTCCTGCCGCGCCAGGATCGTCCCAAGGATGAACCGGCGCCGGAGGAACTTGCGGAACGCCTGGCGTGGCGGCTGCGGCGCCTTGAAGCGATGCGCAAGGCGGGAGAGGCCCTCTGGAGCCGCGCGCAGGTTGGGCGGGATGTCTTCCTGCGCGCTGCGCCCGACCCGGTTGAGCAGGGCGGTGCGGTGATCTACACGGCCGATCTGTGGGATCTCGTGAAGGCGTATGCATCGCAGCGCGTGCGAACTGTGCGCCACAGCCACGTCATCAAGCCCCCGGTCGTGCTCGCCCTTGAGGATGCCCGCAGGCGGCTGGAGCGATTGATTTCCGCCAACGTCGAGTGGTCGACGCTTGATATGTTTGACCCCGATTGGGCGGGCGGCGATGGCAAGCCGACGCGCGCGTCGTGTCGGGCGAGCATGTTCGCCGCCAGTCTCGAACTCGCCCGCGAGGGCAAGGTGGAACTAAAACAATCACACCCGTTCGCACCGCTGTATCTGCGGTCGCGATCCACGGACATGGCATCATGACCCCCCATACGATCCGCCGAGACTCCATGACGGACCCTGACCCGCGTGACCCTGACCTGCGCGACCCTGACCTGCGCGACCCTGACCTGCGCGACCCTGGCGCCGCCGACGCGTCTGCAGCGACAGACGCGCTGCCTGACCGGCCGGGCGCGCCGGAAGCTTCGGGCGGCGTCGGCGGCCCGGCGCCTGTCGCCGCAGAGGCAGGCCATGACGGTGAGGAGACGCCGCCGCCAGGGCCCAGTGAGGCTGATCTGGGATTGAAGGATTTCGTGCTGTCGCCGCCGTCGGGTCGGCGCGGCGGCGGTGCGACGGCGGAGGAGATTGGCGAAGCCGTCGCCCGCCTCGCCCTGTCCACCCGCGAGAGCTTTGTCAAGCATACGCGGGTGCTCGAGGCGACCCCTGACCGACCCATCGAGGTCGATGCGGCGATGCGGATGGTGGAGGCGCTGTTGTTCGCCTCGCCGCAGGCTGTGGAGGCAGGCGCGCTGGCCGCGCGTCTCCCGGCAGGCGCTGACGCCGGTGCGGCGCTCGCCAAGTTGAAGCGCCTTTATGCCGGGCGCGGGGTGGAACTGGTCGAAGTCGCGGGGGCGTGGCGTTTCCAGACCGCTGCAGGCGTCGCAGAGGGCCTGCGCGAGGATGCGCCGCAGCAAAAGCGTCTATCCAAGGCTGCCCTGGAGACGCTGGCGATCATCGCCTATCATCAGCCGGTGACGCGCGCCGAGATCGAAGACATCCGCGGCGTTGCGGTCGGGCGCGGCACGTTGGACCATCTGATGGACATCGGCTGGGTGCGCCCGCGCGGCCGCCGCCGTGCGCCGGGCAAGCCCCTTACCTTCGGCACCACCCAGGCGTTTCTGGAGCATTTCGGGCTCGCCGGTCTTGAGGATCTGCCAGGCAAGGCTGACATGAAGGCGGCGGGGCTGCTGGACGCCCGCCTGCCGCCTGACTTCGAGGTGCCGCGACCGTCTGATCTGCCGCAGCAGGGTGAGCTGCCGCTCGAAGCGGGTGAGGGCGGCGCTCCGGAGTTTCATGTTGATTACCTGGAGGACGCCGACGATGACGCGCCGTAAGGCGGCGTGGCTGCGCCTCTTGCTGGATGGCGCAGTGATCTCGCATATGGGCGGTGCGCCGGGGTGATGTCTGGCGCGTCGCAACTGCCGGAGAGGAAAGATCATGACAATCAAAGTGGGCGACAAGCTGCCTGCGGCCACATTTACAACGCCGTCCGCGGAAGGGCCAAAGCCCATCACCACGGACGAGATTTTCAAGGGCCGGACCGTCGCTCTGTTTGCTGTGCCTGGGGCGTTCACACCGACATGCTCGGCCCGCCATCTGCCCGGTTACAAGGATCAGGTCGCCGCCTTCAGGGCCAAGGGAGTTGATGCGATCGCCTGCACGTCAGTCAATGACGTGTTCGTGATGAAGGCCTGGGCGAAGGATCAGGGGATCGGCGATGAGATTATCATGCTGGCCGATGGCAACGCCGCCTTCGCCACGGCGCTTGGTCTTGAACTCGACGCGGCTGGCTTTGGAATGGGTAAGCGCTCGCAGCGCTATTCCATGCTCGTGGAGGACGGCGTCGTGCGCCAGCTGAACGTCGAGGAAGGCGGACAGTTCAAGGTATCGGCGGCGGAGTATCTGCTCGGCCAGATGTAACGCCGGTTTGATGTGCGGCGGTTGCGGACGCGCTCCACGACCGCCGCAGATGGCGCGGGGGGGACAGGATGGGCGCAGGTTTTGATATCGGGGCCCTGATACTGGTGGTTCTGGGACTGATGATCGTTTTCAGTTCCATCAAGGTCGTGCCCCAGGGCCGCGAGTTTACGGTTGAACGCTTCGGGCGCTATATTCAGACGCTGAAGCCCGGGATCGGGTTCATCACGCCATTCGTTGATCGGGTGGGACGCCGGATCAACATGATGGAGACCGTGCTCGACGTTCCGCGCCAGGATGTCATCACCAAAGACAATGCGAGCGTGGCCTGCGACGCGGTCGTCTTCAGTCAGGTCATTGACGCGGCGCGCGCGGCCTATCAGGTCGAAAATCTGCAGCACGCCATCCAGAACCTCGCCATGACCAACATCCGCACCGTTGTCGGTTCGCTCGATCTCGATGAGGTCCTGTCCCAGCGCGACGTGATCAATGCGCGACTGCTCACGACAATTGACGCCGCAACCCATCCCTGGGGCGTCAAGGTGACGCGCATAGAGATCAAGGATCTCGCCCCGCCCGCTGACATCACCGAGTCGATGGCGCGCCAGATGAAGGCGGAGCGCGATCGGCGTGCGGAAATCTTGGCGGCTGAGGGTGAAAAGCAGGCCGCGATCCTGCGCGCGGAAGGTCTGAAGCAATCACAGATCCTGGAGGCGGAGGGCCGTCGCGAGGCGGCGTTCCGTGACGCAGAGGCCCGCGAGCGGTCGGCAGAGGCCGAGGCCAAGGCGACACAGATGGTGTCCGATGCGATCGCCGCAGGCAATGTGCAGGCGATCAACTATTTTCTGGGGCAGAAGTATGTCGCCGCCTTTGAAGCTCTGGCCCGCTCGCCGAATGCGAAGATGGTCGTCGTGCCGGCCGAGATGTCGACGATGATTGGAGCGCTGGAGGGGATCAGAGCCTTAACCCAGGAGGCCGTGTTTCCCGCCGGGCGCAATGATCCGCCGCGTGCGCGCTGACCGGCCGGGCGTCACCGCGCCTCCCGCCGGCTGAACACGAAGGGAACTCCGCCATGGATCTCATCGCTGCATTCTTTGACGGCCTGACGCTCTGGCATTGGGCGGCTTTCGCCCTCCTGCTGCTGGCGGTCGAGCTCGCTACCGGGTCCACCTACCTGTTGTGGCCGGCTGTCGCTGCGTTGATTGCGGGCCTCCTGACGCTGCCCGGCATTGCGGTGGACTGGACCGTTGAAGTGGCGACATTTGCGCTGGCGTCGATCGGGCTCAGCGTTACGGCCGGCAGGTATGTGCGCGGCGCCTGGCTGACGCGCCGCAGCGGCGCCGCCTTGAATGATCCGGGGGCTGAACTCATCGGCAAAAGGGCTCTTGCAGCGGTTGCATTTGAGAATGGGGTCGGCCGGGTAAAGATCGGCGATACGCAGTGGCGTGCCGAGGCGGACGGGCCTGTGGCTGCTGGCGCGAGCGTCGTGATCAAGGGCGTTGACGGCGCCACGCTCAAGGTCCGCCCGGCGCCCGGGTCTACGACCGCGCCCGGGGGGTGATTGCAGCCCTTGCCAGGGCGTCGGCCCGCTCATTCAGCGGATCGCCATTATGCCCCTTGACCCATCGCCAGACGACAGTGTGGCGGGAGGCCGCCGCGTCGAGCCTGCGCCACAGGTCCTCATTGGCGACGGGCTTCCGGTCGGCGGTCTTCCAGCCGCGGGCCTTCCAGGCGTGGATCCACTGGGTGATGCCGCTCTGCACGTAGCGGCTGTCGGTATAGAGATGAACCCGGCATGACCGCGTGAGGCTTTCCAGCGAAGCGATCGCAGCCATCAGCTCCATGCGGTTGTTTGTGGTTGCGGCCTCCCCGCCCGAGAGTTCCTTTTCGGCTCCGCCGAAGCGCAGAACGGCGCCCCAACCGCCTGGACCGGGGTTTCCGCTGCAGGCGCCGTCTGCGTGGATTTCCACCACGCCGTCCGGGGGCGGTGAGTTTGGTGACGTCATGGCCGCCATCTAGACTGCGGCGTGGCCACGCACCAGCCTCGCGCGCGCCAGCCGGTTATGCGCAGGTGTGGGCGCATCAGCCTGGCGCGGAGCGGGTTCGCGTCGACGGGCTTTGCGTGGGTGAAGAAGCAAAAAAGCGCCCCGCGGCCGAAGCAGGCCGCAGGGACGGTGGGGGGGATGCATCCGGCGTGGACCGCGGGCGATGCGTGCGGGGTTCGTGTCACCCGATCACGCTGCAGCGCGCACCGCGTCGTCATCCGCGCCGGCTGTCTCGACCAGCTCCATGGCGTCAGCGAGGGTTTCGGCGTAGTCGATCAGACCGTCGAGTTCCGACTGCAGCGCCTCGGCCGATTGGACGATGGCGTCCAGCACATCCGAACCCCATGTCCGGTTTGCAGCAAAGCGGTCGATCGCCGCGCGCAGCGCCGCCAGACGCGGCTCCACTTCGTTGATCTGGGTCGCGAAGAGTTCGTAGGCTTCCTTCGCGGAATCGCCGCCCTCGCGGATCTGGTCGCACGCCGCGGCGAGCGCCTCAGCCGCCTCCAGGAACGCCTCGATTCTGTCCTCGATCGTCATGGCCATGCTCCATTCAGGCGAAGGACGCTCGCTCAACACGGTTAACAGAGGATTGCGATGGGCTGTGCGCGGCGCTGCATCCGGTTGGCGGGGCGCGTTCTGTTCTGTATAGCGGACACCGTGATGCTGACTTCCTGGACCCCCTCCGCCTGGCGCGAGCTGCCTGCCCGGCATATTCCGACTGACTATCCCGAGCCTGCTGCGCTTGCCCGGGTTGAAGAGACGCTGCGGTCCTATCCGCCGCTGGTGTTCGCCGGCGAAGCGCGCAATCTCACATCGGCGCTCGCCGACGTTGCTGCTGGCCGGGCCTTTCTGCTCCAGGGGGGAGACTGCGCGGAAAGCTTCAAGGAGTTCCATCCCAACAACATCAGGGACACGTTCCGGCTGCTGCTTCAGATGGCCGTCATCCTGACCTTTGCCGGCGGCAAGCCCGTTGTGAAAGTCGGCCGCATCGCCGGCCAGTTCGCCAAGCCGCGCTCTGAGCCGAGCGAGACCCGCGATGGCGTGACATTGCCAAGCTATCGCGGCGACAACATCAACGGCATGGAGTTCACGCCGGAGGCGCGCTCGCCCGATCCGCAGCGACTGATCCAGGCCTATCTGCAGTCGGCCGCAACCCTTAATCTGCTGCGCGCGTTCAGCCAGGGCGGCTACGCCGACCTGACCAACGTGCATCGCTGGACATTGGGCTTTGTGGCCGAGAGTCCGGAAGGCCGGCGCTACCAGCAGCTGGCGGACCGCATCAGCGAAAGTCTTGCGTTCATGGCTGCCTGCGGCGTCGATCCGGACAGTGCGCCGCAGTTGAAGCAGGTCAATTTCTACACCTCCCATGAAGCGCTTCTGCTCGGGTACGAGGAAGCGATGACCCGGATCGATTCCACGACCGGCGAGTGGTACGACACCTCGGCGCATATGATCTGGATCGGCGACCGCACCCGCCAGCCGGATGGCGCGCATGTCCATTTCTGTCGTGGCGTGCGCAACCCCATCGGCCTCAAATGCGGGCCGAACCTTGAGCCCGATGAACTGCTGCGCCTGATCGATCTTCTCAATCCAGATAATCAAGCCGGGCGACTGACGCTGATCGCGCGGTTCGGCGCTGATAAGGCGCAGACCGGTCTGCCGCGGCTGGTGCGCGCCGTGCAGCGGGCGGGCCGTCAGGTGGTGTGGTCCTGCGATCCGATGCATGGCAACACCATCAAGACAGCTGGCGGCTACAAGACGCGTCCTGTCGACCGCATCCTGGCGGAGGTCCGCACGTTCATGGAGGTCCTGCCGGCCGAGGGCGCGCGCGCGGGCGGCGTGCACTTCGAAATGACCGGGCAGAACGTCACCGAATGTCTGGGCGGCGCCCAGGCTGTGACGGAAGAGTCTCTGTCTGACCGCTACCACACCCATTGTGATCCGCGGCTGAATGGCATGCAGGCGCTCGACCTCGCCTTCCAGATAGCCGAAAGCATGCGCAACGAACGGGTGCGGCTGAACGCAGCGGAGTAGAGCCCGCTTGTGCAATTTCCTGGAAAATCGCTAGAAGCGCGCCATGGCCCGCTTTCTGATCACGTCTGCACTGCCCTACATCAACGGCGTCAAGCATCTCGGCAATCTCACCGGGTCGATGCTGCCGGCGGACGTTCACGCGCGATTTCGCAGGATGCAGGGCCATGAGGTCCTGTTCATCTGCGCCACGGATGAGCATGGCACGCCGGCCGAACTTGCCGCCGCCGAAGCCGGCCAGGAGGTCGCCGCCTATTGCGCCGAGCAGCACGCCATCCAGCGGGCGGCCGGAGAGGGTTTCCGTCTGTCGTTTGACTGGTTTGGTCGCTCCTCGAGCGCAGCCAACCGGCGCCTGACGCAACACTTTGCGCATCGTTTGGAAGCAGAAGGCCTGATTGAGGAGCGCGTTTCCCGTCAGGTCTATTCGATCGATGACGCGCGGTTCCTTCCCGATCGCTATGTTGAGGGCGTGTGTCCGGTCTGCGCCTTCGAGCGCGCGCGCGGCGACCAGTGCGACAATTGCGGCGCATTGCTCGATCCGGTCGATCTGATCAGTCCCCGCTCCAAGATCTCAGGATCGCGCAATCTTGAGGTGCGCGAGACCGCCCATCTGTTCCTGCTGCAGTCCAGGATGGCGGATCGTATCCGCGCCTGGGTTGACGCTGCTGCGCAGTGGCCCGCCCTTGCCCGTTCAATCGCCTACAAATGGCTGGATGAAGGCCTGCAGGATCGCGCCATCACCCGCGACCTGACCTGGGGCGTGCCGGTGCTGAGGGGCGACGCCCCGCGTCCGGGATTTGAGAACAAGGTGTTTTACGTCTGGTTCGACGCGCCGATTGAGTACATTGGCGCCACCCAGGAATGGGCGGAGGCGACAGACGGCGACTGGGCGCGCTGGTGGCGCACCGATCAGGGCGCGGATGACGTCTGCTATGTCCAGTTCATGGGCAAGGACAATGTTGCTTTCCACACGGTGAGTTTCCCGATCACGCTGCTCGGCTCCCACGAACCGTGGAAGTTGGTTGACCGCCTCAAGGCGTTCAACTGGGTGACCTGGTATGGCGGCAAGTTCTCCACCAGCGAAAAGCGCGGTGTTTTCATGGACGCTGCGCTCGAGATCCTGCCCTCTGATGTCTGGCGCTGGCATCTGATGGCCAATGCGCCCGAGAGCGCGGACAGCGCCTTCACCCTGGAGCAGCTTCAGGCTGGGGTGAACGCAGATCTTGCAAATGTTTTTGGCAATTTCATCAACCGCATCTCGCGCTTTGCCGGGGCGCGGTTTGACGGGCGTGCGCCGGCCCGGGGTCCCGATACGCCGCGCGAGACGGCTCTGCGTGCGGAATTGGCGGGGCGCATCAGGACGCTGACTGGCCTGCATGAGGCGATGGAGTTCCGCAAGGCTGCGGCTGAGACGCGGGCGATCTGGGTCGCTGGCAACGAGTATCTCTCCGACGCTGCGCCCTGGACCGCGATCAAGACGGATCCGGCGCGGGCGGGCGCTGTCACTGCAATCGGACTGGACCTGTGCGTGCTGTTTGCCCTCATTGCACGCCCGTTCATTCCCGACGCCGCTGAAACAGTTCTGCGGGCGATGGGCGCGCCTGAGGCGGCCTGGATCTGGCCCGACGCTGACGCAGCGCAGGCGCTCTGCTGGCTTCAGGAGGGCGCGCCTGTTGCTGCGCCCGACGTGCTGTTCCGGAAGATTGAGGATGCGGACGTCGCGATCTGGTCGCAACGTTTCTCCGCCGGCTGAGGCGACGCGCCTCTACAGCGCGGCCGCGATGCGCGCCGCCTGGGCCTTCAGAGTCTCCATATCCGCCATTGCGGCGCGGCCGTGGCCGTGCAGCGCCTGTCCCTCGTAGCGCGGGATGATGTGCACATGCAGATGAAAGACGGTTTGTCCGGCGCTCGCCCCATTGAACTGGCTCACGATGAGGCCGTCCGGCGAGAGCGCACTGTGCACGGCTTTGGCGACGCGTTGGACGGCTGACATGAGCGGAGCAATGATGTCTGGCGGAGCTTCCAGGAGGTTGCGGGCGGGCGTCTTCGGGATCACCAACACATGGCCGGGCGATTGCGGAAACGCATCCATGAAGACGCAGATCTGGTCATCCTCATAGACCTTTGCCGCTGCGGCTTCGCCGCGCAGGATCCTTGCGAAGATGTTTGTCGGGTCGTAGGCGCCGTCGAGGCTCATGGCGGGGTCCTGTTTAGTTGCGCGCTCTCTCACGCTGCGCATGCGGCTGCAGACTGACTGCAAGCCGGCGGGCGGGCAAGTCCTGCTGCGCCGTCCCGCACCGATCTGTTGGCGGAGGGTTGCGACGCCCGGCGCCGGACATCGGGCGCCTTTGGGGCGCGGCTTGTGGCCGTCCGCCCCATGGGCCTTAGCCCCGCCAGTCTGCAGCCGCCAGTCTGCAGCCGCCAGTCTGCAGCCGCCAGTCTGCAGCAGCCAGTCTGCAGCAGCCAGTCTGCAGCAGCCAGTCTGGACGCGCCAGCCTCGCCCCGCCGGTTTGGCTCCTTCGGTTGGGGCCATCACCGTCGCGGCGTCATGCACAATGAAACTCGCCGGCGGCGATATCGGCCGGTCCCGATATCAGCCGGTCCCGAAATCAGCCGGTCCCGGCATCAGTCGTCAGCCGCCAGCATTGCGACTGCGGCGGCGATCCGCTGGCGCCGCTCTGCGTCATCGACGCTCTCGCGCACCCAGTCGTCGAATGTCGCACGATGGGAAGCGGCCAGCCATTGGTAGAGCCGTTGCGCTTCCGGCGCAGCCGCAAGGGCCGCGCGCATGTCTGTGAGATCCATCCCCATCCCCTGCAGACAATGCCTCCCCGACATGTCCGCAGTGCGAATGTAATCCCGCACTGCAGGTCGGGCAATCAAATCACACCCGTTTAAAGGGTGCGTGCTGCGACAGAACGTCCATCTCCTCCTCGACCGCGCCGCGCTCGTGGTCCAGATAGCGCGCGACCGCTTCGCGCAGCCCGGGATGGGCTATCCAGTGGGCCGAATGGGTTGTGGCGGGCAGATAGCCGCGGGCAAGTTTGTGTTCGCCCTGCGCCCCCGCCTCAACGCGCCCGAGGCCGGCGGCGATTGCATGATCAATCGCCTGATAATAGCAGAGCTCGAAGTGCAGGAACGGAATGTGTTCAACACATCCCCAGTGACGCCCGTAAAGCGTGTGCGAGCCGATCAGGTTGAGCGCGCCGGCGATCCATCGCCCGCCTGGCCGGCGCGCCAGCACGAGCAGCACCCGATCTCTCAGGCGTTCATGCAGCAGGTGGAAGAAGTCCCTGTTGAGGTAGGGCGAGCCCCACTTGCGGGCGCCAGTGTCGAGGTAGAATTCGTAGAAAGCGTCCCAGTGACTGTCCGCAAGCGCGTCCCCGGACAGGCGCACAATCTCAAGACCGGCCTGGGCTTTCTCGCGTTCCTTGCGCAGGTGGCGCCGCTTCTCCGAGTTAAGCACTGCCAGGAAGTCATCGAATGTCTGATAGCTCTCATTGGTCCAGTGAAACTGGCGATCCGTCCGCTTCAGATAACCCGCCTGCGCAAGCACGCTCTGTTCGTCCTCGCTGCAGAAGGTGACGTGGATGGATGAGGCCTCGAGGCTGTCGCACAGGGCGTTCAGGCCGGCGGCGAGCAACGCCTGGATGCGGCTCCTGTCCCAACCCGGCGCGACCAGAAGCCGACGTCCTGTGACGGGCGTGAACGGCGTCGCCGCCTGCAGCTTGGGATAATAGCGTCCGCCTGCGCGGCGAAATGCGTCCGCCCAGCCGTGATCAAATACATATTCGCCGTACGAATGGGATTTCGCGTACGCGGCGACCGCACCGGCCAGCGCGCCGTTACTGTCCTCTGCAAGCAGGTGATGCGGCGCCCAACCGGTTTCCTCCACCGCGCATCCGGATCGTTCAAGAGCCTCCAGAAACTCCCAGGAGATAAACGGATCAAACGCTGCTCCAGGCGGATTGGCGATCGCATTCCAGGCCTGTGGCGAGACCTCGCTCAGCCGTCGTACGACGCGCAGGCGAAGTTCTGATGTCATCGCGTCCACCGCATCCGCCGGGCGCGCCGCATCAGGTGCTCGTCACCTGTGTGCTCGAAGATAAATCCATCGGCGTGCCGAAGGGCGCGGCGAACGTCACCGTGCGTTCTGATGGTCCAGGCGAGCACGGGCGCGTTCAGCGCATGGCCGTGCCGCACACCGTACGCGGTGAGCGCGCGAAGGCTGGAGGCGAGGAAGTCCGGGCGCGCCATATCGCTGTCGCAATAGTCCCTCAGGCGTCGCCGTTGCGCCCAGGGCGCACGCCAGGGTCCATGGCGCGGGAAGGTATCAGCAAGCATGCCGCGCGGAGCGCCCGGCGCGAACCGGGCGAACCAGGCAAGCGAGGCGGGATTGAAGCTCATGACCGCCGCGGGTCCGCGGTGACGCTCCAGGAGTTCGGCGACGGCCGCCTCAAGCGGACCTTCGCATCCGATGTCGACCTTCAGTTCGATCAACAAAGGCATGTCACGCGCTGGCCCGGCGAGCACCTGGGCAAGCAGGGGCGGGCCTTCCTGCGTGTTCTTCAGGCGAAGTCCGGTGAGTTCCTGCGCGGTGCGATCCGCCAGGCGGCCGGGGACGCCTGTCATCCGGCGCAGATCGGCGTCATGAAAAACCACGGCTGCGCCGTCTGCCGACAGGCGCACATCAAGCTCTGCGCCGAGACCGCGTGCACGGGCCTGCTCAAACGCCGCCATGCTGTTTTCTGGAGCGCCATCAGGCGTCCACAGGCCGCGATGGGCGTAGGGCTGCGCGAGCAGCCAGGAGAGGCGGCGCGCGGCTGTTCTCATGCTATTTCAAAAATGCCGTCGACCTCCACGGCGAAGCCAAGCGGCAGATTGGCGCACCCGACTGCGGAGCGCGCGTGGCGACCGGCGTCTGCGAAGGCCTGAACCATCAGATCAGAGCACCCGTTGGCCACAAGAGGAATTTCCCCGAAGTCTGGCGTGCAATTGACGAAGGCGCCGAGCTTGACGACCCGGCGTACGCGATCGAGATCGCCTGCGCAGGCGGTTTTGAGCTGGGCGAGCAGATTGAGGCCGCACATCCGCGCCGCCGCCTGCCCGCCCGCCAGATCCATGTCTGCGCCGAGCCGACCCTTGATCGGGCCGGTTGGTCCGACCGAGACCTGTCCGGACACGAACACGAGGGCGCCGACGGCGACGAAGGGCACATAATTGGCCACTGCTTTGACCGGCGCCGGAAGTTCGACGCCCGCCGCCTTCAGTCGGGTCTCAACAAAACTCATGAATGCACCTGCAGTTCAGCCATCATTGTCGGTGTCGTCGTACCGGCCGAAGGGCTGGTCGTCCAGGCCGACACGATCCTGGGCGAGGCGCAGGTCGCGACCGCGGATGACGGCGCCGCCGCCGAAGCGTGCACGCGCACTGTCGGCGGCGCGTTCCGCCGCGGCTGCGCGCGCCCTTCGCGCATCCAGGAGATCCCCATGATCAGCCAGTTCAGGCGCGCACAGGTCCTTCAGCGCGACGCCAATCAGCCGGTAGATCATGCCCGGCGGCGTCGCCTCCAGCAGGGTCCTGGCGTGGCGGAAAATCACGTCGCCAAGCTGGGTCGGCTCCCGCAGGGTGAGGCTTCGGGTTGTGATCCTGAAGCGGGAATCCTTCAGCTTCAGGACGATGACCCGTCCAGCGACGCCCGCCGCCTTCGCCCGCTCTCCGGTGCGCCAGCACAGCGGCCACAGATGATCGAGCAGCGCGGCAGGATCGGCGATGTCAGTGAGAAACGTCGTCTCGCTGGAAACACTCTTGATGACGCTGTCAGGCTCGACATGGCGTGCATCGCGCCCATGCGCGCGCTCATGCAGCACGCGCCCGAGATCGCCGAAGCGGCGTTCGAGATCCCTGGGATTGGCGTGCTGGAGATCGCCGATCCGGCCAAAGCCGGCCTCGATGAGGGTCGCCTGCAGCTTTGGCCCGACGCCGGGCAGGCGCGAGACGGGCAGGGGGGCGAGCAGGCCTGGAGCTTCGCCTGGCGCGATGACACAGAAGCCGCGTGGCTTGTCGAGATCAGATGCCAGTTTTGCGAGGAATTTGTTGCCGGACAGCCCGACCGAGACCGTGATCTGCAGCGTCTCCTCGATGGCGTTCTGAAGTCGGATGAGGACCTGTGCGGGCGCAGCCTCGTGCAGGAGAGCGGTTCCCGACAGATCCAGGAAGGCCTCGTCGATGGAGACAGGCTCCACCAAGGGCGTCAGCGCCTCCATCATGGTGCGCACACGGTGCGAGACGGCGGCGTATTTCGCCATATCCGGCCGGATCACCACC
Organism: Hyphomonadaceae bacterium; assembly: GCA_040381075.1. Classification (GTDB taxonomy): domain Bacteria; phylum Pseudomonadota; class Alphaproteobacteria; order Caulobacterales; family Aquidulcibacteraceae; genus JBEIHX01. The sequence continues at coordinate 124,357 of JBEIHX010000001.1, forward strand.
GCATGCGGGCATGCGGCGAGGGCCTTGAACATGGGCATGGCGGACCGCACCCCGTAGGCGCGCGCGAGATAGCAGGCGGTCGCCACGACGCCGCGCCGGCCGCCGCCCACGATCACCGGGCGAGCGGCCAGGGAGGGGTCGTCACGCTTTTCGACGGCGGCGTAGAAGGCGTCGCAGTCGATATGTGCGATGGTGAGGGAGAGAAGGTCTGGATGGGCGACCGCACGTGGATCGCCACAGGCCGCGCAGCGCCCTTGGCCGGGCGCGCGCACGGCGGCGCAGGCGCGGCAGGCTGCGGTCATGTCAGGTTTCCCGCTCCCACAGCCGCGCGGCGCCGCGCACGCCGGACGAATCGCCATGGCGGGCAGGACGCACGCTCACGCTGTAGGCGTCGCAGAAGGCGGCCCTGGTGATCAGCGGCGGCAGGTCGGCGTACAGGTGGGCGAGATTTGACAGTCCGCCGCCGAGAACAATCACCTCTGGATCCAGCACGTCTGCGATCACGGCGAGGGCGCGGGCAAGACGGGCGCAGTGCCGCGTGAGCGCGGCCTGGGCGAGGGCGTCGCCCGCGTGTGCGGCTGCGCTGACCTCTTCGGCCGTCCAGTCGCGCCCGCTCACCTGCCGGTGGTCGCGTGCAAGACCGGTCCCGGAGATGAAGCTTTCCAGACAGCCGCGCCGGCCGCACCAGCAGGCGACGCCAGGAAACTCCTCATCTGTCATCCAGGGCAGGGGCGTATGGCCCCATTCGCCTGCAATGCCATTGGCGCCCTGCACGAGGCGTCCGCCGATCACCAAGCCGCCGCCGCAGCCGGTCCCGAGGATCGCCCCGAACACCGTGTGGGCCCCTGCGCCCGCCCCGTCGACCGCTTCCGACAGCGCGAAGCAGTTGGCGTCGTTGGCGAGCCGGACGGGCGCATCGAGCGCGGTTGCGAGGTCCTGCGCCAGGGGCCTCTGGTTCAGCCAGGTTGAATTGGCGTTGCGCACCAGGCCGGTCGCCGGATTGACCGAGCCTGGAATGGCCACGCCCAGGCGCGGCGAGATCGCGAGGCGCGCCGCGGCGGCGCGCGTCAATTCGGCGATGGCGCGAATGCTGGCGTCGTAGCTGCGCGGTGTGGCGATTCGCTCGCGCAGCAGGAACCGATCCTGCGCGTCGAGGGCGGCGATCTCCATCTTGGTGCCGCCCAGATCAAGTCCGAGTCTTATCAAGCCCATGAAACAAATAGCCTTGTTGAGATTGTGCGCGCGCTTTGACGGGAGCGTCGCCAGCGCTGCAGCATGGCCCTAACCGCGGGTTAACACTATATGTGGTAGACGAAATCTGTGTGCGGGCTCCTGCCCGTCGTCGTGTGTTGGCTGGTGCGCGCGACCGGGTGACATCCGGCGCAGAGGCAGAGGCGAGGTTGAGCGGAACGACATGGCGAAGGCGAGCGGGGCGGCGAAGACGGTCCTGATCGTGGAGGACAACGAGCTCAATTTGAAGCTCTTCCACGACCTGTTGAACGCATTCGGGTATCGTACGGTGCAGACCCGCGAGGGTCTGAACGCTGTCGATCTGGCCCGCAAACATCGCCCGGATCTGATTTTGATGGACATTCAGCTGCCGGAAATCTCCGGCATGGATGTGACTCGGATCCTGAAGGCCGACCCCGAGCTGAAGACGATCCCGGTGGTGGCTGTGACGGCTTTTGCGATGCGCGGGGATGAACAGAGGATCAAGGAAAGCGGCTGTGAGGCGTATCTGTCAAAACCGATCGCCGTCGGCAACTTCATCGCCACCGTTCGTCAGTATATAGGCTGAACAGGCGCATGAGCGCGCGGGTGCTTGTGGTGGACGACCTAGAGCCGAACGTTCGGCTCCTGTCGGCGAAGCTCAATCACGAATATTACACTGTCTCCACGGCGTATTCGGGTCCGGAGGCTTTGGCCAGGGCCGTGAGCGATGCGCCGGATATCATCCTATTGGATGTCATGATGCCTGGGATGGACGGCTTTCAGACGTGCCGTCGCCTGAAGGAGGACCCTGTCACCAGCCATATTCCGGTCGTGATGGTGACGTCGCTGGATCTGGCCGAGGACCGCGCGCGCGGGCTTGATGCTGGGGCGGATGATTTTCTGACGAAGCCGGTGGATGACGTTGCGTTGCTGGCGCGTGTGCGATCACTGGTTCGCCTGAAGGCGATCACAGACGAACTCAAGCAACGCGAAGCAAGTGGACGCGCTCTCGGCGTGATCGAGGGAGTAACCGTGCGCGACCACGGTTTGGGCGCACGCATCGTGGTCATTGATGACAATCCGAGGCAGGCCGCGCGCATCGTGGAAAAACTGAACCGCAACCATTTCGCCTTTCTGCTGTCTGACGCCCAGCAACTCGGCGAAGGTCTGAAAGGGCAGGTGGATCTGTTCGTGGTCTCCGCTGCGGCGCGGACTTTCGACGGTTTGCGACTGGTCTCGTTCCTGCGCGCCACCCCGCAGCTGCGTGATGTGGGCATCCTTGCCGTGGTCAATGGCGAAGACCCGGAACGCGCTGTTCGGGCGCTCGATCTGGGCGCGCATGACATCATCTATCGGCCGATTGACGCCCATGAGCTGGATCTGCGCGTGCGCGCCCAGGTGCGCCGACGGCGGTATGCCGAGGCGCTGCGCGGCAATCTGGACCAGAGTTTTGAAATGGCGGTGACGGACCAGCTGACCGGGCTGCACAACCGTCGCTTTCTGCTGTCACAGCTGAAACCGCTGCTTCAACGCGCTGTCCTTGGCGGCGATCCGGTCGCCTTGGTCCTCCTGGATATCGATCACTTCAAGAGGATCAATGACACGCATGGTCATGCCGTTGGGGACGAGGTGCTGAAGGAATTCGCGGCCCGGCTGTCGGGCGGAGTCCGGCCCAACGACATGACGGCGCGCTTTGGCGGCGAAGAGTTCGCCGTCCTGATGCCGAATACGTCCCCAGACAAGGCGCAGGCGGCGGCGGAGCGGTTGCGAGGCCTGATCGCCGCCTCCGCATTCCCGGCCTATGGCGGGCGTGAGACGGTCGTCGTGACGGCGAGCCTGGGCTTGGCCAGCGTGGCGGGCGGTGATGACACGATCGACGCGCTGATCAAGCGGGCTGATGATGCGCTCTACCAGGCCAAAGGGGCTGGCCGCAATCGCGTTATGGCTGCGGCGTAGCGCGTCCGGTCTGCCCCCTCGATCGCCCGACGCGGGCGCCATGGGCCCTTTGAATGGCTCTCAGGGTGGACGGCCCTGGGAAGGTCGCCCAGGGCCTTGTGACACGCCGCCAGACGACGCCCGCCTGCCTGCTCTTTGGTACCGGAACTGTGATGTGCGCAGAGGGGGAGGATACGACCGTCTCCCGACTTGCTCGCCCGGATTCTGGCCGACGACACGCGGGACCGACCAAAAGCCGGGCCGACCAAAAGCCGGGCCGACCAAAAGCCGGGCCGACCAAAAGGCGGGCTGACCAAAAGGCGGGCTGACCAAAAGGCGGGCTGACCAGCAGCCTCGCCCCCTTGCGTCCGGCGCGTTGGATGCCCCCGGCGCCCAAAATCCCCGGAGCATGAAACAGCCGACGCCTGGAGAAGCCAGATTCAACCAGCAAGGGATAGAAATCCAGAATCAGAAATCCAGAACCCACCAGCCAGGCCAGCGGTAGACATCCTGATGCCCCGTGGGACGGATGACGCGGACGGATGACGCGGGCCAAAGCCAGCTCCCGCCGACGTCTCGCCAGCGGGCGCCAAACGGCGCATCAGGCCGGCAGGTGGTCAGGCCGGAATGGGCTTTACTTGATTTTGCCTTCAACGAACTCGACGTGCTTCTTGGCGATCGGGTCGTATTTCTTCAGCTTCAGCTTTTCCGTCTTGGTGCGCGGATTTTTCTTCGTGACGTAGAAATAGCCCGTGTCCGCCGTCGAATTGAGGCGAATCTTGATGGTGGTTGGCTTTGCCATGGCGGCGTGTCCCGCTTGAATTCAGAAGAGCGCGGACCCTAAGGGCAAACATTCAAATGTCAACGTGCTCCGCGCAGGGCCTGGACGCTCAGGGCTGCAAGGTACAGCCCCGCCAGGACGGCCAGCGTGGCGAGGAGCCCGCCAGCGCCCCACTGGTCCATCGCGACGCCGGCGAGGGCGGGCCCGGCGAGCTGACCGCTCCCATAGGCGATTGCGAAGGCCGCGTTGGCCGACGCGATCAGGCCGCCGGAAAACCGCTCAGCGACCAGGACAAGGCCGACCGTGTAAAGCCCGGTGACCAGGCCAGTGTAGATAAGCACCGCGCCCAGCAATCCTGCCGGGCTATGCGCCACCACGCCCAGCAGCAGCGGCGCGATGACGCCAGCGCCTGCGCACAGCATCAGGGTGGGCCGTGCGCCGATCCGGTCCGCCAGCGCGCCGACCGGCAATTGCAGCAGCGCTGCGCCAAACCCAGCCGCCATGATTGTGAAGGATGCGATCTGGTCGCTGTGGCCGGCCGCGCGCGCCACCAGCGGGATGAAGTTATACTTGCTTGTCTCAATCGCGCCCATGATCAGCGGAGCAAGAAACACGAAGGGCGCCGCAGCGATGCGCCGCCACAGGGCGATCGGGCTGGCGCTGCCACGCGGCGGCGGGCTCGCCCCGGGGCCTGGCGCGAGCAGCCCCAACAGCCCGATCCCCGACGCGGCCGCTCCGATGACGAAAGGCCATGGCCCGGTATGTCCGACGATGCCGATGATGATCCCGCCAACGCCGGCCATCCCGGCGAAAGCGGTCGCGTAGAGGCCGAGCGCCAGACCCCGGCGCTCGGGGGGGGCGCGTTCGAGGATCCAGGCTTCGCTCGCCACGAACAGGAAGGTGAAGGCGACGCCGTGGACGAAGCGGATGGCGAACCACGCCTCATAGCCCGTAAGGAGGCCATAGGCGGCGAATGCGCCGGCGCCCATGACGAAGCCCACGCCCAGCAGGGCGCGCGTCCCGATACGATGCAGAAGCCAGGGCACGATCGGCGTTGCGGCGAGGGTGGCGAGCGCCGCAGCCATGGTCTGGACGCCGATCGCGGTGCGCGAGACGCCCCAGTCGTCGAGCGTCAGGCTGTTCAGTGGAAAGACGAAACCAAGGGTGAGGCCGGCGATCCCGGCGGCGATGATGGGGGCGGCGAGGAGGATGCGCAGCGAGCCTTGCGTCACAATCGCTCCAGCGTGTGCTTGCCGCGTGTCCAGCGCAGGAAGGGCGGCGCAGTCCCGAGATCGCCCGCCGTGAGCCGGGCGCTGATTTCACCGATCACGAAACGGGTCACGCTCGGCAGATCCAGCCCGGCGGCGTCTGCGAAGGAAAACCAGCGGGTGTCCAGAAGTTCCGGTCCGCCGGCGATCGGTCGGTCGTCGAGCAGCGCCTCCTCTGCGAAGGCCAGAAAGAAGCGCGCATCGAAGCGGCGCGGCCGCGCAGGCGGGGTGATGGCGCGACAAACAAAGATGAGCCGGTCAAGTCTGGGCGCTGCGCCATGGTCGCAGTAGGTCTCCCAGCCCGCGGGAGGCCTGCCCTTTGAGACGCCCCGCTCGCCGACGATGAGGCCGGTTTCCTCAAATGTCTCGCGCACGCTCGCGAGTGCGAGCGCGCGCGGGTGGCTGAGCCTGGCGTGCTTGCGCAGCTTGTCTTCTGTCGCCTGTGAGAGTTCGCTCAACGCGGGCGCACGCGCATCGCCGCGATCGACGCGCCCGCCGGGAAACACCCATTTGTCCGGCATGAAGACGTGTCCTTTGGCGCGCTGTCCCATCAGGACTTCGTAGCCATCCCGCCTCGACCGGATGAGGATGAGCGTGGCTGCGTCGCGCGGGCGCGGCGCGCCCGGCGCCAGCGGTTCGCCGTCCTCATCAAAGATCCTGCCGGCGTCGCTCATCGCTTGCCCCTGCGCGGGCGTGACTGGGCGCGCGCGGTTCGGTCGTCGCGCAGACGCCGGCCGCGTTTGCGTGTTTCGGCTGTCCCGTCGCGGGCCTCGCTGAGCACTTCGAAGAGCAGACCGCCGGAGACCGGGGTTGCTTCGACAAGACGCACGCGCAGCCTCTGGCCGAGATGAAAGAAATCCCCGCTGTGCTCGCCGATGATGCGCTGGGCTGCTGCGTCATGGCGGAAGCGCTCTCGCCCGAGCAGCGACATGGGCGCAAGTCCGTCAGCGCCGATCTCGGCCAGACGCACGAACAGACCGGCGCGTGTGACGCCAGTGACGCGCGCATCGAATTCGCAGCCCTGCTGATCAGCGAGGAAGGATGCGACATAGCGATCCTTTGCGTCGCGCTCCGCCGCCATGGCCCTGCGTTCGGCGGCAGTGATGGTTTCGGCTGTGCGCGGAAGGCCTGCGATGTCTGTGTCGCGCAGGCCGTCTGGGCCCAGTTCGAGCGCGCGGATGAGGGCGCGATGAACCACCAGATCGGCGTAACGCCGGATCGGCGAGGTGAAGTGGGCGTATCGCGCCAGATTGAGACCGAAATGGCCGATGTTATCCGGTGCGTAGATGGCCTGCATCTGACTGCGCAGCACCATCTCGTTGACCATTTCAGCAGTGTCGCCTTCGCCCGCGAGCGCCAACAGCGCATTGAACCGGCGGGTCGTGATGCGTTCACCCTTGGCCCAGCGCAGGCCGATAGTCGGCAGAAAATCCGCCAGTGCAGAGATTTTTTCGGCCGAAGGTTCATCGTGCACGCGGTAGATCAGCGGTGTCCTGCGGGCTTCGAGGGTTTCGGCGGCGCAGACATTCGCCTGGATCATCATCTCCTCAATGAGCCGGTTCGTTTCGTGGCTGGGGCGTTTCTCGATCGCTGCAACCCGGCCGTTGGGTGCGAACCGTACACGAAATTCATCCGCTGCAAGATTAAGTGGAGCACGATCATCGCGTGCTTTCGAAATTGCGCGATAGGCCTGCCAGAGTGGTTGGATCACGCTGTCCATAAGGGGCGCCAGGGTGGCGTCGGGCGCGCCATCGATTGCGCGCTGAACCTGCCCGTACTCCAGGCGCGCAGCTGAGCGCATCAATGCGCGCGAGAAGCGGTGGGAGATCTTCTCGCCGCGTGCAGTAAAGCGCATCTCGACGGCGAGGCATGCGCGCTCTTCGCCTGCGCGCAGCGAGCAAAGATCAGCCGAGAGGCGCTCCGGCAGCATGGGGGCCACGCGGTCCGGAAAATAGACCGAGTTGCCGCGCGTCAGCGCGCCGCGATCCAGCGGGCTTCCGGGCGTGACGTAGTGGGCGACGTCGGCGATCGCAACGATCACGCGCCATCCGCCCTTGTTGTTCGGGTCATCGCAGGGTTCTGCAAAGACGGCATCATCGTGATCGCGTGCGTCGGGCGGATCGATCGTCACCAGCGGCGTGTTGCGAAGATCGACCCGCTTTCCGAGACGGGCGGGCGAAGCCGCGGCGGCCTGGGCTTCCTCCTCAGGCGTGAAACCGATGGGGATTCGGTGGGCGTGAATGGCCAGAATGCTTGCCGCACGTGGATCATCCGCCCGTCCGATGACCTCCTGGATAATGGCGCGCGGCGGGCCTGTGCGGCGCGCCTGGTCAATGTCGCACAGCACAAGGTCGCCGTCTTCAGCGCCTTTGGCCTGTGTTGCGGCGACGAAGAGAGGGCCGCGCACCTTGCGGTCAGCCGGTTCGACCATGCCTCCGCCGGGCCCTGCGCGAAAGGCGCCCAGAACGCTCGAGGCCGCTCTTGGCAGTGTCTTGATGATCAGCGCGACGCGTCCATCCGGCCCCTCTCCGAGCCGTGCGAGCGCCCGCTCGCCCACGCCAGGAGCGGGTCCGCGCCTCGCGCGCAGCAGGTAGATCGGACCGTAAAGGCCGTCGCGCCCGGCTGCTCGGGCCAGCAGCTCGCCGTGCTCATCGAGACCGATCGCTTCAACAACGGTGGTCTGCGGCGGCTCGTCGGTCGCGGCGTAGTCGCGTCGCCCCGTGCGTGCGATTGCGCCCTCGGCTTCCAACTCGCGCATCAGGGCCTTGAGCCTGCGTCGGTCTTCGCCCTTCACGCCGAGAATGCGGTACAGGTCGCGCGCTGCGGTTTCACGCCCTGCGCCCGCCAGCGCCTCAAGCACGCGCGCCCGGTCAAGGCCCGCGTCGCCCGATTTCGCCCGGCGCGGTTTTTTCACGCGTCGGCCTTCCTGGCGGCCGGTTTGCTTGTGCGCGCCTTCCTGGCTGGCGATGCGGCGCCGGTTTGGCTCTTGGATCCCGTCCTGCCTGCCGCTTTGGCGGTTGTCTTGCCGGTCGCTTTCTTGGGCGCCTTGCCGGCTGCCTCTGCGGCGCCTTTGCCTGCACCTTTGGCTGGCGCGCGTCCTGCAGCGGGGCCTTTTGCGGGCGCCTTTGGGCGGGCGGACTTGCCGGCCCGACCGCCTGTGGCTTCCCGCTCGGCGATTATCTCAAGCGCACGTTCGATCTCAAGGCTCTCCGGCGTAACGCCTCGGGGCAGCGTGGCGTTGACATCGCCGTGCTTGATGTACGGCCCGTAACGACCATTCAGCACACGAATGGGCTCTCCCGTGCGCGGATGCGCGCCCAGTTCCTTCAGGACGCTTGGTCCTGCGCGGCCTGCGCCCTTTCGCCCGAAGCCGGACTTCTTGTCGGCCAGCACGGTCACCGCACGGTTCAGGCCGACCTCAAAAACATCCTCAATGCCCGGCAGATTAGCATAGGTCTTGCCGTGCTGCACATAGGGCCCGTAGCGTCCGATGTTGGCGAGGATCTGCTCGCCGTCTTCCGGATGCAGGCCCACCAGGCGGGGGAGCGACAGAAGCCGCAAGGCGGCTGGCAGGTCAAGATCTTCTGCTTTCCAGCCCTTTGGCAGGCTTGCGCGTTTGGGTGTTTCGCCCTCGCCGAGCTGGACATAAGGGCCGAAACGGCCGCTTCGTAGACTGACGATTTGACCGGTGGCTGGATCTGTTCCAAGCCCGCGTTCGCCCGCTCCGCTCTCGCGGGCGGTCTCATCGGCTGGCGCCAGCTGGCGGGTGAACTTGCATTCGGGGTAGTTTGAGCATCCGATGAAGGCGCCATAGCGGCCGAGCCGCAGGGACAGACGACCCTGTCCGCAGGTGGGGCAGGCGCGCGGGTCGACGCCTGGCTGTTTCTCCGGAAATATGTGCGGCCCGAGTGCTTCGTCGAGCGCCTCGCGCACATCGCCTATCTTCAGCTCGCTGATGTCAGAGACGGCGGCGTTGAAGTCCTCCCAGAATTTCCGCAACAGGTCGAGATAGTTGAGATTGTTGGCCGAAACCTTGTCGAGGTCGGCCTCCATATTCGCGGTGAACTCATACTCGACGTAACGGCTGAAGTAGCGCTCCAGGAAGGTCGTCACCAGGCGGCCGCGGTCTTCGGGGATGAAGCGGTTCTTGTCCATGCGCACATAATTGCGCGCCCGCAGCACTTCCAGAATCGAGGCGTAGGTCGACGGGCGTCCGATTCCAAGCTCCTCCATCGCCTTGACCAGGGACGCTTCAGAATAGCGTGGCGGCGGTTCGGTGTGGTGCTGCTCAGGTTTGACCTCGCTTACTGCTGTCGCATCGCCGATCGAAAGCTTCGGCAGCCGGCCGCCGTCCTCGTCATCCCCCTTGTCGTCGCGACCTTCCTCATAAACGGCGAGAAATCCATTGAAGAGGACCACCGATCCCACAGCGCGCAGTCCGGTTCTGGTGTGTCCATCCTCGATGTCGATCGTCGTGCGCTCCAGACGGGCCGCCTCCATCTGCGCCGCCATGGTCCGTTTCCAGATCAGTTCGTAGAGGCGGCGCATGTCCTCCTCAAGGCGCAGCTTGCCGGGCAGGCGCTGCGGATCGGTTGGCCGGATGGCTTCATGGGCTTCCTGCGCGTTTTTCGCCTTGGTGGCGTAGCGGCGCGGCGCAGCCGGGACATAGGCGGCCCCGAATTCACCTTCGATGGTGCGCCGCACGGCCTGGATTGCTTCGTCGGCCATCTGCACCCCGTCGGTGCGCATATAGGTGATGAGGCCCACGGTCTCCCCGCCGATGTCCACGCCCTCATACAGTTTCTGGGCCACCTGCATCGTGCGGTTGGCTGAGAAGCCGAGTTTGCGCGCGGCTTCCTGCTGCAGGGTCGAGGTCGTGAACGGCGGGGGCGGATTGCGCCCGACCGGCTTGGCGTCAACGCCGGTTACGGCGAAGCGGCCGGCGCGGATGACTGCAGCGGCGTGTTCAGCGGCGTCCCGTGATCCAATGTCCAGCTTCTTGAGCTTCCTGCCGTCCAGCGTCACCAGGCGGGCGGTGAATGCTTCGCGTCGCGGGCCAAGCAGGTCGACGTCAACGGTCCAGTATTCCTCGCTGCGGAATTTCTCGATTTCCATTTCACGGTCGCAGATCAATCGCAAAGCAACCGACTGGACCCGGCCTGCCGAACGCGCCCCTGGCAGCTTGCGCCACAGCACTGGCGACAGCGTGAAGCCCACGAGATAGTCGAGGGCGCGTCGCGCCAGGTAGGCGTTGACGAGCGGGGTGTCCAGTTCCCGCGGCCGGGCCATGGCGTCGAGCACCGCCTGTTTGGTGATTGCGTTAAACGTGACCCGCTCAACGGCGACGTCCTTCAGGGCGCGTCTGGCGCGCAGCGCCTCAAGGACGTGCCAGGAGATCGCCTCGCCCTCGCGATCAGGGTCGGTGGCCAGGATCAGTTTTCTGGCCCCTTTGACGGCCGCTGCGATTTCAGACAGGCGCTTCTGTGCTTTGGGATCGGTCTCCCAGACCATGCTGAAGTCTGCGTCCGGTTTCACCGAGCCATCCTTCGAGGGAAGGTCGCGGATGTGTCCGTAGCTCGCCAGCACCTCATAGTCCCGGCCGAGATACTTGTTGATGGTCTTGGCCTTGGCCGGGGATTCCACGACGACGATGTTCATCATAAGGCGGTTCCGACAGCGCCCCCGGAGAGCGGGCGCAGCTTGGTTTTGGCGCCGCCATCAGGGCGACGCCGGAGCGGTTCGGGGCGCGGAAGGTGAGGGTGGAGCGGCCTCTTTGTCAATCGAGGGGGGAGCCGCCCCATCCCCGGCGCAGCCGGAGACGATGCCGGGGCGGCGACAATCCTCTGCTGGCCGGCCCGATTCCCCGCAGCGCTCGCACCCGACGCCCGGCGGGTGGTGCTCAGCCCGGCAGGACGCCTCAGCCGGTCCCGCCGGAGCTGGTGGAGGCGACCTTGGACCCGATTTTCGGCTCCGCGCCCTTCATCAGACGGGCGATGTTGGCGCTGTGGCGCCAGTAGATCAGGATCGCGAGGACTGCCGCGGCGATCGCGCTCGCTGTCCCGGCCTTGAAGTAGAGGGCCAAGCCCGGGGCGAGGGCAGCCGCGACGAGGGCGGCAAGTGAGGAAAAGCGGAAGGTGAACGCCACGGCGAGCCAGATAACGCCGGCCAGCACACCGATCAGGGGGGCGGCTGCGAGCAGGAGTCCGAAGAATGTGGCCACCCCCTTGCCGCCCTGAAACCTCAGCCAGACCGGGAAGCAATGGCCGACAAAGGCGCAGGTCCCGGCGATCAGACCAATCTCATGGCCGGCGAGCCAGCGGGCCAGAAAATAGGCCAGCGCGGCTTTGCCGCCGTCCAGCACCAGGGTCGCGAAGGCGAGGTCGCGCCTGCCAGTGCGCAGGACATTGGTCGCGCCGATATTTCCGGACCCCACCTTGCGGATGTCTCCGACACCGGCGAGGCGGGTCAGCAGCAGGCCAAAGGGAATGGATCCCAACAGGTATCCGGCCGCCGCGGCGGCGGCCGCGGCCGCGGGATCAATGCTGGCGGGTAGGCTCATGACCGGTCCTCCGATCGCTCCGGGTAGACCATCCTGCCCCCGACATAGGTGCGCGCCACCCGGCCCTGCATGCGCTTGCGGTCGAATGGCGAGTTCTTGGAGCGTGATTTGAGTCTGTAAACATCGAAGACAAAGGGACGACCGGGATCGAACAGACACAGGTCGGCAGGCCGGCCAACGCCGAGGCGTCCCTGCTCCAGCCCGAGTAGCTCGGCAGGGCGCAGCGTCATGGCCCGGATCAGTGTGGAGAGCGGCACGGCGCCGTCATCGTGCACCATCATGGCGCCTGGGATCAGGCTTTCCAGACCTGCCGCGCCGAAGGCTGCCTCATCGAAGGGCAGGCGTTTGTCCTCGGCCGGCTGGGGCGCGTGACCGGACACGATGACGTCGATCACGCCATCGCGCAGACCGGCGGCCAGCGCCTTGCGGTCTTCTTCGGCGCGCAATGGCGGGGACAGCTTTGCGAAGGTGCGATACTCCCCAACGTCGATCTCATTGAGCGCGAGATGGTTGATCGACACGCTTGCCGCCGCCCGCACCCCGCGGCGCTTTGCGTCGGCGAGCAGCTCGACCGCGCCGCGGGTGGAAATCTGATCCGCCAGGAGCCGCGCGCCGGTCAATTCCGTCAGAACGAGATCGCGATGCAGCATGATGGTCTCTGCCACGCTTGGAATGCCGGGAACACCAAGGCGGGCGGACAGCTCGCCTTCATGCATCGCACCGCCGGCAAGGCTTGGGTCCTCCGGCCGATGGGCGACCAGCATGCCGCCCGGCCGCACGCCGTTGGCGTAGGCCAATGCGCGGCGCAGGACGCGTGAATCGGCGATCGATTGCGAGCCATTGCTTGCGAGAACGGCTCCGGCTTCCGCCATCAGGCCGATTTCCGCCATCTGGCGACCGTTCAGGCCCTTGGTCAGGGCGGCGGCGGGATAGACCCGCACCTGAGCGGTGGCGCGGGCGCGGCGATTGATGAAGTCCACCAGCGCGGCGTCATCGATGACCGGATCAGTGTCCGGCATGACCACGATCGAGGTGACGCCGCCTGCCGCGGCGGCGCGACTCGCCGAGGCCAGCGTCTCCTTGTGCTCGAGGCCAGGTTCGCCTGTGATCACCCGCATATCGATGAGGCCGGGGGCGAGGGCGAGCCCCTGACAGTCGACGATCTGAGTCTGGGGATCGAGGCCGTCGGCGGCGACATCCGGGCCGATGGCGGCGATCACGCCCTGCTCAACCATGACATCGCCGATGGTTTCGCCCGTGCGTTCCGGATCGAGCAGCAGGGCGCCGCGGAACAGGATGCGCCGGGTCATGCGCACGCCCCGGCTGCGTCGCCTGGCCGGTTGGCCAGGGCGATCAGAACCGCCATGCGGACGGCGACGCCCATCTCGACCTGGCTCTGGATCAGGCTCACCGCCATGTCATCGGCGACGTCTGAATCAATTTCCACACCGCGGTTCATCGGCCCCGGGTGCATGACGCGCGCACCGGGTTTGGCCCAGGCGAGTTTCTCGCGGTCCAGTCCGTAAAAATGGAAGTATTCGCGTTTGGACGGCACAAACGCGCCATCCATGCGCTCCAGCTGGAGTCGCAGCATCATGACGACGTCCGCCCCCTCAAGTCCGGAGCGCATGTCCGTGTGCACGCGCGCGCCCCAGCGCTGCGCCTCGGCCGGCATCAGGGTTGGTGGACCGACAAGGCGCACGTCGGCCCCCAGCAGGTTGAGCAGCGCGACGTTCGAGCGGGCGACGCGCGAGTGCAGGATGTCGCCGCAGATCGCGATGCTGAGCCCCTCAACAGACCCGAAGGCGCGCGTCAGTGCGAGCGCATCGAGCAGGGCCTGGGTGGGATGCTCATGCTGGCCGTCGCCGGCGTTGATCACGGCCCCATCGACCTTCTGGGCCAGCAGATTGGCGGCGCCGGAAGAGGCGTGGCGGATCACCAGCAGATCGGGCTGCATCGCATTCAGCGTCACCGCTGTATCGATCAGGGTCTCGCCCTTGGTCATGGCTGAGGAGCGCGGGCTCATGTTCATCACATCAGCGCCGAGACGCTTGCCCGCAAGTTCGAACGAGCTTTGGGTGCGCGTGGAGCTCTCGAAAAACAGATTGAGCAGAGTGCGCCCTTTGAGCAGATCGAGCTTCTTCTGGGCTTGCCGGTTAACCCCGACGCACCAGTCCGCGAGCCGCAGCAGCCCCAGCACCTCGCCGCGATCGAGATCTGCGATCTGCAGGAGGTGGCGCGTCCGCAGCGGCGGGGCCTCCGGTCGCGGATCACTCGTCGGAACGCCTGTGCTCGTCATCGACGCCGCTTGTATGCCCAGCGGGCCGTTCCCGCAATCGCCCGGCCTAGGTGATGATTGTGCGCGCCAGCAGAAGCGCGGCAGGCATGGTCAGAAACGACACCAGCGTCGTCGCGGTGATGATCGCCGCCATCAGCGAATCGTCGCCGCCCATTTCCTTTGCGAGCGTATAGGCCGCTGCTGCGGTTGGCGTTGCACCGACCGCCGCGGCCGCGGCGATCGCAACGGGGCCGCCGCCCATGAGCGCGACCGCGCTGGCCATCACGACCGGTGCGAGGATGAGTTTGAGGACGCAGGTCACGGCCAGCTGCGCGCGGCTTGCGCGAAGCGCCCTGAGATTGAGCCCGGCCCCTACGCAGATCAGTGCGATCGGCATCGCGGCCTTGGCCAGGAGGTCGAGCGTCGGTTGGACCGGGCCGAGATGGTCGACGCCCACAGTCTGCAGCATGAGACCTGCGCCGCAGGCAAGGACCAGGGGATTTGTCAGCACCTGGTCTGCGTAGGCGCGCCATGAGCGGGCAGGGCTTGCGCCCCACCGTGCGAGCGCCGCCACTGAGATCAGGTTCACCAGGAGGACGGCCGGGCCGAACGCCAATGCGACCAGTTCGCCGCCCTGCCGGCCGAACAGTGCGGGGGCGGCGGCGAGCACAGCGAAGCCGTTCCATCTGAGCGCGCCCTGAAACAGGCTCGTGAAGGCAGGGCCGTCGGTCCCGAACACCGGCTTTACGGCCAGTGCGATCACAGCCATGGTCACAAAGCCTGCAAGGGCGCCCGCCACGAATGGACCGGCGTCTGCTGCGTGCACGTCGGCGCCTGCGATCGTGGTGAATAGAAACGCTGGATAGAGGAGCATGTAGCCGAGGCGGTTCACCGCGGCGAATGCTTCGCTGCTGGCGAATCCTGCGGCGCGTGCGCCCCAGCCGATCAGGATCAGCAGGAACACTGGTCCGAGAGCGCCCGTGATTTCGTTCACCGACCCCATCTCCGGCCGCCGGGCGCCCGGCGCAAACGAAAACGGCGGCCCAGGGGGCCGCCGTTGAACTGCCTGGGCGTCACAATCAGGCCAGATCGCCGCCGGGCTCGTTGATTGCGCTCGCCGCTGCAAGCTCCTGAGCCTGGGCGGCCGCGTCGGCGCGGTCGCTCTCGGCCTGGGTCGCGAGCACATTTTCGCCTTTTGCCTGACGTTCGGCCTCGTCCGCCGACCGCGCAACGTTGACCGTGACCGTGACCGACACTTCCGGGTGCAGCCGCACCCGTATCTGGCTTGTGCCGATCGTCTTGATTGGCGCGTTGAGAATGACCTGGCCGCGGTCAACCGCAAAACCTGCGGCCACTGCCGCATCGGAGATGTCGCGTGCAGAGACTGAGCCGTAGAGTTGCCCCGACTCGCCAGCCTGCCGCAGCAGCACGAAGCTCTGACCCTGCAGCTTCGCGCCGAGCGACTCGGCCTTCGCCCGGGTGTCGGCGTTGCGCGCTTCAATGGCTGCGCGTTGCAGTTCAAACACTTTCAGGTTGGTGTCCGTAGCGCGCAGGGCCTTCTTCTGCGGCAACAGATAATTGCGCGCAAAGCCCGGCTTCACGGCGACGACGTCGCCAATGGCCCCAAGCTTCTCAACACGTTCCAGGAGAACGACTTTCATGACGGCCTCTCCTTACTGAACGGCGTAGGGCAGCAAGGCGAGCACGCGCGCGCGCTTGATGGCCTGGGCGAGTTCGCGCTGCTTCTTGGAGGACACGGCGGTGATCCGCGCCGGTACGATCTTGCCCTTTTCGGAGATGAAGCGCTGCAGCAGCTTGACGTCCTTGTAGTCGATCTTCGGCGCGGCATCGCCGGAGAACGGGCACACTTTGCGCCGGCGCCCGAACGGGCGGCGGGTCGGCAGATTGGTGATATTGATTTTCTGGGTCATCGATCAGGCCTTCATACGCCGCTCGCCGCCGCCCATCGCCGCGGCTGCCTTTTTCTTCTCATCGCGATCGCGCTTGGCGAGAACCGGGGAAGGTCCCTCCGGCGCCGCTTCCAGGCGCACGGTCAGGAAGCGGATGACGTCCTCGTTGATCCGCAGACGCCGATCCAGTTCCTGGACCGCGGCGGGCGGGGCGTCGATGTTGAGGAGGCCGTAGTGGCCCTTCCGATGCTTCCTGACCCGGTAAGCCAGATTGCGAAGACCCCAGTATTCGTTGTTGAGCACCTTGCCGCCATGCTCCTCGAGCACGCGGGTCATGTCCTCAACCAGCGCTTCGACCTGCTGGGGCGAAACGTCGGGACGCGCGATAAACACCTGTTCGTAGTAAGCCATGATCCCCGTCCTTGGGCCGCGGCGCTGCGCATGGGCGGGGGCCCGGCGCGACGATGGATCCCTGCGCCGCCCCGCTGATCGCGGGGGTGTGCGCAAGGACCGCAGCCCGATTGGTGTGGCGCGGATGTAGCTGAGCAGGCGCTGGCGCGCAAGTGCTGCGGGCGGCAGGGGCGCCGGCCTGGGACGCCCGCCATCGCGAAGAGGCGCCGATCGGCCGGCGGGGCCTGCGCGGGACTTGCCGCTTGCGCGCCGCGCGCCGCCCCAGTAGCAGGCGCATCTTGGTTCTCAACCGACTTGCCGCGAGGCCCCATGATCACCACCGCGTTCGTTTTTCCGGGCCAGGGCAGCCAGGAGGTCGGCATGGGCGAGGCCCTGGCTGCGGCGTCGCCGACAGCCCGCGCCGTCTTTGAGGAAGTGGACGCCGCCCTTGGGCAAAAGCTTTCTGCGCTGATGTGGGATGGGCCGATTGAGACCCTGACCCTGACAGAGAATGCGCAGCCTGCGTTGATGGCGGTGAGCGTCGCCGCGGTCCGCAGCCTCGCCGTCGATCATGGCGTGCCGGTGAGCGCCGCTGCTTGGGTCGCCGGGCACAGTCTCGGCGAGTACTCCGCCCTGGCCGCCGCCGGCGCAATTGAGCTCGCCGACGCCGCCCGCCTGTTGCGCCTGCGCGGTCAGGCGATGCAACGCGCCGCTCCGCTGGGCGCCGGGGCGATGGCCTCCCTGATCGGCAAAGTGGATGTGGCGCTGGCGGAGGAGATCGCGGCGGAGGGCGCGAAAGTCGCCCCAGTCGTTGTGGCGAATGACAACAATGTTGGAAACGTTGTGATCTCCGGCGCCAAGGCGGGCGTCGAGGCCGCCATCGCGGCAGCCAAGACACGGGGCGTGCGCGCAATTCCGCTCAATGTGTCCGCACCGTTCCACAGTCCGCTAATGGCTCCGGCGGCCGAGGAAATGCGCGCAGCGCTCGCCGGGGTGCGCATAGGCGCTCCGGCGCCCCCGCTGGTGGCGAATGTGACTGCTGCGCCGGCCGCCGAGGCCGAGACGATCCGTCGCCTGCTGGTCGAGCAGGTGACCGGGCGCGTGCGCTGGCGCGAAAGCATCGCCTGGATGGCGACCGCCGGCGGCGTGGTGCGGTTTGTGGAGCTTGGCGCGGGCAAGGT
Organism: Hyphomonadaceae bacterium; assembly: GCA_040381075.1. GTDB lineage: Bacteria > Pseudomonadota > Alphaproteobacteria > Caulobacterales > Aquidulcibacteraceae > JBEIHX01. The sequence continues at coordinate 141,871 of JBEIHX010000001.1, forward strand.
CCTCGCCGGCATGATCCGGCGCATTGCGGACGGCGCCGAGGCGGTTTCGGCCGGCGATCCGGAAACCATAGCGGCCGCGGCCGCAGCGCTCCGGGGCTGACGGGAAAGGATACAGGCATGTTTGATCTTACCGGCAAGAAGGCCCTGGTGACCGGGGCGACCGGCGGCATAGGCGGGGCAATTGCACGCGCGTTTGTTGAGCGCGGCGCGACGGTCGCGCTGTCGGGCACGCGTCGCGAGGCCCTTGAGCAGTTGAAGGCGGAGCTGCCGGGGACGGCTGCGATCGCGTGCGACCTGTCCGATGCAGTGCAGACGGACGCCCTGGTCGGCGAGGCCGAGGCGGCCCTTGGCGGCCTCGACATCGTGGTGAGCAACGCCGGCCTGACCCGCGACGGCCTCATCCTGCGGATGAAGGACGAGGACTGGGCGAAGGTCGTTGATGTCAATCTGACCGCGTATTTCCGCATCGCCCGCGCGGCCGCGAAGGCAATGATGCGTCGACGGTGGGGGCGAATCATCGCGATCACCTCCGTCGTCGGAGTCACCGGCAATCCTGGCCAAACGAATTACGCTGCGTCCAAAGCCGGCATGATCGGCTTCTCGAAAGCCCTCGCACAGGAGATCGCGAGCCGGAACATCACCGTCAACTGCATCGCGCCGGGCTTCATCGAGAGCCCGATGACCGATGCTCTCAATCAGGACCAGAAAAATGCCCTGTTCGGGCGTATTCCGGCGGGTCGCTTCGGGACAGGCCGTGATGTCGCCGCGGCCGCCGTCTACCTCGCAAGCGAGGAGGCGGGATACATGACCGGCCAGACGCTGCATGTGAACGGCGGGATGGCCATGGTGTGAGCGGCGCCGGGGCGCGGGCTGGTCGCATCGCCAGGTCGCGCAGCGGTTCTGGTCAAACCCGGGGAAGTATGTTAGCCGGCGGGCCGGTCCGGTCTATATGGCCGCTGGGCAAGGTTTCAGCAGGAGTTTTCAGGACGCTGGCGCAAGCCCTTCGTCCGCAACGTTCACCTGTCGCAACGTCACGATATGCCTCGCGGGAGGCTGATCCCGGTGACCGTTCCTCGAACCAGGGGCTGATGCGCCCGAAGGCGGTTTTGTAGGGGTGGTGGTGTGTGGGTGGTGGTGTGTGGGCGTGATGCGTTGGGCGGCGGCGAGCTTCGGAAACGCGCATGGGATGGCGTCCCGGGTGCGCAACGATGCAGCCGGTCGCAGGGACACATGCCGGGCTCCGCTCCAGAGGCAGCGCCTTGGGGATGGGGCCTTGGGGATGGGGCCTTGGGGATGGGGCCTTGGGATGGGCCTGCATTCCAGGGTGCTGGTCTCTGGACGCCGGTTGCGGGGCGCAGGTTGCGGGGCGCAGGTTTGCAAAGTTCACGCGGCGTCTGCGGCGCCGGAACATTCATCATCGGCAAGGACGAGGAAGAACATGTCGACTGTATTCGATCGCGTAAAGAAGATCGTCATTGAGCATCTTGAAGCGCCTGCGGAGAAGATTTCCGAAAAGGCGAGCTTTATCGATGATCTTGGGGCCGACAGTCTCGATCTGGTTGAGCTGGTGATGGCCTTTGAAGAAGAGTTCGGCATCGAGATCCCGGATGATGCGACAGAGCGCATCCAAACGGTCGGCGACGCCGTGAAGTATATCACTGAGCGCGGCGCAATCTGAGCATCGGTTGGCCCTGTCACTCAGCCAAGAGCGAGACACATGCGTCGCGCGGTCGTTACGGGATTCGGGCTGGTTACCCCGCTTGGCTCGGGCGCGGAAACCGTGTGGCGCAGGCTGCTGGCTGGCGAGTCGGGCGCCGGGTTGATTTCGCGCTTTGACGCGTCTGATCTGCCGTGCCGGTACGCCTGCGAAGTCCCCCGCAAGGATGGACTGGGCGGCGGCGCGGCGGATATGGAGGGAGCATTCGATCCGGACGCCGTCATGTCCGCAAAGGAGCGCCGCCGGGTCGACGACTTCATCCTTTATGCGATCGCGGCGGCAGAAGAGGCGCTGGCCCATTCCGGCTGGAAGGCCGCCGATGAGGAGGCGCGCCAGCGCGCCGGCGTCATGATCGGCTCGGGCATTGGCGGCCTGCAGGCGATTGCGGCCACCGCTGTGGAGCTGCACGAAAACGGCCCACGGCGCGTCAGTCCATTTTTTATTCCCTCGGCGCTGATCAATCTCGCATCCGGTCAGGTGTCCATCCGACATGGCCTGAAGGGCCCCAACCACGCTGTTGTCACGGCCTGCGCCACGGGGGCTCACGCGATTGGCGACGCGGCCCGGTTGATCGTCAACGATGATGCTGACGTCATGGTTGCGGGAGGAGCGGAGGCCGCAATCTGCCGGATCGGGATGGCCGGTTTCGCCGCGTGTCGGGCGTTGTCGACGGCCTTTAATGATGCGCCCACCCGCGCGTCGCGCCCCTATGACAGGGATCGCGACGGTTTCGTCATGGGCGAGGGGGCCGGCGTGGTTGTGCTTGAAGAGTACGCCCATGCGAAGGCGCGCAACGCGACGATCTACGCTGAAGTGGCGGGATATGGCCTGTCAGGCGACGCGTACCACATCACGGCGCCAGCCGAGGATGGCGACGGCGGTTTCCGGGCCATGCAGATCGCCCTGCGTCGATCCGGACTGGCGCCTGGCGACATCGACTACATCAATGCGCATGGCACATCGACGCCGCTCGGCGATGAGATCGAGCTGCGCGCGATCGAGCGTTTGTTTGGAAACGCGGCCGGCAATCTCTCCGTCTCCTCAACAAAATCGGCGATCGGCCACCTGTTGGGGGCTGCAGGCGCGGTGGAGGCGGTGTTCTCCATCCTGGCCCTGCGTGATCAGATCGTTCCCCCGACACTCAATCTGGATCACCCGTCTGTAGAAACCTCGATTGATTTGACGCCCAACCAGGCGCGTCGGCGTGCAATCCGCGCTGTGATGTCGAATTCGTTTGGCTTCGGCGGCACCAACGCCGCGCTCGTGCTGCACGCGCCGAGCTGACCGGTGGCGGGCTGACCGGTGGCGGACGCGCGCAGGCGGGGCAGGCGACGGGCAGGCGGCGGGCTGTTTCGCACGGTGTTCAGCGCACTGGCCGGGATGTTCATCCTCGCCCTGATCAGCATCTGCGCCGGTTATGGCTACGTCTACTGGAGCTTCACCACCCCGGGTCCCGTGCCCGGCGAGATTGCGGGCTCATTCCCCGGCGCCTCCCCCCCCGGCGCCTCCCCCCCCGGCGCCTCCCCCCCCGGCGCCGCACTGCCTGCAACCGTAAGCCCCGGGACAATTGTGACGGTCGAACGCGGCGCCTCTGTTGCGCGGATCGCCGCTGGCCTTCAGCAGGCCGGCGTGATCCGCCACGACTGGATGTTTGCACGCGCTGCTCGGCTCGTCGGACTGAGCGGCCAGCTGAAGGCGGGCGAATATGAAATTCCCGCCGGGGCCAGCATGACTGAGATCTGGCGTTTGCTGGAGAGCGGCAGGGCGCGCCTGTTCGCCATCACCATTCCCGAGGGTCACACCTCCGCGATGGTGGTTGCGGTGCTTGCCGACAGCAACATTCTGACCGGCCCGCTCCCGCCGACGCCCGATGAGGGCGTTCTGCTCCCGGAAACCTACATGGTCACGCGCGGAGAAACCCGCGCCGAGGTCCTGAACCGAATGATGCAGGCGCAACGCGACCTGATGGCCTCGCTCTGGCCGCAGCGGGCGGCGGATCTTCCATTCGACACAATTGAGCAGGCGGTGACCCTGGCGTCGATCGTGGAAAAAGAGACAGGCGTCGCGGCGGAGCGACCACGGGTCGCCGCCGTGTTCGTCAACCGCCTGCGCCAGGGCATGCGCCTGCAATCGGATCCGACAATCATTTACGGCGTGTGCAAATGCCAGAAACTGCTGGACGCCCAGGGCAATCCACGTGGCATCCGGCGCAGTGAGATCGATGCGCAAACGCCCTACAACACCTATCAGATCGACGGTCTCCCGCCGACGCCGATCGCCAATCCCGGCCGCGCCGCCCTGGCGGCTGTGCTGAATCCGCCCAGGACAGATGAGTTATTCTTTGTCGCCGACGGGACCGGCGGACATGTGTTTTCGCGCACCTACGCCGAACATGACGCCGCGGTCGCACGCTGGCGGGACATCGAGCGCCAGCGCGCCGCCCAGACGGCCCCGTCTGCGGCTGAGCCCGAGCCCGGCGTGACGCCTGCACCGCGCGGGCAGCCCTGACATGGCGCCGCAGCGGGCGCCCCTGTCCGGCATGACCGGTTTCGCCACGGCGCAGGCGAGCGTTGGCCGCTGGTCATTCACCGTTGAGGCGCGAAGCGTCAATGCGCGCTCCGGCCTGGATGTGAAGACGCGCGCGCCGCCTGGCCTCGATGGGCTGGACACGGTCATCCGCGACCAGGCGATGCAGCGTTTCCAGCGTGGATCGCTGCAGCTTTCGGTACAGGTGCGTACGACGACGAGCGGCGAGCGTCTGCGGATCAATGAGGCGGTTCTGCGCCAGGTGCTCGATGCGATTGCGCCGCTTGTGGCCTCGGGCGTCGCGGCGGCGCCCACGGCTGACGGGCTCCTTGCAGTGCGTGGGGTTCTGGAGGCCACGGCCGAGGAAGATTCGCCAGACGCGATCGCTGAGCGCGATGCGGGACTGCGCGCCGCAATCGGACAGGCCCTCGACGGTTTGAAGGAGGCCCGCCTTGCTGAAGGTGCGGTTCTGGCCGCTGCGCTGTGTGCGATCCTGGACGATGCGGCCGCAGCTGCGGCGCGTGCACGCGCGCTCGCCGGCGCGCAGTCGGCGGCCATCAGGAACCGGCTGAGCGAGCGCATGTCTGAGCTGCTCGCGGGCGCACCGGTCGACGAAACCCGGATTGTTCAGGAGGCTGCGGCTGCAGCCCTCAAGGCGGACGTTCGCGAAGAACTCGACCGGCTCGACGCCCACCTTATCGATGCACGCGCCCTCATTCACGGCGGCGGCTCGGTCGGTCGGCGGCTTGAGTTTCTCGCCCAGGAGCTCAACCGCGAAGCCAATACGCTCGGCGCAAAGAGCGCCAGTCTGGAGTTGACGCGGGCGGGCCTCGCCCTGAAGGCGGCGATCGATCAGTTTAAGGAGCAGTGTCTGAATGTCGAGTGAGCGTCGCCGCCGGGGCCTCATGCTGGTGCTGTCCAGTCCGTCCGGCGCGGGCAAGACCACTCTGTCGCGCAAGCTCGTTGATGACGACGCGGAGATGCAGCTGTCGATCTCCTGGACGACCCGTCAGCCGCGGGAGAGCGAGCGGGACGGGGTTCATTACTTTTTCCGGACCCGGCGCGAGTTCTATGCTCGCCGGGCCGAAGAAGGCTTCCTTGAGTGGGCTGAGGTCCATGGCAATTTCTATGGCTCGCCCCGCGAACCAATCCTCGACGCCCTGTCGCGGGGGCGCGACGTGTTGTTTGACATTGACTGGCAGGGCTCCCAGCAGCTGACGACCTCAGCGGCGGCTGACGTCGTGAAGGTTTTCATCATTCCCCCCTCGATGCGGGAGCTGCGACGCCGCCTTGAGGGGCGTGCGCAGGACAGTCTCGACGTCATCAAACGGCGCATGCGCGCCGCCTATGGCGAGATCAGCCGCTGGGACGGGTACGATTACGTGCTTGTCAATGAGGACTTCGACACCTGCTATGCGCAACTGCAGGCTATTGTCGCCGCGGAGCGCCTGCGCCGTGCGCGCCAGCCCTGGCTTGCCGGTTACGTGCACCGACTGCTTCAAGAGGACGCCTGACGGATCCTGCCGAGCGCGTTTGCGAGTGCGAAAAATCCCTCTGGCGGGATGTCCTCAGGCCGGGCGCAGGGGTCGAGGCCAGCGGCGTGGATGAGGGCGGACGCATCCCCGAGTGCGCGCAGGCTCACACGCAGCATCTTGCGACGCTGACCAAAGGCGGCCTGGGTCACGCGTTCAAGCGTGGCGGTGTTCTCGAACCGGTGCGCAGCCGCCAGCGGCGTCAGCCGGACGACGGCAGACTCAACCTTGGGCGGGGGCACAAAGGCGCGCGCCGGCACGTTGAGCGCGATGCGCGCCGAGCATGCCGCGCGCGTCAGGACGGCGAGGCGGCCATAGGCCGGTTCCCCTGGGGCGGCGCAGATCCGCTGCGCCACCTCCTTTTGAAACATCAGCGTCATCGCGCCGCGCCAGTCGCCCGCCTTCAGCCATCGGACCAGAAGCGGCGTCGCCACATTATAGGGCAGATTGGCCACTATCGCCGCCGTATGGACGCCGGCTGCGGCGAGCAACTGTGTCTCGTCGACCTTCAGCGCGTCTTCTACGACCACGCTCAGGCGTCCGCCGGCCGCATGGGCGAGTTCCTGCAGGGGGCCGATAAACCGTTCGTCCTTCTCGATGGCTATCACCCGGGCGACGCCCGCCTCGAGCAGGGCCCGCGTGAGCCCGCCTGGCCCGGGGCCGATCTCGATCACCGTTTCGCCTGGCCCCACGCCCGCCAGGCGTGCGATCAGGCGCGTGATGTTGAGATCCAGCAGGAAGTGCTGCCCGAAGTTCTTGCGCGCGAGCAGTCCGTAGGCCTCCAGGGTCTCGCGCAGCGATGGCAGGTCAGCGAGGGTCACGCCCGCGCCCGATTGTCAGCCATGCGTTCCGCCAGGCGGAGCGCGGCGATCAGGCTGTCCGGGCGCGCCACGCCGCGCCCGGCGATGTCATGGGCTGCGCCATGGTCCGGGGAGGTCCGGATGATCGGCAGGCCAAGCGTTGTGTTCACGCCGGACCAGAAGTCGAGCATCTTGACCGGGATCAGTCCCTGGTCGTGGTACATCGCGATGACGACGTCGTAGGCGCGTCGCGCCTCAGGGTGAAACAGCGTATCGGCGGGATGTGGCCCGGTCACATGCAGGCCGCTGTCGGCAAGGAGGCGCACCGCTGGCGCGATGACGTCGCGTTCCTCCTGTCCGAGCGCGCCGGCTTCACCTGCGTGGGGGTTCAGTCCGGCAATCGCGATGCGCGGGTTTGCAAGCGCAAGGTCGCGCACCAGCGCACGTGCGGTGATCTTGGCGGTCATCACGATGCGCTGGGTCGTCAGATGCGCGCTGACCTCGCTGATCGGCAGGTGGATCGTAACCAGGCTGACGCGCAGATCACCACCAGTGAGCATCATGACCGGGCCGTCTGGCGCGGCGCCTCGCCCAGCGCACAGGTGCGCGATATACTCCGTATGCCCCGGAAATCTGAAGCCCGCGGCATAAAGGGGGGCTTTGGCGATGGGTGCGGTGACAAGCCCGCGGGCCGCCCCGGTCAGGCAAAGGTCGACGCCGCGGGACACTGCTTCCAGGGTTGACGCTGCGTGCGCCGGATTGGACGCCCCGGGCACGATATGGCCCGCAGGTGCGTCTGTCGCCAGAATCGGAAGGGCGGCGGCGAACACGTCGCGGGCGTCACGCGCCCCGGCCACGCGCACGAACGCACACGACGCGCCGAGGGTGCGCCGGGCTGCTTCAAGGCAGCCTGGATCCCCGATGGCGACGAAACAGGGACCGCTTGCCCTGAGCGCCGCCCAAGCCTTGAGCGCGATCTCCGGACCGATCCCGGCAGGATCGCCAAGACTGAGCGCAAGGGGCGCGTTCACCGCGTCTGGATCGACGCTTCGCGACGCAGATCGCGCAGCCAGCGGCGTGCGAACATGCCGAGCTGCTGGTCAAAGAGCCGATCTTCAATTTCGTCCCGCCCGGGCACGCCCGACCCATCGGCGAAGCGGCGCGAGCAGACAACAAGGATCTGGCCTCCGCCGTCAGCGGCGAACGGCTCGCTGGCCTCGCCGGACTTCAGACCTTGCACGCGCGCCTGGACATCCGGGGCGAGGGTTGTTTCCTCGACCTCGCCCAGGTCATTGACAGCAGCGCCGCCGGCCCTGCGCGCCACCTCAGCAGCATTGGCGCAGCCGCGCAGCCGCTCGCGTGCGGAGCGCAGGCTGCGAAGGGTCGGTTCCGTGTCGCCGCGCGCCAGGATCTGGACGAGGGAAATGCGTGTCGGAGGGTTGGCCCCTTGCCGCTTGGCGCGCAGTTCCAGCACGTAGACGCCGCCCGGCACTTCGATTGGATCCGACAGGGCTGGAGCGCCGTCCGGCGGGGAGAGACGTTGCAGCGCGGTTTCGAACTCGGGCCGCAGCTCGCCTGACAGCATCCACCCGAGATCGCCGCCCTGCAGGGCGCTGGGCGAGGTCGAGTACTGCTGCGCGAGGGCTGCGAACGGCACGTTCTGCTGGCGCACCTGATCGATCAGGGTGCGCGCAAACACACCGGCGCGCGCCTGTTCCTCCGGGGTCTCGGTGTCGAGGAAGATTTCACGCAACAGGTATTGCGGCTTCGTGGCGTTGGCTTCGATCCGCGACAGGGTTTCATTGATCTGTACGTTGGAGACGCGGATGCGTGATCCGTACCTGCCGCTGACCAGACGTCGCCATGCGATCTCGGCGCGAACCTGGTCACGAAAGGTTGACACGCCGACGCCGGCGCGGCTGAGATCCTGTTCCAGCTGCGCGGCCGTTCCGCCATTGCCGGCCGCGATCCGCGCAATTTCCTGATCGACGTCGGCGTCCTGCGGCGTCGCTTCAAACTTCTTCGCCTCCTGCAGCTGAAGCCGCTCATCGATCAGGGCGCGCAGCGCCTGGTCGCGGATCAGCGGCAGGGTCTGCTCGTCCGGCTGGATCCCGGTGGTGGCGATGATGAAGCGCATCCGCTGGCGCACGTCGTAGGTCGACACCACCTCGTCATTGACGATGGCCGCGACCGCTTCTGCGGCCTGGCTTCTTGCCGGCTGCGCAGCGGTGATCATCAGTCCAGTCGCCGCCAGGGCGCACAACACTCCGCGAAGCACCATCGTCATCCCATCACTTTGCGCGCGGCTCTAGCGCATCTGCCGATTGACGCCATCCTCGCGTCCAATCTCTCCGAGAGTGGCGAGACCGATGCGGATACGCACCGAATTTGTCGGACCGATGACCGAATTGCGTGTTTCAGAGCGATCATAGCCCAACTGCACGAACATGCAGTCATCCTGATAGATGAGACTGGTGGTCTGACGCAGGTCGAGCCGCGCTTCCAGGTCCCGCTGCACCTCATAGGCCAGCGACCAGCCTTTGAAGAGGCGCAACTCCAGCCCGCCCGACACTTCCTCGGTTGAGACGCCAGTGAGCAATCCCGGGTTCTCGAAGATGCGCCGGTTGATTTTGAAGTACCGGGTGTTCGCGCGCAGCCGCCACAGTCGCCCCGACGCCGACGCATCGATGCGGTTCACCGTGAAGTCCTGCGGATCAAGCCGCATCCGGCTGGTCAGATTGAACCGTTTCGGCGCATCGAAACTGACCTGCGCCACAATGTCGGATGTCTCGCCTGCGAGATTGGTCTCGCGCGAGAACTGCGGGTCTGGCGCGTCGCGCCAGCGTCGCGCCACCAGCGCGCTCGCCTGTGCGCCGCCCTTCCAGCGCGCGGTCGCCCGCACCCCGGCGGCGGCCCGCGCGCCGCTCTCGTACAGGTCGAAGTTCGGCGCGCCGTTCGGGCGAAACACGCTGCTGTCGTCCAGTTCGAAGCGCTGGGCGTCTTCGTTGGGAATGCGCGGATCGTAGACGTCGGACACACCGACGGCGGCCATGGCGATCGGTTCGATCACCGTGTCGACCACCCGGCCCGGGCGCACGAAGGGCATGCGCGCCTCAGCCCCTGCGAGCGCGACCGTGCGCGAGAACCTCGCGTCCTTGCCCATGGCGGGGTTGGCGATGTCAAAGAAATCGGCCCGCGCCTCTGCGAAGGGCTTGAGCATGAGCCCCGGTCCGACAATGCGGTTTGCTTCCCAGGCTGCTCCGCCGCTCACCCGTCGGCTGTCGGATCCCACGGAGCGCTCAAGCGCGGCGCTTGACGCGTTCAGGCTGACCCGTCCGCCCAGCACGCGCAGATCAGGGCTCCATTGCGCCGTGATGTAGGGCAGCACATTTGGCAGGGATTGCGGCGCCTCGCCTTCCGTCGTGCTCTGGAAGGACAGCGCGGCGACCTGCACCGAATAGGAATCGGATACGCCGTTCAGATAGAGCTGCGAGGCGAGCCGTTCAGGGCGCGTGCGATAGAGCCCGCGATCCTTGTTCGCGTTGGGAATGTCGTAGCGGCGGATGTAGTTCACGTCCGATGTCCGCTCTGCGCCGAACCCCCATTGCCAATCCTTGGCGATGTCGAACTCGCCGGCTGCAAATACATGGCTGCGCGCGGTGTCGTCGCCAAACTTGTCGCCGTCGCTGTTGAACAGAAGATCCTTGCCGAGCGAGAACTCTGCTCCGACTTCGCCGGAGTAGAACCGGCGCCGGTATTCGCCGAGCAGGATTGGACGCACGCGCTCGGAAATGCGCGGCGTGACTGTCAGGTCCTGATAGGGTGAGATGGCCCAGATATAGGGTTGTTCGTAGAAGGCGCCGAACTTGGAATTGCGCCCGCCGAACGGCGGCAGGAAGCCCGATCGGCGCTCCGAACTCGGGTCGGGGTGCGAAAAATAGGGCAGGTAAAGCACGGGCACGCCGCGGATCTCGAAGACCGCGTCGTTATAGGTGATCATCTGCGATTGGGCGTCCTGGACGGCGCGCCGTGCACGCAACGACCAGGTTGGGCCGCCGCCGTCCGGTTTGTCGGCGCACAGCTTGCAGGCCGTATAGATCACGCGATTGAGAACATTGCGCACGCCTTCCTGGCGCACGGCGCTGGCGGCGGCGACGGTGGCGTTGGGGGCGAGCGAGCTCGAGAACTGGGTCGCGACCCCATCGCCCAGCTTGTCGTCCACCTCCACTTCGTCGGCGTAACGGACCGAGCCGTCGGGATCGATGATCTGCACGTCGCCCGACGCGCGCACCTTGCGCGCTGCGGGATCGTAGATAACCGTATTGGCGCGCAGGATCCTGCCCTGGTAGCGGGCTTCGACATCGCCCTGGGCTGTAATGATCTGCGACCCTTCCTCCTGGATGAGCGAATTGGCCTCCAGGAGAACGGTCTCTGTGGCGCTGGCCGGGTTCTCGGCGGGCGGCGTCTCCTGCGCCTGAGCGGGGTCAAAGGCGAATGAGGCCGCCACAAGCGCCATGGCGAGCTGGGCCGTTCGTTCGCTGCGCCGCACCCGTGCGGACTCGACGGTGTCTTTCGTCGGATCGGTCCAGCTTGGACCCATGTTCTTCCCCTGACGTGACTCGCCCGCTCTGACGCCCACTGCGTGCTTAATCGAGCCCCAGGGCAGCGTCCAGCCTTGTGCGTCCGCCAGCCTCAGCCGTCCTCACGATAGGCGATCAGCGCCAACGCCAGACACAGCGCCGCGACTGGCGGCGACCAGGCTGCGATCGGGGCCGGCGCGAGCTCTGCCGCCGCGAAGGCGCCCGAGAGAGAATCGACAAAGATCAGCGCAACGCCGCTCGCGATGGCGGCGCCTGCCGCTGCGGCCAGGCCGCCAAGCCGCGCCAGACGCAGGCAAAAGGCGGCGGCGAACGCCGCCATCGCCGCAAACAGCACGGCGCGGGCGAGGAGGCGCTGTCGACGGTGTTCATAGCGGGCGGCCGAGAAACCGGCCCGGCGGGTGTTTTCGATCACCCGCGGCAGATCATAGATCGACATCGTCTCCGGCGACTGAATGCGGGTCAGCAGGGTGTCGGGCGCGAGCCCGGTCGGCACCGCGAGCTGCGCCGCCCGATCGGTGACTGCGCCGGCCCGGTTCTCTGTTGCGCCGTAGAGCTGCCAGAAGCCGTCGCGCAGTTCGGCGTGGCGCGCATCGATGCGTCGCTCGAACACGGTCTCGCCTTCGCTGTCGCGGGTGAAGAAATAAATCGTCACGTCATCCAGCGCCGAGACGCCCTTTGCGGCGGCGCGTCCCTTGACGATTTCCTGCCCGCGCTCATCGCCCTGGCGCAGCCAGACATACTCCGCCGGTTGGCCTGGCGCCGGCTGGCGGACGCCGCCGGCGCCCTTGGCGAGCGCCGCCTTGGTTGCCTCGTATTCCCGGTTGAGGGACACGGACACCGGATCAATGATGAATGTCGTGGTCAGGCCCAGCAGCACTGCGGTCGCGATGGTCGGGCTGGCGAACCGCCACGCCGAGACGCCGCCGGCGCGCAACGCGGAGAGCTCGCTGGAGCGGTTCAGCTGCACAAAGCACAGGATCGAGCCGATCAGCACGATGAACGCGAGCGCCTCCTGGATCAGGCTTGGGGCACGCATGGCCGTCAGGCTTGCGGCGGTGAAAAGGCCAGCGTTGGTGTCGCCGCCAACGGTGCGCATCTGCTCGACGACGTCGACGAGGAATATCGAAAACAGCACCACCAGCAGGGTAATGCCGAAACTCTGGCCCGTGCGCCAGAGCAGGTAGCGGCCGAGGCGGGTGGTCAGAAACATGATCCTAGCCCGGGCTGTGCTGGAGGGGGGAGGGCCTGTCGACGCCGGGCCTGTCAACGCCGGGCCTGTCAACGCCGGGCCTGTCAACGCCGGGCGGGATACGCCGCCGCGCGCGGCGCTTTCGGCCCAGCATCAGCCAGCACAGTGCGACAAGCGCAGCGCCGATGGGCACAGCGTATTGCACCCAGTTCAGGCTTGGATCGTCGGCCGCCGTCTGTTGCAGCGTCAGGGTCGCAAGACGCACCACAAGCCCGGCTGCGACGCCGATCAGGATGCGCCGGGCAAAGCCCCGGCGGCTGAAGTCGCCGCCCAGCACGGCGATGGCTGCGATCAGCACGAGCGCGAAATTGACGAGGGGCGAGGCGAGCCGGTGGTGACCCTCCGCCAGCAGTTTGTCGCTGTTCCTGCTATCGTAATAATTGGTCATGTCGGGGTAAAGCAGCTCTGGGAGAAAGCGGTCGGACGGCTTGAGCACGAGGTCGCGCTCCCGGGTGAGAAACGGTCCGAGATCAAAGACGTAACGTCGAAAGTCGCCAAACTGCATCTGACCGTTTTGATCGATGCGCTGCACTGTGCCGTCCGACATCACGATGGCCGGCGCGCCGTCGACCGACGCGAGCAGACCTGTCCGCGCGGTGTAGGTCACCCGCTCGCTGGGATTGCGCACGTCGTCGATCAGCAGCGCCCGCAGATCACCGCCTGGACGCACTTCGCGCGCGTAGAATGTCAGGCCCGGCGCAGGATTGGTGAAAATCCCCTCGCGCAGGAGCGCCCCGGTCAGGTTCCCGCGGGCCTCGAACAGAGTTTCGCGCATCTCCCGATAGGCGGCCGGCTGCACGAAAAGATTGATCGCAAGGTGCGCCAGCGCCGCGTAGGTCGCAAGCCGCAGCAGCGGCGAGACGACCGTCCAGGGCGACATCCCGGACGTTTGGGCGACCACCAGTTCGCTTTCTGTCTGCAGCCGGTTGAGCGCCGACATCGTGCCGAAAAACAGCGCCAGCGGCAGAATAATGGCGATCAGCTGCGGTGTGGCGAGCAGGGTCACCCACAGATAGGTCATGGCGCTTGAGCGCTCTTCAATGATAAGGTCGAGCTGGCTCAGCCCCTGGGTGAGAAGCGCGATCGCAGACAGAATTCCAAGGATCGCCAGCGTTGGACCAAGGATCTGGCGAAACAGGTAGGCCTGGAAGATTCTCATGCCTGCTCCGCCGACCTGTCGTCGCCTCAGTTGCGCCTGCACCAGCCAGGCGATGCGCGGCTGCACGCAGCAGCCAGTCGGCATCACCCCCGCCCCTGGCGTTGCGCGCAGCGCATCCGGACAGGCGACGCTTTCGCCTTTCCGCATGATCGGTTAGCACTCGCGCCTGGACGGCGGAAGCGGCGGATCATGCCGCCTCCGTGGGACGCTTGCATACGGCGCTCGATGCGCACGCTCCACAGGAGAATCATTATGGACGTATCGTTTGTCAGCAATGTGGACGCCGCTGACGCAGCCGTGGTCGCCGTCGGCGATGATGGCGCTCTGAGCCCGTCCGGGGTGCGGATCGACAAAGCCAGCAAAGGCGCCCTGTCGTCCGCCCTCAGGGCGGTGGCGTTCAAAGGCAGCATGGGCCGCAGTCTGGAGGTCGCCGGCGCGCAGGGCGCGCCTGCGCGCGTGCTTGCTGTCGGGGTCGGCGCCCTCGCGGACTTCGACGCCAGGGCTGCCGAGCTGTACGCGGCGCACGCAGTCAAACGCCTGCTCACCGCGGGCGCCAAGACCGTGGCGATCACAGTCGACGAGGGCAGGGGTGCGGCGGGCGAGCTTGCCGCCCACGCCGCGCTCGGCGCGCGCCTGGCCGCATATCGGTTTGAAACCTACCGGGCCAGGACGCTCGCCGCCAAACCGGATCAGCGCGCATCCATCGCCAAACTGCAGATCGCGACCGCCGACGCCCGGGGGGCTGGGCGGGCCTGGGACGGACTGAAGCCGGTCGCCGACGGCGTCACGTGGGCCCGCGACCTTGTCGCTGAACCGCCGAACGTTCTGTATCCAGAGGAATTTGCAAGACGCATCTCCGCCCTGACCAAGCTTGGCGTCGAGGTGACGGTTCTTGGCGAGAAGGAGATGCAGAAACTCGGCATGGGCGCGCTTCTGGGAGTCGGCCAGGGCAGCGTTCGGGAGAGCCAGATCGCAGTGATGTCATGGCGGGGCGCGGCGCGGTCGAAGGCGCCGCTGGCGCTTGTCGGCAAGGGGCTGTGCTTTGATTCCGGGGGCATTTCGATCAAGCCTGCCGACGGCATGCAGGAAATGAAGGGCGACATGGCCGGGGCGGCTGCGGTGGTCGGGGCGATGCATGCGATCGCCGCGCGCAAGGCCAGGGCGAATGTTGTGGGCGTGGTGGGCCTGGTTGAAAACATGCCGGACGGCGCAGCGCAGCGGCCCGGCGACATCGTCACCTCGATGTCAGGTCAGACGATTGAAATCATCAACACCGATGCTGAGGGTCGGCTCGTCCTGTGCGACGTGCTCCATTATGTCCAGGAGGAGCTCAAGCCGGCCGCGATTGTGGATTTGGCGACGCTGACCGGAGCGATCATCATTTCTCTCGGTCACGAGCATGCTGGCCTGTTCTCCAATGACGACGCGCTTGCCGACGCCCTGCGCGACGCCGGCGCGAGCGAAGGCGAAAAGGTTTGGCGCCTGCCGATGGGCGCGGCCTACGACAAGATCATCGATTCCAAGTTCGCCGATGTGATGAACTCCGGCGGACGCCCGGCCGGATCAATCACCGCTGCGCAGTTCCTGCGGCGCTTTATCAAGGACGGCATGGCGTGGGCGCACCTCGACATTGCGGGCACGGCCTGGCAGCCGGGCAACGACGACCCGCGCAATCCGGGATGGGCGTCAGGCTGGGGCGTGCGGCTCCTCAATCGCCTGGTGTGCGATCGTTACGAGGACTAGACGGCGATGGCGCAAGAGGCGGCGTCCGGGGAGTTGTGGTTCTACCATCTGGACGGGAGCACCCTGGAGGCCGCCCTGCCGCCGCTGCTCGAGAAGTGTCTCGAGCGAGGCTGGCGCGCGCTGGTGGTTGGGGCGGCCATGGAGCGCCTGGAGGCGCTCGACGAGCTGTTGTGGACCTGGCGCGATGACGCGTTCCTGCCGCATGGCGTCGAGGGGCCGGATGCGGCGCGCCAGCCGATCCTGCTCACCACGGCGCTTGAGAACCGCAACCAGGCGCAGGCGGTGTTTCTGACGGACGCCTCAGTGATCGCTGGAATGAAGTCCGTTGCACTGCCGGGCGTCGAGCGGGTTGTGGTGCTGTTCGATGGCGCTGATGAGGACGCCCTGACGCATGCGCGCGCCGCCTGGAAGCAGGCGAAGGCGGAGGGGCGCGCTGTCTCCTACTGGCGCCAGGACGCCGCGGGCCGCTTTGTGCGCCAGGGCGGCTGAGTCACGCCGGCCGCCGGCATGAGATCAACCGAGCCCTGGCGGGGACGCCTGGCGCTGCTGCGACGTCAGCGTCAGGCAGACCGGTCAAGGACGATCGCTGGGATTGTTTGCCGGGATTGTTTGCCGGGATTGTTTGCCGGGATTGCTGAGCCGCCTGACGGGCGGCTCATTCAGCCGCCACCGCGCGCGCTGGCTGGGTGTGCGCCCCCGATTCTGTCGCCGCCGCCTCAAGACGGGCGATCAGGGCCTCGTACTCAGCCCACAGGTCCTGCGGCAACCGATCGCCGAACACCGCGTAATGGTCGGGGATGAGGCCCGCTTCCTCCCGCCAGACGGCCGGATCGACCGAGAGAAGGACGTCGAGGGCCCCATCGCTCAGGGCCAGGCCCGACAGATCGAGCGCTGCGGGCGTGGGCAGGCGGCCGATCGGCGTCTCCTGCGCTGGCGCCGTGCCTTCGATACGCTCAACGATCCACTTCAGAACGCGTGCGTTCTCGCCAAATCCGGGCCACAGGAACGAGCCATCCGGGCCTTTGCGGAACCAGTTGACAAAGAAGATTTTCGGCAGCTTCCCGGCGTCTGCGCCGGCCCCGATCCTGAGCCAATGGGCGAAATAATCGCCCATATTGTACCCGCAGAAGGGGAGCATCGCGAAGGGATCCCGGCGCAGTTCGCCGATCCTGTTTTCCGCCGCGGCGGTGCCCTCTGAGGCCACGTTGGAGGCCATGAACACGCCGTGACGCCAATCGAAGGCTTCGGTGACCAGCGGAACAGCGCTGGCGCGCCGACCGCCGAACAGGATCGCCGAGATCGGCACGCCCGCGGGATCCTGCCATTCCGGCGCAATGGCCGGGCATTGATCGGCTGGCGCCGCGAAGCGTGCGTTGGGATGGGCGGCTGGCTCGCCGAGCGCTGGCGACCATGGACGGCCCTTCCAGTCGGTCAGGCCGGACGGCGGGTCCTTCGTGAGCCCCTCCCACCAGACATCGCCGTCGTCGGTCAGGGCGACGTTTGTGAAGATGGTGTTGGCCCGCAGGGTGTCCAGCGCATTCTTGTTGGTCGCCGCACTCGTGCCCGGCGCGACGCCGAAGAAACCGGCTTCCGGGTTGATGGCATACAGGCGGCCATCATCCGCGAAGCGCATCCAGGCGATATCGTCTCCGACGGTTTCTGCAGTCCATCCAGGCAGGGTCGGCTGCAGCATCGCCAGATTGGTCTTGCCGCAGGCGCTTGGGAACGCAGCGGCAATGTAATGGGATTTGCCGGCCGGGGAGGTCAGTTTCAGGATGAGCATGTGCTCGGCGAGCCAGCCCTCATCACGCGCCATGACCCCAGCGATGCGCAGGGCGTAACATTTCTTGCCCAGAAGGGCGTTGCCGCCATAGCCGGACCCGAACGACCATATCTCGCGCGTTTCCGGATAGTGGACGATCCACTTTTCCTGGTTGCACGGCCAGGCGACATCCCTGTCTCCCGGCGCCAGAGGGGCCCCGAGCGAGTGAACCGCAGGGACGAAGAAACCCTCCTCGCCCAGCTGGTCGAGCGCCGCCTGACCCATTCGGGTCATCACCCGCATGGACACGGCGACATACGCGCTGTCGGTGACCTCAACGCCGAGGGCGGAGATTTTTGACCCAAGGGGCCCCATGCAGAAGGGGACGACGTACATGGTGCGCCCGCGCATGGCGCCGGCGAACAGACCGTTCAGGCGCGTGCGCATCTCGGAGGGATCGGCCCAGTTGTTGGTGGGCCCCGCGTCAATTTCGCGCTGCGAGCAGATGAACGTCCGGCTCTCCACCCGGGCGACATCCCTGGGATCGGATGCGGCGTAGAACGAATTGGCGCGCCTGGCGGGATTGAGCGGCGTCAGTGTGCCAGCCGCGACCAGCTGGCCGGTCAGGGTTTCCCATTCGGCGTCCGAGCCATCACACCAGTGCACACGATCGGGCTGGGTGAGGTCGGCGATCTCGCGGACCCAGGCCAGCAGTTGTTTGTGTCGCGTCGGAGCGGCGTCGAGGCCCGGAATCGTGCTCACCTGCGATCTCCCTCAAGTCAGCGCCATTGAGGCGCCTGGCTCTGCATCCCCACCCGACGGCGTGCGCCGCCGGAATTCGCGCTCTTGCCCTGTCGCCCCGCCCCGTCCAGGCCGCCCCGTCCAGGCCGCCCCGTCCAGGCCGCCCCGTGCAAGCCGCCCGGCCTGTGGCGGCGCGCCGCATCCACGACCGCGCCACCAAGGGACCCCACACCATTTCGGGGACCGTCCTGCACGCAACGCCCGGAGCATGCCGGAGACCGCACAGAGACAGGTTGACGCAGGTCAGTCAACCTCTGATCGCCTGTTCGGGGTGCGGTGCGCACATGTCCTGCGGGCGCGTTTGGGGAGGCGGCGATGGCGTTGTCCGCAGCCCTCTCCCGGCCACTCGGTTCGGCGCGTCACCGCCACGCGGCCGGCCGGGCGGCGGCGGGCGCTTTTCCCGGCTTTTCCTTTGCGCCGGAGCGGACTAGAACGCGGGCCCGTTTCTCAACCCTTTCTCCTGGAGCCGACCATGGCGCTCGAGCGCACGTTTTCGATCATCAAACCCGACGCGACCAGACGCAATCTGACCGGCAGGATCAATGCGATCATTGAGGGTGCTGGCCTGCGCATCGTCGCACAGAAGCGGATCCTCATGACCCGGGCGCAGGCTGAGGCGTTCTACGCTGTCCACAGCGCGCGCCCGTTTTTCGGTGAACTCGTGGAGTTCATGACCTCCGCTCCCGTGGTCGTCCAGGTGCTTGAGGGCGACAATGCCATCGCGCGCTATCGGGAAGTCATGGGCGCGACCAACCCGGCCAATGCGGCGGACGGCACCATCCGCAAGGAATGCGCACTGTCCGTCGGCGAGAACTCTGTGCACGGGTCCGACGCGCCCGAAACCGCATCCCAGGAAATTGCACAATTCTTTGCGGGCAATGAAATCGTCGGCTAACCGGCGAGGATCGCAAGGTTTGCGGCGACGGCCGCGTCCACCAGGGCGCGGCCGTTGTCGTAGCGCGCCCGTCCGCGCGCCAGCGCATCGACGCAGCGCGGATAGAGCAGATGCTCCAGCACCAGCACCCGTTCAGCCAGGCTTTCTGCGGTGTCGCCCGGGCCTACACGCAGCGCCGCCTGTCCGATGATGGCGCCCTCATCAACGCCGGCGTTCACAAAGTGGACGCTGCAGCCATGCAGCCGGACGCCTGCGGCAAGCGCGCGGGCATGCGTGTCCAGTCCCTTGAACGCGGGCAGGAGGGCTGGATGGATGTTGATCAGGCGTCCTTCCCACTGCGCGACAAAGCCGGCGGTGAGCACGCGCATGAAGCCGGCGCAGGCCACAATGTCCGCGCGGGCGTCGGCAAGCGCCTCATTCAGGGCCGCCTCGAAGGCCGGGCGATCTGCATAGATGCGGTGATCGACCACGCTGGCGGGCACGCCGTAGCGGCCCGCTGTCTCAAGCCCTGTCGCATCTGGGCGGTTTGCGATGACGGCGACCGGCTCTGCGGCGATGTCGCCGGTCCGGCAGGCCGACACCAGACGCTCCATATTCGACCCGCGCCCGGAGATGAGGATCGCCAGCCGGGTCACGCTGCGGCAAGGTCGCCGACGACCCAGGCCTGCTCTCCAGCCGCCGCCAGGGCCGCAAGAATGTGATCGGCGTCCCGCGGCGCGACGGCGACGACCATGCCGAGGCCGCAATTGAATGTTCGGCGCATCTCGGCGGTCGCCACGGGTCCGGTTTCAGCCAGCCAGTCAAACACCTCTGGCGCCGGCCAGGCGCCCCAATCAAAGCGTGGCGCGAGGTGGTCCGGCGTCATGCGTGGTGGGTTTTCGACGAGGCCGCCGCCGGTGATGTGGGCCCCCCCTTTCACCATACCGGCCCGGATCAGGGGCAGCAGGGCGCGTACATAGATCCGCGTGGGCGCAAGGAGCGCCGCCCCGAGGCTGTGGGCCGGCGCGAATGGCGCCGGATCGGTCCAGGCAAGGCCGCTCCTGTCCACAATCCGGCGCACCAGCGAGTACCCGTTGGAATGCGGGCCAGACGAGGCCAGACCGATCAGCAGATCTCCGCACGCCATGGCGTCGTGTCGCGGCAGCAGGGTCCCGCGCTCCGCCGCGCCAACGGCAAAGCCGGCGAGATCAAAATCACCGGGCGCGTACAGGCCCGGCATTTCGGCGGTCTCCCCGCCGACCAGCGCACAGCCGGCCTGCCGGCAGCCTTCGGCGAGGCCCGCCATCAGCGGCGTCGCCGCCGCCGCCGACAGTTTGCCGGTCGCAAAGTAATCCAGGAAGAAGAGCGGTTCCGCGCCCTGGGCGAGGAGGTCATTGACGCACATCGCTACGAGATCGACCCCGACCCCGGTCATCAATCCGGTCTCGATCGCCACTTTCAGCTTGGTGCCGACGCCATCGGTCGTGGCGAGCACGATGGGGTCGCGATAGCCGGCGGCCTTGAGGTCAAAGCCGGCGGCGAACCCGCCGAGCGCGACCGCGCCGCCGGGGCGGACAGTTGACGCCGCCAGCGGCTTGATTGCTTCGACGAAGGCTGCGCCTTCGTCGATGTCGACGCCGGCGTCGCGGTACGTGAGAGAGGGAGTGTCTGGTGTGGTCATCGCCGCAACTTCGCCATATCGCGCGACATGACTGATTTGCGTTCTTCCTGGCAAGCGGCCATCGCGGCGCCCGCGCATGTTCCCTTGCCGATCTCGCTGAGGTATGCCGCGCCCATGGATCGACGTTTCGTGTTCACCGCCGCCCGGGCCCTGCTGATGTGTGCGCTTCTGCTGCCGCTGGCGGGGCCGGTGCTGGCGCAGCAACTGCGTGCGAAGGATCCCTTCACCGTTGTTGGGGTTGAAGCGGACGTGCGTGCGGCCAACGCCCAGGCTGCACAGGCGCAGGCGATCGCCCAGGGGCAGCGGGCCGCGCTCGAGCGGGTGGTGCGGCGCCTGACGTTGCCTGAGGATCTGGCGGCGCGCGGCGGCGTGCCGGCGACCGACGCCGCCGCGCTGGACCGCCTCGTGCAGAGTTTTAGCGTCTCGAGCGAGCGGCGCAGCGCCACGCGCTACATTGCGAGCCTGACGGTGGTGTTTGATCCTGCCGCGATCCGGGAGTGGCTGCGGTTTCACCAGACCCCTTTCGTAGAGGCGCGCGCCCTGCCGCTTCTGGTGTTTCCTGCCGTGGTTGGCGGCGACGCCGCGTCGAACGCCCTGTGGCAGGCGGGCTGGCTCGCCGGCGGGTTCGAACATGAACTCGCGCCGCTGTTCGTGGAGCCGGCGCAGCCCGCGCAGTGGGACTGGGCGTCCGTTCAGGAGAGGGTTGAGGCCGCCGGCGCAGGGGGCGCGATCTTCGCCTTTGCCCGCGCCGGCGCGGCAGGCGGATCAGTGACCGTCACCGTGGATTTGCGCCAGGTCGACGGATCCGGGCAGATCTCGCTCGGTCAGGTCGCCGCGTCCGCGCCGCTGTCAGACAGCGAAACGTCCAGCTATGCGTCGGCGTACGCCTTGGCCGCCGCAGCTGCGGCCGGGCGTGCACAGATCGCCTGGAAGCAACGCGCCGTGGTGCGTGCGGCCAGCACGCAGCGCCTCTCGGTAAGCGCCCGCTACGCCTCGATTGATGAGTGGAACCGCATCCGCACGGCGCTGCGGACGTCAAGCATGATCGCGGACGTGCGCATTGACGCCATCGCGACGGACGGCGCCTGGGTGCAGATCACGCACTCGGGCACTGTGGACCAACTGCGCGTGGAACTGCGCCAGCTCAATCTGTTGCTGACCCAGGACGGTGACGCAGCAATCCTGACGCTGCGCCCGTAACGCATGGGCAGGCAGCTGGCGCTTGACCTGAGGGCCGGCCTGTTCCGACGCCAGGATTATATTGAAGGGCCCTGCAATGCAGCCGCGCGGGCCGCGCTGGCGCAGTGGCGTCGCTGGCCGGGCGGCGCGCTCGCGCTGATCGGGGCGCCTGGCGTAGGCAAAAGCTATTTGGCGGGCATTTGGGGGGAACAGGCGGACGCCCACAGGCTGGAGGCGGCCGCGCTGGCGGGCGCAGACGCGAGCGCGCTCGCTGCGCTGTGTGCGCGGCCGCTGATCATCGACCCGGCGGCGCCGCCACTGGACGAGACCGCGCTGTTTCATGTGCTCAACCTGGCGCGCGAGGGGGCCGGGCCGGTGTTGCTGGTGAGCGCCGTCGCGCCGCGGCTGTGGCCGGTGGCCATGGCCGATCTGGCGAGTCGGCTCGCCGCGATGCCGGAGACCTGCGTGGAGCCGCCTGATCCCATCGTTCTGGCAGGGGTCCTGAAGGGCGCCTGTCGTCAACGTTTCATCGCTATAACCGATCGCACAGCGGCGTTTGCGGCGTCGCGCCTGGTCGATTTTGCTCAGGCGCGCGACTTCGCAGCCCGGATTGATGCGGTTGTCGGACCGGGACGGCGGCGCGCCGGCATGAGCGTGGCGCGCAGCGTGCTGTCGACGCTGCCGCGCACAGAAGACGAGGGCGCATGACAACGCGCATGACGGGGCGCATGGCGGGGCGCGTGACGGGGCAAGCGACCGGGCGAAAGACCGGCGCAAAGGGCAGTGCGAAATCTGGCGCGAAGGCGGCCGGGGCGCGCGAGCGCGCCGGCCCGCCAGCGCCCGTCGCTCCCGACGGTCCGGCGCGATACCTGAACCGGGAGCTGTCGTGGCTGGCGTTTAACTGGCGGGTGCTTGAGCAGGTGAAGACAAAAGCGCATCCGCTTTTGGAGCGCCTGCGCTTCTTGTCGATCTCGGCGAACAATCTCGACGAATTCTACATGGTGCGGGTGGCGGGCCTGCAGGAGCAGGTGCGCGCTGGCGTGGCGACGCAGAGCCAGGATGGATTGACCTCCGTCGAGCAACTTGACCGGATCAATGAAGCGGCCAAGGCGCTGATGGAGGAACAGCAGGCGCAGTGGCGCCTGTTGCGCGGCGAGTTGAAGGAGGCGGGCATCAGCGTGCTTGACCCCGGCGAGCTGACGGCGGCGGACATTGACTGGCTTCGGCCTGAGTTCATGGCGCGCGTGTTTCCGCTTTTGACGCCGCTCGCCATCGATCCGGCGCATCCGTTTCCGTTCATTCCCAACCAGGGTTTCGCCATTGCGCTGAAACTGCGTCGGCGCGAGGACGCCCGGCTGATGAACGCGCTGACGCCGGTGCCGGCCCATGTTGAACGTTTCTTCGAGCTCCCGCCCGTGCGGGATAGCGCATCCGGTCGGCCCGGGCGCCGGTTTCTCGCTTTGGAGCAGGTGATCATCCTGTTTCTCGACGTGCTGTTTCCTGGTCATGATGTGCTTGGCAAGGGCGCCTTTCGCATCGTGCGGGACAGCGACGTCGAGCTTGAGGAAGAGGCCGAAGATCTGGTGCGGGAGTTTGAGCAGCTGCTCAAAGCGCGCAAACGCGGCGAAGTGGTTCGCCTCAAGATTGAAGACACGACGCCGCCGGATCTACGCCGGTTCATCATTGACCACCTGCGCGCTGATGATCACGACATCTTCGACGTCGATGGGCTGCTCGGGCTTGCGCACCTGTCGGAATTGATTTTGGACGACCGCCCGGAGCTCAAGTTTTCTCCCTACGAGCCGCGCTTCCCTGAAAGGATCCGCGACTTTGGCGGGGATTGTTTCGCCGCGATCCGCCAGAAGGACATTCTGGTCCATCATCCGTTCGAGAGCTTCGACGTGGTGGTGCAGTTCCTGCGCCAGGCGGCCGGCGATCCGCATGTCGTGGCGATCAAGCAGACGCTGTACCGCACCTCCAAGAATTCACCGATCGTCGCGGCGCTGATCGAGGCGGCGGAGAACGGCAAGAACGTGACGGCGCTGGTCGAGATCAAGGCGCGCTTCGATGAGGAGGCGAACCTGTGCTGGGCGCGCGATCTTGAGCGCGCCGGGGTGCAGGTCGTCTACGGATTTGTGGAATACAAGACCCACGCAAAAATCAGTCTGGTTGTGCGCCGCGAGGGCGGCGAACTGCGCACCTATACGCACTTCGGCACCGGCAATTATCATCCGATCACAGCGCGGATCTACACCGATCTGTCGCTGTTCACCGCGGATCCTGCCTATGGGCGCGATGCGGGTCTGGTGTTCAATTTCGTGACGTCCTACGCGCGCCCGCCGGGGTTCGACCGCATCGCAATGTCGCCCCTGGGGATGAAGGACCGGCTCCTCGAGCTTATCGAAACCGAGATCGAGAATGCATCCGCCGGCCGGCCAGCGGGCGTCTGGGCGAAGCTCAACGCGCTTGTGCATCCGCAGGTGATCGAAGCGCTCTACCGAGCGAGCCAGGCGGGGGTGCCGATTGATCTTGTCGTGCGCGGCATCTGCTGCCTGAGACCTGGCGTGCCGAACATGTCGGAGAACATTCGCGTCAAGAGCATCATTGGCAGGTTCCTGGAGCACACCCGGATCGTGTGCTTCGCCAATGGGGAGCCCTTGCCCTCGCCGCGCGCGCGGGTATTCATCTCTTCAGCCGATTGGATGCCGCGCAATCTTGACCGTCGGGTTGAGGTGCTGGTGCCGATCGAAAACCCAACGGTGCATCGCCAGGTGCTAGATCAGATCATGGTGGCCAATCTGAATGACGAGGCCAACAGCTGGGTCATGGCAGGCGACGGCGCATTCTCCAAGGCGGTCCCCGCCAATCCCGGGGCTGCGTTCAGCGCGCACCATTATTTCATGAACAACCCGAGCCTGTCGGGACGCGGACGTGCGGCTGACGTTGCGCCGATGCTGGCGCCGGGCGGCGGACGCTTGCCGCGCTGAGCGCAGTCTGCGATCGAGGCGGGACGAGGCGAGGGGCGATGGCGCGGGAAGCAGAACCGGTCGGTGGGCGGCGCGGCGCGCGCGAGGCGGCGGTGATCGACGTCGGGTCGAATTCGGTGCGTCTCGTCGTCTACCGCGTGACCGGGCGCGCAATTGTTCCGATCCTCAATGAGAAGTCGACGGCAGGCCTTGGTCGTGGCGTTCGCCAGTCTGGCCGGCTTGGACGCGAGAATGTTGATCTTGCCGTGGCGGCGTTGCGGCGGTTCCGCCTGATGATCGATGCCATGGGGGTGCCTGAGGTGCATGCAGTGGCGACCGCCGCGGTGCGCGAGGCGGAGGACGGATCAGCCTTCATCGAGCGGGTGCGTCGGGACGCCAACATTCCGTTGCGGCGCATCTCGGGGGCGGAGGAGGCGCGTTTGAGCGCGCTGGGAGTTCTTGCCGGCGCACCTGACGCGCGCGGGGTCGTGGGCGATCTTGGCGGCTCAAGCCTCGAACTCGTCAGGGTGACGCCGGAGGGGCCGAAGACGGGCGAGACCCACCCGCTCGGGCCGCTGTCGCTGATGAACGGGCCAGACTTTGATCCGCGCCGGGTGGGCGTGCAGATCGGCGAGGCCTTGCGTCACAGTCAGGCCCTGCCGGCCAGGGGCCAGGCGTTTTATGCGGTTGGCGGCGCCTGGCGCGCCCTGGCGCGCGCCCACATGGTGCAGCGCGATTATCCCCTGCGGGTGCTGCAGCATTACGAAATCGCCCGGTCTGACGCCCAGGCGTTCGCCGCTTTCATGGCTTCGCAGAGCCGCAAGTCGCTGGAGCGGATGGAGGACGCCACCGCCAAGCGCGCGGAAAGTCTGCCGTACGCAGCAAGCGTTCTCGCCGGCGTACTGGCCGCAGGCGACTTCCGGACGGTGATCCTGTCCTCCTATGGGCTGCGCGAGGGGCTTTTGTACGAGCTGATGCATCCTGGCGTGCGTCTGCTTGATCCTTTGGTGGAGGGCGCTGCCGCGCTGATCGGGGATGAACGGGCGATCGCGTTCGGCCGGCAGCTCGAGAGTTGGGTTGAGCCGCTGTTCGCCGCCCTGAAGTCGCCCATTGCGGACGGACGCGAAGAGACCCTGCGGGCGGCCGCCTGCCGCCTCGCCGACATTGG
Organism: Hyphomonadaceae bacterium; assembly: GCA_040381075.1. Taxonomy (GTDB): domain Bacteria; phylum Pseudomonadota; class Alphaproteobacteria; order Caulobacterales; family Aquidulcibacteraceae; genus JBEIHX01. The sequence continues at coordinate 167,629 of JBEIHX010000001.1, forward strand.
CGCCGCGCTGCATCCTGACAGCCGCGCCGAAATCAGCTTCGATCTGGTCCTTCATGCGCCGATGTCGGGCGTCAGCCATGGCGAACGCGCGTTTCTCGCCGCGAGCGTCCTGCGCCGCTACAGCCGCCGGCTTGACGATTCCAGACGCACCATGCTGCTGCGCCTGATGCCCGCGGATCATCTGGCGCGCGCCGAGGCCTTGGGCGCGGCGATGCGTCTGGGGGCCGACCTCTCTGCGCGATCGGCCGGTCTGCTGGGCGCCGTGCGCCTTGAACTTGCCGGACAGAAGCTGAAGCTCACGCCTGCCAAAGGGATGGGCCATCTGCTGACGGACCATACGGCGAAACGGGCGCAGCAGCTGGCCCAGGCGCTCGGTGTCGCCTACGATCCGGCCTGAAGGGCCGCCGGGCCTGCGGGCTGTGGGTGCGCGCTCATGGTCGGGCTGCCCCCAGAGGGTGGTCCGGGGGTGATCCGGGGCCTGGTTCTGGACCTGGTTCTGGACCTGGTTCTGGACCTGGTTCTGGGCCTGGGCCTGGGCCTGGGTCTGTGGGCGGGGCTGCAGGCGACGGCGGCGATGCGGCCGCCGGCGGCGTCGGCAGCGTGACCACCCTCTTGCCCCGGATCACGAGCGCGATGTCGCCGCGCTTGAGCGCCAGCGCGCGCTCGCCGAAAACGCGCCGCCGCCACCCGTGCAGCGCGGAGGACCCGGCGGCGTCATCGCTGGCGATCGCCTCCAGATCAGCCGCGTTTGCGATCAGGCGGGGGGCGACTCCCTCATCGTCGGCGACCTGTTTCAGCAGCACCTTCAAAAGATCGATGACCGGCCCGATGCCGGGCTTGGTCGGCGGCGGCCGGTCGAACTGCGGCGCATGCGCGTCCGGCTCGCTCAAGGCCCGGTCGAGCGCCAGCGCCAGTTCCTGGCCCAGGCGCGACTGCGCCCAGCCCTTCGGCAGCGCGCGCAGGCGCGACAGCTGCTCAACGGAGCGGGGGCGCTGCTCGGCGATTTCGTAGATCACATCGTCTTTGAGGATCCGCCCGCGGGGCTGATCACGGGCCTGGGCGGCGCGCTCGCGCCAGGCGCAGACGGCGGCGAAGGCGGCAAGGTAAGGCGTTGCCGTCTTCCGTGGCTTCAGGCGCTTCCAGGCGTTTTCCGGCGTCGTGTCGTAAGCAGCGGGATCGAGCAGCGCGGCCATTTCCTCCTTCAGCCACTCTGAGCGGTTTCTCCGCTGCAGGTCGGCGGACAGTTTCTCATAGACGCCGCACAGATAGGTGACGTCGGCGAGCGCGTAGCGCAGCTGCTCCTCGCTCAGGGGCCGCCGGCTCCAGTCCGTGAACCGAGACGATTTGTCGATGCGCCCCTTCACAACGGCGGCCACCAGTGCGTCATAGGCGATCGAATCGCCATGGCCGCAGGCCATGGCGGCGATCTGGGTGTCGAACACCGAGGTCGGGGGAACCCCCATCAGACGGACGAAGATTTCAATGTCCTGGCGTCCGGCGTGGAACACCTTCACCACGCCGGGATCGGCCATGAGGCTCAGCAGCGGGCTTAGATCAAGCCCGTCCGCGAGCGGGTCGATCAGGAATGCGGCCTGCGGCGTGGCGGCCTGAACGAGGCAGAGCTTCGGCCAGTACGTTGTCTCGCGCAGAAACTCGGTGTCGACGGCCACATAGGGATGGGCCCGCAGCTGGGTGCAGGCGTCGCGGAGCGCGGCGTCTTCGGTGATCAGATCCATGGGCCCTCTGTAGACCGTTTCGCGCGCGCGTGCGCCGTTGCTTGACATTTTCCCCCGCCTTGGGCGCATTGCGCGCCTTTCCGGCGCCGGCTCTGCCTTTTTTGCAGCCAGCGCCGCGTCGCCCGAGGATTAAAGTCCGATGCACCCTTACCGTACGCATACCTGCGGCGCGCTGCGGCGCGCCGATGTCGGCGCCGATGTCCGCCTGTCCGGCTGGATCCATCGCAAGCGCGATCATGGCGGCGTGCTGTTCATTGATCTGCGCGACCACTTCGGCATCGTGCAGATCGTCGCCGGCCCCAGCAATCCGCATTTTGGCCTGTTGGAACGCCTGCGGGCCGAATCAGTGATTTCGGTCACGGGCGAGGTGATTGCGCGCGACGCGAAAAGCGTGAACGCCGATCTCGCCACCGGCGAGATAGAACTGCGTGTGCATGCAGTCGAGGTGCTGTCTGAAGTCCGCCAGGAGTTGCCGCTGCCGGTGTTCGGGGAGCCTGATTATCCCGAAGACCTCAGGCTGAAATATCGGTTTCTTGACCTGCGCCGCGAGACGCTTCACCGCAACATCATGCTGCGGTCTGCGGTGATTTCCTCCCTGCGCCGGCGCATGATCGACCAGGGGTTCATGGAGTTTCAGACGCCGATCCTGACGGCCTCGAGCCCGGAGGGCGCGCGCGACTTTCTGGTGCCCAGCCGCCTGCATCCCGGCAAGTTTTACGCCCTGCCCCAGGCGCCCCAGCAGTTCAAACAGCTGCTGATGGTGGCCGGGTTCGATCGATACTTCCAGATTGCGCCCTGTTTCCGCGATGAGGACGCCCGCGCCGATCGCAGTCCCGGCGAATTCTATCAGCTTGATTTTGAGATGAGTTTCGTCACCCAGGAAGACGTGTTCGCGGCCATCGAACCCGTGCTGGCAGGGGTTTTTGCGGAGTTCGGTCAGGGCCGTGCGGTGACGGCGGCGCCGTTCCCGCGCATCGCCTACCGGGACGCCATCCGCAAGTACGGATCAGACAAGCCCGATCTGCGCAATCCAATCGAGATGCAGGATGTATCGGAGAGTTTCCGCGGATCCGGCTTCAAGGTCTTCGCCAGTCTCCTGGAGAAGGAGGGGCACGCCGTGTGGGCCATCCCGGCGCCGGGCGGCGGCGCACGGGCTTTTTGCGACAGAATGAACGCCTGGGCGCAGGGCGAGGGGCAGCCTGGACTGGGCTATATCTTTTGGCGGGACGGCGAGGATGGGGCCGCTGGACCGATCGCGAAGAATATCGGTCCGGAGCGCTGTGATGCGATCCGCGCCCAATTGGGGCTTGGGTCCGGCGATGCGTGCTTTTTCGTCGCGGGCAAGCCTGCCGACTTCTACCGTTTCGCCGGTGCGGCGCGCACCCGGGTGGGCGCTGATCTCGGGCTGGTGGACACCGACCAGTTCAAGTTCTGCTGGATCGTCGACTTTCCGATGTTTGAGTGGAACGAGGACGAGAAGAAGATTGATTTCTCGCACAATCCCTTCTCGATGCCGCAGGGCGGCATGGACGCCCTGCTCACCCAGCACCCGCTCGATGTGCTCGCGTACCAATATGACATCGTGTGCAACGGTGTTGAACTGTCCTCTGGCGCCATCCGCAACCATCGCCCGGAGATCATGCTGAAGGCGTTTGAGATCGCCGGGTATGGTCCTGAGGTCGTGGAGGCGAAGTTTGGCGGCATGCTCAACGCCTTCCGCTATGGCGCGCCGCCCCACGGCGGGTCCGCGCCGGGCATCGACCGGATCGTCATGCTGCTGGCTGGCGCCCAGAACATCCGCGAAGTGATTGTTTTCCCGCTGAACCAGCAGGCGCAGGACCTGATGATGCAGGCCCCGAACGATGTGACCACCCGGCAATTGCGGGAATTGTCGATCCGCGTCATCGCACAGGAAAAGACGTAGGCCGCCGCGCGCGGCGCGTCGGTCCCCGGTCGATCCGGGCGCTTGATCAGGGCGCTTATCCCGAGGTCCGGTCTGACGTCAGAACGGGCGTCGATCTCGGGCCTGCGTCGCGCCCCGCATAACGGACCGCCCCCGCATGAAGCCCCACAATGAGGCCTCGATTGGCGCGTAGTGTTTCAATACTCGCCGGTTCGTGGTGAGCGGAGGCCAATCCTCATCGGACCTTGGCTGAAGCCTGGCTGGCGCCGGGAGACGGCGCGCTGGCGCCAAACGGGTGAGGCGATACGGATGTGGATGGTCTGGCTCGGCCTGATGCTGATCGGCGCCTGCGCCATACTTGTGCTTGGCCTCACCTGCGCTGCGCGCGACGGGGAGGACGACGAACTGAGCGGAACGGTCAATACCGGCGCTCTGGGGGGACGCTTTCTTGATGATGACGATCGCTGACCCGGCGCTGACCCGGCGCTGACCCGGCGCTGACCCGGCGCTGACCCGGCGCTGACCGGGGCCCCCCTGCGCCACGCGGCTCGCCCCCTGCTGGCGGCCGCGACGCGATTGGCTGGGCGCGCTGGGCGCGGCTGAGGCGGCGTTGGTGCAGAGGGGCTGCCGGCCACGATCTGGGCCGGTCGTTGCGCGTATGTCAGGGCCTCAGGTGGGGCGCCAGGTTCGGGTCCGCGGTCAGGGTCCGGAGCCGGAGGCCTGGCGGGTTTGCGCCGAACTGGGCCAGGCAGGGCCATCTGACGGGACGTGTCTGGATCGTGCTCAGTCTGGTCGGTCTGACCGCCGTGGCGGTGGCCGGCATGCACCTCACGATCGATGATGATCCCTATGCGCCGAGATCCTGGGCCGTTCCTTGATCCCGAAGGCGCGCGCGGCTAGGGTCTGCGCCCCTTTCCCGGGGAGTCACGGTCGGAGGCAGGCGCGTCATGGGAGATCAGGCGCGACGCGTGCGGGATCCCGCGCGCTCGTTTCAAGAGGTCATCCTGCGCCTTCAGACCTATTGGGCGCAACACGGCTGCGCTGTGCTGCAACCCTACGACATGGAGGTCGGGGCAGGCACCCTGCATCCGGCGACAACGCTGCGCGCCCTTGGCCCAAGACCATGGCGCGCCGCCTATGTCCAGCCATCGAGGCGTCCCAAGGACGGACGGTATGGCGAGAATCCGAATCGCCTCCAGCACTACTACCAATTCCAGGTGATCCTGAAGCCCAACCCGCCCGATCTTCAAGACCTGTATCTGGCGAGCCTTTACGACATCGGCATTGATCCCATGACGCACGACCTGCGCTTCGTGGAAGATGACTGGGAAAACCCCACGGTCGGCGCCTGGGGCCTCGGCTGGGAGGTGTGGTGCGACGGCATGGAGGTGAGCCAGTACACGTATTTTCAGCAGGTGGGCGGTCTCGATGTGCGCCCGGTGTCCGGCGAGCTCACCTACGGTCTTGAGCGCCTCGCCATGTACGTCCTCGGCTATGACCGCGTCTATGACATGCCCTACAACGATCCCGCGAGCGCCACGCCGCTCACCTATGGGGACGTCTTCCTGCGCAACGAGCAGCAGCAGTCGCGCTTCAATTTCGAACTGTCTGATCCGGATATGATCGCCCGCTGGTTCGCCGACGCCGAGGCGCAGGCGCAACGTCTGCTCGCGGCCGGCTGCGTTCTGCCGGCGTTCGATTACACCCTGAAGGCAAGCCATCTGTTCAATCTTCTGGATGCGCGCGGGGTGGTATCGCCCACGGAGCGTCAGAGTTTCATCGCGCGGGTGCGCGATCTGGCGAAGGGCTGCGCGCAGGCCTGGGAGAGCCTGGAGAAAGCGGCATGAAATCCGAAACACTTGAGCTGCGATTCGAACCTGACGACGTCAGTTTTGCGGTGGCTGACCGAGCGGAAGACCGCCCGCCTGCGCTGGTCATCCTGATCTCAGCCGATGCCGAGGCCGACAGCGCCAGTGCAGAAGCGGTCATGGCGGTGCGGGCGAAGCGTCCGGGCGAGGCGGCCGGCCCCTCGGTGATCGGCGAGGTCAATGTCGAGTCGCGCGGCAAGATGCGGGTTGACCTCGCGACGGACGAACTCCGGTTCGAGCATCTGCGCCGACTGCTTGAAAGCCCCTTCGCCTACGAGGGCGAGTTCACGCTGCATCTGGCTCAGCCGGTCGATTTTAACGCGCCTGGTCATGCTGGGGTTCAGATCGTGGCGTATGACTTCATGATGCACCGGGAAGATTGATGTCGCGCGCGTCTGCGCTGCATCGCCTGCCTGCCACACTCCTCCCGTCGGGCCGTCTGCGAAAGCCGAACACCCATGCCGCAACTGTTTCTGGAATTCATCAGCGAGGAGATGCCGGCGCGCATGCAGACGCGCGCCGGCGCAGATCTTGAACGTCTTCTCACGGAGCGTCTTGCGGCCGAGGGATTCGCGCCGGAAAGCGTCACGGCCTATGTGAGCCCGCGTCGTCTCGCCATCGTTGCACAGGGCGTCGCGGCGGTGTCCGCGCCCGTACGCGAGGAAAGGAAGGGCCCGCGCGTGGGAGCGCCGGAAGGCGCGATTGCGGGCTTTCTGCGCAGCGCCGGTCTTGCAAGCCTGGATGAGGCCCAGGTGATCGAGGACAGGAAGGGCGCCTATTATGTTGCGGTCGTGCAGCGTCCGGGACGCCGTGTGCAGGAGGTCATCGGACCTGTTGTCGCCGACATTGTGCGGGGCTTTCCGTGGCCGAAGTCGATGCGGTGGGGCGAGGGTGATCTGCGCTGGGTGCGCCCGCTGCATCGCATCGTCTGCCTGTTCGACGGCGCAGTGGCGCCGGTGACGCTCGATGGCGTCAGCGTCGGCAATGAGACCGTCGGGCACCGCTTCCATGCGCCCGGGCTGATCCGGGTCAGTGATTTCGCCAGTTACAAGGCCCGCCTTGGCGAAGCGCGCGTCATGATTGATGCGGCGGACCGCAGGGCGCGCATCCAGGAAACGGCGCGCGCGGCCTGTGCGGCGCGTGGCCTCGAGCTGGTCGAGGACGCCGGCCTGCTGGACGAGACGGCGGGGCTGACGGAATGGCCTGTCGTTGTGATGGGCGACATGGATCCAGCCTTCCTGGACCTGCCGGGCGAGGTCATCCGGCTTACCATGCGCACCCACCAGAAGTACTTCGCGGTGCGGGACCCGAAGACCGGCCGGCTCGCGCCGCACTTCGTCACCGTCGCCAATATCGAGGCTGCAGATGGGGGGCGCGCGATCGCGGCCGGAAATGCGCGCGTCCTGAGCGCACGTTTGAATGATGCGCGCTACTTCTGGGATCTTGACCGCCGCGCGTCCCTGGAAGCGCGTGTGGCGCGGCTCGATCGGATCGTCTTCCACCAGCGCCTTGGCAGTATCGGCGACAAGGTGCGCCGCATGGAGACGCTCGCCGCCCGGCTGGCCCCCCTCGTCGGATGCGATCCGGATCTGGCGCAGCGCGCCGCACGCCTCGCGAAGGCGGATCTTGTGACCGAAACGGTCGGCGAGTTTCCGGAGCTGCAGGGTCAGATCGGACGACAGCTTGGCGAGCTTGAAGGTCTGGATGGGGCGCTCGCTGCGGCGATTGAGGATCATTACCGCCCGCAGGGCCCCCATGACCGGATCCCCGGCCATCCGCTCGCGGTCTGCGTGGCGCTTGCCGACAAGCTCGACAGCCTTGCCGGCTTCTGGGCGATCGGCGAGAAGCCAACCGGATCCAGCGATCCCTTTGCGTTGCGCCGGGCGGCCTTGGGTGTTGTCCGGATCATCCTCGAGCATGGCCTGCGCATCGCGCTGACTGGCGCCCCGCAGGACGGCCCAAACCGACAGGTTGGAGGCTGTGAAGGGGCAGGCGTGCTCGCCTGGGCGATCGAGACATATCGATGCGGGCCCGCCCAGCCTGGTCCCGCCTGTGCGGATGCGGCTGGCGCGGATGAGCTTGCGGCCAGCCTCTTCGGCTTTTTGACCGACCGTTTGCGCATTCAGTTGCGTGATCTCGGCAGGCGCCATGACCACATCGACGCCATACTGGCGCTGGGCGACGACGATCTGGTGCGGGTGGTCGCCCGAATCGAGGCGCTGGAGCGGTTCCTGGCGACGTCCGACGGGATCAACCTGCTCGCCGGGTACCGGCGAGCAGCGAATATTCTCAGGGCGGAAGAGAAAAAGGAGCCTGGTCTGGCCGAGCGTCTGCGCGAGGCGCCGCGTGGCGTCGGACCCGACGCGCCGCCGGCGCAAAGCGGGCTTGCCGCGGCGCTTGCGGGGGCGAAAGCGACCGCCGGCGCGGCGCTCGCCGGGGAAGCCTTCGAAGATGCGATGGCGGCGCTCGCCGCCCTGCGCCCTGCGGTTGACCGCTTCTTCAGCGAGGTGATGGTCAATGATGATGATCCCGCAGTGCGGTTCAACCGCCTTGCGCTGTTGTCTGATCTGCGCGCAGTGCTGCATCAGGCGGCGGATTTTTCGAAGCTGGAGGGGTGAATGAGCGGGACGCGCTGGGTCTACAGCTTCGGCGGCGGGGCGGCCGATGGCGAGGCGAGCATGAAGAACCTGCTCGGAGGCAAGGGCGCCAATCTCGCGGAGATGAGCACCCTCGGCCTGCCGGTGCCGCCCGGCTTCACCGTCACGACCGAGGCCTGCAACGCCTTCTATGCCGGGGGACGTCAGTTTCCGGACGGCCTCGCAGCACAGGTTGAGACGGCCCTGGCCAAAGTTGAGGCAATTGTCGGCAAGCGGTTTGGTGACGTGGAGCGTCCCCTGCTTGTGTCCGTGCGATCCGGTGCGCGCGCCTCGATGCCTGGAATGATGGATACCGTGCTCAATCTCGGTCTGAATGACGCGACGGTTGAGGGGCTTGCGGCGCAGAGCGGCGACGCCAGATTTGCGTGGGACAGCTACCGACGGTTCATTCACATGTATGCGAGCGTCGTTCTGGGCGTGGCGCATCAGAATTTTGAGGAGATCCTGGACGACGCGAAGGAAAGCAAGGGCGTTGATCTCGACACGGATCTCGACGCAGATGACTGGCGCGCGCTCGTTGTGCGCTACAAGGCCGCCATCGCGAAGGCCCACGGGCAGGAGTTTCCGCAAGATCCGCAGGCACAGCTGTGGGGCGCGATTGGCGCGGTGTTCAACAGCTGGATGAACAAGCGCGCGATCGACTATCGCCGCCTTTACGACATTCCCGAGAGCTGGGGCACGGCGGTGAACGTGCAGGCCATGGTGTTCGGCAACATGGGACAGGCGTCGGCCACCGGCGTCGCCTTCACGCGCGATCCTTCAACGGGAGAACGCACCTTCTATGGCGAATACCTGCAGAACGCCCAGGGCGAGGACGTCGTGGCCGGCATCCGCACGCCCAATCCCCTGACGGTCCGCGCCAAACAGGCGCTGGGGTCAAAGGCGGCCGCGCTTGAGGAGGCGATGCCTGAGGTGTTCGCCCAGCTCGACGCCGCCGCGCAGCGCCTTGAGGCGCACTATCGCGACATGCAGGACATCGAGTTCACGGTCGAGAAGGGCGTTCTGTACATGCTGCAGACGCGCAACGCCAAGCGAACGGCCAGGGCCGCCGTCAAGATCGCGGTTGACCTCGTCGCCGAGGGCAAGATCAGCCAAAGCGAGGCCGTGCTGCGGGTCGACCCGAACGCACTTGATCAATTGCTGCATCCCACGATTGATCCGGCCTGGAAGCGTGACGTCATCTCTACTGGTCTTGCTGCCTCGCCCGGCGCGGCGAGCGGGGCCATCGTCTTTGACGCGGACGAAGCCGAGGCGCTGGCGAGGGCCAAACAGGACGTGATCCTGGTGCGGCGCGAAACCAGCCCGGAGGATATTCATGGCATGCATGCCGCGCGCGCCGTCGTCACCTCCACCGGGGGCATGACCAGTCACGCCGCCGTCGTCGCGCGCGGGATGGGCCGACCGTGCGTGTGCGGCGCGACGGACCTGCGGGTTGATGCGGCCGCCCAGACTTTTACGGTGCGCGGGCGCACCTTCAGGAAAGGCGACATCATCACCGTCGACGGGACGACGGGACAGATCATGGCGGGTGAAGCGCAGATGATCCAGCCGGATCTGTCGGGTGACTTCTCGAAGTTGATGACCTGGGCGGATAGCGTGCGCCGGCTGAAGGTGCGGGCGAACGCAGAGACCCCGCTTGACGCCCGGGCCGCACGGGAGTTTGGAGCAGAGGGTATCGGTCTTTGCCGGACCGAGCACATGTTCTTCGACGCCGGGCGCATTGCGGCTGTGCGCGAAATGATCCTGTCCGATCGCAAAGAGGGCCGGGTGGCGGCGCTGGAGCGGATCGCGCCAATGCAGCGCCAGGATTTCGTGGACCTGTTCTCGATCATGGGCGAGTACCCGGTCACGATCCGTCTTTTGGATCCGCCTTTGCATGAGTTCCTGCCCAAGCGCGTGGAAGACGTCGAGGCAATCGCGGCGGCGACTGGAGTCGACGCGCGCACACTGCTCGCACGCGCGGAAGACCTGCACGAGACCAATCCGATGCTCGGTCACCGCGGTTGCCGGCTGGGCGTGACCTATCCGGAAATCTACGAGATGCAGGCGCGGGCGATTTTCGAGGCGGCGAGCCTGATCGCCAAAGAGACCGGTAAGCCGCCTCAGCCGGAAATCATGATTCCCCTTGTTGCGACACGCCGCGAAATCGAGATCCTCAAAGCGCGCATTGACGAAGTTGCGCTTGCGGTCTCAGACCAGACAGGGGTGAAGGTCGCCTATTCGGTCGGCACCATGATTGAGCTGCCGCGCGCGGCGATCTGTGCTGATGAAATCGCTCTGTCAGCAGAATTCTTTTCATTCGGAACCAATGACCTGACGCAGACGACGATTGGCATCTCCCGTGACGATGCGGCGCGCTTCATGAATGCATACGTATCCAGCGGCATTTTTGAGAAAGATCCGTTCGTATCGATCGACGTGGCCGGGGTTGGCGCCCTGGTGCGCCTGGGAGTGCAGAAAGGCCGCGGCGCGCGCCCCGAGATCAAGCTCGGCGTGTGCGGTGAACACGGAGGCGACCCCGCCTCGATCGATTTCTTTGAGAGTGTCGGCCTCGATTACATTTCGTGTTCGCCCTACCGCGTGCCGATCGCGCGCCTCGCGGCGGCGCAGGCGGCTTTGCGGCGGGCCTGATCGGCTGGCGTCACCGGCCGCCCCAGCGGCGGACGGCGCATTCGGAAATCGTGAGGCCGGCGGGAAGCTGGGTTTCTGCGTCGCCGCAGGCCTGGTTCAGCTGGCGCTGGGAAAGGCCGAGCGCGTAGCGCAGATCCGCACCGGACAGGTTGGCGCCGGCGAAGCTGGCGCGCGCCACGCGCGTGCCTTCGAAGCGGGCGCGCCGGAGGTCCGCCCTGGTCAGCCGGGCATTGAGAAGGACTGTGCGCTCGAACTTTGCTCCGCGCGCGCGAACGCCCTCAAGATCAGCCTTTTCCAGCTTGGCGCCGGACAGGTCTGCGCCGGAAAGGTCGGATCCGACGAAGGAAGCGCCTGCGCCGCTCGCGCCCAGAAAACTTGCGCGCGCGAGGTTGACCCCGGTGAACGAGGCGCCGGCGATGGTCGCGCCTGAGAAGTTTGCGCCTGTAAAGTCGGCGCCGATGGCCTTGGCTGAGCGCAAATCCGATCCGGCGAAGCTCGCTTCGGTGAACTTGCCGCCTGTGATTTCGGCTCTGGTCAGGTTTGCACGGGCGAAACTGGCGCGCGTGAAATCGCCGTCACGCACCAGGGCGTCCGCCAGTGAGCGTCCGGAGAGGTCGCACCCTGCGCATGCGCCTGAGAAGGCGTGATGAAAGATCACCACCCGTGTCCTCGCGCCTTGCCAGGCCTGGACCGGGGCGCATGGGACGATCGCGACTGCCGCCAGCGCAAGCGCGGCGCTCCAACGAACTTTCATGGCCGAAGCATAGCTGGTTTTTGCCGAGAGGCCACCGACCCTCATCATTGGCGCTCACCATTGGCGCTGGCTATTGGCCACGGCCGCACGGCGACGGTGCTGCCGTGTTCAGCAGGTTGGTATGGTCAACCGGGCCGGCAGCTTTGTCGCTGCGTCGCCGCACGCCTTTGACAGCTGGGCCTGGGTAAGCCCGCGGGCGGAGCTGAGTTCGGCGCCGGACAAGTTGGCCCCGGTCAGATTTGCGCCCGCAAAGTCAGCACGCTCTCCATAGAACCCGACCAGCACGGCTTTGCTGAGATCTGCCCCGGCGAAGGTCGCCCCCGTGGCGCGCATGCCGAACAGATCTGCGAAGGCGAGGTCCGCGCGAGAAAAGTTGGCGCGATCGGCGGTCGCGAGTTGAAGGGAGGCCTGACGGAGGCGCGCGCGGGCGAAACTGCGTCCTGAGAGATCAAGATAGCTCAATTCGGCCTGAAACAGATTGCAGCCTGCACAGGACTTTCGACCATTCTGGACCTGGGCGATCTGTGTGGCGTTCTGGGCGGCCGCACCGGATGCGGCTATGGCGAGGATCGCGGCGGCGAGAGCCAAACGTTTCATTGTGGTGCGCCTCCAAGGCAAAATGCGCGCAGGCGCCAGTCCATAGGCAAGCCTTGCGCCGGACGCAGGGCCAGCCGGGAGCGCCATGACGCAGGATCCGGGGCGCGCCGTGCCCTCGACGCAGATGCACACGTTAAAAGGCGCGGCGCCAAGGTGCGCCGGTGCGCCGCCGTTGACGCCCTGGTTCGCCAGTCCAAGGGCCAGGGCAACCCAAGGGTATGGCCGGTGAGCACGGCTGGTCAACGGGTCTGGTTGGGCGGCGCGCGCGCCTCGGCGGGACGGTCCTAGCCGCCGCGCTCCGCATCAACCACGTTGCCGCTTCGATTTTGGAGCCCGCGCACCTGCGCGCGTGCGCGCTCGTCCAGGATGCGCCATTCCTCGGCAGTGCGACAGATGCGCACGGTGCGCAGCCGCGAGCCAAGTTGTTCCACACGGCGGCAGACGCGCTCGTTCGGCTCATCCGCGGACGGCGGTGCTGCGTCGCCTGTCGCACCGACAGGGGGGGGCGGGGCGGCCGGCTCGACTGCGCCTGGAGGTTGCAGCGCAGGCCCTGACGCAGGCTCCGCCAGGGCCGTCGCCGATTGCACCACCGCAGCGCTCGCCAGGGCGATCAGCCCGTGCCGCAGCGTCAGAAAACGAACCATGCAGGCTCTCCTGTCACGAGAATGTGCGCCCACAGAGCCCGCATTCCCGGGCTGTCGTCAAGGCGGGGCGGGGATGGGGAAGCGCTTTTTCCGATCCCTGCCGGAGCTCAGGCATGAGGCGTCCCTATGACGTTTCCCTATGAAGTTTCCCTCCGAAGTATTCCTGGGGGGGGGGCCTCGGGGGGCGGGGAGGCGTTTGGGGCAGGCGTTGGCCCATTCCCTGATGGTCATCGCAGGTTTGCGCAAGATCATTGCGGTTGGCGCATCGCGCTCCCGTCTGCTGCGCCGATGACATGCCCTCTGGCAGGTGCGGGGATGGGAGCCTAAGTGACGGTGAGCTCACGCGCGGTCCTGCGGGTGTGCGGGGCGACGGGGAGGACTCAATGGACGGCGGAATCTCGTGGGGCGCGCTGGCGGTATTCGCCGTGCTTGCCTTTGCGGCGGCGTCATCGGGCGCCCTTTTTCGACCCGGCGCGTGGTGTGCCGGGTTGCGCAAACCGGGGTGGACGCCGCCGAACTGGGCCTTTCCGCTGGTCTGGAGCGTGCTCTATGTCGCGATTGCGGCGGCGGGCTACCTGATCTGGGCCACGGGACGTGCTGACATCTGGCCGGCGCTCACGGTTTATGCCGTCCATCTGGTGATCAACGCAGCCTGGTCAGCCTTGTTTTTCGGCCTGAGGCGGCTTGATCTTGGCATGGCGGGCGTCGCCGCCCTCTGGATATCGATCGCCGCAACGATGGCCCTGTTCGCCCCGATCGCCCCGGTGGCCGCAGCGCTGTTGGCGCCTTACCTCGTCTGGGTCACCATCGCTGCCGCCCTGAACTGGCGCATGCTACAGTTGAACGGGCCCCGCGGCGCTCAGGCCGCCAGGACTTCCTGAGCAAGCTTCTGGGCTTCGCCGTAATCTGTCTTTCCGGAGCCAAGAACCGGGATCGCGGCGACTTTGACGATCCGCTTGGGGATCTGCAGTTCCGGCACTCCCTGGGACTGGGCCCACTTGCGCATGGCCTCGGCGTCAGCGTCCATACGATCCGTCAGAAGGATCAGCGTTTCACCCTTGCGCGCATCCGGGATCGAGACAGCCGCGTGCATGTTCTCGGGCCAGATCGCCTGGGCGTAGCTCTCGACGGCGGCAAGGGAGACCATTTCGCCGCCGAGTTTGGCGAACCGCTTCAACCGCCCCTGGATGGACAGGAACCCGTCGCCGTCGATGGCGACGATGTCGCCGGTGTCGTGCCAGCCATCGGGCAGCGGCTGAAGAACGCCCGGGGCATCGGTCTTGAGGTAGCCGATCATGATGTTTGGCCCGCGCACAAACAGCCGTCCGGCATCGGGAATGCCTGGCACCGGTTCAAGGCGGACCTCAACGCCTGGCATCAGGCGTCCGACCGTGCCGTGGCGGTTGGCGCGCAGTTGGTTGGCGGACACGATCGGCGCCGCTTCGGTGGCCCCATAACCTTCCACGATCTGCGCCCCAAATTTATCGTGCATCAGCTTGCGCGTCTCGATCGTTACCTTCTCAGCGCCGCACACGCAGAACCGCAGGCTCTTGAAGTCCTCCGGATCGGCTGCGCGCGCGTACTGGCGCAGGAAGGTGTCGGTCGCGAGCAGGATGGTCGGGCGGGTTTCACGGGCGAGGGCGGGGATGATCTTATAGTGCAGCGGGGAGGGGTACAGGATGCACTTCTTGCCGAGCAGCACGGGCAGCAGAACGCCAGCCGTCAATCCGAAGCAGTGGAAGACGGGCAGGGGGTTCAGCACAACGTCGTCAGGTTCGAGCTCAATGTGTGCGCGCACCTGCTCGACATTCGCCACCACATTCGCGTTGGACAGCACGACGCCTTTGGGCGCGCCCTCCGTCCCGGAGGTGAACAGCACGACGGCCGGATCGTCAGGACGGCGCTTAACGTAGGCCATACGGGCGAATTTCGCTTTCAGCGCGCCGGTGAGCTTGTTGGCGAGGCTGAGCTTTTCGCGGATGTCGTCCAGCCACAGGATCTCGTGGTCCTTGGCGAGGTTGTCGACAAGGTCCTGGATCCCGGCCTGGTCGACGAACTTGCGGGCCGTGATGATCCGCCGAACCTTCCCAGTGACGCAGGCGGAGCGGATGTTGCGTGCGCCGGAGGTGAAATTCAGCATGGCCGGCGTTCGCCCGGTTGCGGAGAGCGCGAAGAAGGCCACCACCGCGCCAGCGGCCGAGGGCAGCATCACGCCAACCGTCTCTCCCGCATCTGTGCGTTCCGACAGCGCGCCGCCGAGTACAAAGGCTGCGAGGATCAGCCGGTCATAGCTGAGCGGCGTGCGTTCATGATCTTCAAGGATGATCTTATCGCCGCCAAAGGCGTCTCGCGCGTCAAGAAGGGCCTGGAACACGCTGCGCCGGGTGCGCGCCACGTCAAACGGCTCCTGCGCCGGAAGCGGGGAACCGCCCTCCACCGCGCGGTCGACGGTGCCGGCGCCGATCGGGCGCGCCGCTGTCTGCTGTCCACTCATCCCGATGCCCATGGTCCCTACGCCCTGCGCTGTGTTGACCCTGCGCCGCGCATTGCCTGCCGCCGGCTTCTGAACGGCCGGCTGGCTCATCGGGCTGCATCGTCGGCAGACCCGACTTGGCGGCGAGATTGTGGCAAAATGTAGCGGTCTCACGGCGCGTTGCAAACTGTTTCAATGGTGTTGCCGTCATCACAGTGTTGCGAGCCCGCCACGCAGCTGCGGACGCCGACACGGGGGGCAGCCCTTGCCGGGCGGCCTGAAAGCCTTCATGTCAGGTCAATGCCGACGTTGATCGACACTGTCAGCCAACCGCCCCATCGCCACCCCGAAAAGCGGGAGCGGCCGGACACGCCGCTGTTGCGCAAGCCGGACTGGATCCGGGTGAAGGCGCCCGGCGGCGCGGTCTACCAGGAAACCAGGGCGATCGTGCGCGAGAACAATCTCGTGACGGTCTGCGAGGAGGCGAGCTGTCCCAACATCGGCGAGTGCTGGTCGCAACGCCACGCCACATTCATGATCCTCGGCGACACATGCACGCGCGCCTGCAGCTTCTGCAACGTCAAAACGGGCCTGCCGGGCGCGCTCGACGACGCGGAGCCTGCGCGGGTCGCCGACGCCGTCGCCCGCATGGGCCTGTCGCATGTGGTCATCACCTCGGTTGACCGGGATGACCTGCCGGATGGCGGGGCGCAGCATTTCGTCGCCGTCATCAACGCGGTGCGCGCAGCCTCGCCGGCGACGACAGTGGAGGTTCTGACGCCGGATTTCCTGCGCAAGGAGGGGGCCCTGGAGCGGGTGATCGACGCCCGGCCCGACGTCTTCAATCACAACCTTGAAACGGTGCCGCGGCTCTATCTGAAAATTCGCCCCGGTGCGCGCTACTACCATTCGCTGCGGCTGCTTGAGCGTGTGAAGGAGCGCGATCCGACCCAGTTCACAAAATCCGGTCTGATGGTGGGTCTCGGCGAGACCCGCGACGAGGTCATGCAGGTGATGGACGACATGCGCAGCGCAGGGGTCGATTTCCTGACGATCGGGCAGTATCTCCAGCCGACGCGCAAGCATGCTGCAGTGGATCGGTTCGTGACCCCGGAGGAGTTCGCCGGTTACGCGGCCATCGCCGACGCCAAGGGGTTCTTGATGGCGGCTGCAAGTCCGCTGACGCGCTCGAGCCATCATGCGGGTGCGGACTTCGCCAGGCTCAAGGCGCGCCGGGCCGGCGCGGCGGCGTCCGGTCCATGACGCGCCAGACGGTTCAGCGGTATTTCCCCTATCCCCCTGAGGCGTTGTTCGACCTTGTTGGGGATGTGCTGCGCTATCCGGAATTCCTGCCCTGGATCAAGTCGATGCGCGTCACCCGCACGCAGGACGACGGGACCAGGCTCACCCGGCTCGCCGAAGCGCTCGTCGGGTTCAGAATGATTCAGCAGCGCTTCTCCACCTGGGTGATCAGCGATGGAACGGCGCGCACCATCGAGACCCGGCTGCATGATGGGCCATTCCGACGGCTTCACAACCATTGGCGGTTCGATCCCGACGGCGCCGGGGGTGCGCGGGTCACATTCGAGATCGAGTACGAGTTCTCCCACCCGGTCCTGCGCGCCCTGGCGTCGAGCGTCGGAGAGGAGGCGGGGCGGCGCATCATGGCTGCTTTCGCAGACGAGGCTGACCGGCGGTATGGCGCGGTCACATCATCCGTCGCAGAAGCTCCAGACAGGTGATGACCGACTGACGCCGGATCTCGTCGCGCCCGATGTCTCCGAACTCGCGCCGCTCGTGCAGGATCGAGCGGTTTTCCCGGGCGGCGGCGAAATGGACGAGCCCGACAGGTTTGAATCTGGTGCCGCCGCCCGGACCTGCAACGCCGGTGACCGCCACGGTGAGGTTGGCGCGCGATTCGCGCAGGGCCCCCTCAGCCATCATGCGCGCCACCGGCTCGGAGACCGCGCCCATATCCGCGATCAGATCGCCCGGTACGCCCAGCATGTCCTCCTTTGCCCGGTTCGAATAGACCACGAATCCGCGGTCCACGACCGCGGATGACCCTGGAACAGCGGTGAGAAGGGCTGCGACAAGGCCGCCAGTGCAACTCTCCGCGGTGGCGATTTTCAACCGCCTGTCCTCGGCGTCGGCAAGAGTGAGCATCGCCAGCTGCAGCAGTTCGGCGTCGAACATCGCATTGCTTCCTTTCCATCGGCGCGCCGGCCTCTCGCCGTCCGTTCCCGCGGGGGACCATCCGGGGGTGACGGCGCGGGCCGGCCTGACCGGGTCGATTGTCCTGAGTTAGCACTTTTTCAAAGCCCGGCATGCATGATCCTGACCGGGCCGGCTGGTCCAACGGCCGTCGGGATGAGGCGGCGCCGCGCGTGGTTCGGGGGCTGGCTGGTGGTCCCTGGAGGCCTCGGCGCGGAGGCTGGCCCCCCTGGGCCTGACCTTGGGCCGGGAGGTGCATCGTGAGCAATGCTGTGGTCGCCCGCACACGTGCGCCGGTGGCTTTCGCCCTGACCATGTTTCTGTCGGCGGCACTGATCTTCGCCGTCCAGCCAATGTTCGCCCGGATGGCGCTGCCGCTGTTGGGCGGGGCGCCTGCGGTTTGGAACGTTGCGCTCGCGTTCTTTCAGGCGGCGCTGCTTGCAGGCTATGCGTATGCCCATCTCCTGCAGCGCCTTCGCCGGCTTGACGTGCAGCTGTGCGTGCACGTCGTGGCCATTGTGCTCGCTGCGCTCACTCTGCCGCTCGCTGTCACCGAGGCGCTTGGTCCTCCGCCCGAAACAGGCCAGGCGGCGTGGCTGCTGGGCGTGCTCGCCATGTCCGTCGGGGCGCCGTTTGCCGTCCTGTCCGCGACCGCGCCGCTTTTGCAGGCGTGGTTTGCCCGCACCGGGCGTGACGACGCGCATGATCCATATTATCTGTATGCGGCGAGCAACGCGGGAAGTCTTCTGGCTCTGCTCGCCTATCCCCTGGTCATCGAGCCGATGCTCGGGGCGCGGGCGCAGAGCGAGGTTCGGACCATCGGTTATGCGCTTGCCGCGGCGGCGCTCATCGGCTGCGGCCTCCTTGCACGGACCGCAGCGTCCCCGACGCCGACCCAGTGGTCGGGCGCTGACGCCAGCCCTGACAGCGCCCTTGGCGCAGGCCTTGGGACAGGCCTCGCACCACATGGGAAGCCCCCTGCCGCGACCGGGTCGCAGCCTGCCGTCGGCCAGCCGGCCCAGACTGTTTCCTGGCGTCGCCGCGCAATATGGGTCGGCCTTGCAGCTGTGCCGGCCAGCCTGCTGGTGGGCGTGACGCAGCACATAACCACCGATGTTGCGGCGACGCCATTCCTGTGGACGGCCCCCCTCGCGCTGTACCTTCTTACGTTCATCCTGGCGTTCGCCCGGCTGGGTGAGACGACCCGCAGCGTGGCGGCTTCGCTGCAGATCATCGCCATCCTGGCGCTTGCAGTGGTGTTCAGTTCCCTGCGCGACAATTGGGGGCTCGCGCTTGCACTGAATCTGGCTGCCCTGTTCGGCGCCGCGCTCACCTGCCATGCGGCGGTTGCGCAACGGCGTCCGGACGCTGCTCATCTGACGGAATTCTATTTCTGGATTTCCCTCGGCGGCGTCATCGGGGGCGGCTTCAATGCGCTGGTCGCGCCTTTGCTGTTCAATGGCGTGTACGAATATCCCCTGGCGCTCGCCCTGTCGCTGCTCGCCACGGCGCGCCGGCCGCGCCAGGACACCCAACCGGACGCAGATGTCGCCGACCCACACAGCCCCGCCCAGCGTGTGCGTGATATTGCGCCCCTGATCGCCCTCGCCCTGCCGGTCACGGTTTTCTGGGCGGCGCAGCACCAGGGTCAGGCGCTCCCGGATACGGCAAAGCTTGTACTTCTGGGCGGCGCAGCGCTTGTTGCGCTGTCACTGAAGGGGCGCCCGATCGCCCTGGCCTTCGGCGCCGGGATGATTTTTCTCGCCGCCTACATGGCGAAACCGGTCCGGGTTGAGCACCAGGAGCGGGGCTTTTTCGGCGTCGTACGGGTGACCCAGCAGGATGGCTATCCCCAGCGTCTGTTTCTCCATGGCACGACGCTGCACGGGGCGCAGACCATCGCCGGGCCGGATCGACTGCGGCCACTGACCTATTACGCGCCGGAAACGCCAATCGGTCAGGCCTTTAGCCGGTTTGCGGCCGCTGGCGGCGCGCGGGCCGTGGCTGCGGTCGGCCTCGGGGTCGGTTCGGTGGCCTGTTATGGTCGGCCGGGCCAGACCTGGCGCTTTTATGAAATCGATCCGCTGGTGGTGAAAATCGCGAAGGACCCGGGGTATTTTACTTTCCTGCGCGACTGCGCGCCGCAGGCGCAGATCATTCTCGGCGATGCGCGTCTGTCGCTCGCCCGCGAACCAGACCGCGCCTTTGACTTCATGCTTCTTGACGCATTTTCCTCCGACGTCGTGCCAACCCATCTGATGACACGCGAGGCGGTTCGTCTCTTCATGTCCAAGCTGTCCGACACTGGGGTGCTGGTGTTCCACATATCAAACAAGCATCTCGATCTCGCCTCCGCGCTGCAGCGCGTCGGCGCGGCGGAGGGGCTCGCGATGCGCCGCCAGGCCTGGTCTCCGGACGACGCCACGACGGTGCGCGCGACCTCCTCTGATGTGATGGTGCTCGCGCGCAGCCAGGCTGCACTCGCCCCGCTCGATGCGGATCCGCGCTGGCGCAGGGTGGATGCGCCGCCCGGACGAGCGTGGACGGACGATTACACGAATGTCATCGGTGCGCTGCTGGAGAAACGCAGCTTCGCACCGCCGGCGCACCACCCGTCATAGCGGCAGGAACACGGCAGCTGACGCCTGGGCGGCGAGGCCCTCGCCGCGACCGGTAAAGCCCATCTTTTCGGTGGTCGTCGCCTTGACGCCGACGCGACCGGGGTCAAGGCCAAGAACTTCGGCTGTGCTTTGCTGCATTGCACGGCGATGCGGCTTGATCCGCGGCGTCTCAGCCAGGATGGTGATGTCCACGTTGATGATCCGGCCGCCGCGCGCACGCACGCGCGCGCCGGCGAAGGCGAGGAACGTCCGGCTTGGCGCGCCTTTCCATCGCATGTCTGTAGGCGGGAAATGGTCGCCGATGTCGCCTTCGCCGAGGGCGCCGAGCAGGGCGTCGGTCAGTGCATGCCAGGGGGCGTCTGCATCAGAATGACCCACCAAAGCGTGGTCATGGGCGACCTCAACGCCGCACAACGTTACAAAGGCGCCCGGCCCGAACCTGTGTGCGTCCACCCCGAAGCCGACATGGGTCGCGCCGCCGGCGGCGAGGCGCAGCTCGGCGCGCGGCAGATCGTGGGGAAACGTCAGCTTCTCCAGGTCAGGGTCGCCGCCCGTCAGCCGGATCACCAGGCCGGCGCGTTGGGCGACCGCAATGTCGTCCGGCAGGTTGGCGTCGGCAGGCAGGGCGTCGTAGGCGGCGAGGAGCCGGGCGAAATCAAAACCCTGCGGCGTCTGCACGCGCATGAGACCATCGCGCGCGACATCGTCGATCACACAGCCCTGCGCATCGACCCGTTTAAGGGCGTCGGCCAGAGGCAGCGCTGGCGCGCTGCCGTCAGCGCCGTGCAGGCCGGCGAGCACCCGGTCGATCACGGCGGCCGAGAGGCTTGGGCGCGCGGCGTCATGGATCAGAACAGCCCCGGGCGGATCGCAGCGCAGGGCGGCGAGGGCGGCGCGCACGGACCCGGTGCGTGTGGCGTCGCCGGTGACCAGCCGCACGTCCAGGCCGGCCAGGGCGGCCTCTGCGCGGGTGCGGTCCTCCTCGGCCACGGCGGCGATGATCGTCCCGATCGCAGGATGCGCGCGCAGGACCCGCGCGCTGTGACGGATCACCGGGTCGCCGGCGAGCGGGAGATATTGCTTGGGCGTTTCAGCGCCGAAGCGGACGCCGCGCCCGGCGGCGGCGAGGATGGCGGCTGCCTGTTGCATGCTCCTTCCTAGCCGGTCCGCGGTCGCCTGGTCGAGACCATCGCGTGTTCGCCGCCCTGTGAGACCGGTCGCCTGACCGGCCCGACCAGGCTTGCCGTCCACCCAGGCTTCCTGGCCGACCGGCCTCTTGCCTCCCGGGCTTCCTGGCCGTCCCGGTTGTCAGCCTGTACCAATGCCACTACCTTGCCCGAGAAATGGGCGCCCAAAGTTTGGGCGCGATGGGCCGCCCTCGATGTCGCACCCGGTCTGGAACGCACCTGCGGTGATTCTCGCTCCGATGTCGGGCGTGACGGACCTGCCGTTCCGGCGGCTCGCCGCCCGTCTCGGCGCACCCGTCACCGTGAGCGAAATGGTGGCGTGCGCGGATCTGGTGCGCCAGCGCCGCGACGTGGTTCGCCGCGCGGCGCTCGATCCCGACGGTCCCGGCGCCGGGCCCCGGGTGGTTCAGCTCGCCGGGCGTGAGGCGCGCTGGATGTCTGAGGCTGCACGCATCGCCATCGACGCTGGCGCGCAGGTGATCGACATCAACATGGGCTGTCCGGCGCGCCAGGTCACGGGCGGGTTCAGCGGTGCGGCGTTGATGCGTGACTGCGCCCACGCCGCAACCCTGATCGAGGCGGTCACCGCGGCGGCTGATGCGCCGGTGACCTTGAAGATGCGGTTGGGCTGGGATGACGCCTCGCGCAATGCGCCGCACCTGGCGCGCATCGCCGAAGACCTCGGCGTGTCGGCGATCACGGTGCATGGGCGCACCCGCAATCAGTTCTACCAGGGGGCCGCTGACTGGACAGCGGTCGGCGAAACCGTGCGCGCCACGAGATTGCCTGTGATCGTCAATGGCGACATCGCCTCGCCCGACGACGCCCGGCGCGCGCTCGCCGCCTCGGGCGCGGCTGGCGTCATGGTGGGACGCGGCGCGCTTGGACGCCCCTGGGTTCTGGGCGAGATTGCTGCGGCAGTCTTTGGCGGGTCTGCCCGGCCAGCGCCGCGGGGCGCTGACCTGTGCGATGAGATCATCCGCTATCTGGAGGACAGCCTCGCATTCTATGGGGTCGCCCTTGGCGTGCGGATGGCGCGCAAGCATCTTGCAGCCTTCGTCGACGCGGCGCCGCTCGCGCTCGAGCCTGCCGCACGGCGCGTCCGGCGGGCCGATCTGTGCCGGCTGGAGACGGCGC
Organism: Hyphomonadaceae bacterium; assembly: GCA_040381075.1. Lineage (GTDB taxonomy): Bacteria > Pseudomonadota > Alphaproteobacteria > Caulobacterales > Aquidulcibacteraceae > JBEIHX01. The sequence continues at coordinate 190,051 of JBEIHX010000001.1, forward strand.
CGGAAATTGTCGCGGCTGTACGTGCACTGTTCTGCGCCGATGATCTGGCGGTCGCAGCGTGACGGGCCGTGCGCCAGCGCCGGCGGTTGAGGCCTACGCAGCGATCTTTGACGCCGCGCCGGTGGCCATTCTGGGCGTGGATGGCGACAACCGCCTGCGCATCGCGAACGCGCAGGCTGAGGGCCTGCTGGGACAGAGCCGGCACATTCTGGGGCGATACACGAGCGATGCCCTGTTTGCGACAGCGCCACGCCTGTCGGCCCTGATCGCGCGGGCGCGCCAGAGTGAGGCCGTGGTGCACGATCATGAAATCGGTCTGGGGCCGCCGATCCTTGCGCCTGTGGTCGTTGACGCTTCGGCCGGCCTCGCCCATGGCCTGGAGCCGGGTTTTGTGGCGCTCACCCTTCAGCCGCGCTCGCGCGCGCGCGACCTGTCTGGTCGGCTCGCGGCCGAGCGCGCAGCCCACAGCGTCTCGACGCTGGCCAGGATGCTCGCGCATGAAATCAAGAACCCGCTGGCCGGCATCCGGGGCGCAGCGCAATTGCTTGCGCACGGACTGACGCAGGAAGAACGTCCGCTTGCGGAGGTGATCCGTGATGAAGTTGATCGCATCCGTCGCCTTGTGGAGGACATCGAACGCCTCGGCGCACCATCACTGCCCAACCGGTCTGAGGTGAATATTCATGAGGTTCTGGAGCGGGTGCGCACCCTTGCGGTCGCGGGATTCGGCGCCGGGGTCGCCGTCCGCCAGGTCTATGATCCCTCGCTTCCTCTTGTGCTTGGCGACGAGGACAGGCTGGTTCAGATATTCCTGAACCTTGTGAAGAATGCCGCCGAGGCCGCATTGAGCCGGCCGGACGGGGCGGCTGAAATCGTTCTTGGCACGGCGTTCCGTCCTGGCGTCAAGATGCGCGGGGGCGCCGGCGGCGCCAATGTTCTCGCCCTTGAGGTGACCGTGCGCGACAACGGCCCTGGCGTGCCTGAGTCGATCCGGGCGAACCTGTTTCAGCCCTTCGTCAGCGCCAAACCCGCTGGCGCCGGGCTCGGTCTGGCGCTGGTCGCCAAAATGGTCGGCGAGCATGGCGGCATTGTCGAATGCGACAGCGAGCCGGGCCGCACCGTGTTTCGTGTCTTGTTGCCCGTGAAGCAGCCAGGAGGCCACCGATGACCGCCAATGCGCGCATTCTCATCGCCGATGACGATGCCTCCATCCGGCTCGTACTCAGTCAGGCCCTGACGCGGGAGGGATTTCAGACCCGCGCCACAAACAACGCATCGACGCTGTGGCGCTGGGTGAAGGAGGGCGAGGGCGATCTCGTGATCACCGATGTGATGATGCCCGACGAGGACATCTTCGATCTGCTTCCGCGGATGCGCGAGGCGCGCCCAAAGCTGCCGATCGTGGTGATGAGCGCCCAGAACACCCTGACCACGGCGGTGCGCGCCGCCGAACTTGGCGCCTATGAATATCTGCCAAAACCATTCGATCTCGAAGATCTTGCAGCGATCGTTCGCCGCGCGCTGTCTGGCGGCAGGGCAAAGGGCGAATTGCAGGCCCAGCGCAAGGCGGAGAAGGACGAGCGGCTGCCGCTGATCGGGCGCTCGGCCCCGATGCAGGAGGTCTACCGCACGATCTCACGGGTGGTGACATCGGATCTGACCGTTCTGGTTCAGGGCGAGAGCGGCGTCGGAAAGGAACTTGTGGCGCGGGCGCTCCATCAGTTCGGGCGCCGCCGCTCGGGGCCGTTCATCGCGGTGAACATGGCCACGATGCCGCGCGAGCGCATAGAAGTCGAACTGTTCGGCGCCGGAGGCGAGCATGGCCGCCTCGCGCAGGCGCAGGGCGGGACGCTGTTCCTCGACGAGGTCGGCGATCTGCCGTTTGAAGCCCAGACCCGTCTTGTTCGGCTGCTGCAGGACCTGCAGCCGGGCGCCCAGCGCGCCGACGCACGCGCGGACATGCGCGTGATTGCGGCGACCAGCAAGAACCTGCGGGCGCTGATCGAGCAGGGCCTGTTTCGCGAGGATCTGTTTTATCGCCTCAATGTCGTGCCGGTGCGCTTGCCGCCGCTGCGCGAACGCAAGGAAGACATTCCCGAGTTGACCCGCGCGTTTCTGGTGCGCGCGCGCAATGAGGGACTGCCTGAAAAGACGTTTGATGCGTCCGCCTTCGACGCGCTGCGCGGCTATGACTGGCCCGGCAATGTGCGCGAGCTTGAAAACCTGGTGCGGCGGGTGTGCGCGCTCTACAGCGAGGAAGTCATAACTGGCCGGATCCTGGAGCGCGAACTGGCCAGCGAGGCCGGTGGGCGCGCCGGTCCTGGGGGACCGCCTGTGGGCGTGGCGCCGGCCGGCGGGCCAGGCGCTGTGGGCGGCGCTCCAGGCGCCGGATCTGCGCCAGCCGCGCGCATGCCGACCTTTGACGAATCGGTTCGCCGTCATGTGATGGAGCTGATGGCTGGCGCGGTTTCGCTCGTTGACGGCCAGTTGCACAGTCGCCTGCTTGCCGACGTCGAGCGGCCGCTGATCGAACTCTGTCTCACCGCCACCAAAGGCAACCAGATCCGCGCAGCCGATATGCTGGGGCTCAACCGGAACACCCTGCGCAAGAAAATCCGCGATCTCGGCGTAAAGGGCGGACGCGGCGGCTGATCTGCGGCGCTGTCGCCTCGGAGTTTATGTGGCGCCAAAGCTGCAGGGTGTGGGTTGTGCGCCACATATAAGTGGGGCAACACTGCAACACTATGGGACGCATGTCCGCCCGAGGTCTTGCATGAGCGACCGCATGCCGACGTCAAGACTGCGTGTGCGCGCCGCCCGATGGGCCATGCGCGCGCCGGTCTTCTGGACCGGTTTTGTGCTCTCTGCAGCGGTTCTGACACTCGTCACTTTCTTCGCCGTCTCCGGCGTCGGGCCGATTCCTCCCGCCAGTCCGGTCATGCTGAACCTGCTGCTGGCGAATGGCGCGATCATCGCCTTACTGGCCCTGCTGGTGCTGTTCCGGGTCAGCCGGGTGGCGCGCCCGCGCGGGCCGGTCCAGCCAGGACAGCGTCTGCACCTGCGCTTTGCCTGGCTGTTTTCCTTTGCCGCCGTGGCCCCTGCGGCGGCGGTGGCGGTGTTTCTTGGCCTGACCCTCAGCCGGGGCGTCGATTTCTGGTTCTCCGGTGTGCAGAGCGCCCTGGTTGAAAACAGCGTCGATCTGGCGCGCACCTATGTCACCGAAGCCACCAACAACATGCGCGGCGACGTGTTCGCCATGGCCGGCGACCTCAACCAGGCGGCAGATGGTCTGACCGCCGATCCGACCCGCTATGCGGCCTATCTGGGACGCCAGGCGGCCGGTCGATCATTTGCCGCGGCGTATGTTCTTTCACGCGACGGGCGCCTCCTGGCCAGGGCGGAGGGCCCGCATGCGCCGCGCTTCGCAGCCCCATCGCCAGCCGCCTTCGCCGACGCCGCTGAGGGCGTGATGTCGATGAAAATTGTTGACGAGCAGGACCTGATCCAGGCGCTGTTCAGGCTTGACGCCTATCCCAACGCGTTTCTCTACGTGGTTCGCTTCGCTGAACCGGGCGTGCTGGAGCGGTTGCGCGACACCGAACGGCAGGTGCTTGCGTATCGTGAAGCGAAGGATCGGCGCAACCGGCTGCAGCTCCAGTTTCTTTTCGCCTATCTGCAGACCGTGTTGTTGATCCTGCTGGGCTCGGTGTCGCTCGGCTTGTCCTATGCGACGCGGATCGCGCGGCCGATCGGGCGGCTTGCCGAGGCGGCCGAGCGGGTGACCCACGGCGACCTGACCACGCGGGTCGAACCTGGGCCCAAGGATGACGAAATCGCAGCCCTGGCGCGCGCGTTCAACCGCATGAGCGAGCAGCTCGACGCCCAGCGTCAGGACCTGCTCGACGCGCGCGAGGATTCCGAAACCCGCCGACGCTTCATCGAGACGGTGCTTGCGGGCGTGTCAGCCGGCGTCATCGGGGTGGACGCGCGCGGCCGCATCGCTGTGGCGAACGGTTCAGCGGCTACGCTTCTGGGCGTCGTCCCGGCGCAGATGACCGGCATGCATCTGGAAACGCTGACGCCGGATCTCGCCGCACTGGCCCGCCGCGGGCCGGAGGAGGCGGACAATGCCCGTCTTGCCCAGGTCGACATCAGCCGAGACGGCGACGTCCTGTCGCTGCAGGTGCGCGCTGCGGCTGCTCCCGACGGATCAGGCGTCATCCTGACCTTTGATGACGTCACCCGCCTGGTCGCGGCGCAGCGCCAGGCCGCATGGAAGGATGTCGCCCGCCGGATCGCCCATGAGATCAAGAACCCGCTGACGCCGATCCAGCTGTCGGCCGAGCGCCTGCGCCGGAAATATCTTCAGGAAATCACATCCGACCGCGACACCTTCGAGCGCTGCACGGACACCATCATCCGTCAGGTGGATGACATAGGACGCATGGTTGACGAGTTTTCCGCGTTCGCACGCATGCCGGAGGCGCGCTTTGAGGACGCGGACGTCGTTGAGATGGTGCGAACAACCGTCTTCGCACAGCGCCTCGCCAATCCGGACTGCGATATTGTGTGGAACGAGCCGGAGACGCCTGTGGTGATCGCGTGCGATCACCGTCTGGCGAGCCAGGCGCTCACCAACATCATCAAGAACGCCGGCGAGTCGATCGCCATGCGCAGGGCGCGTGATGGCGAGCCCAAGACAGGCCGTATCGTGGTGCAGCTTGACCTGACCAACGATGGCGCCGTCATCAGCGTTCAGGACAACGGACTTGGGTTCCCGGCGAAGGGGCGCGCGCGTCTTGTCGAACCCTACATGACAACCCGCGAAAAGGGCGCCGGCCTCGGGCTCGCCATCGTCAAGCGCGTCATGGAAGACCATGGCGGTTCGCTGATCCTGGATGACGCCCCGCCGCCGGGCCCCGGCGCAGTGGTGCGACTGATTTTCCCCGCCGGCTCAGCCGCCGACTTACCCCCCAACCTGCAACGCCTGGAGACCGCGCGATGACCTGCGACATCCTGATTGTCGACGACGAGGCAGACATCCGCGACCTGATAGCGGGCATTCTGGAGGATGAGGGCTACCATGTGCGCGACGCCGCCGATGGAGACGCGGCGATTGAAGCGCTGCGCCAGCGTCGGCCGTCACTCGTCGTTCTCGACATCTGGCTGCATGGCAGCCGGATCGACGGACTTGAGGTTCTGTCGATCATCAAGCAAATCGATGAAGATCTTCCCGTCGTGGTGATATCCGGCCACGGAACGATTGAGACGGCCGTGACCGCGATCCGCAAGGGGGCGTACGATTTTCTTGAGAAGCCCTTCAAGGCAGACCGTCTTCTTCTGGTCATTGCGCGCGCCCTTGAGACGGCGCGGCTGCGTCGCGAGAACGACGCCCTGCGGGCTCAATCGGCGCGCATTTCCTCCGAGTTTGTCGGCTCCTCCCAGGCCATCGCCCAGTTACGTACGGCGATTGATCGCACCGCACCGACCAACAGCCGTGTGTTGATCTCCGGTCCGCCGGGCTCTGGAAAGGAGCTGATCGCGCGGCTGCTGCACGAGCGTTCGCCCCGCCGCGACGGGCCGTTTGTGGTGGTGTCGGCCGCGAGCCTTGATCCCGAACGCTTCGAGCGGGAACTGTTCGGAGAGGAAGGGCCTGAGGGCCGTCCGACCAAGATCGGCCTGTTGGAGCACGCCCACAGCGGCACCCTGTTCATCGACGAGGTCGCCGACATGCCGCGCGCCTCGCAGAACAAGATCCTGCGCGTGCTGGTCGACCAGCGGTTCCGCCGGCTCGGCGGCGTGGCGGATGTCGAAGTCAACGTGCGGATGCTCTCCTCGACCTCACGCGACCTGCGTGAGGAGATCGGGCAGGGGCGTTTTCGCGAGGATCTGTTCCATCGCCTCAACGTGGTGCCGCTGCGCGCGCCGGCTCTTGCCGAGCGGCGCGAGGACATTCCCGAGCTTGTCGGCTATTTCGTACGCCGCATCTCGGAGGGGTCCGGACTTCCGGCGCGCAGTTTTGGCCCGGACGCCATCGCCGCGCTGCAGGTCGCCGAATGGCCCGGCAATGTCCGCCAGCTGCGCAACGTCGTGGAGCGTATTCTCATCCTTGCTGGCGGCGACGCGGCCCATCCGATCAGTGTGGAGCAGATGCCCTCCGACATTGCCGGCGTGGGCAACATCCCGGCGCAGGGTGGTCTGCAGCAGATCATCGGTCTGTCCCTGCGCGATGCGCGTGAACAGTTTGAGCGGGAGTATCTGGCGGTCCAGATCACCCGCTTTGGAGGAAACATCTCCCGCACGGCAGCTTTCATCGGCATGGAGCGTTCGGCGCTGCATCGCAAGCTGAAATCGCTTGGCGTGGAGACCAATGGCCGGGACGAAAACTAGCGCCTGCGCCCCCGGTCTGGGTGCAGGCGCACCGGCTTCGGTGCGCCAATGGGCGCCAGGGCGCTCGAGCCTTGCTATCAGGGACGGACGAAGGGCATGTCTCGACTGGCCTATGTGAATGGTGTTTTCCGCCCGCAGCGCGGTCCTTCCATCGATGTGGAGGATCGTGGCTTCCAGTTCGCCGACGGCGTCTATGAGGTCTGGGCGGTGCACGAGGCGCGCCTTCTCGACGAGCTGGGCCATTATGAGCGTCTGGAGCGGTCCCTGCGCGAACTGCGCATCGCCATGCCGCTGTCGCGGGCTGCGCTCCGCGTTGCTCTGCGCGAGACGCTGCGGCGCAATCGGGTGCGCACCGGCATCGTCTATCTGCAGGTCACCCGCGGTGTTGCGCGACGCGATCACGCGTTCCCCCAACAGCCGGTTCCCGCGACGGTGGTGATTATGGCGCGCGCGCTTGACTGGAAGGCGATCGAGGCGACGGCCGCAACCGGCATCTCGGTGGTGAGCACGCCAGAGAACCGCTGGGCGCGCTGCGACATCAAGAGCACCGCGCTGCTCGCCAATGTGCTCGCCAAGCAGTTCGCCCGCGCCAATGGCGCCCGTGAGGCCTGGTTTGTCGACCAAGACGGATTCGTGACGGAGGGCGCCTCGTCCAATGCCTGGATCGTGGATGCGGCGGGCGTTGTGCGTACACGAAGCCTGACGGCCAATATCCTGGGCGGAATTACACGCAGCGGCGTTATGGCGAGCGTCGAGCGGCTTGGCCTTCCGGTCTCGCAGGCGCCCTTCACCCTGGCGGAGGCCTACGCGGCGCGCGAGGCCTTCAACACCGCCGCATCGGCATTCGTCCAGCCTGTCGTCGCCATCGATGGGCGCGTGATCGGATCTGGGGCTCCAGGGCCGGTCGCGCAGGCCCTGCGGGAGGGATATCTGGCGAGCCAGGCCTGAGGCGGAGTGCGCGCCTGGGTCGCGCCGGGTGACGGGTTGATCCGCTCCGGCGCCGGCGGTAGACAACACCCCTGATCCGCGGTCGTGTGTGTGACGCGGCATAGAAGGTGGCGACCATGTCGAGCGACAAGACCGAAAAGAAACAGAACCTGCAGGACACTTTCCTGAACGCGGTGCGCAAACAGCGCGCGCCCTTGACCATCTTCCTCGTCAACGGAGTGAAGCTGCAGGGCGTTGTCACCTGGTTCGATAACTTCTGCCTCCTGCTGCGGCGGGACGGTCAAAGCCAGCTGGTCTACAAGCACGCCATCTCGACCATCATGCCTGGCGGCCCGGTTACCCTGTTTGAGCCGTCAGAGGAGCAGGACAGCTGACAGAACCGTTTGAAACGGCTGTCCCGCGCCAGCGGACGCTGGTGCTGCATCCCCTTGTGGCGCGGGGGCCCGGCGAAGAGGCGTCGCGCGACCGCAGCCTGCGGCTGAGTGAGGCGTCGGGTCTTGCAGAGGCGTTGGACCTCCTGGTGGTGGAAGCGCGGGTGGAGCCGCTGCGCGAGCGCAAGCCGGGGCTTTATTTCGGCGAAGGCAAGGCCAACGAGATCGGCGCACGGATTAAAACGGATGCGATCGACGTGGTGTTCATTGATGCGCCGCTCACCCCGGTGCAGCAGCGCAATCTTGAACGTCTCTGGCAGGTCAAGGTGGTTGACCGCACCGGCGTGATCCTTGAGATCTTTGCCCGGCGCGCCCGCACGCGGGAGGGACGCCTTCAGGTCGAGGCGGCGCGGCTGTCCTATGAACGCTCGCGCCTGGTGCGCACCTGGACCCACCTTGAGCGCCAGCGCGGTGGCCTTGGCAAGACCGGCGGGCCTGGGGAAACGCAGATCGAGCTTGATCGCCGGCTGATCGCGGAGCGCATTACCCGGATCCGTACCGAGTTGGAGGAGGTGCGCCGCACGCGCAGCCTGCACCGTCAGGCGCGCCAGCGCGCGCCCTATCCGGTGATTGCGCTGGTCGGCTACACCAATGCGGGAAAGTCGAGCCTGTTCAATCGTCTGTCGCGCGCCCAGGTTCTCGCCAAAGACATGCCCTTCGCCACGCTCGATCCGACCATGCGCGCAGTGCGTCTGCCGTCTGGCGCTCATGTCATTCTGTCCGACACGGTCGGCTTCATCACGGACCTGCCAACGGAGTTGATCGCGGCGTTTCGCGCAACGCTGGAAGAGGTGGCGCAGGCGGATATCCTGGTGCATGTGCGCGACATCGCCCACGCCGAAAGTGAGGCTCAGCGGGCTGAGGTTCTGACGGTGCTGGACGCCCTGATCCCGGAGGATCGCAAAGGCGCGGCTGTCCTTATCGAGGCCTGGAACAAGATAGACCAGCTGTCGCCGGACGAGCGTCGCCATGCGGGCCTGCGCGCCGCCGCCGCCGCCCGCGATCCACAGGGGCCGCAGGCGGCGCTGCTCTCGGCGCTGACCGGGGAGGGCATGGACGAACTTCTCGGGCTGATCGACGCCGCGCTGGCGCGCGGCCTTGATGTCGTCGCCATCACGGCGCCGGCGGCGGCGGGGGCGGCGCGCGCCTGGCTGTATGCTCATGGTCATGTGCTGTCACGCGAACCGGCGGACGATGCGGGTGCGGAGCGCTTCACCGTGCGCATGAGCCCTGCCGCGCTCGGCAAGTTTGCAGCGCTTTACCCAGAGGCCCCGACAGAGCGCGCGTGATGCGCCAGGGCTGGCGGTGCGCCCGGTGACATCCGCCGCCGGTGACATCTGCCTGGGGCTGGGGCGTTCCCGGGACGGTCGCATGTCCGGGCGCTCAGTCGGGCGGGCGTTTCTCGAGCGCCTTGGCTTCATCCCAGTATGCATCCAGCGTGGCGAGCGGCAGGGGCGCCGGCGTTTCGGCTGCACGCGTTTCAACATGCCGGAAGCGACGTTCGAATTTGGCGTTGGCCGCGCGCAGGCACTCTTCGGGATCAACTCCAAGCTTGCGTGCCAGGTTGGCGAGCACGAACAGGACGTCGCCGATCTCTTCTGCAACATTGTCGTGATCGCCGGCGGCGATCGCCTGCTCCAGTTCGCTGCGCTCCTCGTCCAGCTTTGCAAATACGCTGGCCGCGTCGGGCCAGTCAAAACCGATCCGTGCAGCGCGTTTGGTGAGCTTGGCGGCGCGCATCAGCGCAGGCGCTGCACGCGGAACGCCGTCAAGCACGCTGTCGGACGGTGTTCGCGCATGCTCTTGGGCCTTGATCGCTTCCCACGCCTTGGTCTGCTGTTCGGCGGTGCGCGCCTCGGCCCGGTCGCCGAACACGTGCGGATGCCGCCGGAGCATCTTGGCGGTGACGGCGCGCGCGACGCAGGCGAAGTCGAATGCGCCGGCTTCCTCTGCCATGCGGGCGTGGAAAACAACCTGGAAGAGCAGGTCGCCGAGTTCGTCCTCAAGAGAGGGGAGATCCTCCCGGTCGATGGCGTCGGCGACTTCATAGGCTTCTTCGATCGTGTAGGGTGCGATGGTCCTGAACGTCTGCTCGAGGTCCCACGGGCAGCCGGTGAGGGGCGTGCGCAGCCGCGCCATGATCTCGAGCAGGTCGGCGATCGCGCCGGCGGCGTCGCTATAGGTCATGCGTGTCTGGTCCATGCGCGATTCCCCGCTGTTGCACGCCTGCCTTACCACAGCTGACCTGGGCGGGCTTCGCATGCATGTTCCGGGGCGGCGTCATGCGTGGGGCGGTCTGGGCGACGGCGCGAACGTGGGAGCTGATGCGCGCCAGGAGTCTGCCGGACTGGCTGCCGGACTGGCTGCCGGAGTGGCTGCCGGAGTGGCTGCCGGAGTGGCTGCCGGGACTGGCCCGCTGGCGAGGCTGCATTGGGCCGCTCAACGCTTGGGATGCTCCGTGATGCGGCCCGCCCGGAGCTCGGCGGGGGATTCGTGTGAGGCGACTGGAGGCAGCTGGTCGCCCGCCATTGTGCGCATAATATGTATTATGGGAAATAAATTCAGGGATGCGGGGGCGGGGGCTGAACCAGGCCTGCGGCTGCATGTGCGCCGGCCACGGGGCGCGAGACTGGGCCGTGCGCCAGGCATCCGTGCGAGGACGCCGGCGCACCAGGCGCATGTGGTCGTTCTTGGGCGTCGTTCATGGCGTTTGCCATCTCAGCCTGCTGGTGCGCTGCCTCTGTGATCGGCGCCTGGGCGTTCGCCCGTTCTGCGGCCGGAATTGTGACCAGGCGCTCCACCCTGGTCAGACTGCGGCGGGCGGCCCTGCAGCGACAAAGTCCTCGGTGATGGAGGTTTCCCACGACCAGCCGTCAAACGCCGGCTCGACATGGGCAGGCGTCTCTGCAGCCAGACGATTGTAATCAAGATCAATGTGGAGATTGGTCAGCACCGCGCGTTCCGGGGCCAGGCGCGCAATCCATCCAAGGCTCTTTTCCACATGCGCGTGGGTCGGATGCGGGGTGTAACGCAGCGCATCAACGATCCACAGCTTCAGCCCGCCAAGCAGCGCAAAGCTCGCCTCCGGCAGATCCACGACATCGTTGTTGTAGGCAGCCGGTCCGAACCGGAACCCCAGGGATGGACCAACCCCATGGTCCTGGGTCAGTGGGATCGCTGCGATGGGGCCGCCGGGCCCCTCCACTGTCAAAGCGCGGCCTGGCGGCGGCATGGGGCGTGCTTGGAGGATCCCCGGGTAGCCGTCCGCGCCATGAAAACAATATGCGAACCGCACCATCAAGGTGCTGGCGGTCGCCTCGTCCAGCCATGTCGGAATGCGCTGGCGCATGGCGTAGGCGATCGTGCGCAGATCGTCGATGCCATGAGTCTGGTCGGCATGGTCATGGCTGAACAAGACGCCATCGATGCGGTCGACCCCGGCGGCGAGGAGTTGGAAGCGCATATCCGGCGCCGTATCGACAATCAGCCGGGTGGGACGGCGCGCCCCCTGACGGAAGCGCTCCACCAGGAGCGAGCAGCGCGTACGCCGGTTCTTTGGCTCGTCGGGATCGCATGCGCCCCACCCGTCGCCGACCCGTGGCACGCCGCCTGAAGAGCCGCAGCCCAGTATCGTCAGCCGCAGTCGGTCCATCAATGCAGCCCCGCAGGCGCAGAAGCGCGCGTGAAGAGACGAAAGAAGGCTTCGGTCGTGCGTTTCGCGGCGGTCGCCCGGTCTATGCCGCTCAACGCCGCGAAGGCGTCAAGCACATGGACGACGAAGGCTGGTTCATTGCGCCGGCCGCGATGGGGAACCGGCGCAAGATAGGGACAATCCGTCTCGACAATAACGCGCTCCGGCGGCATCTCGCGCGCCACAGCGCGCACATCCTGCGCGGCTTTGAAGGTCAGTATCCCGGACACGGAAAAATAGGCCCCCAGGGCGGCGGCGCGCCGGGCGAGAGCGGCGCCGCCGGTGTAGCAGTGCAGGAGCATTGAGAAGGCGCCGCGGCTGTGCTCCTCCTCCAGAATGTCGCCCGTCAGGTCGTCGGCGCCGCGCGTGTGAATGATGATTGGCAGGCCAGTGGCGCGCGCTGCAGCGATATGGGCCCGAAACACGGCGATCTGGCTTTCGAGGTCGGAGTATCCATAGTGCTGGTCAAGCCCGGTTTCGCCAATGCCGATCACCTTTGGATCCGCAGCGAGATCAATCAGTGTCTGGGCCGCCAGGTCAGCATAATCCTTCGCGTGATGCGGATGCACTCCGACGCTCGCCCAGATCGATGCCTGGCGCGCAGCGATGGCGCGCACGGCTTCAAAATGGTCGAGCCGGTCACAGATGGCAAGCAGGCCTGTGACGCCAGCGGCCTCGGCGCGTGCGAGAACGGCGTCGAGATCATCCTGAAACTGAGGACCATGCAGATTGACGTGACTGTCAATGATCATGGGCGTGCGCTCCGGTTCGCCCGGCCGATCGCCTCAAACGCGGCGTAGACGGCTGCGGTGCGATCCATGGTGAGCACATCCGTTTCCCGCTCGATTGCTGAGACTTCGTCGAAGGCCTGCGCCCACGCCTTTGGCGCGGCCGCAGCCGCCCTGGCGAGCCCTTTGGCTTCCTCCTCCACCCTGGGCGTGAGATCAAGTCCGGCGGAGGCCTTCATTGCGCGCGCGAGCCAATCCCGCAGGAAATGGAAGGTAAGGTCAAAGCGGGTCTCCTCCCCTCGCTTGCCGGCCTCCGATGCGATCCGCCGCACCGTTGGCAGGCCCGGCCTGTCGACGGCGAGGCTTGAGACAAGCTCACGGTAGAGCCCGGCGCCGCCGCAGGCCGCGAGCGACAGGGCCTGCCCGATGGCGCCGGCGGACAGGTCGGCCAGCAGACGGGCGTCGGCTGCGTCAAGACCCGTGCGGGCGCGGATCGCCTGGACGGCGGCGTCGGGCTCGAGGGGGGTCAGCCGCAGCATGCTGCAGCGCGATCGAATGGTGGGCAGGAGAGCGCCTGGCGCATGCGCGAGCAGGATCATGACCGCGCGCGGCGGCGGCTCTTCCAGGGTCTTCAGGAGCGCATTGGCTGCGTTTCGGTTGAGATCGTCGCTGGTGTCCACGATCGCCACCCGCGCGCCCCCTTCCCCGGCCGTGAGGGCGAAGAACTCCCCCAGGCGGCGGGCTTCGTCGACCGGAATATCGGCCTTGGCCTTGCCCGTCCGGTCATCCCAGGGCCGGCGCAGTATCCGCAGATCCGCATGACCCAGCGCGGCGATGCGCCGTGCGACGGGATCGTCCGGCGGGACGGCAAGGGAGTGCGGGGACAGCCGTTGCCCGCCCAGAAGCACGCGCGCCATGCGATAGGCGAAGGTGGCTTTGCCGACGCCCTTGGGGCCGGTGATCAGCCAGGCATGGTGCAGACGTCCCTGCGCCATTGCGGAGACGACGGCGCGTTCCGCCGATTCATGGCCGATCAGCTCGTAGGTTTCGCGCGGATGGGCGCCGCCAGGCGCCCGGTCTGTTTCGTGCTCGCTCATGCCGGAGCGCCGAGTGCAAATCGGCGCGCCAGCGCGTCATAGGCCGCCTCCACGAGCCCTTGCGGCGTCAGCATGCCGTCCAGCACGACGCAGCGGCCCGGATCCCTGCAGGCTATGTCCAGAAAGGCTGCGCGGATTGCGTCATGCACGCCAAGGCCGGCGCGATCATAGCGGGTGGTCTCGCCGCGCCGGGCTGCCGTGCGTTTGAGACCCTCGCGCGGGTCAAGATCGACAATGACGGTCAGATCAGGCCGTGTGTCGCCCACGACGACCCGGTCAAGCGCCTCGATGTCGGCAAGGGGCACGCCGTGAAGATAGCCCTGATACGCACGTGTTGAGTCGGAAAACCGGTCGCAAAGGACGATCGCGCCCCGCGCCAGGGCGGGTCTGGTGACCAGGGCGAGGTTTGAGGCGCGCGCCGCGTACATCATCAAGGTTTCGGTGAGGGGGGTCCAGGCTGGCGCGTGCGGTCCCAGAAGCAGGCTGCGGATCGCCTCGCCCTCCGGGGTGGCGCCGGGCTCGCGCGGTTCCACGACCTCGCGCCCCAGGGCGCGCAGGCGCGCCGCCAGCCCCTTTGAGAGGGTCGACTTTCCGGCGCCTTCGCCGCCTTCCAGGGTGATGAACAATCCGCGCTGCGCGCTCATGGGAGATACCGCGCCGAAACTGACCGCGCGGCAGGCCGAGGTCAATGCGGCCCTGCCGCAAAGGCGGCCGGATCGCTGAGGAAGCTGGGGACGGCGCAAGGGTGCAGCTCCGGACAGGGCCGCTAGCAAAATCGGTCGCAGACGCCGCGCGCGTTGACACCGCCCCGGGGCGGGGTGGCAGAGTCCCCCAACCGGCCGGTGCGCACCCGGCGCAGCGGTTGGCGGGAGGACGACGGATGGCGCAGGATGCTGACACGGACAACCTGGTTCTGATCGATGAACCACGACCCATGGTGCGCCGGCTGACGCTCAACCGCCCACACAAGCGCAACGCCCTCAGCAATGCGCTGCGCGGCGCGCTGTTCGCCGCTCTCGAAGCAGGCGACAAGGATCCGGCGGTCCGCGTTATGGTGATCCGTGCGGCAGGCTCGAGCTTCTGCGCAGGCTATGATCTCGGCGGGGGGCTGTTTGATGATCAGCCCTATCATACCGCCGGCGGCGCAGGGAACTGGCCGCGCCATGTCACCGACGGCTGCTTTCGCATCTGGGATCTCGCCAAGCCGGTGATCGCGCAGGTGCATGGCTATTGCCTGGCTGGCGGGACGGAACTCGCAGCCGCCTGTGACCTTGTCTATGTGGCCGAGGACGCCCGCATAGGCTACCCCCCGGTGCGCGCCATCAGCCCGCCGGACAATCAGTTTTTTCCCTGGTATGTAGGCTTTCGGCGCGCAATGGAGCTGATGCTCACCGGCGACTCCATCTCCGGCGTCGAAGCAGCCGCCTTCGGCTTCGCCAACCAGGCAGCCCCAGCCGATGCGCTTGAGGCGCATGTGCTGGCGGTCGCCGAGCGCGTGGCAAAGATTCCAACCGATCTCCAACAGATCAACAAACGCTCCGTGCACCGGCAAATGGACATCATGGGCATCCGCGCCGGCATCCGCGCCGGAACCGACATGCAGGCCCTCGCCACCACCACGGCCTCGGCGCAGGCGCATTTCGCCGAACTCCGCAAGAGCGTCACAGGGGCTTTGACCAAGCGTGACGGCGAGTTCGGCGATTATCGCACCGGCGGGGCAAATCCGGACGCGCCAGCCTCGCGCTGACGGCGCGAGACGCAGGCCCGGCGGGACTGGAAACGTCACTCACAAGGGAGCGCCATGACAGCGATACCGATGGGCGATATCCCATCCTATTATGCGCAGTCGTTTCCTGCGGACCGGGCGGCGCTTGTGTTCGGCGAGGACGTGGTCACCTGGCGCGAGCTCGACCGACGCGCCCGACGGCGCGCCGCGTTTCTGCGGGAGTGCGGGGTGCGCCGCGATGATCTGGTGACACTGTCGCTGCCCAACTGTTTCGAGTTCTATGAAAACACCTTTGCGATCTGGCGTCTGGGCGCAACGCCCCACGTTGTGTCGCCCCGTCTGCCGGCCCCGGAACTCGCCGCCATTCTCGACACCGCCCGCCCGCGCCTGCTTGTGGGCGCCGATCATGGCCTCGCGCGCAACATCGTTGCGGTTGACGCATGCGCGCCGGCCCAGGCTGGCGGGGCGACGGGCGATGCGCCTGCCGATCCGCCTGCCGATCCGCCTGCCGATCCGCCTGCCGACGCCCTTACCGGCGCCAGCGCCGTTGCGCGCCACTGGAAGGCGATGTCGTCGGGCGGCTCCACCGGCCGGCCCAAGATCATTGTCGATGCGATGCCGGCGGAAATGGACCCGGAGTATGAGTCGCTATTTCAGCCGCGACGGGGCGTCATCGTCAATCCCGGCCCCCTCTATCACAATGCGCCATTCTCGGTGACGCACCGCGCCCTGTTTCGCGGCAGCACGGTTGTCGGGATGACGAGGTTCGACGCGCAGGAGACCCTTCGTCTGATCGCGCAATACCGGGCAAGCTGGATTTGCCTCGTGCCTACGATGATGGCGCGCATCTGGCGGCTTGATCCGCAGGTGCGCGACAGCTTCGACCTGTCGTGCCTGCGCCATGTGTGGCACATGGCTGCGCCGATGCCGGACTGGCTCAAGGAGGCCTGGATCGGATGGCTCGGGCCAGAGCGGATCTGGGAGCTCTACGCGGGCACTGAAGCGCAGGGCCAGACGATGATTTCAGGCGTTGAATGGCTTTCGCACCGCGGCTCTGTCGGACGCCCGGTGCGTTCACAGATGAAGATTCTGGATGAAGGCGGACACGAGCTGCCGCCGGGCGCGGTTGGAGAGATTTTCATCCGCCCCGAGGCGGCGAACACGTCGACCTATCACTATCTCGGCGCCGAGGCGCGTCGCGGACCGGACGGCTTTGAATCGCTTGGCGACTTTGGATGGATGGACCAGGACGGCTATCTCTACATCGCTGACCGGCGCACCGATCTCATCCTGCGCGGCGGGGCCAACATCTATCCGGCCGAAGTCGAGGCGGTGCTGATGGAGCACCCCGAGGTCGACGTTGCAGTTGTGATCGGGCTGCCCGATGCGGATCTTGGCGCCCGGGTCCATGCCATCGTGCGTCTGCGCGGGCCGGCGGCGGACGGCGCGACGTGCGACGAAGCGCATCTTCGCGCCTTCGTCGCCGCCCGGCTTGCCGCCTACAAGGCGCCGTCAAGCTATGAGTTCACGCCCGATGAATTGCGCGACGACGCCGGCAAGGTGCGCCGCTCGCAATTGCGGGCCGAGCGTCTGGCGTCAGCCGCCGGGCCAGCGGCGGCGGCCGCTGCAGAGACAGCCTCCTGACAGCGCGCCCGATGCAGCGCGGGCGCCCATAGCCAGACAGTGCGGGCGCGCCGTCGCGATTTGCTTGCGCCCATGTCGCCTCGCCCCATGGCCGCCGTCCGACGGACCGGCGACCCTGAGCGTGATGGTCACCATCTCGACGACACGCGGCGCTATTGAGGGCGTGGAGCGGCCCGGCGTTGTTTCCTTCCTCGCCATCGCGTATGCCGCGCCTCCTGTCGGGCGGCTGCGCTGGCGTGCGCCAGAGCCGCCGGATGCGTGGTCGGGGACGTATCGCGCGACGGCGCATCCCACCCGCTCCCACCAGGCGCCTTTCCCCGCCGATCTCGCACCGCCAGGCGGCATTCCCGGCGCGATGGGTGAGGACATGCTGTATCTGAACGTCCACACGCCGGCGCTTGGCGGTCAGCCGCGCCCGGTGATGGTGTATATTCACGGGGGCGGGTATACGCTGGGCTCGGCCAATGATTTCGATCCGGCGCCCTATGCGGCGCGCACCGGTTTGGTCGTGGTGGCGGTCAATTATCGTCTCGGCATTTTCGGTTTTCTCGACCTCAGCCGGTTCGGCTGCGAATACCGCGGCAGCGCCAATCTGGGCTTTCAGGACCAGATTGCGGCCCTGCGGTGGGTCAAGGCAAACATCGCAGACTTCGGCGGGGATCCTGACAACATCACCATCTGCGGCTGCAGTGCTGGCGGCGGCTCGGTGATTGCGCTGATGTCGGCGCCGGCCGCACGGGGATTGTACAGGCGCGGCGTCGCCATGAGCCCGCTTGAGATCGCCCCGGCGCCTCCGGATGTCATCGGTGCGTGCAGCGCGGCGCTTGGCGTCTCGCCCGAGGCCCTGTTCGCCCAACTCTCTGCGATGACCGGCGGCGAGCTCTACGAGTTTCAGGCCCGCATGCGGCTGGCGGGCGGCGCCTGCGTCGACGGTGATGTGATCGTTGCCGGCATGCAGGACGGCGTGCGCGCCGGCGTCAATGTCACGCCGCTATTGGTCGGCACGACCCTCACCGAGGGCGAAATGCTTACCGCAGGTCTGATCGGCGCAGCCGGTCGCAGCGAGGCGGCGTTCCAGGCGCTGGAAAGCGGAATGCTCGATCGCATCGCAGCCGGCGACGTCTCAGCCTATCTGGCGCTGCTCAACGAACTCACGCAAGGACTTGCTCCGGAGGCCCGCCTCAACCGGGTCTGGTATGACAGTTTTCGCGCCCATGCGGTGCGCACTGCAGACGCTCTCGCCCGCGTCGAGGCGCCCGCCTGGCTCTATACATTCGCCCCGCCGACGGAGCATCCCTATGGCCCCACCCATGGCGCGGATGTTCCATTTGTCTTCAACTCTCTCGATCCCGCGCGTGACGGCGAGATGCGGGTTTACTATCGAAATGAGCCGCGCACACGCGCCCTCGCCAGGCTTTGGTCGCGCGCCTTCGCACGGTTTGTCGAGTGCGGCGACCCCAATGGCGCGGACTTTCCCGTCTGGCCATCCTATGACCCGTCACTGCGCGCCTGTCTGGTTCTCAAAGACAAGCCTGAGGTGGTTTTCGACTTCGAAGGCGCGCGTTTGCGCGCGGCATACGGCATGACCTGACGCATCGCTCAGCCCTTGCGAGGTCGAGGCGTCACCCTGGACCTTCCGGCGCGCAGCGGGCGTCACGTCCACAAGACAAACCCGAGAGGACCCGTTCACCATGTCAGCCGCACCCCTTCCGCCTCCGGCCAATCTCGCCGACGCCTTCGAGGCGGTCGCCGGCGCAATCGAACCGGACGCACCGGCGATATTGTGTGATGGCGACGTTCTCACCTGGAGCGCCTTCAATGTGCGCGCGGATGCGCTCGCCAGGTTCCTCGTGGGCGCAGGCCTTGCGACGGGGTCCAATGTCGCGCTCTACATGCGCAACGGACCCGACTACCTGATCTCCTTTCTGGCCTGTCTCAAGGCGCGCCTTACCCCTTTCAATGTGAATTACCGCTACGCCGCAAACGAGGTCGCCTACCTTCTCGACAACGCCGACTGCAACGCCGCTGTGGTCGATGCGGAATTCGCCGGCGTTCTCGACCAGGCGGACCGGGGCAGAAGGGTCCGGACACGGCTGAGCGCACGCGCCAGCGCACCAGGTTTTGTTGATCTGCAGGCCATTTACGCCGCTGGCGGCGCGTTGGAGGCGCATGCGCGCGCGCCCGATGATCTGGTGATGATATACACTGGAGGAACCACCGGAATGCCCAAGGGCGTTCTTTGGCCGCAGGGGGCGATTTGGCAGAACTTGGCGCCTGGCCTGGCCTGGCCTGGTTGGTCCACGCCTGCAGCGCCGGCGGACCTTGTCCCTCAGGTGCGAAGCCGTGAGGGCCGCTTGCGCACCTACGTCGCGCCACCGCTCATGCACGGCACCGGATTGCTCTCAGCCATCGGCATTCTGCTGATGGGAGGCTCGATCGTCCTGACCGGGCGGACGTCATTTGATCCGCAGGCCTGCATCCAGACGCTTGCAGAGCTTGCCTGTGACGGGCTTGTTATTGTTGGCGACGCCTTCGCGCGGCCTCTGCTGGAGGTCCTGCGCGCTGCTGACCCGCAGCCGGATCTGTCGCGCATGCGCGTGGTGGTCTCAAGCGGCATGATGTGGAGCCGTGAGGTCAAACAGGGGCTGCTGGAATTCATGCCAAACGCCCACCTGATCGATGGCCTCGGGATGAGCGAGTCCTCGACTTTCGCCTCTTCAGTCACAACCCGGGATACGGGCGCAGAGGACGCGACGTTCTCCTTGACTGGCGCTATCGTTCTTCATCCGGATGATCTGACGCCAGTCACGCCTGGCTCGGGTGAAATTGGGGTGCTTGCCAAGGCCGGACCACTGCCAATCGGCTATTACAAGGATCCCGAGCGCACGGCGCGAACCTTCGTCACAATCAATGGCGTCCGCCATGTCATCGGAGGCGACCATGCGCTTGTGGATCGGCAGGGACGGATCCGCCTCCTTGGCAGGGGAAATCTCTGCATCAACACGGCGGGGGAGAAGGTCTATCCGGAGGAGGTGGAAGAGGTTCTGAAAACCCATCCCGGCGTGCGTGATGCTTTGGTCTTTGCAATGCCCGATCCTCGTTTTGGTCAGGCGGTCTGCGCCCTGGTGGAACTGTGCGCTCCGGCAAGCCCGGCAGATCTGTCGCAGCACGTTCGCCAGCGTCTGGCGGCCTACAAGAGTCCCCGGCGCATCGTCATCACAGATGAGACGCCGCGCGCACCCAACGGCAAGGCAGATTATGCGCAGGCGCGCATTCTCTTCGAGGCCGGCGGGGGCGGTTTTTTTGATGGAGCAGCCTCATGATCTGGCGCGGCCGGATTTCGCCTGCGCCCTCGCCCTGCGGCCCTGCCAGAGCCGACCGCGGCGACGGCGCCGACCGGCAGGCGTGCGGACAAAAAAAGGCGCGCGCCAATTGGCGCGCGCTGAAGTTTGAGGAGGAAACGCACGTCACCAGGGTGACGCGGCTCAGGCAGGAGTCAGCTTCTGCGTCGGTGTCCGACGACGCCGCACACTCCTGCAGTACAGTGAGTTACCCGGGAGTAGGTTTCGTGTCTACCGCAAAGACCCGCGGCCCTATCTTCTGGCGCCTGTGCGTCTATGTGTCAGAGGCTGCGCCGTGACGGGGATCTGTCCAACGGTGAATAATGAAAACCGGCCAGCCCTGGCGATGGCCGACGGCGCGTCGATATCTCATGGCGCATTGGACGCGATGTCGGCGCGCGCAGCCAACTGGCTGCGCCGGCTTGGGCTTAGGCCTGGTGATCATGTCGCGTATATGCTTGAGAACCGCATCGAGGCGATCGTGTTCGCCTGGGCTGCGCACCGTTGCGGACTCTACTACACGCCCATCCCGGTCCATTTGAAGGCGGGCGAGATTGCCTATATGGCAGGCGACTGCGTAGCGCGCCTTATCCTGACAGGCGCGGAATTCCTCGAGTTATGGCGCGATGTTCTCAAGGAACGTTCCGATGTGACCCTTGCCTGCGCCGATCGCGGGTGTGATGGCGCAGTCTGCTTCTGGAGCGGGATCGGCGACGAGACCTCAGCGCCCGCGGGTCCGGACCTGGAAGGTTTCGCCATGCTGTATTCGTCCGGCACAACCGGCCGGCCGAAAGGCATTATTCGTCCACTGAGCGGAAGAGCGTTCGGCGGCGATCCGATGAGCGTTCTTTATTCTCACCATCAAGTGGGGGAACATACTGTCTATCTGTCGCCGGCCCCTCTCTATCATGCAGCGCCACTGCGCTGTGTCATGGCGGTGCAGAGGCTTGGCGGCCTCGCGGTTGTTCTTGAGCGGTTTGAGGCGGTTCAGCTGCTTCGCGCGATCGAAACATGGCGCGCAACGCATATCCAGCTGGTCCCCACGATGATGCGCCGGCTCATCGAGCTGCCGCTGACAGTGCGGTCAGCGTATGATCTTTCAAGCCTGCGCGTGGTCATTCATGCAGCCGCCCCCTGCCCGCCTGACGTGAAGCGCGCAATGATCGACTGGCTTGGCCCGATCGTGAACGAGTATTATGGCGGCACAGAGGGCGTCGGCGTCACCTATATCACCAGTCAGGAGTGGCTCGAGCGTCCGGGGTCCGTTGGCCGGGCTGTCATCGGCGAACTTCAGATCATTGGCGAGGACGGCGTGCAGGCCCCGGTTGGTTCCCCGGGCCTTGTGTACTTCCGCGGCGGTCCCCGGTTTTCCTATCACAACGATCCAGACAAGACGCAGCAGGCATATTCTCTGCCCGGCGGCGAGCCTGCTGATGCGGCGAGCCTCGGCGACATCGGCCGGCTTGATGCTGACGGCTATCTCTATCTCCTCGACCGGGCGTCGTTCACAATCAACTCCGGCGGCGTCAACATCTATCCGCGAGAGGTTGAAGATGTTCTGGAGAGCCATCCTGGCGTTCGGGAGGCTGCAGTGTTCGGCGCGCCCAATCGGGATTTCGGCGAAGAGGTTAAGGCTGTGGTGGAACGCGCGCCCTCTCACGCACCCTTGGTCGGCGAAGAGGAGCTCATCGCGTTCTGCCGGGCGCGGATGTCCCATGTGAAGGCGCCTCGTTCGATAGAGTTTGTCAGTGCCCTGCCGCGTTCGGAAGCCGGAAAGGTGCTCAAGGGAGATCTCAGGAGACGTTATTGGGAGACACAGGGAAGCCCATGACCAAGGCAGGCATCACCGGGTTTGGGGTGTATCTGCCCCGCCGTCGGCTATGCCGTCGGACGGCGGCGGGGCATCAGAGCTGGCTGCAGCCAGGCCTCGAGAGCACGGGCCGGCGTACGGTCGCGAACTGGGACGAGGATACGGTCACCATGGCGGTGGAGGCGGCGCGCAATTGCGTTCCATCCCCAGTACGGGGCGCGGTCGGGGCAGTGACGTTCGCCAGCACGACGCCGGTATTCCTTGACCGGCTCAATGCCGGCGTCATCGCCGGCGCCCTCGATTTGCCCGAGGACGTTGAGGCGGCTGACCTGTGCGGCGCACGACGCGCCGGGATGACAGCACTTCTCAACGCCATCGATGCGGCCGAGGCGCGCGGTCAAGATGGGTTGGTGATCGCATCGGAGCGGCGGGCAGCGCGGGCGGCAAGCCCGCTGGAACTTGCCATCGGCGATGCCGCGGCGGCGCTGCGGGTCGGTCCCACGGGCGTACTCGCCACACTGCGTGCGCGCCATACGCTGACAGTCGACTTCGTCGACCGTCATCGGGGCGCCGGGACGCTGGTTGAATATGCCTGGGAGGATCGTTGGATCCGCGAAGAGGGTTATGGCGCGCTGACGCCGCGCGCAGTGGCTGGCGTGCTCCAGCGCGCGGGCCTTGCACCGCAGGCTGTCGACATCCTTGTCGCGCCCTGTCCGTTCAAGGGCGTGATGCAAAAACTTGCCCAGGAGGCTGGCCTTGGCCGGGCCCAGGTGGTGAGCGACCTTGCTGAGGAGTGCGGTGATCTGGGGGCGGCGAACGCCCTGACGCTGCTCGCCGGCGCCCTCGAGATCGCAACTCCCGGACAGATCATCCTCGTGTGCGACTTCGGTCAAGGGTGCGAGAGCGCGATCTTTGAAACTGCACCGGCCATTGGCGAATTCCGGCCGGCGCGCACTCTGCGCTCCCAGATCGCTGACGGCGTGAGCGAGCTTAATTATCTCCGCTTCTTGACCATGCGCAAACTGATCGATTGGGAGACGCGCCCGCGCTCTGAGAAGGACAATCGCGGCTCGCTCTCGGCGATGTACCGCAACCGGCGCGCCCTGCTGGGGTTTGTCGGCGGGCGCGATCCAGACAGTGGGATGGTGCAGTTTCCGCCGAGCCGCCTCAAGGTGGGCGAGGAGGGCATGACGACCGACACCCTTGTCCCCTATCGGCTGGCGGACAAGATCGGGCGCGTGGTGTCATGGTCTGCGGACCGCATGACGCTGACGCCGGATCCGCCCAACTACTACGGTCTCATTCAGTTTCCAGAGGGCGGACGCCTGATGATGGACTTCACTGACGTACTTGACGCACCCGTGCGGACGGGGATGGCGATGCGCATGGTTTTCCGCATCAAGGAAGTTGAGACGCCGCGCGACTTCACCCGGTATTTCTGGAAAGCTCAACCCGTCATTGACCCGGGGAGCGAGCATGCCTAGAGGCGTGAAAGATGCCGTCGTGATCATCGGGGCTGGCTGCGCTCGCTTTGGCGAGCGCTGGGACTGTGGCGCTGAGGATCTCCTTGTCGAAAGCTTCGCAGAGGCTTTAGCCGACGCCGGTATTGAAAAGCATCAAATCGACGCCGCATGGTTCGCGCACCATGACGACATGGTTGGCATGGGCAAGGGTGGCGCGCCGTTGTCGGTGGCGCTGCGCCTGCCCAACATTGCGGTGACCAGGGTCGAAAATTTCTGCGCTGGCGGATCGGAGGCGCTGCGCGGCGCAACCTATGCGGTAGCGAGCGGCGCAGCCGATATTGCGCTCGCCATCGGCGTGGAGAAGCTGAAAGACGTTGGTTATGGCGGCCTCCCGCCGCGATATCCGGGAGGCCTGGCGCCGTTGTGGGGGGCAAACGCATCCAACGCCGGCAACTTCGCCCAGCTTGCCAGCGCCTATTGCGCCGCTCACGCAATTGCGCCGGATGATCTCAAGCGCGCCATGGCGCATGTTTCCGTCAAGAGCCACGCCAATGGCGTGCGCAATCCAAAGGCCCATCTGCGCCGCGCCATCACCATGGAGCAGGCCCTTCGCGCCCCCATGATCGCCGAGCCGCTGGGCCTGTTCGACTGCTGCGGCGTCTCAGACGGTTCGGCGGCCGCCATCGTTACCCGCCCCGATATTGCCCGCGCGCTCGGCCGGCGTGACGCTGTGTCAGTCAAGGCGATGCAGGTGAGCGTTTCGAACGGTATGGAAGCCCAGGGCGCGAGCTGGAACGGCGCGCATTTTCACACAACCCGGATCGCCGCGGGCAGAGCCTATGCGGAGGCCGGCGTCCGCGACCCTTCCCGGGAGATTGATATTCTGGAGGTGCACGACTGTTTCTCGGTGACGGAACTCGTCACCATGGAGGATCTTTTCATCAGTGCGACAGGACGCGCGGTTGCGGATGTCCTCGATGGACGGTTCGACATTGACGGCGCCAATCCCTGCCAGGTTGATGGGGGTCTCAAGTGCTTCGGTCACCCGATCGGCGCCTCGGGATTGCGCATGGTCTATGAGATATACACCCAGCTCCTTGGACGCGCCGGCGAGCGCCAGATCGGCGCACCCACACTCGGCCTGACCCACAATCTCGGCGGCGAGCCATCGATGAACGTGTGCGCCGTCAATCTGCTCGGGCTGACGCGACTATAGCCCGCGCTCGCAGCCACACCGGTGGTCTCACTGCGGTCCAGATGAACGCCACGCTGTCGCGCTTGTCACGCTGAGCCTACAGAGATCGGGCGATGATCTCCTTCATCACCTCATTTGAGCCGCCGTAAATGGTCTGTACTCGTGCGTCGACATAGGCATGTGCGATGGGGGAGTCCATGATGTAGCCGTACCCGCCAAACAGTTGCAGGCATTCGCCGGCCACTTCGTTTTGCGCATTGGCGAGCCAGAGCTTGCCCATCGCCGCAGTGACGGCGTCAAGTTCGCCGCGCCGCAGCAGTTCAATGCAGTGGTCGAGATACACCCGCCCGATCGCGGCCAGTGTCTTCACCTCAGCGAGCTTGAAGCGGGCGTTTTGCATGTCGATCAGTTTCTGTGAAAACAAGCTGCGGGTCTTGGCATGCGCAACGGTAGTCGCCAGTGCGGCTTCGATCGCGGCCTGGGCGCGCGCCATGATCATGACACGCTCGTAGGGCAGGTCGGCCATCAGCTGGAAGAAGCCCTTGCCCTCGACCTCGCCCAGGAGCTGGCTCTGCGGCACGCGCACGTCGTTGAAGAAAAGTTCAGCCGCCTCCTGTCCGCGCATGCCCATCTTCTCCAGCAGTTTGCCGACACGGAACCCCTCGAGCTCCCTTGTCTCAATGAGAATGATGGACATCCCGCGGGCCCGCTCGCCCGGGTCGGTCTTGCACACAAGACCGACAAGATCTGCACTGTAGCCGTTCGTGATGAAGGTCTTCGCCCCGTTGATGCGATAGGCGTCTGCCTCCTTGTCGGCGCGCGTACGGATGGACTGAAGATCCGAGCCGGCATCCGGCTCGGTCATCGCGATCGCGCCAATGATTTCGCCCCGCGCCATGCCGGGCAGATAACGCTGCCTCTGCTCTTCACGGCCATGGCGTAAAATGTAGTTGGCGAGGATGCTGTGCACGGCCCTGCCCCAGGAATTGCTGTAGGCCCGGGTCAGCTCCTCCGACAGGACGATTTCGTGACGAACGTCTCCTCCTGCGCCGCCGTACTCCGCTGGAATGTCGGTGCACAGAAAGCCATGTGAACCAGCAAGCCGCCAGAAGTCCCGGTCAACGTGTTTCTGGGCGCGCCAGCGTTCTTCTTTGGGGGTTACTTCCTTTGCTATGAACCGCCTGAGCGAATCACGAAACAGACGAAGATCATCGTCGAACCAGGGAGAATCCGGAATTGCAGCGCTGCTCATGGGTCACCTGTTGGCGTGAGTGTTGCGGGGCGGCCGCCTGTCGTGAGGTCGCCAGGGGTGCAGCGGGCGTGACATCGGCGTCCTTCCGCTTTCAATAACCGGATCGCCCGGCGTCGATCTCGGCCACCCGGCGCGCATCGAGACGCCGGTAGACGCCGTCAGCCAGATCCAAGCCGTAGATCGGATCATCGCTGCGGGTAATGTCGTAGGCCTCCTGCACGTAGCGGGTCTTTACGATTTTGTGGGTTCCCGTCATGTCGAGCGACGTGGCGATGCGCAGAAAAAGCGGTCGTGCGTAGCGCGGCAGCGTTTCGGCGATATGGGTGCTGAGACGCGCCAGATCTGGTCCGGCAGGATTTGCGGGCGTGATTACCGCCATCCCGGCGCGCCCATCTGCACCAGGAACCGTGACTCCAAAAACGCAGGCCATCCCAACCTCCGGCGACCCGCATAGCGCCTCGGCCACCTCGCTTGTCGCAACGTTCTCTGATTTCCAGCGAAAGGTGTCGCCAAGGCGGTCGACAAACTGATAGTGGACGTGGCCGAAAGCATCGCCGACGTCGATTTCCCGCATCAGGTCGCCGCTGTTGTACCAGCAGTCGCCGGGCGTGAAGGCGTCGCGCACGAGTTTGGTCTCAGATTGGGCTTTGTCCCTGTACCCGTCATAGGGACTGACGCCATCGACAGCGATCAGCAGCAGGCCGGTCTCGCCGGGCGAAACAGTGCTCGCGTATCCCTGCGCGCAGCGCCGTATCGTCGCATCATCCTGGCTGTACTGCACCAACCGCACCGTGCTGCCCGTGATGCCTATCGTCTCGTCCTTGTTGAAAACGTTGATGAAGCCGCCATTCGACTCGCTTGCGCCATAGAATTCACCGATCCGCTCAAGTCCAAACCTGGTCTTGAATGCGCGCCAGATGTCGGGGCGCAATCCATTCCCCGCTGCGCGCACGATCGAGCAGGCTGCATCGCTTGGCCGTTCGGGCGTCTGCAGCAGATAGCGGCAGATCTCGCCGATATAGACGAGCATAGTGCAGCTGTGGGCATTTGCCTCGTCAATCAGTGCGGAGGCGGAGAATTTTCGGCGAAGGAACATCGAGGCGCCGGAAAACATGCACGCGCCTGCGCCCACGATCATCCCGGTGCCATGATACAGCGGAAGGCAATTATAGAGCCGGTCCTGCGCCGTTGCGCGCAGTGCTAGCACGGCCATGCTCGCAGCGCCGAACGCGACCTTGCCGTGTCGCAGGATGGCTGCCTTCGGCAGCCCGGTGGTTCCGGACGTGAACACATAGAGGGCGGGGTCTCGCGCACATACCGGCGGCGTCACCACAGGCGGGGCCTCCTCAGCAGCGGCGGCCATTGTCGCGCCGCGCACGACCCAATCCGGCGGCGTGACCTCTTCATCGCCGACGTCAAACCATACGACACAGTGGCGCCCGCCGAGGTTCTGATAATCCTGCCAGGCCTGCGAGACGGCCTTCACTGCGGTGTTTCCGACGATCGACAGGCGCGCGCCGGTCTCACGCACGCAATGCAGAAGCTGGCGTCCCACAAGGTTGGTGTTGATCAGACCGACGACGGCGCCCAAACGCGTGATCGCGATAGTGCACGCGAGAAACAGGATGTCGTTGTCCATGTTCAGTGCGACGGCGTCGCCGCGGCGGACGCCGAGCCCGCGCAGGCCCTGCGCAATGCGCCAGGTCAGCCTCTGGAATGCGCCCCAGGTGATGGCGTCCCTCGCCGTCGCCACCATCATGGCGTCAGGACGGATGTGGGCCTGCGCATCGACCAGGCCGAACATCGTCGCCGTCTTGTCATGTGCAAGATCCGCGTAGCGCGGCCGGTTGTTTTCCAGGTAAGCGAGTTCGGCGGCCATATCCTGCATGGTCACTGCGCTTTCGGGAGGCGGGCGATGTTGGCGATCACCGGGGCTGCCGCCTCGCGCACTGTGCCTGGGTGGTCGGCGCGGGCAAAGCTGCAGATCTCGTCAAAGGCCGCGTCGACAGCTTCGGGGGTCAAGTCGGTGGAAGGATCGAAGGCGACCCCGGCGGCGCGCTCCCAACGCAGTTTCGCCATCCACCCGCCTGCGACCTCGAAAACAGATCCGGTTTCGGTATTCGCCTCAGCACATAGGCGCAGGACAAGAGGACTGACGAGTTCCGGGCGCAGGGCGGCCATGCGCTCAGGGGTGGAGACGGTCGCCAGAAGCCGGGACCCGGCGATCGGCGCAATCACATTGCAGGTGATGTTCCGGCTGGCGCCTTCGAGCGACAGCGCGCGCGCGAACCCCACGAGCGCAAGCTTGGCTGCCGCGTAGTTCGTCTGACCGAAGTTTCCGTAAAGCCCTGCCGCGGAGGCTGTTTTCACAATCCGTCCGTAGCGTTGCGCCTGCAGGTGCGGCCAGACAGCCCGTGTCACCTTGTAGGCCCCGTTGAGATGCACCTCGATGATGGCGCGCCAGTCTTCATCGCTCATTCGCGCGAAACTGACATCCCGCAGGAATCCGGCGTTGTTGACCAGGACATCAATGCGTCCGAACTCATCGAGGGCGCATTCTGCGATCCGCTCGCCGTCCAGCACGCAGTCGTGGTTCGCCACAGCGCGCCCCCCGGCGGCGCGAATGGTCGCGACGGTGTCATCGGCCGGGCTGACGCTGCTCCCGATTCCCGCAATGTCGCCGCCGAGATCATTGACGACGACACAGGCGCCGCGTGCGGCGAACGCAAGTGCGTGGGCGCGTCCCAGGCCGCCGCCAGCACCGGTCACGATCACGGTGCGGCCTGTGAAATCGATTTTGGTCACGGGCAGGTCCCGCGGGTCGTGGCGACGATGCAGCCCTGCGAGATTGCCGGCTCGCCTGCATGATTGAGAACATCGAACCAGAACGCCTCCTCGGGGGCGCCATCCACTCCCGGACCAATGGGCGCCACGCCAGTGACGACCACACTGAAGGCGGTGTCGGCTGGAATGGCGGCTTTCAACCGCCCTCGCAGGCGGCGCACGCGCGTTGCATCGCCGTCGAGCATGGCGTCGATGATGGCGGTCAATGCGAAGGCCTTTGTCGCGCTGCCTTGCAGGATGATGTCAGAAAAACCGGCGGCATGCGCAGCGCACGGGTCAGTGTGGATCGCTGCATAGATCCCGGAGCAGGCGGTATAGATGTGCAGCGCCTCGCGCGGGACGAAGCGCTGCGCGATCACGCGCGCGCCGGGCGTGTCGCCCGAGGTGAAGCAGGGGACTGGCGGAATGTCTGCGATGGCCTGCGGTGCGCCGGTGAGCGTCGCGCCGCGGAAGATGAGATGGAAGTCGAGTTCCGCACACAGACGCCCCTGCCCGTCGGTCATGCGGTAGCGCTCGATGTTCAGAACGCCCGGCTTGATTTGCCGACGCACAATGACCTGCCCCTGGGTGGTTATGACATCACCAACGCGAAATGGCCGCAGAATGCGCAGATCGCTTTCCGCGTGGACAGCGCTCAGCCAGGCCGGATCGCCAGACGGCGCGACATCAAGCCGGCGCTGAGCGAGGAACTGAAGTCTGAAGGCAAGCGCCGGATGCGGGCAAGGCTCATGATCCGGGCCATCCGCGCTCATTCGGGAACCGCCCGCCCCGACTGCAGCAGCGAAGGCGAGGATGCTGCGCCGGTCGAGGAGCTCACTCACCGCGATGGTGCAGCGTCCCACCCCCGAGGCGTCGAGGCGCAATCCAGGCAACCCAGGGGCGTTCACTTAGCTGCCGCCGGGGATTTGCGCGAACGCCAGATCCTTGTCGACGCGCGGCTCGGCAGGCAGACCGAGCACCCGTTCGCCGATAATGTTGCGCAGGATCTCATCCGAACCGCCTTCTATGCGATTGCCGATGACGCGCAGAAACGCGGCGTGCAGGCCGCCAGGCTCCCCCGCCTCAAGCGCACCGCCCGCTGCATCGAGCAGGTCAACGCTTTCCGACAGAAAGGACTGGCGGCGTCCGGCGAGCATAAGTTTGCCGACCGAAGCCTCGGGTCCGGGAGTTCGCCCCTGCGAGATCGCCGATTGCAGACGCAGGCTGTAGGTCTTGAGCCCGCGATGCCAGACGTACCAGTCGGCTAGCAGTGCGCGCACCGCGCCATGCTCAAGCGCGACGCCCTCTTCGAACGGAGTGGCGCGCGCGATCGCCCAGGCTTCGTCGAAATTTGTCGGCATTATGCCGGATATCGCAGAGCGCTCATTCATCAATGTGGTGACAGCGACACGCCAGCCATCACCCGGCGCGCCTACGCGATTGGCGTCGGGAATGCGCACGTCCTCCAGGAAGACTTCATTGAAGTCGCTCGCGCCTGCAGCCTGGCGGATCGGCCGCACGGTGATGCCAGGCGAGGTCATGTCCAACAGGAAATACGTCAGGCCCTTATGCTTGGCGACCTGGGGGTCGCTGCGCGTGATCAGGATCGCCCAGTCGGCGAACTGGGCGTAACTGGTCCAGACCTTTTGTCCGTTGACGATCCAGTCAGCGCCGTCGCGTCTGGCGCGCGTCTTGACGCCGGCGAGATCGGATCCTGCTGCGGGCTCGCTGAACAGCTGGCACCAGATCTCCTCGCCCCGCGCAATGCGCGGCAAATGTCGCTCCTTCTGCCGGGCATCGCCACAGTGCATGATTGTCGCCGCCGCCATGCCGATGGTGATGCTGTTGGCGATGGACAGGATCGCCATGCCGGCGCGCTCCTCCTCCTGGCTGAAAATCATTGTCTCGATGGCGCCGGCGCCGCGCCCGCCGTACTCAACCGGCCAGTGCAGGCACCCCCAGCCAGCAGCCTGTTTGAGAGCCTGCCAACGACGCACCAATTCGAAGCCGCCGCGTTCGCCTTTGTAGGATTTGAAATCGATGCGGTTGGCGGTGATCCAGGCGCGGGCGGCGGCTCTGAAACGCGCTTCTTCCGGGGTATCGTCGAAATTCATTCCTCTCTCCTAAGCCACGCGGGCGCCCGCTTCGGTCCCGCTGAATGCGGCGGCGGCCAGGTCCTTGGCCTGCAGGAGGGCGATCAGCCGTTCGCGCCAGCGCATCGGCCCGCCAAGCGCCGCGCTCAGGTGTTTGGCGCGTCGGTAATACAGGTGTGCGTCGAAGTCCCAGGTGAAGCCGATCCCGCCATGAACCTGGATCATTTCCTTGGCGCACATGACAAAGACCCTGGCCATGGCGAGGCGCGCGCAGCACGCGGCTTCTGACAGCGAGGGGTCATCGGTGGCGAGCGCCCAGGCAGCGTAGAAACAATTGGAGCGGGCGAGTTCAAGTTCGGCGTAGAGATCCGCCAGACGATGTTTGATCGCCTGGAAAGAGCCAATGGGTCGACC
The DNA here is from genome assembly GCA_040381075.1 of Hyphomonadaceae bacterium. Lineage (GTDB taxonomy): Bacteria > Pseudomonadota > Alphaproteobacteria > Caulobacterales > Aquidulcibacteraceae > JBEIHX01. The sequence continues at coordinate 221,097 of JBEIHX010000001.1, forward strand.
GAAGGCATAGCGCTCCTTGGCGTAGGCGACCGCCATATGCAGGCATGCTTCGGCGCCGCCGAGTTCCTCGAACGCCATGACGACCGCCGCCCGGTCGAGCACGGCGTCAATCATCTCGCTTCCACCGGCGAGATGCTGGCCCCGCGCGCCGGCAAGCTTGATCCGCGCAAGCGGGCGGCTCTGGTCGAGACTGTCTATTGGCTCAACCGTGACGCCATCCTGGCGCAGGTCAACGAGAAACAGGCCGATGCCCGCCGGGCCTGCGGCGGTGACAACCGCCACATCGGCGCAGGCGGCGTCTGCGACCGGCCACTTGACGCCGTCGAGAGCAACCTCGCGCCCGGTGATCGGGGCCGCGACGACATGAGACCGCGACCAGGCGCGCACTCCCGCGCCTTCCGCAAGCGCCAGCGCGCCTATTGCTTCACCGCTGGCGATTTCCGGCAGCCATTTCTGGCGCTGCTCCTGATCGCCTGCGAGCAGAAGCGTGTCGGCGAAAGCGACTGCGCTCGACAGATAGGGAACCGGCGCCAGTGCGCGGCCCAGTTCCTCTGCGATCACACAGGCTTCGAGTTTGCCGAGCCCGAGCCCGCCGTGATCGGTTGGAATGGCGACGGAGGTCCAGCCGAGGTCGCAGATCAGGCCCCACAGGGGGGCGTCGTAGCTCGCCTGACCGTCGAACACGCGACGGATGACCGTGCTCGTGCATCTTTCACGGAGCAGGCGGCGCGCCTGGGCCCGCAGCTCCTCCTGTTCCTCCGAGAACTCGAATTTCACGCCGGGTCCCCCGCCTCGCAAAGCAAGCAGTCGCTCACGCGTAATATTTTAGCCGCCTGTGTGACGCCTGCAGCGGTCGGATCGGCCAGCCCCGGCCGCAATTTGCGCCATCGCCTGTGGATGATCACCAGGGATCGATCTGGCTGCGGCGCTTGCCCGTGACGGGAGCAGGCGCATGCAGGCGCAGTCCGGCGGAAATCCAGAGGCGGGTGTCCGCCGGATCGATGACGTCATCGATCTCGGCATGGGCGGCTGCATTCTCCGCCTTCCCCCAGGCGTAGGCGGCAGCCACCTGTTTGCGAAAGTACGCCTCACGCGCCGCAGGATCTGCGATGGCGGCCAGCTCTTTGCGCAGGCCCAGACGGATGGCTCCCTCAAGGCCCATGCCGCCGAATTCACCGCCTGGCCAGCTGACGAGAAACTGTGGCGCGCGCGACTGACCGGCCAGCATCGCCATCGCCCCCAGCCCATAGGCTTTGCGCAGCACCACGGCGAAGACTGAGGTCGTGAGGCTTGCGCCGGTGACAAACATGCGGGCGAAGCGCCGGACTGCGGCGCTGCTTTCGCTGTCGGGGCCGACCATGAAGCCTGGGGTGTCGCACAGGAAAACGAGGGGAAGCGCGTGCGCATCGCACAGCTGCATGAAGCGCGCGGCCTTGTCGGCGGCTGGAGCGTCAATCGCCCCGCCAAGATGCATGGGATTGTTGGCGATCAGTCCCAAGGGACGGCCTTCAACGCGTGCGAGACAGGTAATGATTCCGACGCCGTAGCCTGCGCGCAGCTCCATGACGTCATTCAGGTCGCAGATGCCCGCAATGACCGCCCGCATGTCATAGGTGCGCACGCGTTCAGCTGGCAGGAGCCGTCTCAACCGGCTTGCATCCGGAGCGCTCCACCCGGATCTGCGCCCCTGGAAGAAGCCGAGATAGGTTTTGGCCGCCGTAACTGCGGCGTCGTCGTTTTCCACCAGGACGTCAACAACGCCGTTGCGCGTCATCACCGGCATGGGGCCGACGGCCTGCGGCGGCGTGACGCCGAGGCCGCCTGCTTCGATCAGCGCAGGTCCGCCCATGCCGATGGAGGAATCTTTGGTTGAGATGATGACATCGCAACACCCGAGCAGGGCTGCATTGCCGGCGAAGCAGTATCCGGAATTGACGCCGACCAGCGGTGTGAGCGCGCTCAGCCGGGCGAAACGTTCGAAGGATTCGACATCGAGGCCGCTGACGCTGACGATGTCCGTGTCGCCAGGCCGGCCGCCGCCGCCTTCCGAGAACAGCACGACCGGGAGCCGGTTGCGCTCCGCAATCGCCAGAAGACGGTCTTTCTTCCGATGGGTGTGGTGGCCCTGGGTGCCGGCAAGCACTGTGTAGTCATAGGCCAGGATGGCTGCGCGCGCGTTGCTGCTGGCGAATTCGCCATTGATGTCGCCAACGCCGGTGATGATCCCGTCGGCGGGTGTCGTGCGCACGAGTTCATCGCGGGCGCGCCGTCGGGTCTGGGCGGCGATCGCAAGCGGGCCGTATTCAACGAAGGTTCCCGGATCGACGAGGGCTGCGACCATTTCGCGGGCGGTGCTGCGCCCCGCCGCCCGCCGGCGGGCCACCGCCTCCGGCCTTGCCTCATCGGCAAGCCCCGCCCGCCGGAGCCGCAGCGCGGCGAGATCCGGGCGCACCGCGGTCGTGTCGTCGTCCGGCGAGGCCTGCGGCGCAGCGCCCTCCCCTTGGTCGGGCGCGAGCCAGAACAGCGGCTGACCTTCGCGCACCTGCGCGTCCACAGCGACGCCGAGCCTGACGATCCGACCGGCCTGCGGCGCGGCAACGAGCGTGACCATCTTCATCGCCTCGATCGCGACGACGGCCTGACCGCTGGCGACAGTTTCGCCTGCCGCGGCCTGCAGCCCCGTCACCACCCCTGTCACCGGCGCGCTGACGCGCAGGCCTGGCGCATCGTCTTCTGCTGAGCCGCCCAGCGATGCGAGGACCGCCCCCTCGCTGCGGCTCGGCAGCGCATCATCGCCGGCGACAGATGGCAGGTCATGTGTCGGGGCTGCGGGCGCCGGCGCGCGGCGCACTCCTGAATGGCTTTCGGTGGCCAGTTCAACTGCGTTCGAATCAACAAAACCGGTCGTCATGTCCTCGAACAGTCGTGTGCGATCGAGCAGCGTCTTCAGGAAGGCGAGGTTGGTGTCGATGCCGGCCACGCGGCAATCTGCAAGCGCACGGCGCGCCTTGGACCGCAGCGCCTCCCAGTCAAGTGATCCGGTCGACACGATCAACTTTGCAAGCAGGCTGTCATAGCGCGGATTGATGGCGTAGCCGGCATAGCCGTAGGCATCGGCTCGCAGGCCCTTGCCAGACGCCAGTTCAAAGGCGGCGATGACGCCCGTCGCCGGCTGCGGCGCGCCCTCAGCTGAAAGACATTCTGCGTTGATGCGCGCCTGCAGGGCTGCGCGCATTGGAGATGACAGACGCTGCTGATCCAGTCCCATGGAGGCCAGCGTGTGACCGGCGGCTATGCGCAGCTGGATCGCGACGAGATCGATGTCGAGCACTTCCTCGGTGACGGTATGCTCAACCTGAATGCGTGGATTTACCTCGAGGAAGTAGAAGGACGAAGCCTGGGCTTTTCCTTCGAAAGCGGCGGCGTCGACCAGAAACTCGACCGTCGCCAGACCTACAAGATCGCCCGCGGCTGCTATGGCGACCGCCGAGCGTGTCATTTGATCACGGATGTCGTCTGGAAGGCCTGGACAGGGAGCAATCTCAATCAGTTTCTGGTGACGACGCTGCAGCGTGCAGTCACGTTCGCCTGCGTGCAGGATGGCGCCGGACGCATCGGCCAGGATCTGCACCTCAACGTGCCGCGCCCGGTCCAGACAACGTTCAACAAACACGCGTCCGTCGCCGAACGCCTGTTCGGCCTCGCGCACGCACGCAGCATAGGCGCCGTCCAGATCGACGCGCCGGCGCACGATGCGCATGCCGCGTCCTCCGCCTCCGGCAACGGCCTTGATGACCATGGATGCGCCGGCCAGCTTGCGAAAAAACGTGTGGGCCTGCGCGAGACTGACGCAGCCCGGTGCGCCGTCGAGCACGGGCGCGCCGGTTGCAGCCGCAAGGGCGCGCGCGCGCGCCTTGTCGGCGAACAGGGCGAGCGTGGCCGGCGCGGGACCGACGAAGGTCAGTCCGGCCTCGGCGCAGGCCTGCGCGAAGTCGGCGTTCTCGGCAAGAAATCCATAGCCAGGGTGGACGCCGTCACATCTTGCCGCGCGTGCGCAGGCGACGACTGCAGCGATGTCGAGATAGGCGCGTGGACCTTGCCCCGGGATCTGCACGGCCTCGTCTGCGCGGAAGCGGTGCAGGCTTGCCGCGTCGTCTTCTGCGTAGATGGCGACCGAGCATGCGCCGAGTTCAGCGATTGCGTCGGCGATGCGGATGGCGATTTCGCCACGATTCGCGATCAGAATGCGCCGTAGCGGCGCCAGGTCAGCCGGCCCCATAGGCGCTGAGGGCCGCTGGCGTGTCGGCGTCATAAATCACCTCGGGGGCGACGCGGATCGCGAGGCTTGCGCGGCGGTCGCGGGCATAGGTCGGCCATGGCGGGATGGCCGGACCGTTTGGATCGCCGTAGCGCACGAAACGGGCGACAGTGCTGCTCCACGCGTCGGCCAGCAGACGATTCTGCTCTGTGTTGGGATGAAAGCCAACAACCTGGCCTTCGGGGACGGCGTCGAACAGGTTGAAGGTGAACGCCATGTCGCTCGCATGTGTGGGGCCGAAGGGATGATCTGTTTCGGCCTCAAAACTATAGAGCCACGCCGGAGAGCCGGCCGCGCCGCACGCCTGTGCGGCGCGCACGGCCGGCGCGCGAAAGTAATCGTACCAGAAGCGTGTCATGCGCGCGCGCGTATCGCCGACGGGCGTGTGGGCGTCGAGATAGGCGGCGTAGCGGTCAGGTTGTCCGGCCGAGATGGTGTTGCCGATGCCAAGCACGATCATGTCAAGATTTGGCAGATCATACTCTTCGATCGAGGGCACGAGCATCGTGCCTTCATCGCGACATGTGCCAATGATCAGCGGTGTTGTGTTGACGCCGCGCGCGATCGCTTCTTCGATCGGGGCGACCACGACATGGCCGTCAACGAACCCGCCGCCCGAAATGCCGGTTCGGGTCTGCAGGTCAAACAGGTCTGCCCCACTCATGGCCTTCAGATGAGCCAAGGCCTCCGCCTCCGGCAAGTCCAGCGCCGCTGCGAGAGCGCCAAAGGCGTCGTTGGGCGCACGGGCGATTTCGCCGGGACTGAAGGCCATGGCGCGGGTGAAAAGTCCGCGCGCCGCAGGCGCGCCCATCAGTGCAAGGACAGATCCGGCGCCGGCGCTGACGCCGCACACCGTGACCTGATCTGGATCGCCGCCAAAATCACCGATGACCTGACGAATGAAGTCCAGGGCGGCGATCTGGTCCTGAAAACCAAGGCAGGCGCTGCCGCTATAGGCCGGGCCGAAGCGGCTGAGGTCGAGGAAGCCGTACAATCCGAGCCGGTAATTGATGCTTACCACAACGATGTCATGGCGCGCCGCAAACGGCGACGGGTCGAAGTCATTGGCGGAGCCCGCGGAAAAGCCGCCGCCATGAATGTAGACCAGCACAGGTCGCGCGCGCGCATCGACGCCGGGCGTGTAGATGTTGAGATGCAGCATGTCCTCGCTCATGACGCCGGGAATCTCGCCGCGGTTGAGCGTGGAAGGAAATGGCAACTGAAAGGAGCGGTTTGCAGGCCCTGTGGCGTCGCGCACGCCACTCCAGGCGGCTGACGGCTGCGGCGGGCGCCAGCGGGCTTCACCGACCGGTGGGGCGCCATAGGGAACCCCCGTGAAACTCAGCGTGGCGCCAAGGCGCTGCCCGCGGAGTGCTCCAAACCGTGTCTTGACCTCAGTCACCGCACCGCTCCCGATCGCCTGCATCCGCCGCCGGGCGGACTCGCCGACCCTCGACGAGGATGCGCCCTGCGCCAAGCGCCAACCACGCCAGCCGGAAAAGCAAACGCGGACGCCGCCGCTGCTGCTTTGCGCTGGTCTCGGCCCGCCACTGCGGCGCTGCCCGCCCGCCGCGATGACCCGAGGGGGCCGGGACCGCACATCGGCCGTCGGGGGGCGCGCCGGAGCTGCGGCGTGAGCTGCACCACTGGCCCTACCGGACCGCGGTGATCACCGGCTTTCGTCGCTGCGCGCGGAAATCCGATGGTGTGCGGCCAGTCCAGGTCACGAAAGCCCGGGTAAAGTCAGCGGGCTCGGCAAAGCCAACCTCCTCGGCGATGTCGGCGATGGTGAGGTTGGTCGAGGCAAGAAGCCTCTGCGCCAGCTCCCGGCGCACCTTGACCTTGATTTCCTGAAAGGTGACGTTTTCGCGCTGCAGCTTGCGCGACAGTGTGCGCGGACTGCAGCACATGATCTCGCCGATCATATCGAGCCCAACGGGACCGGAGCGGTCGCGATAGAGATCAATCAGCACCTGCTCGACCTTGCTCGCCAGCGACTGATCGCGCCCGGGGATCTCGAACCAGTCGGTCAGACCGTAGGCAAAATCACGGTCGCGCAGCTCGACAGCGGTACGGATGATCGGCGCGTTGAGACACGAGCGATCGAACTTGAGGCGGCTGTGCGGCAGGTCGAACATGGTTGGGCAGTCGAATACCCGGCAATAATCCATCGCACCTTCCGGTCTGGCCGTCGAAAAACCCACCTCAGTGAGCCGGATGCGTCGGCCGACAAGCCAGCACTGGAACTTGTAGACCCAATAAAGCCCGAACCAGGTCAGCAGGTGGGGCTCAGTCGCCTTGCTGAAGCCGCTGGCCTTGAACGTCATGACGACGTCGCCGGGCGGGGAAGCGTCAATGGAGAGCTCAAGATCGTGGCGCACCGCATTGACCAGCTTGACCAGTTTGACCATGGCCTGGCCGAAGGTCTTGCAGTCTACCGCACCGCGTCCGACAAGGTAGCTCATCTCCTGCTTGCAGGGGGTTTCCATGTAGCCGAGGTATTCGTCGTTGAGCGTGCGGCGCACCGCCATGACCAGTCGCTGCAGTTCCCCGCCGGTGATTTCCGCGCCCGGGTCAAAATACACCGCTGAATCAAGATTGGCTTCGCGCAGGAGCGCGACAGGATCGTAGCCCTTGCTCACAGCGCCCTGCAGGACGCCGCGTATGTAGTAGGAATCGACCTTGCGCGAGCCGCCGGCCGCGAGCTGATCCGCCCCGCCCGGCGGCGCGGCCGCGGGGCGACGGGTCTTCAGAAGAACGGCCTCAGACAACCTGACCTCCCTATCGCTGTCAGCGAACTGCATCAAACCATCATCGAAATCCGTCGCCACCGCAATACAGCGCGGCGCAGGTTCACAGATCTGGCTCGATTTCCCATGGGCTATGGCGGCAGGCGCCACGGCCGGACGTTCGGCGCGGGGCTAGTGGTGTGGCCTGGAACCGGCGATTGCCGCTGGCGGGAAGGGTCCGCAAGACATGGATGTCAGGGGCGCAAGGGGCGTGTTTGTGGGCGGGGCGTCAGGCATGTGTCTGGCGACGGCCAGGATGTTTGTCGAAAAGGGCGGGCGCGCCGCAATTCTGGATCGCGCCGCCTCTGACGGCGCGGCGATCGCGCAGAGCGTCGGCGCGCAATTCACGCCATGCGATGTTGTGGATTACGACGGCATGGGTCGGGCCATTGATGCGGCGGTCGATGCGCTGGGCGGGGTGGAATTCTGCGTCAACACTGCAGGTGGTGCGGTTGCTACGCGCACCCTCTCCCGCGAGGGCGCCATGCACCCGATCGAAACCTTCGAGGGGGTCGTCAGGCTGAACCTCGTGGCGAGTTTCAACATCAACCGGCACATCGCGCGGCGCATGGCGGTGAATGCGGCGAATGCGGATGGCGAACGCGGCGTGATGATCAACACCGCATCGATCGCTGCGTTCGAGGGCCAGATCGGTCAGGTCGCCTACACCGCCGCCAAGGCCGGCATCGCCGGCATGACGCTCACCATGGCGCGCGATCTCGGCCCGCTCGGAATCCGGGTCATGACCATTGCGCCGAGCCTGTTCGCCACAGGCATGACCAGCCGCGTCCCGCCAGAGGTGGAGGACAGGCTTGTCCGTGATGCGGCGTTTCCCCGGCGGATGGGACGGCCTGAGGAATTTGCGCGGCTTGCAATAATGATTTTTGAAAACCCGATGATGAACGGCTCAACAATCCGCATTGACGCTGGTCAACGCTTTGCGCCGAAATAGCTGGCCCGCCCATCTGCGCGCCGAAACGCTGGCGTGTGCGCGGCTCCAGGCAACCAGTTGGGATCCGGTGGCGCCGGACTGGGCTCAGGACGATGCGCCTGGACCAGTCATTCCCCACCCGCCATCCACCGGGATGACTGCGCCAGACACGAAACTGGCGTCTGCTGACGCCAGAAACAGCGCCATCGCCGAGATGTCGTCAACGGTTCCGTAGCGGCGCAACGGCACAGACTGGACGACCCGGTCTGCGGTCTCGCCGGAGGGCTTGGGGGCCAATCGGTCGAGGCCTTCAGTGCCGGCGATCGGGCCTGGCGAAATGGAGTTGACCCGCACCCCATCGGGACCCCATTCTTTCGCCAGGACGCGCGTGATCTGGTCCACTCCGGCTTTGGCGGCGCAGGCGTGTACCTGCAGGCTGAAGGGCACGTAGGATTGCGGCGCCGAGATATTGATAATGCACGCTCCTGGTTTGCGCAGACGGGCGTAGGCGGCGCGCATCACGTTGAACGTGCCAAGCACGTCGATGTCGACGACCACCTTGAAGCCGTTTGGACTGAGGTCCTTTGCCGGCGCAAGGAAGTTCCCGGCTGCTCCTGAGACCAGCACGTCGATTGATCCCACTGCCGAGCTGAATTCCGCGAGAGCCTGGTCGACGCCGGCGGCGTCGCGGACGTCTGCCTGGAAGGCGAGAGCGCCGGCGTCGAAGGCGCGAAGGCGCTCGGTGGCCGCCGCCAGCTTGTCAGCTTTCCGGCTGAGCACACCCAGGCGCGCCCCGGCCCGGGCGAAGGCCTCCGCGATTGCAAGATTGATTCCGGAGGTTCCACCTGCAACGAAGACGTTGCGGTCGGTGTAATCATAAGACCGCGTCAGCGCAGGCATTGCAGCTATTTCTTCAGCATGCGGGTGAAGACTGCCTGCGCCTCAGCCGAGCTGGTCAACGGGATCACCACGCGGAATTCCTCCATGATGCGGCTGTCGAGCTTCTCAGGATCACGCCGCAGCAGGCGTTTGGTTTCGCGCAGCGAGGTCGCAGGCTTGGCGGCCCAGATGCGCGCGAGGGCGCATGCCTGTGCGTAGCCCTCTCCGGCCGCGGCCTCCATCGTGGCCAAACCGAGACCGACCGCCTCGGACGCGGTCACCATCCCGGCGCTGAAAAACAGCTGCGCCGCCTTGAGATAGCCGACCCGCTCCTGCAGCAATTGCGTCGACCCCGCCTCGGGGACTACGCCGAGGTCGACAAATGGAAAGCGGATCTTGGCGTCCGGTTCAACCACGACTGCATCGACCAAAAGCAGGAGCGTTGCGCCAAACCCCACGGCATTGCCCTGCACGACGGCGATGAGCGGCTTTTCGACCTCCCGCATGACGAACACCAGATCGATGCTCGGGGTGCTGCGCCCGAGCACGCTGGCGGGATCGACGCCACGTCTTTCGACAGCGTCGCCATACGCCTTGAAATCCGAGATGTCGTTGCCGGCGCAGAAGTCCCGCCCTTCGCCGCGCAGCAGGATCACCCGGATGTCGGGATCGGCGTCCAGTTCGCGCAAAGCCCTTCCGATATCGGCGTACATGCTTGATTTGAGGGCGTTGCGCCGATCGGGCCGCGCAATCACGACCACACCCAATGGTCCGTCACGTTCGATACGGATCAAGTCCGAGGTCTCGGTCATGTCATTCCCCTGCGCCGCTCCCGCCCCGGGCGGCTGGCTTCAACCCCTTCGGCGACGCCGCCTCCAGTTCGCCTCCATCACCTCTGTGGTCGAGGGTGAACCAGGCCGACCGGGCAAGCAATTCGCGTCGTCCCCAAACGATTTTCCGCAGGGGAGGCTATGTCCGTATTGCCCTGCGCGACTGGCGGGTTTCGCTACGGCGCGCCGCCGGGCGTAGAGATATCGTCTCACGCCGGGATGGGCGCGCCGTTCGCCGGTTCGCACGAGCTCCAGCAGCCCATGTCAGGCGGGGCGGGGTCAGGCGGGGCGGGCCCTCATGGAGACAGGAAACTCCCCGCAGGCAAGAGGATGCTGGCTATGACACGCAAGGCTTTCATCGGCGGCGGCGCCATGGTGGAATTCAAGAAGCCCGGATCGAGTGACCCTTATGAAGTGATGGCGGGCAAAGCCATCCGCCTTGCTCTGGCAGACGCCGGTATTGATCTGGACCTGATCGGGCAGGCATACGCGAGTTACATCTACGGCGACAGCGCCTGCGGTCAGAATGCGCTCTACCAGGTAGGCTATCCCGGCATTCCGATTTTCAACGTCAACAACAACTGCTCTTCCGGATCATCGGCGATCTTCCTGGCCCGTCAGGCAGTTGAAGCCGGTATGGTGGATTGCGCCCTCGCCTTCGGGTTTGAGCAGATGCAGCCCGGCGCGCTCAAGGCGCATTGGGACGACCGGGCCTCACCTGGCCGGGTGGCGGTGAAAGCGCTGTACTCAGCGCGTCCGCAGACCGAACCCGGACTGGGTGCGCCGATGCTGTTCGGGTCGGCCGGGATCGAATATCTGGAGGACTATGGCGCGGGTCCGGAGCTGTTCGCCAAGGTGGCGGTGAAGACCCGGCGCCACGCTGCGAACAATCCGTTCGCCCTGTTCACCACGCCGATCACGGTTGACGACGTGATGGGCGCGCCCATGGTCTACGGCGCAAGTCTCACGCGGCTGATGTGCTGTCCGCCGACCTGCGGGGCGGCGGCCGTTGTTGTCATGAGTGAAGCGTTTGCGCGGCGTCACGGCGTGTCGCGCCTGGTCGAGATTGCGGGTCAGGGCATGGCGACAGATACGCCCGCGATCTTCGAAAAAGCCCGTAATGTGGTTGGGTATGAGTATGCCGGGCGGGCAGCGCGCGCCGCATACGAAGCGGCCGGCATCGGCCCTGAGGACGCGGATGTCGTTGAACTCCATGATTGTTTTACGCCCAACGAAGTGATCGCATACGAGGCGCTTGGTCTGTGCGGCGCGGGGCAAGCCGCACGCATGGTAGAGGACGCAGACAACACCTATGGCGGACGCGTCGTGGTCAACCCCTCCGGCGGATTGATGTCAAAGGGACATCCGATCGGAGCAACTGGCGTGGCGCAGTGCGTAGAATTGGTGTGGCATTTGCGCGGCGACGCGGGCAAGCGCCAGGTCGAAGGTGCGCGCATCGGTCTGCAGCACAACATTGGGGTTCCCGGCGCCGCGGTGGTGACCGTCTACAAGGCCGTCTGACGATTGACGCGAGGCGATCGTGAACTTCGATTTTTCACCCGAACAGAAGGCTTTCGGTCAGCAGATTCGCCGCCTCCTGGAGCGGCGTTGTCCAATGACCGAAGTCCGTGCCGCGTTTGCCGACGATGTTGGATACAGCCGCACCGTCTGGACGGCGCTCGCCGAGGCTGGTTTCTTGGGCGCGGCGATCGAGGGCGCGCTTGGCGGGGTGGGGCTCGGCCCTCTGGAGGTCTGCGTCGGCGCCGAGGAACTGGGGCGTGCGCTGGCGCCTGCGCCAAGTCTTGCAAGCGCCTATCTGTGCTCTGAGGCGATCCGCCTCTATGGCGACACGACGCAGCAGACGCGGTGGCTTGGTCTGCTGGCGTCGGGTGACGTGATCGGGGCCTGGGCCTGTGACGACGGCTTTGCCCCCGCGCTTGACGATCTGCCGGAGCTCGACGCGGGGCGGTTGCGGGGCGCCCGTTCCATGGTGCTGAACGGCATGACCGGGGATGTTGCAGTCACGCTCGCCCGGACAGTCCGCGGTCAGCCGGTGCTGGCGCTGTGTGCACTTGGTGCGCCCGAGGTGATCCGTGCTGCAGCCCCGACCATCGATCCGACTCGGCGCGCCGCCAGCCTGCGCTTCGAGGACGCCCCAGCGCAGGCCCTTGGAACCGCCGGTGCGCCGGAATACCGGCGGCTGATCGAACGCGCGGCGGTCTATCTCGCGTTTGAACAGATCGGCGCCGCCGATCGGGCGCTTGAGATGGCGCGCGACTACGCGCTGCAGCGCAAGAGCTTCGGCAGACCGATCGGGTCATATCAGGCCATCAAGCACAAGCTTGCGACGATTTACGCGGGCAATCAGATTGCGCGCGCCCATGCCTATTACGGCGCCTGGGCTCTTGTGGCGGATGGGCCTGAGCTGCCCCTCGCCGCAGCCGGGGCGCGCATCGCCGCCAGCGAAGCCCTGACGGCGGCTGCGCAGGAAAATATTCAGACCCATGGTGGGCTCGGCGTGACCTGGGACAGCGACTGCCATCTGTTTTATCGCCGCGCGCGGTTTGACGCCCATGTTCTCGGCGCGCCGTTGGCGTGGAAGGCGCATGCATTGACCGCGCTGCAGGTCGGCCCGGGAGCCGGCTGAGAGGAGCCAGAGCATGGACTTCGACGACACGCCCGCAGAAGCCGCGTTCCGTGAGGAGGTGCGCGTTTGGCTCGACAGCGTGACGACGCGTCTTGGCCCGGACCGCGCACGCCCCACCCGCCGGGGGGGCGAGCGCCTTGCGTTGGCGCGCGAATACCAGCGCAGACGTTTCGAGCGCGGTTTCTCCGGCATGACGCTGCCCCGCGAGGTCGGCGGCGGCGGGCGCCAGGCGATCCACCAAATCATCTATCAGCAGGAAGAGGCGCACTACGACAACTTCGAGGTCCCAGAGATCTTCGGGATCGGGCTGGCCATGTGTCTGCCCACGATCCTGAGCCACGGCGATCCAGCGCAGCAGGCGCGGTTTGTTCGCCCCGGGCTTCGCGGCGATGAGATCTGGTGTCAGTTGTTTTCCGAGCCGACCGGCGGATCGGATGCGGCTGCGGCGCGCACCGCGGCGGTGCGCGACGGTGACCAATGGGTAGTGAACGGACAAAAGACCTGGACCTCCGGCGCGCACTTCGCCGATTTCGGTCTGATGACCACGCGCACCAATCCCACCGCGCCAAAGCATGCCGGCATGACGGTTTTTATCCTGGACATGCGCGCGCCTGGCGTGGAGACGCGGCCGATCCATCAAATGTCGGGCGAGAGCGACTTCAACGAGGTGTTCCTGACCGATGTGCGCATTCCTGATGCGATGCGCGTAGGCGGCGTTGATGACGGTTGGAAGGTAGCGATCGCCACGCTGATGCATGAGCGCGCAGGCATTGGCGGACGGGCCCGTGACCTGGGCTGGAGCGGTCTCCTTCGCATGGCCTTGCAGCCGGATGCGCACGGTCGGCGTCCCATTGCAGATCCGCGCGTGGGTGAACGCATCGTCGATGCCTGGCTGGTGGAGTTCGGCGCGCAATTGCTTGGCTACCGCGCCATGACCGCCCTGTCGCGCGGTGAACAACCTGGGCCGGAACAATCTGTCATGAAGCTGGTCAAGGCGCCGCAGCTGCAGCGCAACGCCTACCTCGCAATGGAGATGGCGGATGCCTTTGCTGCGCTCATGCCCGGGACGAAGGCTGGCGTCTGGCGTGAGGTGGAGCATGCCTGGACCTTTGGCGCCAGCATCCGCATCGCCGGGGGCAGCGATGAGATTCTGCGCAACATTGTCGCTGAGCGTGTGCTGGGACTGCCGGGCGACGTACGTATCGACAAGACGACGCCGTTCAATCAGACGCCGGTTTGACACCGCCGTGCTCCGCCGAGCCGTCAAAAGCGTGCTCGCGAATGAGGCCGCCGCGGCGGAGCGGCTTCTCGCCTTCGAGGCGGCGAGATCCACGTTGCAGACGTCGTTACGCGGCGGCGGGCTCGCTCGTTGCGCTGGCTGGGTGATCGATCCTGGCTGTTGCGCCTTCGGGCGCATGGACATCCGCGACGACCGCAAACGACTTTGGACGGCCGCGTAACGCAGGCATCTGTGGTTGCCAGACGAGGAATACATACCAGGGACACATACCAGGGGCGATCGACAGACTCTGTGTTGCGGCATTTGCGCGCCGCCTCTGATCCTGGTCACCACCTGCCCTCCGGCGCCAAGGTGCTGTCAGATTGTCGCGACGCCGGGGCATGCGATGAAACCCCACTTCAGTCAGACCGCGCAGGCAGCGCCCCCGCCAGGATCCGGGACCGTCAGGCTGCAGCGGACGATTGGCGCCACGTGCGGGTGAGCCATCGGTCAAGGTCGTCACGCGCGACGATGTCTTCGGGTGTTTCCGTTCCGAGAATGGCGAACCCGCCATGGGGCATGGCTTCTCCGACATACAGGTCGGCTTCCAGCCCATGGCGACGCAGCAGGGCATGCATCCGGACGGCATCCGAAAGCAGCAGATCGCGCGTCCCAGTCCTCAGGTAGGTTGGCGGAAAGGCCCCGGATGGATCGCCGAAGAGTGGGGAAACCAGGGGGTTGCGTGGATCGGCGTCTCCACGATACAGGTCTGCCTCGCGGCCTATTCCCTGCGCCAGGACCACATCCACGCTGCGGTTTGTCTCGATGCTGTCCCCGGAATGGGTTAAATCGAGCGCAGGCGTGTTGAGAAAGAGCGCAGCCGGTCTGGGCAGGCCCTCATCCCGTATCCGCAGCATGAGAGCCGCAGCCAGGTTTCCGCCGGCGGACTCTCCTGTGACCAGGATCGAGGACGGATCGAATTGTCCGATCAGCGATCTATAGACCGCCGCGCAGTCGTCAAGCGCGGCTGGAAACCGATGATCCGGCGCACACCGATAGTCCACGCCATATACCATGCCGCCATGCTGGATCGCCTGGCGAGCGGTTGGAAGCACAACCCGCCGCCCCCCAAAGAACGCCCAACCTCCACCGTGCAGATGCAGGTTGACGAGGCGGGGCTCTGTCTGTGTCCCGGCGCGACAGACACGGTAGACCGCTACGCCATTGATCCGCTGAGGCGCGATGTGCAGCAGTGGAGAGGCCATGATGGCCTCGACCCACTGGTCAGCGGCTGCGTTGACCGTTTCGATATGCCTGCGCCAGCCCTCGATGTCATCCAGCGCGGGCCGGATTCGCGGCGGGCGCGCGGCCCCCAGCCTCAGCGCAGCGCGCGCCTCTTCGCTGATGCTGTTTGGAGGGGGCGGCCGCTGATCGCCGCGTTCTGGGTTCGGTCCGGTCATGCCGTCAGCGCCGCCTCGCGGCGACAGCCTCGCGCCAGGGCGCAAGATCCAGCCGCGGATAGCGTTCAGACGCGCCCTTCAGCGTGGCCTCGTCCCAGTAGGGATGCCCTGGACCAGGAAAGCCAAGGGCTTCGAGCTGGCGCACGCTGCATGCGCTCACGAGGGGGTCCCACCCGGGGTAAAACCCCTTCCGGGGCCAGGGGTTGGCGCCAACCCAATCCGCACTTGCGGCTTTATATCCGAGATTGAAGAGAAACCGCGCACCGCCCGGCAGGCGCATGTCCGAACCGCGATGGACGACGTCGGCGGCGTAGACGAGCAGTGTGCCCTTCGGTCCGACCGCGGCGCTTGATGCAGCCTCCCAGGACTGAACCAGGTCTGACCCAATGCGCGTTGCGAGTTCGTTGATTGTCGGCAGAGGCAGAAAATCGCTTAGGGTTCGGCTGATGATCCGGGTCGGCCCATGGTCGGGCGTGACATCGGACAGGAACAGGAAGGCCTGAGCCTGGGCGAACCGCCCATCACGGCGCGGCGGCAGCATGAGATGATTGGTGTAGTCAACATGATACGGCTGATCATATTGGGTGACGCCCGTATACTTGGCGAAGGTCTCCGCCTGATAGAGGCGTATATCTTTCGTGGCGAGAACATCCTCCATCAACGCCAGAATGGCGGGATAAAGAGGCAACAGGTTCAACGACGTGTCCGCGAAAGGGAACTCGCGGAGCCCGGCGAATTGCATCGGCCTGAACTTCGGCTCGCTCCCGGCGTTTTCCGGCGAGCCGGCGATCGCCTTGTAGGCCTCGCTTCTGAAGTCTGCCCGGCCTGCATGAAAATCTTCCGGTCTGGGGTACAGACCGAACAGGCCCGGTTCGGCCGTATCAATCTCGCTGCGGCTGAGCAGGCTCTCGATCAACACCCAGCCATGCTCGCGGTAATGGCGTATATGGGCCTCGCAATGACGCACTTCGCACATGCCAAGCCTCCACTGCCTGATTGCCGGCTCGCCGCGGCCGTCTGACCAACCCCCTGCTGGAAGTTTGGCGCAGGCCGGCATTTGCGCGCAAGCGCCGCCGACGACAGGACATGCGGCTATCCCCGCCAACCCGCCTGGAGACCGGGCGCAGGCTCAAGCCCCAGCCATGCTTATTCTTCATGCACCCGGTCTCGGTGGCCGGCTCGCGTCAAACCCGCAGTGCGCGCGAACCGCGCGGGGCGCCGGGCGATGTTTCGCACCAGCCGGCCCCAGCCAATCGAGTCAGAACCCGAGGGCGAACTCGCGGGCAATGCGGGCCCGTGGGGTCATGGGGCATCGCTGCGGCAGGAGACGGCGACCATTGAATTGTGCGCCCCCTGATTCTCCTGACCTTGGACGCCGGCATCTGGATTGCTGCAGGACTGAACGATCTTCTGTGCACCCCCTTCAGGGATCGCGTTCAGAGGCTGTCCGGCGCGACACTGAAGCGCGCTTTACTGGGTCTCTGGCATGATCCGATCTGGTCTGGCGCCTGACGCGCTGGCGGCGATCCGCTCTGCCTTGAGCGCACTGCGCCGGACTTTTCCGGCGTCATCGCGCAATGGCGAATCGACAAACTCGACGGAGCGCGGTGTCTTGTAAAGGGCGATCCTCTCGCGCAAAAAATTGAGAAGGGTCTGTGCATCAAGACTCTGCTCCGCCTCCACGATCGCATGCACGACGTTGCCAAGGTCGTCATCAGGAAGACCAATGACCGCGCTGGATCTCACGAGCGGGTGACTGTCGATCGCGCTTTCAACCTCCGCCGGATACACATTGGCGCCGCCGACCAGAATCATGTCGGATTGCCGATCGGCAAGATAGAGATATCCATCTGCATCGAGCCATCCCATGTCGCCCAGGGACTCAAAACCGTCAGCCGTGGCCTTCGGGGCCGCGCCGACATAGTGGTAGGTCGTGCCGGCTCCCGCCTTCGGGCGCATGAACACCTCGCCGACAACCCCAGGCGGCTGCGGCCGGCCGGCCTCATCGAGGACGCACATGTCGAATGGATCGAGGGGGCGACCGACGGAGCCCCTGTGGCGCAGCCACTCATCGCCTCGGATCGTCGTTATCCCCTGCCCCTCGGTGCCGCCGTACAGCTCCCAGAGCTTTTCTCCGCCGATCCAATCGATCCAGGCCTCCTTCAGCCAGACCGGACAGGGAGCCGCCATGTGCCAGATAGTCTCGATGCTGGACATGTCGAAGCGACGGCGCGTCGCCTCGCCGAGGCGCCAGATGCGCGACATCATCGTTGGAACCAGCAAGAGCCAACTCGCCCTGTGCCGCTCGATGAGCGTCAGAGCTTCAAATGCGTCGAACTTCGGCATGACGACAAGGTGGTGGCCCCGCGTGATGCCGATCAGCGACATAGAGAAAGGTGCGTTGTGGTAGAGCGCGCCGGGAACAAGCTGGGTCTGGTCGAGCCTCATCTCCATGAACGAGGCGTCCGGATCGAACATGGCTGGTGCGTGGGCCACGATCAGCTTCGGCCGGCCGGTGCTGCCGCCAGACGTCGGCGCTTTCCAATAGGACGCAGCGACGGGTTCGAGCGCGCTGCTGCTGAATTCGTCGGCAGCGAGGTCACTGGCGTCGATGCGCAGCGCATTTACCCCCGCTGGCCCGCCGACCACGACAGCTGGATTGGCAAGCTCGACAATGGCTTCCAGCTCAGGCAGCGGCAGGCGGGCAGAGACCGGCTGGGGCGTCGCTCCGATCTTCCAGGCCGCCACAGCGGTCTCGAAGAGACCGATCGAGTTCGGCAGAGCAATAGTGACGAGAGCATCACGCGTGACGCCGAGGGCTGCGAAGCGGCGCGCGAGCTGGTTTGTGCGCAGATCGAAGTCACGCCGCGACACAACGTGCGCGCCGCACGTGATCAGCGGCCTGTCAGGCGCTGCATCGGCGTGGCGCGCCAGAATCTCGTGGATGGTCGCAAGAGCCATGTCCGCCTGCATCTCCCTGTGCCCGGAGCGTCTTCGCCTCGCGGATGACCGCGGACTGGCCGCGCTCAATCGACCCTGTCCTGGCTGAAGTACCGCCCGCCCAGTCCATAAAGGATCGCACCGATCACAAAGGAGCTGGTGGCGGCCAGCAGCGCGATGCGCAACCCCTCCTGAGCAAAGTGGACGGACAGTGCGTCGCTTGCCACCCCAATCAGCCAACTGCCAAGTCCTTGACCAATCAGCGCGGACACAAACATGGTGATCGCCACAGCGACGCCTCGCATGCGCGGGGGGACAGTCGACTGGATGGCGGCGGAGGCAGGACCGACAGTCAGGCCAAGCAGAAACGATGACGTCGCAACGAAGACCAGCAGCAAGGGAAGCGAGGACGCTGTGAAAATCAGGGCGTTGGTCAGCGTGACGCCCAGATTGACAAGACCTGGCAGCCACATTTCCCATCTGCGGTCATGTTTGAGGAGCTGAGCGCTGAAGGACGCGCCAACGGCAAGTCCGATGAGAAAACCAGCGCCGGACGCCGGTCCGTACATGGCGCCGACCTCGCTCAGGGTCAGGCCATGGGAACGCACAAGGAAACTCGGCATCCAATAGCCAATCCCCAGCAGGCTGAAGGTGGTGAAGGAGTAGCCGCCCACGATCATTTGGAAGGTTCGGTTGGAGGCCAGCGCCTGCAGTGTTTCACCGAGGGTCGGCGGCTGTCCAACTGCGCCGGCAGCGTCTGACACGCCCGCCTGCGCAGGCCTTGCTCCGTCAAAACCGCCCCGCCCGGGTTCGCGAACGACAGCAAGTATGAGCAGCATCAGCACTATTCCGGGCGCGCCCATCCAGAAGAAAGTCGCCCGCCAGCCGATCTGATCGGCGAGCACTCCGGCAATGGCGATGCCGCCGATCGTGCCGATGCCGACACCCGCCTGGATCAGGGCGAGGACGCTTGCGCGGTGTGTGGGGCGCACCATGTCGCCGATCATGGAGTACTTGCTCGGCACAGAACCTGCGTCGCCAAGACCGATCAGGCCGCGCGCTGCGAACAATTGCCAGAACGAGGTCACGAGCCCGCCCGCAGACGTGGCGACGGCGTATATGCCCACGGAGAGTGCAAGCACCTTCGGACGCGACCATACGTCGGTCAGCCGTCCGGCCAGCAGTCCAAACACGGCGTAGCAGACCGCGCCGGCGAAGCTCAGAAGCCCGATCTGACTATCGCTGATGCGCAGGTCCTGTTTGATCGGCTGAACCAGGACGGACAGGACCACGCGGTCGGTGGCGCAGAAGGCGTTGACCAAAAAGAAGAGAAGCACCACGGACGGCACATAGATGCGCGCGCCGACCGATCGCCTGGCGATGGGCGTCCTGTCGACGGCCGGCAGGGCGTGTGGCGATGCAGGGCCGGACGGTTCAGGCTGCTCAGTCACCGATGGCTGCCTTCTGTGCTGGCGCACCGCGTCCGGACCGTCGCTGGATGCTGCACACCCCAAGGCCGGCCGAACTGGCCGGTCTGGCGCTGCGGCGCCCACCGGGCGCCGCAGCTCGTTGGACTGGACACCTGAGCTGCTGTCAGAAGCTCAGGTTCGCCGCCACCCCGATGGTGCGTGGCCGATTGATGAACTGATAGGAGATCGGGTTGCCGGCAATGAATTGGGTCACCGCAACTTCGTTGGTGACGTTGTCTGCGAACAGGCTGAGGCCGATGCCGTTTTTCAACTCAATTCCCGTGCGCAGATCGAGAAGGCTGTAGGCCTCCATCACGGGTGTGAGCTGACCAAGCACGGGAACCCGGTCACCGACATAGCGGTAGGTTGCGTTGGCGGTGAAGAAGTTTCCGCTTGACCCGATGGGGCTGCGCCAATTGGCCAGCAGGCTGCCGGCGTTCTCGGGGGTGCCCGGCAGCGGATCGCCCGGATCGATAGAAACACCCCCGCCGGAGACCACGGCCGGCCCGGTCACGGTTGCATCCGAATATGTGTAGGCAAGCGCGAACGACAGATTGTCGGTCGCCTTCCAGGCCGCCTCCAGCTCGAAGCCGTTGATCTCAGCCCGGCTGACGTTGCGAACCGATGAGTAGAAGGTCACCAGATCAATAGTCGACAGCTGGATGTCGCTCCAGTCAATGCGATAGACAGCAGCGTTCAGGACCAGGCGCTTGTTGAACAGGGACGACCGCACGCCAAGTTCATAATTCCAGAGCGAATCGGACGTGTAGGAGGTGTCCGGTATGGACACGGGAACCGAGGTGCCGAAGTTAAAGCCGCCGGGACGGTAGCCTGACGCCGCATTGAGATAGAACAGCAGGTCTGGCGTCGCTTTATAGCTCAGGTTCACCTTATAGGTGGCGACTGTTTCAGACGCCGCCTGCGAGCGACCGACGAGGGCTGGCCGTCCGGCCGGTTCAACTTTGCCGCGGGCGTAGACGAAGCGATAGTCGTTCTCCACATCGGCCGTCCGCGCGCCCAGCGTGAGGTCGAACTTGTCGGTGAAGTGCAGCGTCGCCTCACCGAAGAACGACAGTTCTTCGTAGGACAAGGCGCGGCCCGAATCGATGCCGCGATCGCCGACGGCCAGCGGCCCCCGAGGACCAAGGATAATGTTCAGCAATGTCGGGTTGCCTGAAACAACTGCCAGCGTCGCAGCCGTGCCGGTCGTTTTTTCCCGGTAAACACCAACGATCCAGTCCACCGGCCTGTTCTCGCCCGTGGACGCAAGACGGAATTCAATGGTGTCGCTTTCCCCGCTATTGATGGTGCGGTTATTCAGATAGACGTCCGTCAGCCCGACGATATCGGCCGCCTCGAACTTGGTGTCCACGTCCGTGTTTTTCCGGGCGAGGATCAGCGTCGCGTCGGCGCCGTCGAACTTGTAGTTGAATTCACCCGAGAAGATTGACGCCTCACGGATCGCCGGCTGGCGATGCTGAGCGACCAGACGGCTCGTGCTGACCGGCGTCGTCACCGCAGGAGTGAAGGGGTTGAAGTCAACCGGATAGGTTGCGGTGATCGCCTGGATGCTGCCGAGATCGATCTTGTTGTAGAGCGCGGTGAGATCGACGGTAAGGCGATCGTTCGGCGTCCAGCGGAAGGCTGCACGTCCGCCATAGGTATTCTCATCGTTCGCACCCGGCTCCTGGGTCGTCCCGATCACGTCGATGAATCCGGAGTTGTCATACCCGTAGCCGACCAGACGCAGCGCCGCCGTCTCGCCGAGCGGAATGTTGACATGCCCCTCGACACCCTTGTTCCAGTCGCCATTATCAGTTGAGGAGACGAAGGTGTTGACCCGTCCTGACAGCGCCTCGGTTGACGGCTTGTTCGTGATGTATCGCACCACCCCGCCCATTGCGCTTTGGCCGTAGAGGGTTCCCTGCGGACCGCGCAGAACTTCCACCCGGGCGAGGTCGATAAACCGATAGTCCGGCGTCTTTTGCACGGTGCTGCTGATCGGAACCTGATCAAGATAGGCGGCGGTGGTCGAATTCACGATGGAGTCGGCGTTGGATTGGGTGCCGGTTGCTGTGCCGACGCCGCGAATGATAATTTCGTTGTTGCCGGGCTGGTTGTTTGTAAGCTGGACGCCGGGCACCAGCTGGACAGCCGCGCCGACGGAGACGATGCCCCGGTCTTCGAGTTCGACGCCGGACAGGGCGCTGACAGCGAGCGGTGTGTCCTGCAACTCGGTCGTCCGCCGCGTCGCCGTCACGATGACGACCTCCGGCTCACTCGTTGCGCCTGTCTCGCGCGCCTGCGACGCTTCCTGCGCCTGCACGGCGCCCGCGCCAGCGGCCGAGGCAAGAAGCGCGATCACCGCGCCCGCGATAGGTCCATGCTTCATCTTTCTCTCCCCTCAACGCTGTCACTGATCGCGCCGCTCCTGGCTGCGCGTCATCCCGTTTTGCGGGCCGATCTCAGGAACTTCACCCATCGGCCTGACAGGACTTTTATGATGGCCGACAGGCGAGTGTCTCTGGAGCCTGCTGGCCGTCGCAAGGGGTTGGCGCGCCATCCGGGGAAGCAGTTTCGGACGACAGTGCGCCCGCAGGCCGGCCCAGGCGGGTGACAGCTTATTCAACCCGCCCTGCCGGACACCGGCCAGGCGCTGCGCGGTTCCAGGCCGGCCAGGCTGCGGCGCAACCGAGCCGCAGCAGGACGGGTTAGCCCGTTGGCGCGAAATGCCAAGCGGCCAGCCGCAATCTCCCCGTCGCACGGGGACGCCGCCTGCCTATGCTTGAAACAAGGTGGGTCCCTCGTCCGTGCTCCACGGTTGGAAGCGCTCCCACGCAGGGACCCGACGCCCGGCAGGGAGCTGCCGAGCCCGATTGCGGAGGACGACGTGACCACACAGCCCGACCCACAGCGCGCCGAGGCGCCGGCGGCTGCTGGCGCATCTGACCTTGATGTCGAGATGCGCGCCTATGTGGCCCGCTGGTATGACGCTTTCCCGAACGCCGACGCTGACGCCATGGCGGATTTTTACACCGAGGACGCCCGGCTCTATCTGTCAGGTCTTCCCGGCGTGCGGGGACGCGACGCAGCGGCGCGATTTCTTGCGCGCATGGCTGGTGCGGTGGACATGGTGATCCGTCATGAGGTGACGGACGTCGAGCGCCTTGGCGGTGATGTCGCGCTGATCACTGGCAGCGCCTGGGTGGTGAGCACGCCCAAGGCGGGCGGCCCCCCGATCAAGGACGCATCCCGCTTCATCATGGTGGTGCGGCGGGAGGCCGACGGGGCCTGGCGCTGCAGTTACGACGCATCGCAGCACACACCGGATGTGCGCGCGTGAGCGGCAGTTCTGCGCCCGGCCCCGCACCGCTTTATCCAGATGCGTTCTTTCTCTATGCGGAGACGTATCTGCCGCATGACGCGGCCCGGTCTGACACGCTGAACGCCCTGAAGCGATGCGCTGAGGGAACGGCGCGGGAGACCCCAGACGTCGTCACCTACTTCTTTCGCCCCTCTCCGCTCACTGAAATGATCGGCCGCCGCACGCATCCGCAGTGCGTCGCCCTGGAGTCGACCGAACTCTATCTGACGCCGGCCGGCTTTCGCGAGCATCTGACCACGCCTGAGTTCCGCGAGGGTTTGCGCGCCATGTATCGCGGAACAAGACGTTTGGGCGCGCGCATCTTCTGGATCGGCGCAACCCCCGCCAGCGACATGATGCACAACATCTTTCGCTCCGATCCACAAGCCCGGCCCATTGCGGCTGTCGTGGCTTCGCTGTTCAATCCGGGCGTTGCTGCAAGCGCCCCTGCTGAGGACGCGGTATTGGTCTCGATGGCCGCCGAAGTGGCGAGCGGAGACGGCGCACGGGCTATCGATACGGTGCGCGCTCTTCACAGGACGCTGACTGCGTCCTCTTTCGTCGCCTTCTTCCATCCGCTTGCGCCGGAGATGATGCGCATCTTCTTCGTGGCTCCGCTGACGGCGCGCCAGCCGCCGACGCGCCTTGGCGAAGATCTCGCTGCGCTCGGCGCGCCGGACAGCGGGATGACGCAGGTGCGCGGCGTTGTGTCAGGGGCGCGCGCGCGCCAAGACCTGGCGGCTGCGGTCGCCGCAGCGCCGGGCGTCTGGACGCTGACCGGGCCGCAATGCGCCGGCCATGTCCTGCATCCAGCCTTCGCAGCCCAGTTGCAGAGGGGCGCATGAAGCGCGTCATCACCTATCGCGATGCGCAGGGCCTTGGGAGATTGCGCCTTTCGCAAGCGAGCGCCCGCGATCTTGATGTTACAGCGGTTGGCTGGCGTGAAATCTGGTCGACCTTCCCTGAGGATGCCTGCTACCCGCATGCCGCCGACGGCGACCCGACGTGCGAGCCCCGCTGGCGCAGCGTGTTTCCGGCGCCAGGCCAAACCATTTTCCGCGTCCTGGAATATCGCCCTGAGGAGGCGCGAGCTGGCGAACCGATCTGGTCGGAGCGCGAGCAGGAGACAATTCAGGCGTGTCTGCCGGGCCTGCTGGAGAGCTTGGATCCGCAGGAACCGGGAATGCACGCGACCCATAGCGTTGATTACATCGTCATCATCAGCGGTGCGATCGTTCTTGATGTCGATGGCGGAGCGTCGATCGAGCTCGGGCCGGGCGATGTGGTGGTCCAGAACGGAGCGCGCCACGCATGGCGTCCGCTCGGGCGGGTCACCATGGCCTGTGTGCTTGTCGGCGTGGCCGCCGATCATGCAACCACGCGCACGGCGCGATGACTTGGGGGGACGGCCATGACCACATATACCACCATCCGTTATGAAACGCCCGCTGATGGGGTGGCGCGCATAGTCCTTGCCCGTCCGGAAAAGCGCAACGCCCAGAACACGCGCATGCTCTACGAACTCAACGCCGCCTTTGAGGCAGCCGCGGTTGATGACGCCATCAAGGTTGTCGTGCTGGCTGCGGACGGGGCGCATTTCTCGGCAGGCCATGACCTTGGCGAAACTGACCGGCGCGCGACGCTGGAGGAGTTCAAATCCGTCGGACTGTGGTGTGGTTATGGGTGCGCCGGCGCCGAGGGTCACATGGGGTACGAGAAAGAAGTCTACATCGGCTTCAGCGAGCGCTGGCGCAACTTTGCCAAGCCGACCATAGCGTGCGTGCAGGGCAAATGCATCGCCGGGGGGCTGATGCTGGTGTGGCCCTGTGACATCATCATCGCCTCGCAGGAGGCTGAGTTCTGTGACAACACCGTCAATATGGGAATTTGCGGCGCGGAGTATTTCAACCATCCGTGGGAAATGGGCGTACGCAAGGCGAAGGAATTCCTGTTCACGGCGGATACCATGACAGCGGCGGAAGCCTGGCGACTGGGCATGGTCAATCATGTGGTGCCGCGCGATGCTCTTGACACCTTCACTCTCGACCTCGCCGTCAGGATAGCACGCAAGCCGATGTTCGCCCTCAAGCTGATCAAGGAAGCGGTGAATACGGCGCAGGACAGCCAGGGCCGCGTGACGGCGATGAAGGCGAGCTTTGCGCTGCATCAGCTGTCTCACAGCCACAACATGGAGCTGTACGGCGTTCGGGCAGACCCGACTTTCCTTCGGTCGTCCGGCTTCGCAGACAAGAACCCGCGCTTCGCCCAGGCGCGCGCACCGACCTCGGAAAAACCCAACGAGAATTAGGTCTGGGTCGTCCTCCTATTCATGCTCCAGGTCGTCCCCTTTGGTTGTGCGGGGACAAATGCGGAGATATCCGGGTCGCGATGGCGGCGGGCCCGCACCGCGGCGGAGTTTGCTGGGGCGCGTGCGACTGCGCGCTGGCGCCGCCCGCCTGGCCTGGCTGCGGTTGGGCCCTCACGGCATCCGCGCGTGTTGCTCTGCGGGCTGCGTCACGCCAACCTGTGCCCCGCTGTGGCGGGGCAGCGCGCCGGCAGTGTAGACTCCCGCGGGAAGAGGCAACCGTGGCGCGATCACCCATTTCGCAGCAAGAATCGGCCCCTGCCGGACGGCGGGTCGGGCGCAAGGCGCACCGGGCGTTGTCCGGCGGCGGCGAAGGTCCCTTCAGTCGGGAGTCCCTGCACCAGAGCAAGACTGAGGCGATTATCGCGGCAGCGGCCCGACTGATCCATGAGCGGGGAGTGTCGGGGACATCGCTCGATGATGTCGCCGAAGCGCTCGGGATCACCAAGCCGGCGGTCTACTATTACATCCCAAGCAAGGAAGAATTGATCTTCCAGTGTCATATGCGGATCGTGCGCCATCAGGCGGCCGCGATCGATGCGGCGGCGGCTCACACCGGTCCGGGCATTGAAAAGATCCGCATTTTTGTGCGTGACTACGCGCAGTTCGTGTGGTCTGCCGACTCCGGGCTGCCGCGATTATGGCATGACCGTTCCTTGAGCGCGCCAAGGCGGCGCGCGGTCAACAAAGCCTATTTCGAGCAATCCGATCGCGTGGTGAGGATCATCGAGGCGGCGATGGGCGACCGCAGTCTGAGGCGTCGTGACCCGTTGGTCGTCGAGCGGGCGCTTGTGAGTTCGATCCTGTGGGTGCCCATCTGGTACTCAGAGCGCGACGTCCCCTACGATCAAGACAAACTGCTCGATGAACTCCTGCAGATCTTCTTCCGCGGCCTGCAGGCCTGAGCATCGACTGTCTCCTGCCCGGTACATTGCCCCGCGCCATGACGGTGCGGCGCCTCAGGACAATCGCGACTCGATGAACGCGCCAATCGCCTTGATCGCGTCTCGACCCTCATCGAGTTCGCTCGCGAACCAATGCCAGACGTGAAACATGTCAGGCCACACCTCGAATGTCAGATCCACGCCATCCCGGCGCGCGATGTGTGCGATTGCGATTGCATCGTCGAGCAGGACCTCACCGCCGCCAACCTGGATCAGCATTGGTGGCAGCCCCTGCAGACTGGCGAAAATTGGTGAAACATACGGGCCTCGAGGATCGCCGCCGCCCACATAGGCCTTGGCGCCGATGGCCAGCGGAACGGTGCTGGCGATGTCGCGCCCAACATTGCGGGTCAGGGATTGACCGGACAGGGTCATGTCAACCCAGGGCGAGACGGGGACTGCGAGCGCTGGCATAGGCAGCCGGCCTTCGTCGCGGATCCTGAGGAGGGCCGCGATCGTCAGACCACCGCCGGCTGACTCTCCGGACAGGCAAATGTTCGCCGGATCGTGACCCTGATCCAGCAGCCAGGCATAGGCGTCGAGCACGTCGTCAAGCGCTGCTGGAAACGGATGCTCCGGCGCCAGTCGATAGTCGACGCTCAAAACGCGCGCGCGCGCCGCCCGCGACAGGTGTGCGCAACATTCTCGTACAGTCCTGGGAGAGCCGGAAATGTAGCAGCCGCCGTGGATGTAAAGGATGACACGGGTGACCAATGCGTTTGGCGCGTCAACGAATTCCGCTGGCGCGGCGCCCGCCAGAACTGACGTAACGACAACGTCTTCCGGCGGCGGATAGCGTCCTTCGAAGGACGCCATGGCTTGGCGCACACCCGTCAGGCTTTGGGAGAACGCCTCCCGGACTGGGCGCTGGGCGTCCAGGGTCTGCATCAGCCGGGTGTAACTCTCGCTCGCCATGAACTGTCTCCCCACGTGCGTGCCTGTGCGGCGCAGGCGTCGAACCTAAGGGTAGGAACAGTTTACTGGATAGTAAAGAGCTGTTGATCCGGATCGGGTCTCCTGCGCGGCGCGGTTCGCGCGTGCGGGTCTGCTGTCAGCGGATGCGCCGCGGTCGCGCGATTACGGTGCAGGCGACAGGCGCACGATACGTGCGTCGGTATGTCCGATCGCCGACAGGCGCGTCAGGGTCGCTTCGGCGCCCTGGGAATTGGGCCACGGACCAAGCACCACGCGGAACATCGTTGCGCCGTTGACAACGGCCGGGCGAACAGCGACCGCGCCGACGACCGAGACGGCCGTTCGGGCGCGCTCAGCATTCGCCAGGGCTGCAAAGGCCCCTACCTGCACGAAGTAGCCTGCGGCCACGGCCTTTGGAGGCTCAAGCGGGGCAGCACTGATCGTCGCAGCGAGCGCCGCCGGCTGATAGGCGGCCAGTTGGGTCTGCGGTCGCGCCTGAGGCTCCCCTGCGGACATGGGCTCTGTCGGACGGGTGTCCGCCTCTTGCTTGGGGGCGGGTCCGAACTGGCCGCCTGGCGGACCAACGCCCGCTGCGGAGCCTGCCGTCAGACGCTCGTTTGCACCCTGAGGCGTACCTGGTCCCAGGTAGCGTACGCGCGTACGTGCAGTGCCGCTTTCCCGCATGCCGAGGGCGAGCGCGGCGGCCTGCGACAGATCAAGGGATCGGCCAGGCACAAACGGTCCGCGATCATTGAGCCGCACCGTCACCCGCCGGCCGTTTTCAAGGTTTGTCACATCGACCAGGCTCGGCAGCGGCAGCGTGGGGTGTGCGCCGGTCATTGCAAATTGGTCGTAGACTTCGCCGTTGGCGGTCAGTTGGCCGTGGAAGGGGCCGCCATACCAGGAGGCGATGACCTCCTCGTCATAGTCTGGTTCATGCGCCGGGACGTACCATACGCCATTGACCTGATAGGGCGCCCCGATCTTGAGGGGGCCGAGGCCCCGACTGCTCGGGCCGGCCGGAGGGGACTGCAGCCGGCGTGAGGACAGCGCGGCAGGTTCGCTCGATGGGCGTGCGCCCGCCCTCTCCAATCGCTGCGGCAGCGCGACGCGAGCCGCGGACGGCGGTCCCAGCGACGCAAGTTCGGTCGGCGCGCGCACCGGCCCGCCTGGCCCATAGAGCACGTCCGGCGCGCGCAGGGCCTGCGCGCTTGCCGGGTGGCCAAGCAGCGATGCCGCCGCCAGGCCGAGGGCAGCCGCCGTCAGAAAGGCCGCGCCGGTTTCGCGCCGCCCGAAATGGAGTTCTTCCGCCACGCCGATATCCTGTCGCCCAGTCCGTTCTGACCGTGCTGCGTCGGTTGGACCGACGTCTTCGTGTGCCGGGAGAATTACGTATGGCCGATTGCAGGGGTCTTAACCGACGACGCGACTTGATGGAGAAAATCCGCATTTTTGCGGGATTTCCAGGTTAATTTCAGCTCATCATGAATCGCTGTTTACGGAGTGTTCGCAGAATCAGAGAAAACGGTGCGGCAGGCCCTTTCCTCCGGGAACGGTCAGATGCTGGCCAGCGATGACCTGCAGGCGGCAGGGAGGCCCTGAATGGATGCAAGGCTATTCTGAAGGGCGCCGATCGGGCGTTCACCAGGAGCAGCGCTGCCCCGCCAGACGTCTTGAGACCAGAGACACGTCTGCCTCGCCGCTTGGGTCAGCGCCGCCTCATTCCACGCCCCCTGCCCGCGGCGATCCTGCATCCTTCACCGGAAGGACAGGCACAGGCTTTGGGCTGCACGGCGAGGAGATCCGCCACGCAGCCAAACCGCGTGGCGGCCGGTTTTTTGGGGGGCCGCCACAGACGTTGCAGCATCGATTGCACCGCCTGTCGCTTGCCTGCCGGTGCGCGAACCTGCTAGGCGAACCAGCGCTGGACAGGTGGCCGAGTGGTTTAAGGCAGCGGTCTTGAAAACCGCCGTGGGGGCAACCCCACCGTGGGTTCGAATCCCACCCTGTCCGCCACTTCAGTCCCTGAGTGGGCACTGAGTTTGCGCCATTTTTTCCGGTCAGCACCTGTAGCAGCCGGGACTTCGATCCCATGATCCGGACCTCGCCATCTGCGACCTCAACGCGCTGGGCGAGCGCACGAAGATGGTCGCGGCGATAACCACCCCCTTCAAGGCGGATATGCCGCCGCGCGGTTTCGGCCAAAGTGCGCACCATCTGCGGGGTGATGGCCTTGCTGCCGGAGTTCTCAAGCATGGCCTGGGCGCGCTCGGCATCGGCCTTCGCCTGATCGCGGATGGCTTTCAGGCCATCGATGCGGTCCTTGAGCGCCGGGTCGTTCAGGTCGGCAACGCCCGCCTCGATGGCGTCGTAGAGGCGCTTGAGGCGGGCTTCGGATTCCGCCGCACGCCTGTTCAGTTCGCCAATGTGCTCATGCTGGCGCTCGGATCGCTCCTGCCGCCGGTCGAGGACGGTGGCGAGGATCGTCTCCAGCCTCTCGGGCTGGAGGAGACGGTCTTCGAGATGGCTGGCGACAAGATCGTCCAACTTGTCCATCGGCACCGCCATACCTTCGCAGCCTGTCGGCCCCTGCCGGGCTTTCATCGAACAGGCGTAATAACGATAACGCCCGCCCTTGCCGGTGCGGATGGTCATGGCCCCGCCGCACTTGGCGCAGTGGATCAGGCCGGTGAGCATCGTCGGGCCGCTGATGACGGCGGATGGCGTTACCTTGGGATGGCGGGCCTTGAGCAGCGTCTGCACAGCGTCAAAGGTCTCGCGGTCTATGAGCGGTGGGACGGGCACGACCACGATCTCGCTGACGGGTTTCAGCTCTTTGGACTTGGCCCGCTTGTTGAACTCATGCTCGCCCATATAGGTGCGGCGGGTCAGGATGCGGTGGACTTGGCCGATGCCCCAACGGCCTCCGTCGCGCGTGAAGATGCGGTTGCGGTTCAGGTGGCTGACGATGTTCTTGACGCCCATCTGGCCCTTGGCGCCGTCGCCGTGGAGCGCCAGCCGGTAGATCAGGCGCACCGTTTCGGCGTGGAGCGGGTCGATCTCCAGCTTCTTCTTGACCTTCGCGCCGCGTTGCTCGGCCGCGACGACACGGTAGCCGATGGGCGGTAGCGAGCCGTTCCAGAAGCCCTGCCGGGCGTTTTCCTTCAAGGCGCGGATGACGTGCTTGGCGTTCTCCTTGGATTGATACTCGTCGAACAGCGCCATGATCTGCCGCATCATGACGTGCATGGGATCATCGCCCATCTCCTGGGTGATGGAGACAAGCTTCACCCCATTCTTCGCGAGCTTCCGGACGTAGAATTCCAGCTCGAAGTGATCGCGGAAGAAGCGGCTGAACGAATGGACGATCACCACGTCGAACGGCGCGGGCTTCGACGTGCCCGCCTCGATCATGCGCTGGAACTCGGGGCGCCGGTCGTTGGTCGCCGACGCGCCCGGTTCCACGTAGGCCTCGACGAGCAGGTAGCCGCGTGAAGCGCAATAGGCTTCACCCTGGCGCTTCTGATCGGGGATGGAGACATCATGCTCGGCCTGCCGCGCCGTCGAGACGCGCAAGTAAAGGGCGGCCCGTAGCGGCACGGTCATGGTGTATGTCTCCCTGTCACATCATCGGCACGGCCCGAACAGCTCATCGAATAGATCGCCGAACCACGCCTCGAACACGTCCACCTCGGCTTCCGTGACCGGGATATGCTCTGGCCAGTCGTCGGTGACAGTCCAGGTCGAAAGGTCATGCTTCGGCGGCCGGCCCGGAAACGGCCAAGGGTAGCCGAGCAACGCTTCAAGCTGCTCGGATGCGGTCGGCGGGCGTTCCTTGCGTGGTCTGGCCATTGGTCCAGAATCGCCGAGCGAAGCTCTGGAAAGAATAGCTTTTTTCTACGCTGGAAACCTCCGCGCGCCGTGGCGCAATAATACTTGCGCGCGGCGACGCGGGGCGGAAACGGCGTAGGGAGGGAGGCGGTCGTCATGGCGATACCAGGCTCAACGCCGTCGCCACCGGCAGATAGAGGGTGCGTGGCCGCCGCACCAAAGGCGCGAAACCGAAGGCTGCGTAGAAGGCCGCCGCACTGTCGTCGATGGCGTCAGCGAAGATGGCGTGCGCTCCGATGGGTGCAGTCGCCACGGTCTTGATGGCGTCAAACAACAAGGCTTCTCCGATCCCTTGTCCGGCATAGTCGCTATGGCGGCCAAGCCAGCCGATCAGCACTGCCGGGACGGTCGGGTAGCGCGGCAGTTTCTTCGCCAGCGGCTCAGGAACCTCGTTCAACGGCACATTGCTGGACGACAGGGTGTAGAAGCCCGCCACCCGATCCGTTGCGATCTCCCTGGCGACGAAGCAGGTGGCGTATTTACGCTTCACGTCCTGGGAGACGGTCTCACGGAAATAGCTGTCGATCCGGTCGTTGCCGCAGGTGAAGTCATCGCGCTTGTGCGCCTTCGCCAGCGGCTCGATGACGAAGCGGACGCTCACCGGCGCTCGATCAGCTCGGCATGGCGCTTCGCCGCACGAGCCAGCCGCGCGTTCGGCTGGGGCGGATTGATCAGCGCCTCGGCGAAGCGGATTTGGTCCTCGCGCGCGAGGCGCATGATGTCGGCGTCCTCGACAACGCGGCGGGCGTCCTCGCCGGCCGTGGCGATGAGATAGCCGGTCAGGGTCATGCCGCGCAGGCGGGCAGCGCGCTGCATCTGGTCGTAGACCAGGACCGGGACGCGTGCTTCCAATCGGGCGGTCTCGGCTTCGATTTGGGGCTTGGGCATGGGGGCCTCCTTCGGCTCCAATATATACGGCATAATGCCGTATCGTTCAAGATGGATCAAAGCCCCAGTCCGATCTGCCGATTGCGGCTAAAACTCCATTCGATGCCGCCGTCGTCGCGACGGACGCCGCTGATGTGTTGGTCGAGACGCTTTTCCAGCACAGGCTGCCAGGGCACGAGCTGGAAGCCGAGTCCGTCCTCAAGCATGGCGAAGCGCCCGCTGGCGAGATTAGCGACGCCGGCCAGCCGGCCGGAGACATACTCGCCGGGCCCAGACGGGCTGTAGGTCAGTCCACGCTCGGCGGCCATCTCTTTGCCGACTCGATCGATCTCCTGGCGCTCTAGCCCGGATTATTCATGACGCGGGCCGATTTGGGGTGGCGGGCGTAGCGTAAGCCTCTGAATGCGCATATGATTCGGGTGTTGAAAACGCATCGCACGCGAATTTGGAGGCGCCACGCCCGCCATGGATCAAGATACCC
>JBEIHX010000002.1:0-245833 GCA_040381075.1 Hyphomonadaceae bacterium
GACAACTAGCATCCATCGTTTACGGCGTGGACTACCAGGGTATCTAATCCTGTTTGCTCCCCACGCTTTCGCACCTCAGCGTCAGCAATGGCCCAGCAGGTCGCCTTCGCCACTGGTGTTCCTCCGAATATCTACGAATTTCACCTCTGACTTTCCAGTCCGCCTACGTGCGCTTTACGCCCAGTAATTCCGAACAACGCTAGCCCCCTCCGTATTACCGCGGCTGCTGGCACGGAGTTAGCCGGGGCTTCTTCTGTGGGTACAGTCATTATCTTCCCCGCCGAAAGGAATTTACAAACCTAAGGCCTGCATAATCCACGCGGCATGGCAGGATCAGGGTTTCCCCCATTGTCCAAGATTCCCCACTGCTGCCTCCCGTAGGAGTCTGGGCCGTGTCTCAGTCCCAGTGTGGCTGGTCGTCCTCTCAGACCAGCTACAGATCGTCGGCTTGGTAGGCCATTACCCCACCAACTACCTAATCTGACGCGGGCCGATCCAAAGGCGATAAATCTTTCCCCTCTCGGGCTTATACGGTATTGCTCCCAGTTTCCCGGGAATATTCCGTACCTTTGGGCACGTTCCCACGCGTTACTCACCCGTCTGCCGCTCCCCTTGCGGGGCGCTCGACTTGCATGTGTTAAGCCTGCCGCCAGCGTTCGTTCTGAGCCAGGATCAAACTCTCAGATTGAGTTGACCTGACATCGACCTTCCTTCGGTGACGTTGAGACGCCACCGAGGCTGCTCGGTTTCTGCGTATGCGCTTTGACGAGAGCCTCGTCGATTGGCGCTACCTCGGGGTAAACCAAGGCAGAACCAATGATTTGGCTATCATGAAACGCACCGTCAGCGTCAGTCCGCCTTCGCCGGCAAAGCCAGCCAAGGACGGTTCGCAAGACGCCGCCGCCTGCGTTTCTCTTTCCTTCCTCACGATGTCAAACAGCTCAGTTCCGCGGCCCTGAGACCACGGTCCCGCTCCCCGGCTCTGACCGCCGCTGCGGTCGCCCCGTGAAGGAGGCGCGCTTTTAAGCCCGCCCAAATTTCGTGTCAACGGCTTCGAGAAGCCATTTCAGCAGTTCCGCCCGAGCACCTTGTGGATGGTTTGAACCATCACCGGAACGTCGGAACCGCACGTTTCACCGGGGAGAGCAATCGAAGTCGCCAACGACCGCTCCCGGGCGAGGCACGGAACCTAAAGAAACCCGTTCGGGGAATCAAGTGACTTCTTCTGAAATTCAGCACGTCGCGCGGCGAGCCCGCGCAGCTGGCGCAGGAATGTCGAGGTTTGCGCCGCAGGGCGGCAGGCGGACCGCGTGCAAGAAGCCCTTCTGGGCCAGCGATCATGCCGGTGGAAGCAGGCCTCCTCGAACAGTTCGGCGCAACATCGCCGCCATTTGACGACGCCTTACGGAGCCAAGCCGCAGACTGCTTCCCGCTGCACCATTCGCCAGCGCCGGCCACACCAGCCCGCGGCCAGCGCCGGCGCGAGCCCCGAGGGCACTCCCAATCGCCCTGCACAGCCGCGGTCGCACCGCCAACAGCCTCACCGCGCCCGGCCTGCCGCCTACCACGCCGCGCGTCGCCGCGGCGCGCGCCAGGATCCGGCGTGCAGGCCAGGCCCCGGGGCTGCAGAAGCGCCACGGCCGGGCGACCGGCGCGCGCACGGCGAGCCAGCCGCGCTGTCCCTGTGATCGGACCACGCTTGGGACGCAACGGCCCGCAACGGGTTTCCCGCGACGGACTGCAGGCAAGGCGGGGGCGTACCCAGCACACCGGCCCGGCGCGCGCAGGGGGATCACCAAACGGCGAAGCATGTCGACTTGGGGGGGGCGGGGCGGTAGTGCTGATGGTCGCCCCCCCGATTGATTAGGGCCAAGACAGAGAAAGACACTATGGTTGAATTCCTGGAGCCGATCATCGGACTGCTTCCGAAGGATCCTGCTGAAGCCTTTGCAGCCGGCGCAGGTACAGCCGCCCTGTTGGGACTGTGCATCGCCAGCCTGGCGCGGACGCACCAAAAGCGCGTCAGCACAACCGCACCGGGCAGTTCGCAGCCGCTGTCTGAGCAGGTGCGCCCTGCCCGGGTGGCGGCGCTGGAAGCTGACCTTCATCGGGCGCGTGCGAAAGTACAGGAGGCCCAGGCCAAGTCACTACAAGCCGCCCCACCGGGGGCCACGCCTCAACGACTTATTCAGCCGGCCGAACTTGCACAGCAGGCCTGGCGTGCGGACTTCGAGGCGCAACGCGCGCGTCGTCTGGCGTGGCGCGCCCATTACTTTGCCGCCCGCACCCGCATCCTGGAGGATTCAGCAAGGCCCCATCAGGATAGGGCGACATGAGCGCCAGCATCGTCATCGCCTTCAAGGGGCATGCCGATATTCGCGCCAGCGATCCTCGCAGCATTGAAATCGTTGATTCAGACACGTACGCCGGGCGTCCGGGCGTCATTGGCTACCAAGCGATGTTCGACCCGCGGGAACTGTCGCGTGTGCGTGGTCGGGTGAACGTCACAATAAACTGCGGCGGGGTTTCCGACGCGTTGGAAGCAACTGTATCGCCGCTTTTTGTGCGGGGAGCTCCGCTTGTCTTGAGACGGGATCCCGCCACCCGGCCAAAAGGCCTTGCCCAGGCGTCGAGCAAGGCCGCCAGCGATCTGGATCGTGAACTGATCTCCGCCTTGCGCAGGCCTGCCTCAACCGCAACCCTGACGATCACACAGCTCAGCGATCAAGCACCTTTGCCAGGCGTGCTGCATCTTGTGGCGATGCCCATCGGACGACAGGACGACCTCAGTCCGCGCGCACTCGATGTTCTCATGAGCGTTGATGCAATCTATGCGGAGGATACGCGCATTGCTCACGACAATCTTTCCTGGCGCGGGGTGCGCACGCCAATGATTTCGTGCCATGAGCATTCGCAAAAGACTCGAGCTGGCATGGTCGCAGATCGCCTGGCGAACGGCGCCCGGCTGGCTTATGTTTCAGACGCTGGCGCACCGCTTGTATCGGATCCTGGCGCAGCCCTGGTTCGCGCGGCGCTTGATGTCGGGGCTGTCGTGACGACTGCACCGGGCCCGAGCGCGGTAATCGCTGCGCTGAGCATATCTGGTCTTGCTGGCGGCCCATTCCGCTTTGCAGGGTTCGCCCCGCGTGCAGGTCGCGAACGCACCGAGTTTCTGGCGGCGGTCGTTGCAGGGGTCGACACCCAGGTTCTGTTTGAATCCCCGCATCGTCTGGCATTGCTGCTGTCGGACCTTGCAACGCTTGCGCCTGACCGTGCGGCGGCTCTGTGCAAGGACGTTACGAAGCAGACCGAAGCCGTTTCTCGCGCGCCGGTTCGCGTGCTTTCCCAGGACGTAAACCGAGATACTGACGTCCGCGGCGAATACGTCCTGGTACTGGCTGGACTTGGACCGGTCGATACGCCAGTTCAGGCCGAGCTTGCGGACCTTGACGCTTTCATCCGCGCTTTGATTGACGCGCAATGCCCGACCGCACCGATCGTCAAGGCAATTCGCACCGTGACCGGACAGGATCGAACCGCAGCGTATGACCGTGTTGCAGCGCTGAAGGAACGCCGCGATTAGGCCATGACAGCTCCGTGGGCTGCAAACCCCAGCAGGGCGACAACCGCGCCCACTGCCAGCGCAACAAGCCCTGCACGTGGACGCAGCGGGCCCGCAGCGGGGCGCACAAGCGCCGTAACGGCGGCGCCAACGGCGAGTGCTGCGAAGCCCGCCACTCCATCCGCCGCGATCAACAGGGCAAAAAGACCGGCGCCAAAGGCCACGTAACCGGCAAGCAACGCAGCGCGCGCCAGCCAAGCCGCACGAACTGCGAGCGGGGTCATCGTTCGGCCCATTCGCTCAGACATTCCCGGTTTCCCCCGCCAGACCGTAGGAGGACAGGATATCTGCGGCCCGAGCCTTGATGCTCGCCATCGAGGCGCCGGCCGCGCGCGCGCGTTCCCGATCCCTGGCGAGCGCCTCGATGGCGTCGGCCCAGCTGTCTGGAAAATCTGCCTGCAACTTCCGGCGCACCGCCGCAGCCGCCGCCGGGCTCGCCCCGCCAGTGCCTGCCGCAAGAACGAGGCGGCCTCGCCGCACCACGGCGGGTGAGTGAAAATCACACAGCCCAGGTACGTCCTCAACATTCGTCATCACCCCGTGACTGCGGGCCGCAGCCGCGGTTGCGGCTGAAGTTTTCGGATCAAGATCAACAATCCAGACGATATCGATCGCAGACCACTCAGGCGCCCCTGGCAGCCTGGCCTGCAGCGCAGGCCAGGCTGCCTTGGCAAGGGCTGGACTTGGCGCGTCCGAGTATACGGTCGGATCGCCGCCAAGATCGCGCAGCCAGGCAAGCCGGCGCAGCGCGAGTTCGCCGCGCCCGATGAGGGCAATCGATAGTGCGGCGGGATCAAGCATGACCGGAATCATCGAGCAGCCCCCAGAACCGGGGTTAACGGCTCAAACACAGCCTGCTCGCCCGCACCCGCGAATGTCCGGCCGATCAGCAGTATTCCCGGTCGTTCATCCGCGCGACCGTCGAGAACGCCAAGCGCCGCAGCGCCAAGATCTGCTCGAAAGCTGCGCGCACCGCTGGCGCCTGCGTCAATGACAAGCAATATTGGCGTGGTGCTCTCGCGTCCGCCCGCCAGCAGCGCCTGGGCGACAGCCCGTACACGCCGCGACGCCATGTAAATCGCAACGCTGTCGGCAGCGGCCGCCACGCGCACCCAGCCGTCATCCTCGGCCTCTCCTTCGCCGACGGCCGGCGTGACAAACGCGACGCTGCGCGCAACGCCTCGTTGCGTGAGGGGGGCGGCTATATCGGCGGCCGCGGCGCTGGCGCTGGTGACGCCCGGCACGATCTCCACCGAAATGCCGGCGGCGGCCAGCGCATCCAACTCCTCGCCCGCTCGACCGAACAGCATTGGATCACCGCCCTTCAGGCGCACAATCTGTAGACCTCGCTGCGCCTCACGCACCATGAGCCGGCATATCAGCTGTTGATCGGTGACGTGCCCGCCGGCCCGCTTGCCAACTGCGATCTTGCGTGCCTGCGGGGCCAATGACAGGATTTCGGGGTCGACCAGCGCGTCGTGCAGCACGACGTGAGCCTGCGCAAGATATCGAACCGCACGAAGCGTCAGAAGATCCACGCCGCCTGGACCAGCGCCGACCAGGCGAACGATCCCAGCGTGCGAGGGGTAGGATGGCCGCCGTGTCATGGTTGGAAGTCTGGCCACGCAAGGGACCGGGGAACAATCAGTTGGGCTAAAGAGTGACTTTGCAGCGGCTCACACTGCAGCCTAGGGTGGCTGCAGTTGCAGGCAACAGCCGAGGCGCCAACCATGACTGCTCAGATTTCATTTACGGTCGAAGACCGCATCCGCGTGGACATCGCCGATCATATCGCAGACGTGCGCCTGATCCGGTCCGACAAGATGAACGCTCTCGATGACGCGATGTTCACCGCGCTCATTGCAACGGGCGAGCGACTTAAGGGCGAACAAGGAGTGCGCGCCGTGGTGTTGTCCGGCGAAGGGCGGGCGTTCTGCGCCGGACTGGACATGGGAAACTTCGCCCGCATGGCTGGACAGGCCGAGGACCAGGATGCTCCCGCCTCGCTCAGCGCCGGACGGCTCGCCAGGCGCACGCACGGCAGGGCAAACCGGGCGCAATACGCCTGCCTTGTCTGGCGGGATGTGCCAGCACCGGTTATCGCAGCCATCCACGGCGTGGCGCTGGGCGGCGGCCTGCAGGTAGCTCTTGGCGCAGACGTGCGCATCGTGGCGCCGGAGGCAAAGCTTTCCGTTCTTGAGATCAAATGGGGCCTGGTTCCTGACATGGGCGGCATGATGATCCTGCGCCGCCTGCTGCGCGAGGATATATTCAGAGAGCTGACCTTCACTGGGAGGATGCTGAATGGAGAGGAAGCGGTCCGGCTTGGGATCGCCACCCGAACCGCAGCTGATCCTTTGGCCGAGGCGCGCGCGCTCGCGGCTGAAATCGCACAGAAAAGCCCGGATGCGATAAGGGCCGGGAAGCGATTGCTGGAACTGGCAGCCAATGGACAGGATCATGATATCCTGCAGGCTGAAAGCGATGAGCAGGATAGGCTCATTGGTTCGCGCAACCAGATCGAAGCGGTCATGGCGAACCTGCAGAAGCGCAGTCCGGTCTTCATCGATTGACCCGGCCACACGGGAACGACCGCAGGGATCGCACATGGCGCCGCGGACTGGGCTGCGGTGCGCCGGCGCCCAGCGCAGGCCGTCGCGCCTCCAGATCCGCGCGCCGGGCAAAGGGACAGGATACGAGATGGCGGACCTGAGGACGGGCCAGGACGAGCCGCAGGGACAAAGGACGGCTCTGCGCAGGGTTCTCCTATCCCTGCGCCAGCCCAAGGTGGCGCTCGCCACAGTCTTCGGCGTCGCCACCGGCATGCCGCCCGTCATGGTCGGCGTGACGCTCGGCCTGTGGCTGCGCCAGGAGGGCGTAGCGCTGTCGGCCATCGGCTTTATGAGCTGGGTTGGCGTGTTCTTCGCGACCAAGTTTCTCTGGGCCCCGTTCGTCGACCGCATCCGCTTGCCGTGGCTCGGCCGCAGGTTGGGCCACCGGCGTTCGTGGATGCTGCTCGGCCAGGCGGTCGTGATGATTGCGATCCTCGGCATGGCGGTGGTCGGGCCTGGCGCCGGATTGCAGGCGTTTGCAGCGCTCGCGATGCTGACAGCCTTCGCGTCGGCGACGCAGGACATCTCGGTAGACGCCTGGCGGATCGAGAGCGCGGCCAATGCTGAACAGGACCTTGTGGCCTCAGCCTACACATTCGGCCTGCGCAGCGGCTACTTCTTCG
The DNA here is from genome assembly GCA_040381075.1 of Hyphomonadaceae bacterium. Classification (GTDB taxonomy): domain Bacteria; phylum Pseudomonadota; class Alphaproteobacteria; order Caulobacterales; family Aquidulcibacteraceae; genus JBEIHX01. Next base: position 6,858 of record JBEIHX010000002.1, read on the forward strand.
GCAACGCCCCGATCCTGGCGGGATCGGCGCTCATCGGCTGGTCAGGGGCTTACGCTCTGGCCGCTCTGGGGGGTGTCCTGGGTCTTGCCGCCATCCTGCTTGCGCGCGAACCGCAGGCGGCGCGGGACTTCAAGCCGCTGCAGGGCCCGCGCGCGACACTTGCAGCCTTGTGGACCCCGGTGCGCCTCTTCATCCACGACCATGGGCGGATCGCTGGCATAATGCTGCTTCTGACAGCACTTTACTTCGTGCCCGATGGGATCATCGCCCCCATGGTCGGTCCACTCTACATCGACCTCGGGTACCAGGGTGCAGAGATTGCGGCCGTGCGTACTGTGTTTGGAATCACGGCTGCGCTTCTGGGGGTGATAACCGCCGGTGTGCTGGGGATGCGGTTTGGAACGCTCGCGGTGCTGGGCCTCGGCGCGGCGCTGAGCGCCGTCTCCAACCTGGGGTTCACTGCCCTCAGTCTGTCTGGAGGATCGAGGGCGATCTGGATAATCGCCGTGGCGATCGAAGGGTTCAGCGCGGGGCTTGCGCAGACTGCAATGCTGGCATGGGCTGGCAGGCTGACAAACGTCAAGGCGACAGCAGCGCAATTCGCACTGCTGTCGTCGCTCATGACCCTGCTGCCAGGCTTTCTCGGTGGCTTTGCGGGACTTGCGGTTGAGACGCTGCAGTCTTCGATGGCCGACCCGCTGGCGGGCTATGCGACCTATTTCGCGCTGACAACCTGCGCCGGCGCAGGGCCCCTGGCCTTGATCCTGCTGCTGCAGCGTTGCATCCAAGCCAGACGCAATCCCTAGAACGAGGCGCGCCGCCCGCGACATCGCGATGGCTGGCGCGCCTCCCCCGCGCGCGCCCACGCTCAGATCACACACCCGTCCACGCATGCGGGATCGCACCGCCGGGGACGGCCCATCAGACGCGCTGCGACTGCGCTGCAGAGCCGAAACTGCATCCAAACCTTCTGCCGCTCTGCGCCCCAGATGCAAGTGCAGCCTCGAAAATCGGGCTATTGGGGACCTGTATACGTCAGGGTCGGCGAGCCTCAGCTGACATGTCCGCCGGGCGGAAGCGCGACCACCGGACACAAAAACAGAAAAACTCCAATCAAAACAGATACAAGTGGCGGTGACGGAGGGATTCGAACCCTCGATAGGTCTTTAGGACCTATAACGGTTTAGCAAACCGCCGCCTTCAGCCGCTCGGCCACGTCACCCTTGAGCCCGTGCTTAGCCTCTCCACCGGCTGAGACGCAAGCGTCGCCAGCCGGCGGTCACGCCGTCACCGATGATTTGTGAGCGAGCAGGCCCCGGCGGCCATTAACGAACCCTGAAAAACCAGGCGTCGTTCGCGCGGCAGACTTTATCGAACGGAAACCAGAACACGATTACATGAAACGCTCATCATTTGGCGCTCCCAAGGCGAACAACGGCAGGATGGCGCACGTGCGGCCAGACATCTCCGCGGCTGGCGCGGCGCTCGACGCCGAGATGTCCGGCGAGGGCCGTCAGTCGGCAGCCCATGACGGGCGCGGTTCCGCCCATCCGTCGTTGACCGGCCACCTGCGCCTGCCAGAGCAGACAGCCGCCGAAACTGGGTACGCGCGTCGCTCCCGGGTCTACAAGATTGCGCTCGTTCGGGTCTTCCAGACGCTGGACGCGATCGCGGTGTTTGTGTCGCTCGGACTGGCGTTCGGGGCAGCTTATGGGATCAGCATGTGGACCGCGCCGGTCTATACGGCCGCCCCACATGTCCTGGCGGGTCTGGCCTTCCTGTGGGCGCTGGCTGTCGCCGACATCTACGCCTTCCCCTATCGGCGACGCACGCTGGGACATGTCGCCACAGTTCTGGGCGCCACAGTGGTCGCTGGGGTCGCCGGCGTCCTGGCGGGCGCGCCCCTGCTGACATGGAAAGCGCCCGGCGAGCTCGGCCCAGGACTCCTGGCTGCTGCAGCAGCGCTCACAGGCCTTCATGCAATCTATATTGTCGTCGTCCGCTGGCTCACACGCCAGGGGCGGTTTTCGGAAAACGTGGTCATTGTCGGGGCGACCCCAAACGCCCGCACCCTGATCGCCCGCAACAATGAACGCGGTGATCTGAATGTGCTCGGCGTCTTCGACGATCGGGCGTCGCGCGCGCCCACATCCATTTGCGGCGTGCCGGTCATCGGGGACACGGCAGCGCTGTTGGCGTGGGACCGTCTGCCCCAGGTCGACCGCATCATAATTACCGTGTCCAGCAGCGCTCAAAGCAGGGTTCGCGACCTGATCGACAGATTGCGACTACTGCCGAACGGCGTCGCCCTCCTGCTTGACATCGACGGGTTCAATCCTGAACGCACCTCCCTCGCGGAAATCGCCAACGCCCCAATCGCCATGGTGTCCGGCTGGGAGAGCGATGATAAACGTGCGTTTGCCAAAAGGGTCCAGGACGTCGCCGTCGCCAGCGCCATGCTGCTCGCATTCGCTCCGGTCATGCTTGTCATTGCACTGCTTATACCAATGGACAGCCCAGGACCGATTTTCTTCCGTCAGAGACGTCATGGCTTCAATAATGAAGTTATCCGCGTCTGGAAATTCCGCTCGATGCATGCGACGCCGGATCGGGACGAAAGCAGTCGGATCCAAAATCAGGTCAGGCACGCTGATCCGCGGGTCACCCGTATCGGTCGCTTCCTGCGCCGATCCAGCCTCGACGAACTCCCGCAGCTTTTCAACGTCCTGGCCGGCGAGATGTCGATCGTGGGGCCGCGACCCCACGCGGTTGGGATGCGGACCGGAGACGTAGAGAGCCATCTGCTCGTTGCAGAATATGCCCATCGTCATCGCGTCAAGCCTGGAATAACAGGCTGGGCCCAGATCCACGGCTCCCGAGGTCCGGTAAACACGCCAGAGGATGTCCGCGAACGTGTGCGCCTTGATATCGAGTATATCGATCGCGCGAGCCTCTGGCTGGACCTGCTCATCATCCTGCGTACGGCGCCCAGTCTCCTGGGCGACGCCCGCCGTCCGCGCTGACGCGCATGCTCAGCCGCCACCTCCTCGGCTATCTGCCGGTCAATCTCGCCCAGGCGATCGTCGCTTTCGGGTCGATCTACCTGTTCACCCGGGTCTTGCCGCCAGCGGACTATGGCCGGTATGCCCTGGTTCTGGCCGCCGCAGGGCTTATCCACACCATAGCCTTCACTTGGGTCGAAGCAGCGGCCCACCGGTTCTACGCTGAGGCGGACGAAAAGGGCTCGAAGGCAGATCACTTCGCGACCCTTCTGCGGCTTTGGCTCGCAGCGGCCATACCCGCCACAGTGGGCGTGGCGGGACTTCTTCTCCTGTCGCCATTGGCGGCGGACATGCAGGCTGCGGCAGGCTTTGCAGCAGGCTCGATCCTGTTTCGCTCACTGTTGCGCGTGGCGCTCGAGTCACGCCGGGCGGCGCGCCACGTGGGGCGCTACTCGCTGATCGAGTCACTTCATGTTCTCGGCGGTTTCATCCTTGGTTTGAGCCTGATCCTGACAACCGACATGAGATCTGCCGGGCCTTTCGTTGGGCTTCTTGTCGCCGCCGCCACCATAGTGATTTTCGAACTTCCCTGGCTGAGGGCCCAGGTTCGGGGCGGACGATTCAGTCCCCAGCGGTCAAAGGTCTATCTCGCGTACGGCGCAGCACTGTCAGGCGCCTTCGCCCTTGAACAGGTTCTCGCCGTCTCCGATCGTTTTTTCATCGCGCACTTTCTGGGCGAAGAGGCGCTCGCGAGCTACGCGGCCGGCTACGGCCTCGCGGTGCGCGGCCTGGACCTTCTGTTCGTCTGGGCATCGACAGCGATCGCACCGCTGCTTGTCGCCCGATACGAGGGGCAAGGAGTTGACGCCGCCCGTAGCATGGCGAAAAGCTCAGTACGTGCAATGCTTGCGGTAAGCGTTCCAGCTGCTGTCGGCATTGCGGCGGTAGCCCGTCCGCTGGCCGAGGTTCTGGTGGGCCCAGCACTCGCAACGGAGGCGGCGCGCATCATCCCCTTCGTGACCGCTGCCGGTCTCGCGGCCGGTTTCATCACGCACTATCTTGCAGAAGCGTTCCTGCTGACCCGGCGCACCGGACTCAGGGTCCTGCTGCTATGCCCTGCTGTCGTGGTCAATATCGGTTTGAATGCGACCTTGATCCCACATTTTGGCGTCAACGGAGCAATTGCTTCAACGCTCATCGCGTACTGGCTCGCTGCTGTGCTGCTTTATCTCGGCGCACGCCGACTTATGGGCCTGCCCTTCCCATTGGACGCGGCTGTGCGGGTGCTGGCTGCGGCTGGAATCATGGCAGGCTCCGTTGCCCTGCTGCCCGCGATTGGCGGCCTTCCTGAGCTGCTTCTCAAGTCAGCCTGCGGCGCCCTTGTCTATGTCATCGCCGCTGTCGCGCTGAACGCAGCCGGGGTGCGCGACGCGCTGGTGTCCTGGCTTCCACCGCGACAGGCGCACGCGCCATGACCACGCCATCTGCCATCCTCGAGACTGGGGTCCGCATCCCCAACGCCCTCTGGCCTGGCGCCTCGCCGATCCTGTCCATCCTGGCGCCCTTCCACCGCGACGATCCGCGCCCGCTGCTTGATGACCTCACGGCCTGCTTTGACGGCGTCCCGGATCAGAGCGTCGAGCTCGTGCTGATTGACGACGGAACGCCGGGGGAGGATCTGTTCAATCACGTGCGCGAGCGTCTGCGCGCGTTCCCGGCGCCCTGCCTTGCCATCCGTCTCTTCCGTAATGTCGGACGCGCCAGCGCCCGCAACCAGCTGCTTCGTCAGGCGCGGGGTGAGTATTTCCTCCTTCTTGATGCTGACATGTCGCCCAATACGCCCGATTTCCTGAAACGTTATCTTGAGGTCATTGCGCACGGCGCAGCAGACATCGCCTTTGGCGGCTTTACGGTGGCGCGCGCTCCTGACACGCGGGAGACGGCGCTGCACCGCGCGCATGCGCAACAATACGATTGCCTGCCGGCGTGCGCCCGCGGGCCGCAGCACGTCTACACCAGTAATGTGCTGGTGCGGCGGGCCGTCATGGATGTGGCGCCATTCGATGAGTCGTTTGTCGGCTGGGGCTGGGAGGATGTGGACTGGGGGCTGCGCGCCCAGGAGCAAAACATGCGCCTGGTCCACATTGACAATCCTGCCACGCATATGGGCCTTGATGACTGCGACGCCTTGCTGGGAAAGTCTGCGGGCGCCGGACATAACTTCCGCCGACTGATTGAAAAGCATCCCGAAGCAAGCCGCCGTTGGCCTGCCCGCCAGGCGGCGGAATTCTTGCTCAACCTGCCAGGTCAACGCCTTGCACGCCCGGTATTGAGGGCCGTTGTCCAGGATCGCGCAGGCTTGATGCCGATGGCCGTGCGCATCTGGGCCCTGAAGCTCTGGCGGGCTTCCCACGCAGCACAGGCGCTGAAATGACGGGGCTTAGCGTCATCATTCCCACATTTCGCCGCCCCGACGGCCTGCAGCGCGCCGTGCAAAGTCTGGAAAGGCAAATCAACGCGCCCGCGTTTGAGGTGGTGATTGTTGATAACTCGCCCGAAGCTTGCGCGCAGGAGACGGTGCGAGCGCTTGGCCAGACACTCGCGAAGCCACTCGTTTATGTCCATGAACCGGCGCCGGGCGTCGCCAACGCCCGCAATGCAGGCGTCGCCGCCGCGAGCGGAGACTTGGTTGCATTCCTAGACGACGACGAAGAAGCGAGTCCGGTTTGGCTCTCTGCACTGCTCGAAACCCGCAGTAAGTTCGCCGCAAGCGTGGTGTTTGGCCCGATTGAAGCTGTTGTTCCGCCGACGGTGCGCAGGCATCGAGACTATTTCCAAAAGTTTTTCTCGCGCGTCGGTGCGGCGACAGACATCTGGCTTGATCATCCCTTCGGGTGTGGCAACTCCTTGATGGTCCGGGCTGACGCGCTGCGCGGGCCAAAGCCCTTCGACCCGGGATACAACGAGATCGGCGGCGAGGACGACTGGCTCTTCCAGGAACTGGCGGCCCGTGGCATACGCTTCGCGTGGGCAGCGGGCGCTGTATGCCTCGAGCATGTTCCGGAAAGCCGCGCACGACTTTCCTACACGCTGAGGCGCGCTTTCGCCTATGGACAAAGCCCGTGTCAGTTGGCCGCTCAGACTGATCCGCCGAATTGGCCTGGCGTAGTGGGCTGGATGATCATCGGCGCGGCGCAAACTGCAGTATATGGCCTGGCGAGCATCGCCACATGGTTTGTCTCCCCACTCCGGGCGGTGGACCTTCTAGACCGCGCGGTGAGAGGCGCCGGCAAGGTGCTCTGGGCGCCTGTCTTCGTGCCGCGTTTCTATGGCGCGCATCTGGCCGCCCGCACCCGCACGCAGCTCGTCCGGTAGGGCCAGCTTGGCCGCGGTTGCGACGAACAGGACCCAGGACAGATCATTGTGTTGAAAGATGGCGCTCTCCGAAAGCGATACCATCAAGAAGCCCATTGGCATGACGATGGTCCACCACGGCGTGGCAATGGAGCTGTCGGAAAGCCGCCGTATGGCAAGGGCGAGGGAGAGCAGGCATTGCAGTGCGAACAGCACTGCACCACCCAGACCAAGACCCAGCATCACTTCGACCCAGCCATTATGGGCGGTTGGAACCTGCCACTCCAATATGCGTCGCACGGTGACGGCAGGTCCATCTGGATCACGCCAGAAGGCGCCATACCCATAGCCGGTGGCCAGGCGTTCCTCGATCAACGGCCACAGCACCGCCCATAAATCCGCACGGCCTGTCAGGGTCATATCCCGGCCGATCAGCCCAAGCGCGAGATCCGGCGCGAACGCAACAAAGCCGATCAGCGCCCCCGCAATGGCTGTCCCTGTCCAGACTGTTGCGATCGCGATGATTGGCCCGCGCCGGACAATCCAGATAAGACAAGCCATTCCCATGCAGGCGGCAAGCGTCAGAAGAGCGGTGCGTGACGTACACAGGATGACGAGCCCGACGCTCAGGGCCGCGCCGCCGGCCCACACAACGGCATGCTTGCGGTCAATCGCCGCCGCGCTGAGGCAGGCGATGACGCCGCGCGTCATCATTGAGCCGAGCGTGTTCTTCTCCCACCACAGACCAGCCCAGGCCCCTGGATGGGGATCGCCCATGACCCCGATGGCGGGGAACGCGATGGCCATGACATAGGACCCTGCGGCAAGCGCCAGAAAGACAGAGGCGACGAGGCGCAACAGCCATAGCCACGAATAGCGCGCCGCAACCGCGACGGCGAAGAGCATGGTGCCAGCGATCGCGATGATGCGCCGCAGCGTAACTTCCGGCATGATCGACCAGGAGAGCGAGACCGCAGCAAGCCCCACCATCGCCACCAGAAACACCGCACCAAGAGCGCCCTTCAGGAAACGGCCCCGGCTGAGGAATGCAAGCGCCACGCCCGTCAGGTAAACCGGCGGCCACAGCAGACGCAGCAGCGGCGAGCCGTCCGGATCGGTCGGCGATGCGAGCAGCTGCACGACAAGTCCATTCGAGAGCATCAGCAGGCACCCGAAAACCGCAATGCGCTCGCCCCAGCCGGGCGTGACGGAGGGGTGGTGCGGGGTCATGCGGCCAGGCGGGGGGCGCAGCGGACGTGAAACGCCGGGCGGCGGCGTGCGACGTTGGCCGACGGGAGCAGGATGCAGCCGAATTCAGCGGCGGGCTGATCATGCGATGCAGTCAGGTGACAGGCGTTTGCAGGTTCAACATGGGCGGCCGGCAGGACGCCGGCAGCGGGCGCAGACGTCCCAGGATGGCCACGCCCGCGCTCCGCTGGTTGCGCATCGGCCACGCACGGACAGGCTGGGCAGGGCGCTGCAGCGGCGTGCTTGCGAGCGCACGCGCCCAACCGCCGATCGTCCCAGCGCGCCCTGCCTGCACGCCGGCGGCTCCCGCCAGGGCCGTTCGTATCAGCGGCGCCCCCCCTCAGGACCAGCATCGACAACATCGTGGCCATACCAGATCCGGATCGCGCCAGCAGGCGCCGAGCGGGCGCGCCCGGGCTGACGAAGCGCGCCCGAGACGCCGCACGCGCGCGCCGCCCGGGGACGCCGGCCGGATTGGCCGCTGTGACCTGGTTGTGGGGCCAGTCTCCTGCATCCTCGAGGACCGCCTCAAGATCAGCCCCAAGGTCAGGCTCCAGATCAGGCGCCAGATCAGGCTCTCTGGCGACTTCTTGGGCGTCCGCGGCGCGAGCCGCTTGCGCGCAGAGCCGCGACGCTCCAGGGGCGGCCGCCCCATCCCAGCGGACTAAGCCGCTGCTCACAACGCCCCACCACACCTGCCCCCCATCCGCTGCAGCGCTGCTGGAGATGTCGGGTCAATCAGTAAACGCAAGTCGACGTCGGTGAAAGACAGCCCTCATTCCTCCGGCAGCGTCATGTGATGGATGTCGATGGGCACGTCATCATATCGATCGCGCATTGGCAAGCGACACAGGCCGCACGGTGTTCTGCCTTGCCTGTGATCCCAAGGTCGCAGATGACCGTCGGACGCTGGAGAGGCTGACGTCCGGCAGCGCAAGCTTTGCGGTGGTGACCACGAACAAAGTCCAGGACAATTCATGGTACTGGAAAATCGCGCTCTCGGAGAGCGAGACCATCAAGAAACCCAACGGCATGATTATGCACCACCAGGCTGGCCCTATTGACCCGTCAGCGAGCTGGCGAAGGGCAAGCACAAATGAAACAGCGCATTGCAGGGCGAACAGGACCACACCGCCAAAGCCAAGCCCCAGGAGGACTTCCAGCCATCCATTGTGCGCCATAGGCACCGACCAATCCAGAATTCGTCGTACAATCACAACTGGTCCGTCAGGGTCATGCCAGAATGCGCCGTAGCCGAACCCGGTTGCGAAACGCTCATGAATCATTGGCGCCAGAACGACCCACAAATCAGCTCGACCGGTCAAACTCAAATCACGCCCGATGAGCCCAAGCGCCACCTCTGGGGCGAGAGCCACAAAGGCGATAAGCCCCCCTGTCACGGCAGTCCCGGACCAGAGCGTCACGATGGCGGAAATCGGGCCGCGCCGGATGAGCCAGATAAGGCATGCAACGCCGAGGCAGGCGGTCAGCGCAAGAAGTGAGGTGCGCGAAGTGGAAAGTATGACCAGCCCAATGCTCAGCGCTGCGCCAGCGCACCACACTGCGCGAAGCCTGCGATCGATCGCCGCGGCGCTTATGCAGGCTATGACGCTGGTGGTCATTATTGATCCGAGTGCGTTCTTTTCCCACCAGAGGCCGGCCCAAGCGCCAGGATGGGGGTCGCCCATGACCCCAAGGGCGGGAAATGCGAAGGCCATGACGTAGGAGCCGACGGCGAGTGTGAGGAACACTGACGCGATGATGCGCAGCATCCAGAACCATGAGTACCGCGCTGCAAAGCCGACCGCAAAGAGCATTGTGCCGGAGATCGCAATGACCCGGCGTAACGTGACCTCCGGCGTGATCGACCAGATGAGAGAAACGGCCGCGAGGCCAACCATGGCCAGGAGAAAGATCGCACCCAGTGACGCCTTGAGAAAGCGGACGCCGCTTCTGCCTGCCAGAACGGCTCCCATCAGGTATACCGGCGGCCACAGTAGACGCAGGAGCGGCGAGCCATCGGGATCACTCGGCGAGGCCAGCATCTGCGAGAGCAGCCCGTTCGACAGCAGAAGCAGGCAGCCGTAAACCAGAATGCGTTCGCGCCAGCTTGGAGTGACCGGCGGGCTGAGCGACAGCATCAGGCGAGGCGGGCGAGAAGGGCTGAATCCCGGCGAGCCCGATTGACGAAAACGCCTAGAATACGACCACCCTCGGCGACAATTTCATCCCGCAGGGCGATCGAGTCCGCCACATCTGCGTTCTCGGCGTCCACGACCAGAATGACGCCGTCAGCCAAAGCTGCAGTTGCAAGACCGACCTTGGAGCGCTCGGCAGGCGGCGTGTCGATGACGATGAGATCCGCCGCACGGCGTGCAGCTGACCAGTACTCCGGAGCCGGCGCGATCTGCAGCCGGTCGCCAGGATGGACGCTTTCCACGCGGCAGCGGCTGACAAAAAGTCGGGTGTTCCCGATCCGATGCAGCGTGACCAGATGGCGGGCGTCAGTGACCCCCACCGCGCGCCAGAACGGGGGCGCGTTCACGTTTGCATCGCGCGAAGGCCCGGGCGGGCCGAAAGCCTGAACACTTGGCGCTGTCGAGAACGCCTCAAACTGTGCGTTGGCCCACAGATCCAAATCGACGAGCCATACCCCACGCGCAGCGGTTTCAGCCGCCAACAGAGCAAGCCCACGCGCCACCGTCGAGGCGCCCTCACCCTGGCGGCTGGCCACGATCTGCACAACCAGACCATGGGCGCGTCCCCCCATCTGGCCCAGCGCAGCCGCAAGGACAGGGCGCAGCTGCGCGCGCAGATCAACCATAGCGTCCCGCAGCTCCAAGTACAGGCAGATCAAGCGTGCGGCCGGCGGAAGCCGGCGACGGGAAACCACGCCGCGTCAGGGCCCGCAGAAGACCAACCATCAGCGCGGAGAATGCAGCAAAGGCAAAGCCGATGACGGCGACCGGGGCGCGCAGGCTGACGCCGCGCGTCGGCGGGGCCGCCCGCTCCAGAATTGAAATGTTGTCGACTTCCTTCTCCGCCAACGCACGCAGCGCGCGCGCCTGTTCCTCACGCTGGGCGAAGTCGCGCACATTCGAGGCGAGAACTTCGCGTTCGCGACTGAGCGCATTGAACGATGGGGCCAAGGCCTGGAGACGGAGTTGGCCTTGTTCAACGGCGTCACGCTGACGCTTCAGTTCATTCTCGCGGGCGCGCAGGGAGGCGGCTTCAGCATCGGCGCGGATCCGGTCAGTTTCGAGGCTTTGAAAGACCGGATTTGCGCCACGGCGCACAACGCCATCCTCACCGGCCCCCCCTTGGGCGATCCATGTTTCGAACTGCGAGATACGCCGTTCTATTTCCTGCACGGGCTGGGCGTCCGGGCGGTAGCGTGACAGCAGGTCTTCACGCTCGGCGCGCAGCGTGAGCAGGCGTTGTGACGCGTCGCTGTCATAGTGCAGCCGCACCTCAGGGGGGACTGTGCGGGCCTCCGCATTCATCACCGCGATGCGCTGATCAGCGCGACGACGTTCCGCCTGGGTCTCAATGAGCGCCTGCGTGACGTCTGAATACGCCTTGGCGAGCGCGGCGCGCTCAGCGTCAAAATCGCCGATCGAGTTCTGCCTGTAGAATTCCTGGAGTTCGTTCTCAGCCGCCCTCAGCCGTTGTTCGAAGTCCTGACGCTGGCCCTCCAAGGCAACCGTGTCGCCCGGAGTCAGGATGTCGCGGCGATAGCGCAGATAATCATCGACAAGGGCATTCACGACCGCAGCGGCAAGCACTGGATCCTCGTGCTTGAACGCCGCACGAATTACGGCGTTGCGGGGCGCCGCGGTGGCGGAAAAGTGCTTTTGAAAGGCCAGAAGGCCGCGTCCGAAGAATTTGTTCTTCTGGTCCGCAGGGGCATTCGCGACCTGTCGGGCGATCTCGGGGTAGAGGCGCTCAAGCCCAATGCGGCGCAGGACGCGCTCGCTCAGGACGGGACTGCGTAAGATCTCGACCTCCGACTGCACATACTGATCCACCGGCGGCACGTCCCCGCCGGCGCGCGCCGCTTCACCAACCCGAGGCTGGTACACATATTCCTGGCCGGCGCGCACCAGAAGGCGGGACGTCGCCTCAAAACTTCGCGGCAGCTGGAGTGCGAGCACAACACCGAGCGCCGTGATCGCCGCGCCGACCCCGAGCATCCACCACTTTTCGCGCCACAGCAGAACGACGATGTCGCCAACGGACAGCTTGGGCCGTCGCGCCCATCCAGCCGCGTGCACAGGCGCCGCGTTGGCTGCCGCCGCTGGCTGACCTGCCTGCCTCATGACGAGCCATCTCCACAGGGCGGGACCGCGACCGGCCTTTGACATCAAGCGCCTTGTTATTCAGGGGCTTGTTTAAGAATTCCTTATCCATGTGCAGGCCTGATCGGGAGCCTGCAGAATCGACGAGAGCCGCGCCGGTGAAAGACGCCAGCAGAGGACATCCAGCACTCCGACCCCGACTGGCCGCGCGCGCTGTTGACCAGCGCATGATGCGCGTGCTGCTGGTTTGCGTCGGACTGTTGATCCCGATTGCATCCCTGTCGGGCTGCGGGGCGCGGGCGAGCGCCGATCCGGGGTTTGCCAATGCGGGTTTTGCTGGCGCGGCTTTCCCCGGCGGGTCCTTCATGCAGTGGAGCGAGGCCGATCCGCTGTATCGCGTCTATCCCGGCGATGAACTCGAGGTGGCGTTCCGCACCGCGCCGGAACTGTCGCGCAACGTCATCGTGCAACCCGACGGGCGGATAGCGCTGCCGCAGGGCGTGCTCGTCACCGCGATCGACAGGAGTCTGCCTGAGCTGCGGCAGGAAATCGAAGCCGCATACGCCTCGATCCTGCAGCGGCCAGACGTGGAGGTGACGCCGCGCAGCTTTGCAAGCCAGCAGATCTTTGTCGGCGGCGAGGTGCACCGGCCAGGAATCTACCCCTTGCCGGGACAGATCGACACGCTGCAGGCGGTCATTCAGGCTGGCGGCTTTCTCCCGTCAGCCAAGAGGCGTGAAGTGGTCGTCCTGCGTCGCAGCGCAGGCGGTCGGGCCGCCATGCGCGTGGTGGATCTCGCAGCGATGCTTGAGGACCCCCGCGCGGCAGATCGAATCCCGCTGACGCGGTTCGACATCATCTACGTGCCGCGGTCGGGCATCGCCGAAGTCAATCTCTGGGTCCAGCAGTACATCCGCGACACGCTGCCGTTCCAGCCCGGCTTCTCCTTCGCGCTGAACGGCCAATCCCGCTGACGGACCTGACACGTCGCCCCATCAGTGCGCAAATTGAAGCCACTCGCGGGCGGCGCGTTGCGCCTTGGCGATTTCCTCGCGCGACATGACGGCGGCGAGTTCGCGACGACGCTCCTTAGCGGCCTCAAACCCCTTCAAGGCGGCAAGGTTGAAGAACTTGTGGGCCGCGATGAAATCCATCGGCACTCCCTGGCCGGTCGCGTACTGCAGTCCTTTGCGGAACAGGTCCAGGGCGGTGGCGTCGGACAGATTGTCCCCCACGTTGGCCCCGGCGACCGGGACCTCGGCGACCGGGACCTCGGCGACCGGGACCTCGCCGACCGGGACCTCGCCGACCGGTGTCTCGCAATCAGCTCGGCCGACGGCCGAGCCGTCCACGGGAACCCCATTCACAGTCGCCATGGTCACAGCGGGGGTCGCCGGTTTTTGGGCTGGCTTACCCACGGATGCACAGGCCGGCGCAATCATGCCGGTGGTCGCGAGCGCGATGCTCATTGGTCTTCTCCATCACCCCAGGCTCACCGGTCGCTCTCGTCGACCTTGCGAGCCACATTTCCCAGAGCTGCGGGTTCTCCGCTGTTGGTGAGGATCTCGAAGTCCGATTTCGGAACAGTTACCGAATCGTCTGCAAACGGTTAAAATGACGATTTGGGGGAACTTTTTCGTTATTAAAGCGCTAAAATACGCCCTCCTTTGCTTCAACCGGAGCATTTAACCGCAGCCGTGTACGCCACGGCAGGCGAGGCGCGATCGCAGGCCCTTCGCCATGCGCTCAGCCAGTCCCCATGCGCCCAGGACAGGCAGCCGGGCATGCACGCCCTGAGGCGTGCGGCGCGTTGCTGCTGGCCTGGAAGCGCCTCACCCCCTGAAGCGCGTCACGGGCCAGAGCACCCTGGCGTCAGACGCAACCTGAGGCAACGCGCATCAAGGAACACGAAGGGAAGTGCGGGAGAGCAGCTGCGCAGACCTGCCGGTGTGCAAACATGAAAGTTTGGCGCACGACTGATGGATCGGTTTGAGAAATCGTGGCATCACCGGGGCAGGCAGCATCATCTCCATGTCCCACCGCGATCCTGACCTTGATCTATTGCGGGCGTTCGCCTGTGTCGCGGAGGCCGGCAGTTTTACCCGCGCAGGCGAGCGCCTGGGACGCACCCAGGCGGCCATCAGTCAGCAGGTCAGACGCCTTGAGCAGGCTCTTGGGGCCAGTCTGTTTGACCGCACGCCGCACCGCGTGCGCCTGACCCCGGAGGGCGAAACGGCGCTCGCAACGGCGCGCAGGATACTTGACCTGCATGACGAATTGCGAACGCGCCTGAGAGACGGCGAGATTGCAGGCAGTGTGCGCATCGGAGCTCCGGAAGACTTTGCAACGCGGCACCTGCCAGATGTGCTTGCCCGCTTCTCACGGGCCTACCCAAATGTCGCGCTGGAGGTCACGTGTGACCTGACGCTCAATCTGCTGGACCGGTTCCATGGCGGGGATTTTGATCTTGTGCTCGTCAAGCGCACCTTGGGCGCCCCGCTTGGCGGGGTGCGGGTCTGGCGCCAGCCGCTCGTCTGGGCGGTGGGCGAAACAGAGGAGGCGATCGATCTCGACCCACTGCCCCTCGCGCTTCGCCCGCAGCCCTGCGTCTTGCGCCGGCGCGCCACGGAAGCGCTGGCAAGAACAGGGCGCGCCTACCGGTTTTCTTACGTGTGCGAGAGCCTGGCCGGCTTGCAGGCCGCTGTGGCCGCGGGCCTCGGGGTGACTGTCCTGTCACGAGATGCGGTCGCTCCGGGACTTCACTGCGTGGATGCGCCCGACCGCCTGCCGCCCCTTGAGGATGTCGAAATCGCGCTGCTCGCCGCCCAACCCTTGAGTGAACCTGCACGCCGCCTCGCCGACCACATCGTGCGCAGTCTCGAACGCTCAGGGCCGCCAGCCTAATCCGTCACCCGGTGCGCGCAATCCAGCCGCCGCCAAGCACGCGGCTGGGAACAGCAGGATCATACAGAACGCATGCCTGCCCCGGGGCGACCCCCTCCTCCGGGTCGTCAAGATCAACGAACCAGCCGGCCGCCGTCGACCGGCGGCCCGGGACCGGAGCCCGGGTGGAGCGAACCCGGGCGAGCACCGCGCGCCCCTCAAGATCATCTTCGCGCTCGACCCGTTCGCCAATCCAGTTGACGTCTTTCAATGGGAACCGGTGGACAGCCAGGGCCTCACGCGGCCCGACGATGACCTGGCGCGCAGCGGGGTCCAGTCGCACCACGAAGAGCGGTTCGCCAGCCGATACCCCAAGCCCCCTGCGCTGGCCGACCGTATAGCCGATGACGCCGGCATGAGCGCCCAGCACCCGTCCATCCAGATGGACGATTTCCCCAGGCTCGCTGGCCCCAGGCCGGAGTTTTTCGACGACCGCCATGTACTTGCCTGTCGGAACGAAGCAGATGTCCTGACTGTCAGGCTTGTCTGCAACCTCAAGGCCATAGCGCGCCGCCAGTGCGCGCGTTTGCGCCTTGGCAGGCAGGTCGCCGAGCGGGAAGCGCAGGAAGTCGATCTGTTCGCGTGTCGTCGCGAACAGAAAGTAGCTCTGATCCCGGTCCGGATCGACGCCGCGATGCAGCTCGGCGCCGCCAACCCCGACCTCCCGGCGGACATAGTGGCCCGTGGCGAGACAATCCGCACCAAGATCCTTGGCGGTGGCCAGCAGATCCTTGAACTTGACCGATTGGTTGCAACGAACGCAGGGAACGGGCGTCTCCCCGGCGAGGTAACTGTCGGCGAACTCCTCCATGACGCTTTCGCGGAACCGGCTTTCATAGTCGAGGACGAAATGCGGGATGCCGATGCGGTCGGCGACCCTGCGCGCGTCGTGAATGTCCTGCCCTGCACAGCAGGCGCCCTTTTTGGCAAGAGCTGCGCCATGATCATAGAGTTGCAGCGTAATGCCGACGACATCATACCCCTGCTCGGCCAGAAGCGCAGCCACAACGGAGGAGTCGACGCCGCCGGACATTGCGACGACCACGCGCGTTTCCTGCGGCGCTCTGTCAAAGCCCAGGGAATTCGGACCGGCGCAGAGATCCGGCGGATTTGCCATCCTGTTCATCCTAGCCCTGTCCCTCCGGGCCCAAAAGCGGGAGCGATGGACTGCCGTGGCGATAGCCGATCACGCCGGGTTTTGCGAGGGGTGCGCACAAGCGCGTGATGCCGGCCCCGGCAAGCACGGCGTGGCGGGACCGGATTGGCATGCCGTCCGCAAAGCCTGTGCGGCGGGCGGCCAGCGCCTAGGAGCGGGCGGAGGCCTGCGCCATCGCCTGCATCACGGCAGTCTGGATCTCCCCTGGCGTTGGATTGCGCCGCAGCGTCAAGCCGCCATTGACCTGAAGGTTCTGCCCGGTGAGGAAACACTCGTCGCTCGCCAGAAAGACGGCGGCTGCCGCAATGTCCTCGCTGGTTCCAATACGACCGAGCGGATACTCTTTGACAAACGCAGCTTCCAGCCCGGGCGCGGCCATCGAGGCTGCGGTCATCGGCGTGGCTGTGATCCCGGGGGAGATCGAATTGGCGCGAACGCCCTTGCGCCCGTACTCGTTGGCGATGCACCGCACCACATGATCGATCCCCGCCTTGGTTCCCATGTAGGCGGCGTGGTTTTCCAGCATGATTGTGGCTGTCGCAGAAGAGATATTGATGATCGACCCGCCACGGCTCATGGCCCGCAGGACGCGCTGGAAGAACTGGAACGGCCCCTTGAACTGCAGCGCCATCATCGCGTCAAGTTCTTCCGTGGTCGTCTCTTCATATGGCTTCAGCAGACCCCATCCAGTCGCCTGAACCGCAATGTCGACGCCCGATAGGGTTCTCTCAGCGGCCGTGATGAGCCCATCAATATCAGCGGCGCTCGTGATGTCGCACAGATGGGCCGCGCCGCCGATTTCCGCCGCAAGCGCCTCAAGCGGGGCAAGCTTGCGACCAGCCACCATGACTTTGGCGCCTTCGGCTGCGAAGCGACGCGCAATCACCTGCCCCATGTTGTCTTTCCCGGCAGCGCCCAGAATGACCGCCGCCTTGCCTGCCAGGCGTCCCATGTTCGTTCTCCTGATTCCTTAAGACTGGCGCCCAGTGTGGGAGCGGCTGTGTTCCCAGATCAATGGCGGTCCCAGATCAATGTCCGATCCAGCACATTGGCCAGCACATTGGCCAGCACATTGGCCAGCACATTGGCCAGCACATTGGCCAGCACAATGAGCCATCGGCTGGACCTGAGGCGCTAGCCGCACAGCCTAACCACCCGACGCCGCACACCGGACGCAGACGCGGACTGTACCCATCAGGCACGCAACTCGGGACAACACGCCGAACTGGCACGACCACGGCTCACCAACCGACAGCCATCCGGAAGCCAGTCAACAGGAAGCCAGTCAATAAGAAGCCAGTCATCCGGGCGCTGGACACGAAAACGGGCGCGACATAGGTCGCGCCCGTCGTCCCGTTTCTCTTGCTCCCGCGGCCATCGCCGGCTCAGTGAGTTACGCCACCGGCCGAAGCGCGCACCTCGGGGGTCCAGAGGGGCGTTTCCTCCCCGAAACTCCCTCAAGGTCATTGGGCGTCGTTCCGTCGTTGCTGTCAACACATTTTGTCGCAGTTTGTAGCGCATTGCGATCATTCAGCGGGCAATTTGGCAAGTAACCCACCCAGTGTAGCGTTGGGGGTCTGGAACAGATATTCCGGCGCGGTGACGCTGACCGGACCGTGGCCGGCCACAACCAGATGCCGGCAGGCGAGCAGCGATTGATCGGCAGGGCACACAATCTCGCCGCCGGCGCTGACGACGCAGCCGAAGCGGTCCGCCAGGATCTTGAGGGCAGAGCAATCGCCAGGATCGGCCAGACGGAGGATCACGCTGGCCCGGGCGCGGGCCCGCGCTTCTATTGCGTCGAGCATCAGCCCGGCCGCCGCCTTCTCCTGCGCCGTCCAGCACGCTTTGAGGCTGGCCGCGAGCAGCGCCTCGCTTTTGAGCAGCACACCGCCCGCCAGCATCTTCAGCCCGTTCGCTGCGAGCGTGGCCCCGGACGTGGTGATGTCGACAATGACATCAGCCGCGCCTGCAGCGGGCGCCCCTTCCGTCGCCCCGAGACTTTCGATCACTCGGTAATCAGCGCGCCCGGCAAAGAATCGCCGCGCCAAAGAAACGTACTTTGTCGCCACCTTCAGGGCGCGTCCGTATCGCCCCGGAAACTCGGCGGCGACTTCATCGAGATCTTCGATCGTGTCCACGTCGAGCCAGCTTCGCGGGGCAGCGACCACCAGATCAGCATGACCGAATCCCAGCCGCCGCGTCGGATGGATGACGGCGGCGATGTCCGGGATGGTTTCATTGAGGAGGTCCTCGCCGGTCACGCCCATGTGGAGTTCACCTGATGCGAGACCCTTGGCGATTTCCGCTGCGGAGACCAAGCGCACCTCGACGTCCGGCGCGCCGGCGAGCTGACCCCGATAGCCGCGATCCCCGCCGGTCTGCCTGATCGGCAGTCCGCTATCGGCGAAGAAGACGGCCGCCAGTTCCTGCAGTCGGCCCTTTGAGGGGACGCCAAGAACCAAAGTCATCGGCGAGCCTCCGCTGCGCGTGCGAGTCTGGCAGGGCGCAACATCAGCCCGACCGCGGGAGCATCGAGGGCGCCGTTCGACAGGCGCCGAAGGAGGGAATCATACCGCCCCCCGCCGCCCAGACCGGCCGCGGGTCCCAGTTCGGGGGCTTCGAGTTCGAACAGAACGCCATCGTAGTAATCAAAGGCGCGGGCGAAGGAGGTCTTGAAGGTGATCCGTCCTGGCGTGACGCCGTGCCGGGCCAGGCCGGTCAATCGTGCGCTCCAATCCGCCAGCGCGGCGTCCAGAATGACGCCCGCTTCCCGGGCCAGCGCCTGCACGGCGTCCAACACCGGTTCCGGCGCCCCTTCGATTCGCAGGTAGCTGTCCAGCAGACTGCGCGCGGCCGGGCTCACGGGCTGAGCGTCCCGCGATCGCGCGACCAGACGGGCGGCTATGTCCTCAAGACTGCGCACGCCGATGGGCTGGATCCTGGCCAGTCCAGCAACATCGCCAAGCGCTGCGCGCGCAGCAGGTCCATCCAGGCCGGCGAGCGCATCAGCCAGCGCCGAATGGCGGGTTGGGCGCGACGCGCCAGCCAGCAGACGGTCGCGGGCCCTTGGATGGGGCAAGGCGGCGGTGAGCTGGGCGCCAAGCGTGGCCGGAAGACCCAGGCCTGCGATGAAGGCGGCGTAGAGACCGACATCCCCGAGGGTGATGCCTGGATCAGGAACGCCCGCCCTTGCGGTGCATTCCAGCGCGAGCGCCAGCGCATCAGCATCCGCTTGCGGCCGATCGATTTCGCCAAAGATCTCAGCACCGATCTGGACGAATTGGTCTTCCTCACCCGCCGCGGAGGCGCTGTGGCGAAAAACCAGCCCCTGGTAGAGCAGTCGCGCCGCACCTGCGCCCTGAGCGATCAGGTGGCGCGCTGCAGGAGCGGTCAAGTCAGGGCGTAGACACAATTCCGCACCGTCAGGCCCGGTCAGGGTGTACAGGCGGGACCGGATATCTTCTCCGGCCAACTCAAGGTAGGTCGCAGCTGGCTGCAGCACGGGCGGATCGATCCATTCCCCGCCGCGGGCGATAAGAACCTCAGCAACCGCGCGCGCGGCCTGCATGTCGCGCGGACGCGCCAGATCAGAGGCCTCATTCATGGCGCACGCGCAGACAGGGCCGCTTTGACAGTCTCCACAAGCGCATCGCGCGGGGCCTCGACCTGGATCAGGCTCTGGGCGTTCTTCCACGCATCGCGTGCGTCTCCCGCGAGGGCCGCGTAGTATTCGCCCAATCTGAGATTCTTCACCGTGACGATCCCCCTGGCGCGCTCGTCCTCCCCAACAATGACCGCGACGGCGGCGCCGCGCTTGTCAGCATACTTCATTTGCGCCTTCATTCCCGCACCACCAACGTACACCTCGGCGCGCAGCCCCGCGGCGCGCAAGCTTTGCGCCATGGCGAAATAGTCAGGCATATGGTCGCCCTGAAGCGCCAGAACCACCACCGGACCGAGGCCAGCCCCAGGCGCACGGCCGGCCGCCTGCAAGACCGCAGCAAGCCTGGATACGCCGACCGAGCACCCGGTCGCAGGGGCAACCTCGCCCCCGAACCGGGCGACCAGCCCATCATAGCGGCCGCCGCTGGCGACCGACCCGAATGAGATGCGTCCGCCCTGCGCGTCGCGCAGCACCGTCTCAGCCTCGAAGACAGGGCCTGTGTAGTATTCCAGGCCGCGCACCACGCTGGTGTCGAGCCGCCAGGACGACGCATCAAGGCCCAATCGCGCCAGGATCTCGGCGATCTGACGCAGCGCTGTCGCACCAGCGATCGCCGGGGCGCTTCCGGCGGCAAGCCGCTCAAGGTCGTCTATGCCGGCGTCACCCGCCACAAAGGCCAGAACACGATCGGCCATTGCCGGATCAAGTCCGGCGCCGGGCGTGAAGTCGCCCGATTCGTCCCTGCGCCCAGTCGTGAGCAGCAGGCGCACACCGTCCGCCCCGAGACGATCAACCTTGTCGATGGAGCGCAGCACGCCAAGGCGCGCGCGGCGTCCAGCGTCATCCTGAGGCAGTCCCAGAGTATCCAGAAGACCGTCCAGAAGCCGACGATCCGACAGCTTGATCAGATAGTCGCCGCGCGCCAGACCGATCGCCTCAAGAGCCTCTGCCAGCATAGCGATGACTTCAGCATCCGCCGCCGGCCCTGGAGCGCCGACGCTGTCGGCGTCGCACTGCCAAAACTGGCGAAACCGACCGGGCCCGGGCTTTTCATTGCGCCATACCGGACCGGCCGCGTAGCGGCGGTAAGGCCGCGGCAGCGATTGACGGTGCTCGGCCACGAAGCGGGCGAGAGGCGCTGTCAGATCATAGCGCAGGCTCATCCACTGGCCGTCATCGTCCTGCAGAGCGAAAACGCCCTCATTGGGGCGGTCCTGGTCGGGCAGAAACTTGCCGAGAGTATCTGCGTACTCGAAAGCCGGCGTCTCCAGCGGCTCGAAGCCCCAGGCGTGATAGGTTGTCGTCGCCTTGGCGACGATATGGGTCTCCAGCGCGAGCTGGGCGGGAAGACGGTCCTCAAAACCCCGGGGCAGGCGCGGTTTGGGACGGAAAGAGGCAGGTTCGCCTGTCATGCACACTCATCCAACGGTCGGGCGCGTCTAGCTGACGCACACGGTCCCGGCAAGGCGGCCGCCGCAAACTCAGCGCCTGGCCGCGTCGTGCAGTTCCTGGACCAGCCCAGCCGGCAGCTTGAGTTTGCCTGCCAGCGCGATCAGATACTCCTTCTCCGCCGGCAGGTCGGGATCTATGGCGACCAGCGAGGCGGCATAGATCTGAGCAGCCATCTCGGGAGTGCGCGCACCTGCCGCGACTGCGTCGATGTCAAGCGGCTTGGTAAGCTCATCGAACAGGAAGCTCTGTTCGTCCTCACCAAGGTCGACCTGGCCGAGCCGGTCAAACAGCCGGCGCTTCTCCTCGCTGTCGATGTTCCCGTCGGCCTTCGCGGCGGCGATCATTGCGCGCAGGATCGCCTTTCCCAAGTCCGGATCATTCGGCTTCGGCAGAAAGCCCGCCGGCGGCGCTTCGTAGGGGCCATCGTGTGACGGCGCCTCGCCCTGCCCCTGTCTGGCTTCATGCGACTTCCACGCATGCCAGGCAAGCCCTCCCAGGGCGGCGACAGCGCCCACCTTCGCGACGCCGCCAAGAAAGCGCGCTCCGGCCGGTCCCGCAAGCACGCCGCCGAGAGCGCCAAGCCCCACCCCGATCGCCATGTTGCGGGCGGCCGGATCTGTCTTGATCCTATCAAGGATCGCGCCGCCCTGCGCCCGCATGAGCTCGAGCGCCAGCTTCGGATCAGACTGCAACGCTCCAATAATCTTGTTTGCGTCCATCATCTACGCTCCCGGACTGATTGTGCCGTGGGATTTACCAAACCGCCGGCGCGCGCGCGAGACGCTGGCGCCAATGCGCCAAGCCTCGGCGGCGCCCCGCATCCCGGCCCGGGTGTTGGGCCGGGCTCAGGGCGCGACGACTGATGGCGCGGCCTCTTGACGCCTTGTGGACGACGAACCTCGCGCCGAGACTCAGGACACCGTGAGGCCGGGCCCCCTTCCCGCCTGTCACCCAGGCGGACGGCGCAGTTTACTCACAGCCGGATCACGCAGCCATGCCTCACTGAGCGACAGCGCGAGACGCCCAGGGGCCCGCCCCCTCAAAACACGCCCTGCCCCACTCCACCGTCGATTGTCATGTTGCGCAACGTCGCGCGCTCCTGGACCTTTTCCTCATAGGTTTCAACACTGCGCAGCGTGATGCGTTTCAGACCAGGGCCATAACGGCGCAACAGTGAGCGTTCGTTGCAGGAGGCTTCCTGGCGCTGTGTCCGGCAGATCAGCCTCCCGTCCTCTTGCACAAGCGCTTCGCCCTTTGCGCAGCTGAGGGTCTCGCCGCCGTCAAAGCTGGCCCTGCCATTCTCAAAGCGCCCCAGGGTCACCTGCATCGCCGTGCCGGCCATGCAGCGGAAAAGCTCGCCGCGGAATGTCGAAGGCGCCGCATCATCCGGGCTTACGCGGGACGCTGGATGCGGCATGCCGCGATCATCCATGCAGACCGCCTGTATAACGCGCTCTGACACAATTTCCCGGGTGCGCGTGACCGACCGTTCCGCCTCTCCCCCGATCACATTCAGGCCATCGATCAAACCTGGGGTCATCGGGCTCGGCGCATACAGCCCGCCGCCGCCGCCCCCAATAAAGGTCTGCTGGCTTGCCGCGGCGCCGGCGAACGCATTCGCCTGCACACGGTTGGAGACCGCAAGATTTGTCGTCACAGAGATGTCGCCGCCCTGGAAATACGATCCGCCGACCGAAATATGCGGGCCGCCGATGCTGACGCCCGGGACAAAGACTTTGGGTCCCGAAGGTCCTGAGCAGCAGGCGCTTGGGGGCGGCGGTGCGCAGCACTGCGCCTCAGCGGGGGCGTTTGTGAGCGCAGCGCCCGCGAGCAACGCGGCGCCGGCAAGAACGTATCGCCATGAAACAATCATTGGTCAGCTCCCACGAGGATTGCGCAGCCACAGGCAAGCCTCGCGCCAAAACTGCCAAACAGGGGCGTCGGCAAGGGTGATCGCAGTGGTGAGCACCCGCCCGTGCGACGCGCCTGTCGCTGCGCGACGTTATGATCTGCACAGGAGCTGAAGCGCCCGAAGACCAGGACGCGCATGTTTCGCCTGTGAGCCCAACGCACCCTTGGCATGGGCTGCTGGCCCGGGCCGTACAACCTGGGCGGGAAAACTTGGGCAGGAAAACCTGGACAGGAAAATCCGGGTCGTGAAATCCGCCAGTTAGAGACGCTGTGCAACGGAAGTCGCGCGATCCCTTCGGGCCAGCGGAAGGTTTGTCCCCGCCGGACCGCTCCCGGCAGGGGATGCTAGCCTCCAGACGCCTCATCGCGCGCAGCCTGCCTCTCAGCCGCGGCGACTGCAAAAATTGACAGCTCGTAGAGAAGCAGAAGCGGCAGGGCGAGCGCGGTCTGACTGATCACGTCCGGGGGCGTAGCGATGGCTGCGACAATGAAGATAAGGACGATCGCATAGCGGCGAAAGCTGCGGAGCATTTTCGCTTTGATGATGCCGGCCCGACCCATGAGGGTCAGGACGATCGGCATTTGAAATGCGAGACCGAACGCCAACATCAAGGTGGTGGTGAGGGATAGATAGTCGGAAACCCGCAGCTGCAGCGCGATTTTGACAGGCCCTGATACGTCCTGCTGGCTGAGCGAGAACTGCATCAGAAGCGGCATGACGATATAGTAAACCAGCGCCGAGCCGAGCAGGAACAGAACTGGGCCAGCGAGCAGAAAGGGGATCACCGCAGCCTTCTCGCGCCTGTAAAGTCCTGGCGCGACGAACTGATAGAGCTGCCAGGCGATGACCGGAAACGCGAGGGCGATGCCGCCGAACATTGCGACCTTCATTTGCGCGATGAAGTATTCCAGGGGAGCAAAGAAATTCGCCTGCAGGTTCTGCGCCGCCTCAGGGCCAAGGACGCGTTCGGCGGCGACCTGATACGGGGCGAGCAGGAAGCCGAAGATCTGCTTGGCGACCGCCATGCAGATGAGAAACGCCCCCAGCAGAGCCACGACGCACCACAGCAAGCGGGTGCGCAATTCCAGGAGGTGGTCGAGCAGCGGCGCGCGGGACTGCTCCATCACCGCTTCATCAGGATCGAGGGGCTTGTGTTCAGTCACGGACGCACAGCGGTTTCCTGAGCCGGCTCAGGCTGTTCAAGGCCTTCGTGGCGCGGCGGCTTGGGCTCGGTGGACAGCGCTTCCGGCATGGCGACGGACGCCGTGTCGGCGCCGCCCTGGTCCGTCGATCGAGCGCCCTCCTGCGGCTGGAATGCACGGCTTGGATCGCTGAAGGGCGGGATTATCGGGCGCTGGGCTTCCTGGCGCAGAGCGTCGACCTCACGACGCAACTCCTCCAACTCCGCCTGCCGGGCCATCTCGTCGAAGCTCGCCCGGAAGTCCGCCGCCATGGCGCGTACTTTGGCCAGCATCCGGCCTGCCTTGCGCATCATCAACGGCAAGTCCTTTGGACCGACCACGAGGAACGCGATCGTTGCAATAAGAACGATCTCCCAAAAACCGACCCCGGGTACGAAATCCATCGCCGCGCTCCTGGCTGCTCAAGCGCACTCAGGCGTCCGTGCGCTCGCGGCGCGCCGCAGCCTCTGCGGTTGCCCCGCTGTGGTCCGGCAGCTTGCGGGGTTCATCTTGAGCTTTCGGGTCGCTGGGCTTGGCGTCGGGATCCTCCGACATTCCCTGCCTGAAGCTTCGGATGCCTTTGGCGAAATCGCCCATGATTTGGGGGATGCGCTTCGCCCCGAACACCAAGACGATGATCAGAAGGATCACCAATATCTCACGCAGACCGATGCCCATGAACGTTCGCTCCATGCAGCCGGACCAATAGCGGCTGGGTATGATCACGGCCTACTATACGACGCTTCGAGCAGCCTGCGCACCTGTGCGCACGCAGAACGCCGGCACAAATTGTCACCGCTGGGCCGCGTCAGCGCGCGCACGAGAGCGCCGCGCCCTGCGTTAAGCGCCTATGTATCCGCCTGCCCGGAATCGAATGCAAACACGGGGCTGCAGTCCCACGGCGCACCGCGCCGGCCCCGGCCGGCGCGCGCAACCGCAGACGATTTTCGCCCGGTTATCCCGCCCCCCGGACACGCTTGTCGTCGGGACGGTGCGTCAGCCACGACGGCCCGGCTGTCCAGATCGGGCGGCCCCGGTCAGACGCCGCCCCCGCAGCCCGATTGGAGCGCCAGCGACGTGGAGGATCGACGGGAGGGCGCTTTGGCAGGCCTGCCCCGATGGTCGGCGACGCCGCTGGCGCACGTTCTGGCGCACGTTGTCGGGCGCCGTGCAGCAAAGTGGCTTGCCAAGCGCCCCCGGCCGGCGGACGATCAAACGTTGAGGTGTCCACCGCGAAGGAGGCCGCGGTCATGCGCCATGGCTTGTCTGGCCGCTTGCTTGTCGCCGCGCCGAGGTTGGGCGACACACGCTTTGAGAAGAGCGTCATCTACATGTGCGCCCATGACCAGCAGCACGCCATGGGCCTGGTGGTCAACAAAACGGTCAAGGGGCTCGTGCTTCCCGATCTGCTGGACCAGCTTGGGGTGGAGAACGCCATCCGGGCGCCGAGGCTGCCAATCCTGCGTGGCGGGCCGGTGGAAAAGGAACGCGGGTTTGTCCTGCACTCGGACGATTACTTCGCCAAGGACGCAACCCACCGCATCGCCGACGGCGTCAGCCTGACGGCGACCAAGGATGTGCTGGCCGCAATCGCCTCCATCCAACCGCCGCTGCGGGCGACGCTGGCGCTCGGGTATGCAGGCTGGAGTGGAGGACAACTCGAACAGGAGTTGAAAGACCACGCCTGGTTCGTTGCAGAGGCAGACCCGGAGACCGTGTTTGGCTTCGATCTTGACGCCAAATGGCCAGCGCAGATCGCGAAACTGGGCATCGACCTGGCGCGCTATTCGACACAATCAGGGCGCGCGTAACTGAAGGCGGGGGTGTGCGCGTCGCAGCCCCCCCGGCCCTGAAGGGCGTAGTCGGGCCAAACGACAGGGGACTGGATCCATGCACGCCGAAATAGCGCCAGGCGCACTGCGACAGTTGGCGCGAAGCCAATGCGTGTCTGCACGCCAGCTCCGCGCCCTCCTGGCGGCGGGTCTGGCGGCTGTGCTGGCATGCGCATGCACAACCGGACCCAAGCGGTTTCCGACCTCAAAGGATTACCCGGACGGGATGATGACCCGGATCAGCGCAAATTCAGGCGGGACTGCGGGCTGGCGGATTTCCGCCCTGGAGGCTGGTGACCGCAACGCGCCCTGGAAAGCAGTTGTGATCACTGGCGCCCCGTCTTGGTCGGAATACTGGGCGCCATTACTCGCCAAGGCGCCCCCGGGCATGACGATTGTGGCGCCAGATCGCCCTGGCTTCGCGGCAAGCGAGCCACGGACCGCAGTGACCGATATCGCAAAGCAGGCCGAAGCGCTGTCGGTGTTCCTCCAAACAGAACGCGCAGACCAGAAGATTGTGTTGATCGGCCAGTCCTATGGCGGCCCGATCGCCGCGCTCATGGCGCGCGAGCATCCAGACCGGGTGCGCGCGCTTGTGCTGGTGTCAGCCTATTTCGGAGACCGAGGGGCAACGATCCGCCGCCTCGATATGGCAGGGATGGTGACGGGCCCCCTGCTGCCGCGGGATTTGAAAAATGGGCTCGCCGAACTGCGCGCACAGGCGCCGCAACTGCCTGCAGCCAGGATGGCGCTTGCAGGTCTCGAGATCCCGATCGTCGTGGTTCATGGCGACGCAGACACCTTCGTGCCCTATGCGGCCGGACGGCGCCTGGCTGAGTTGGCCGGCGCCAATGCGACGTTCATCGGCGTTCCCGGCGGCGGTCACTTTCTCAACGCCTGCTGCGTTGAAGACGTCCTTCAGGCGGCGAAGCGCGCCATCGCGCTGTCGGACGCCGGAGGCTGACGGGACCCGCCGCATAAACTAGAACACGTCAGATTGTGCGGGGGGGTAGCGTGGCGGGGAATGGCTTACGGACGGGCAACGGCAAACGGTTGCGAAAGCTTCAGGAATACTTCCGGCTCTACAGGGATCCTTGGCATGCCCGTTTGGCGCTTGCCGGCGCAGTTGTCAGCCTGATCAGTATGATCGGGCTTGCAGTGGCCTGGCGCGCCGGAGCACTCGTCTCCGTGACGATAGCGGGCGTCGGTTTGCTGTGCGGCATGAGCCTGTGCGGCTGGATGACGCGGCGCTGGCTTGCAAACGCGCCGCGCATGTCAGACCAGAACTTCGACCAATTGGTCGGTGAGGATATCGCGCGGCACGCCGCCGACACGCTGCAAGAGTCCCATTTGCCTGCCGGTGAGCACATCAATTCCGGGAGCCCGATTGTGCTGGTCGGTCCGGTCGCCTTCGGCGCCGCGAGTCCCCTGGACATCCATATCTGCGAGGGGCAGGACGGAGTCACCAGGGCAAGCCCGATCCATCTCAGTATTGTTTTCTTCACTGACACCTCAGCGGTGGTGCGAGAGGCTGTCTATGATCTTCGCACGGCGCATATCGTCCAGGACGCCATCAGCGTCGTGGAATTGCGTCATCTGTCTGCCGTGCAGACCCGGCGCGGCCCTGCAACCATTCATGATCCCCAGGCCCAGACCCTTCCCGACCGGATCGGGGGGGCGTCCCGGCGGGGTCGGAGAACACTGCGCCACGCGCTTCAGGCGGTCATCAATGGCGCCGAGATCCGACTGCGCAGTCGCCGGTCGGTCAGCCTCATCACTGACGGAGCGCATGTGATCAACCTGCCCGTGGCTGACGATGAATTCCTGCCTGCCGGCGGGAGTGCAGGCTACGAGGCGCAGAACCGGGCAATGGTCGAACGTCTGCGCAAGGAGGTTTCAGACCGGCTTTATGCCGCGCGCGGCGCCCCGGCGGCGCCGGCTGCGTCAGCCTGAGAGGCGATATCTGCAAGCAGCGTTGCGCGGTTTGGCCCGAGCGACGGCGGATAGAAGGCGCGCTTCATTGCCCTGGGCAGCATCCATATCCAAAGAATGCGCGCCAGAATTGGCAATCGCTTCGTCCAGGCGGCCGGGTGCTCATGCATGTGAAAGGGTCGCATCAGCGCGCGCAGCACCGCCAGATCCCCGCGCGTTGCAGGTTCAATCGCATCGGCCACGAAGCTGCGCATGATGCGCGCCCTCAGGCGCGGTCGATAGGCGGGGTCCTGTTCGCGGCGAGCCCGGCGGATTGCCGCAACATCCTGGCGCACCATGGCGTCAAAGAAGGGACGCAACTCGCGTGAAACAGCCGCGTCGAGGGCGCGCATGCGCTCCGCAGGGGCGCGTGAAGCTGTGAACGCCTCCGCAAGTGCGAAAGCCTGAACAAAGGCCGTCGAGCATCCGCGCCCGTATAGCGGGTTGGTGCGGACCGCGACGTCGCCGACCGGATAATAGCCGGCAACAAGCGGTTCTGAGTCCCTCACGAAGCGCCGCCACGCATTCTTGAGATTGCCCATTGCGTAGACCTTGCTGACCGGCGCCGCCCGGGCCGGATCCGTCCAGGGCGCACAGCCAGGCAACAAAGCGCAGATCCGATCGAATGCATCCCCGCGCGGCAGGGCGACGCGAAGGTCATGTTCGATCTCAGGACATGCAAGAGTGATGGAAAAGCAGCGATTGTCCGCAGGGAAGACGCCATACTTGATGTATCCGAGATCGCCGGCGCGAGGAGCGAGATCGCGGGCCGGCTCATCGACCCCTGGATGAAACCGATAATGGCGTGTGAAGTAGAGAATTCCCGCGGGACTGGTCTCCTCGGGAACATCGATGCCCGCAGCCTGCAGAAAGCTGGTGAAGGGCCCGCTGCGACCAGTTGCATCCACCAGACTGTCGAAACCGATGGTTTGGCTGGCGCCATTGACGTCGATGGTGAGCGTTTCCGCCGTGGGACGCCCGGCGGTCTCGGTGATTGAAAGCCCGCGAATGAAAGCGTCCGGCAGAAAGCGAACACCAGCGAGTCCGGCGACATAGCCACGCATGATCGACTCCAGGGTCGTGCGCCGGCTGAACAGAATGGAGAAATCCTCATCCCCCTCCGCACGGCGGTAACGATCGCGCAGGGCCGACGGCAGCGCATCGCCAAAGCTGAACTCCCGTGCGCCCCCGCTCATGAGCGCGCCCCACAGCGCCGGGTGGCGCTGACGGAGGAGACACACCAGCCGCCCCAGAAACACGTGGCTGTGGCGCAGTTGGGTCGCCCCTCGCCGGGTCCAGTTCAGAAACACCTCATCGGCGTTGCCGGAAGGCAGCGCCCCGTCGCGATCCAGGATCAGGATCTCCCGGTCGGGCCCGGCAAGGGCCATAGCTGCGGCCAGACCGGCGATCCCCGCCCCGGCGATGACAATCCGTTCGGACATTTGGTTTCCTCGCCGAAGCCAAGATGGGGGCCGCCCGCCCGGCGGCAAGCGCCGAACCCCCGCAAGGCCGGCGCGCGGACGCCGGCCTTGACAGGCGCCTCAACACCACGGCCGAGACGCGACCGGCCTCGGGCCAGGCCTCACTGGATGCACGGCGCGCCCATGGCGCGATAGTCCTGAAGCATGGCGGCTGGGGGCATTGTAGCGTCCCGCCAACCGCGGGCCAGCAAAAAGGCATGACGGACAATCTCTGCCTGCTGTTCCAGCCCATAAGCGCTGAAGGGGCGTCCGGGCTCAATCTCATAGCGATAGGCGGCGCGCCCAAGCGCGCTGAGTTTCGCCAGCGGCAGCAGAACCCCTGCCTGAGCCTGCATGACGTGTGTGAGTTCGTGTATGAAGAGCCCCTGGGAGGCGATACTGGCCCGGGCAAAGTCGCACGGCGCGGGCCATCCGCCATGAAAAACCATGGTGCGCGCATCTACCACGAATGCCGCGCGCACCGGACCGCCGAGTTGGATCAGCCTGAGCTGCCCAATGCGCAGCCGCGCGCCAAACACGTCCTCGGCGAGCGCGGCTTCGCCGGTTGTGGGCCGGCGCCGGGACCACGCCCGCATCACCGCCTGCGACGCGCCCGAGCCCTGCTCCACTACTGCGCCACAACAGCTTCGATGAGGATTGGATGACTGGCGGCGACGGCGCGGGCAAAAACGCTGTCAAAAGCCTCAGCCGTCGTTGCACGCACGCCCTCGACGCCCTGCGCGTGAGCGAGTTTAACCCAGTCAATCGACGGGTCGCCAAGGCTCAGCATGGCGCTCGCCGCCGGTCCCGGATTGCCGGCCCCGGTGCGGTGCATTTCAATGTTGAGGATCCGGTAGCTGTCGTTCCGGAACACGATGGTGACAACGGGCAGACGTGCGCGCGCCATGGTCCAAAGCGCCTGCACCGAGTACATGCCGGCCCCATCTCCAGACAGGCAGACGACCTTTCTGTCCGTGCAGGCGCAGGCCGCGCCAACGGCGACCGGCAAACCCTGCCCGATCGCGCCGCCGGTCAGATAGAGCCAGTCATGCGGGCGGGCAGTCTGCGTCGGCAGCCAGGCGCCTATGCTCGCGGTCACGCCGTCGTCGGAAATGATCGCCTCCTCCGGCAGATGGCGCGCCAGGGAGACGCCGATCGAAGCCGGCGTCAGGGCCCCGACCGGGGGGGCATCCGGCGTCTGCAGCGCTGCAGAGGGGCCAAGGGGCGGCGCACCCAGTTCATCGGCCAGCATTTCGACGCCCGCCAGCGCATCCTCATCGCGTTCGGCAAGAGCGATCACCGATGCCGTCTCAGGGGTCAGCACGCTTGGCCTGTTCGGATATGCGAAAAACGCCACGGGTTGCACGCCGCCAGCCAGCACCATGAGGTCGACGCCCGCCATGTCGCTGACTGCTGCTTCTGCGAAATACTGCATCCGTGCAGGCGCAAACCGACCCGCTCCGCGCGCCTGGCGCGCGACGAATGTGTCGTGCATCACCCGAACGCCGGCCGCCTGAATGCGTGCAAGAACGGCAAGTCCAGTCTCATTGAGCAGGCTGTGGCCCGCCAGGAGCACCGGCTTTGTCGCGCTGCGGACCTGCGCAGCCGCCGCCCTGACGCGCTCCGGCGGAACGCGCCGCGGCGCAGCGGGCAGGATCGGCTGAGCTATGCGTCCCCCGTCCAGCCACGCCGCGTCAGCCGGCAGGATGAGCGACACTGGTCCGCCGGGCGGAGATAACGACGCGCCGTAGGCCTCGGCGGCCAAAGCGCCGGCGTCAGAGGATTGATCCACGCTGCCCAGCCACAGCGAATTCGGACGCACCAGAGCAGCGATATCTGATGAGAGCGGCGCATCGTGCGCCCGATGATAGGTCGCATGATCACCGATGACATTGATCATGGGCGAAAATGCACGCCGGGCGTTGTGGATGTTGGCGCCGCCGTTGAGATATCCTGGCCCCAAGTGCAACAGCGTCATGGCGGGCTTGCCGCTCATCCGGGCAAACCCGTCAGCCGCGCCGGTTGCAACGCCTTCGAACAGGCACAAGGTCGACCGGATCCGCGTTTCGCGGTCAAGCGCGGTGACCAGATGCATCTCCGACGTGCCGGGATTGGCGAAACAATGGGTCACCCCGCATCCGGCAAGCGTCGCGACAAGCGCCTCAGCCCCATTCATCTATTACGCCTCCTCTGTCGCGCCTGAACGTTGAAGGCGCACGCACCGGGTCCACCCGCCAAGGTTTGGCGGCGTGACGGCGCCACGGTCAAGGGCTGCAGTCGGTTGCTGGAGACGACTAACCCGCGCTGGCCAATGGCGCAGGCGCCAAGGACGTCTTCTCCCACGCCTCCCACAGGCGCGCTTCCCGAACAGCTGCAGCCTCCAGGCTCGCCCTCTTCACATGCCCAAAGCCACGGATCTCCTGTGGCGTCTGCGCCAGGGCGATCGCCGTGGCGTGGCGGCTTTGCGAAAGGCCCGCCACGAGCTTTTCCGTCATCTCGATGTAGCGCTCAATGAGGGCCCGCTCCATGCGGCGTTCCTCGGAATACCCGAAGACGTCAAAGCGCCCGCCCCGCAGCCCCTTCAAACGCGCCAGCACCTGGAACCCGACTTTCAGCCACGGCCCGAACCTGATCTTGCGCGGCAGACCGGTGGCTTTGTCCTTAGGCGCGATCAGCGGCGGCGCCAGATGATAGGACACCCTGATCCTGCGAGGTCCCGACGGGTCCGGAGCGAAGGTCGCCGCCAGAGCCTTCTCGAAGGCCGCGTTCGTGTACAGCCTGGCGACCTCGTATTCGTCCTTGTACGCCATTAATTTCGACAGGTTGATGGCGACGGCGCGCGCAAGCCCGTCACCAAGACCTGCCTCATGTTCCGCCGCGCGCACGCGGGCGACCACGGCATGGTAGCGCGTGGCATAGGCACTGTTCTGATACTCTGTCAGCAGGTTCATGCGATGGGCTATGATGTCGTCAAGGGTTTGTGCTGGCTGCCCGACACGCGGCGGCGTCAATGCACGAATCTTTTCCGGTTCAGCAGCAGCGAGCCTTCCCAGGTCAAAGGCGAGAAGATTTTCCTGAACCGCCGCGCCATTTAGCCTGATCGCGCGATAAATTGCGCGCGCGCTCGCGGGGATCAGCCCCTTCTGCCACGCATAGCCGGCCATTATCATGTTGGCGTACAGCTGGTCGTAGAGATACTCCTCGGCAAGCGCTTCCGCATTTACCAGTTCAAGCGACCTTCCCGCCTTGGCGAGCGAGCCGCTCATGGCCTGGACGTCAAACTGCTTATCCCTTTCGACAATGAACTCTGCCGTAGGCGTAACATCGGTGTTGGCGACGATGGCGGTGCGTTCCTGATCGAGAAGACCCAGCGAATCGGGGGATGCAGCCACGATCAGGTCACATCCCACGAGCACGTCGCAGGCTGCAGGCGGGATGCGCCCGGCGCGGATGTCTTGAGGATCGCGTGCGATCCGGAGATGGCTGAAGACCGCCCCGCCTTTCTGGGCGAGCCCGGTCATGTCCAGGGTCGACGACGCCTTGGCGTCAATATGCGCCGCCATCGCGATGATCGCAGCGGTTGTGGTGACCCCCGAGCCGCCGACACCGGCAAAGAGGACGTTCCAGCACCTATCCAGGGAAATTGGCGCCGGCACGGGCAGACCCGTCGCATCGAACTCAGGACGCTTGTGCGCGCGTTTGGCGTTGGCGGCGCCTTCGACGGTGACAAATGACGGACAAAAGCCGTTGATGCATGAAAGGTCCTGATTGCAGGATGATTGATTGATCTGACGCTTGCGCCCGAGTTCAGTTTCCAATGGCTCGATGGAAAGACAGTTCGACACCTTCGAGCAGTCTCCACACCCCTCGCACACGGCAGAATTGATGAACGCGCGCTGCGGCCCGGCTGGCATCAGTTTCCGTTTGATGCGCCTGCGCTTCTCTGCTGCACACATCTGATCGTAAATCAGGACGGACACGCCCTGCGTCTGGCGCAGCTTTTCCTGCACCTCGGCAAGTCGGGATCGATGGTAGATTTCAACAGCGCCGAGATCCCCGTGCTCGACATACCGGGCGAGATCCTCAGCCACCACAACGACGCGGCGCACACCCTCTCCCTGAAGCGGGCGAACCAGCTGGGGTACGGTCTGACCGCTTTCAACAGGTTGACCACCCGTCATCGCCACAGCATCATTATACAGGATCTTGTATGTGATGTTGACGCCAGCGGTGAGCGCCGCACGAATTGCCAGCGACCCGGAGTGGGAGTAGGTCCCATCCCCAAGATTTACAAATACGTGCTTTTCATCCGTAAACGGCGCCTGTCCAATCCAGGCCGCTCCTTCGCCCCCCATCTGCGAGGTCATGTCCGTGTGGCGTTCCGGCATGAAGGTCGCCATGTAGTGGCAACCGATGCCGGCGAGCGCGCGCGATCCATCAGGCACGACAGTGGATGTGTTATGGGGACATCCGCTGCAATAGTGCGGACGGCGATGCGCATCGGTCGCAAGCTGTGAGGCGTTGGTCCGGGCCCGACCAACGCGCAGAAAGTAGGCTGCAGCCCGGCTGTCATCGAAGGAATTGTGCGCGAGCCGATCATAAATCGCCTCCGCGATCTCCGGAATTGCGATTGCGCTGACATCCGGCAGAAGCGGTCGTCCATCCTCGTCACGCTTTCCCACAATGCGCGGGCGCTCCTGGGACGGCAGATCATAGAGAATGTCGCGCAACTGCGTTTCAATCAGCGCGCGTTTGTGCTCAACCACCAGGATCCTCTCCAGCCCGCGCGCCCACGCGCGCACGCCAGCGGGCTCAAGCGGCCAGGGCATGGCGACCTTGTAAACGGTGAGACCAAGCTCAGCAGCATGCGACGGCGTGAGACCGATCGCCTCCAGCGCCTCGAAGACATCGCGCACCGCCTGTCCGGTCGCAACTACGCCGAGGCGTGGCTTTGCAGCCGCGAGAAGCACCCGGTCAAGGCCGTTTGCGCGCACAAAACTCTGCGCCGCAGGCAGCTTGAAGGCTCTCAGCCGAGCCTCTTTCGCCAGCGGCGTGTCCCCGCGGCGCAGATGCAAGCCAGCCGCGGGCGCCGGCAGGTCCGGCGTCACGATCGCCAGGCGCTGTGCGTCGACCCGAACCACAGCCCCCGAATCCATCGTATCGGCGAGCGCGATCATCGCCGTCCAGGCGCCGGTGAACCGCGACATCGCAAGGCCATAGAGACCGAAATCAAGGACCTCCTGGACGCTGCTCGGGTTGAGCACCGGTATCTCGGCGTCCTGGAAGGCGAACTCGGACTGCGACGGCAGTGTGGAGCTCTTGCAGGCGTGATCGTCGCCCGCCAGAGCCAGAACGCCGCCGCGCCGCGAAACCCCGGCGAAGTTGGCATGCTTGAACACATCGCCAGTCCGGTCCACGCCAGGGGCCTTGCCGTACCAGATGCCGAATACGCCATCGTAGCGGGCGCCGGGAAACAGGCCGACCTGTTGCGAACCCCAGACAGCTGTCGCCCCGAGATCTTCGTTGAGCCCCTGCCAGAACTTCACATCATGCGCGTCCAGGAGCTTGCGTGCGCGCTCAAGCTGCTGATCGTACCCGCCCAATGGCGAGCCGCGGTATCCTGAAATGAAGCCGGCAGTGTTCAGGCCAGCGCGGCGGTCAGATCTCTTCTGGTCCAGCGGCAGGCGCACCAAGGCCTGGATACCGGTCAGGAAAACCTGACCGCTTTCAAGAGCATATTTGTCATCCAACGTGACTTCGTGGTGCTTCATACGGCCACCCGCCCTTGTCTTGCGCGTTTGCCCAACCAACCGTGCGTCGGGACAGTTGGAGAACCAAATTATTGCGGGTCTGCAGCGAAAGTGTTTGCCTTTCTTGAGGCCAAAAGGCGTATTGGGGAGGAAGCGACCGGCAAAAAGGCCAAAAGGGAGGAATCTTTGTCCCCTGAACTGGATCAGATCGATGCGCGCATCCTCGATCTCCTGCAAACGGATGCAAGCCTGTCGGTAGCTGAAATCGCCGACAAGGTCGGTCTGTCGTCGTCCCCATGCTGGCGACGCATCAAGCGGCTGGAGGACACCGGGGTGATCACGCGCCGGGTGACGCTGTTGGACCGCGAGGCGCTTGGCCTGCGCTTTGAGGCAATCCTTTCGGTGAAGCTGCAGATGCCAACGCGTGACAATCTGGCCGCCTTTGAGGCAGCCGTCAGCAAATGGCCCGAAGTGGTCGATTGCGTCACTGTGACGGGCGCGGTTGATTACATGCTGCGCGTGGTGACCACCGACATGCACGCCTATGATGATTTTCTGCGGGACAAGCTTCTGTCTGTGGGGCTGGTCCAGGACGTGCAGTCCCGGATTGTGATGAAGGTCGCAAAGCGGACAACGGCGGCCCCGCTTGGCCTCGTGTCAACCTATGTGAAATCGGGTGAGTGAGGCTGGACGCGCGCACTGTGCTCGACCCGTCCGGCATTTGCCGATCACGATGAAACGGGGCGCGCTGCAGGGTCAAGGGCGCCGCATAGGGTGCAAGACCGGATGCACGATCAGCCTCCCTCCCCAGCCTCCCCAGCCTCCCCAGCCTCCCCAGCGCCGGGCCGGGCCGGGCCGGGCTCGCGCAGCCGCCCTCCAGACCTCCTCGACAGCTGCGCGCGCCAAGCCCTAGGGTGATGATGTTTGGATCAGCAACGGATCACGGCAATGTCTGAAGCGCGTCCTACGCCGGTTCTGATTGATTGTGATCCCGGGATCGATGATGCGATCGCCCTGCTGTTGGCGCTGTCAAGCCCCGAAGACCTCGAGGTGCAGGCGATCACGACAGTGGCGGGCAATGTGGGGCTCGCACATACAAGCCGCAACGCGCGGATCTTCGCCGGGATGGCGGGGCGCAGCGATGTTCCGGTGTATGCGGGGTGCGTGCGCCCAATGGTGCGCGCCCCCGTACTCGCGGACGAGTTCCACGGCCCGGAGGGTCTGGGCGACGTGACCTTGCCGGGTCCACTCCATGGGTTGGGCCAGGGTCATGCCGTTGAGGCGATCGTCCGGCTGGTTGGGGCGGCCGCCCCTCACAGCCTCGACGTGATCGCAACAGGTCCATTCACAAACATAGCGCTGGCGATGCTGCTGGCGCCTGATGTCATGAGCAGAGTGCGGCGCATTCTGGTGATGGGAGGCGCGCGCCGCGAAGGCGGAAACATCACTGCATCGGCGGAGTACAATGTTTATGCAGATCCTCATGCGGCCCAGGTCGTTTTTTCATTTGGGGTCCCGATCGTCGCCTTTGGTCTTGATGCGACCCATCAGGTGCGCTGCACCCCTGATCGCATCGCCGCGATCCGTGCGATCGGCGGCCATGTTGCAGAAACTGTGGCGGCGATGATGGCCTTCGCAAGCCGCGTCGAGCATCAGAGCCCTGTGGAGAGCGGTGCGCCGCTTCATGACCCATGTCCAGTCGCCTATGCGATCAATCCGGACCTGTTCGACCTGCGCGACTGCGCACTCACGGTGGAGTTGTCGGATGGATGCAGCCTGGGACACACCAATGTGGAGTTCCGGCTGGCGCCGGGCGCGCGCGGGAACGCAGCCTGGGCCGTCACCGCCAGGCCCGAGGACCTGTTTGTCCTTTTGACCGATAGATTGGCGCGGCTGTGACCCTGACGCCCCGGATCGTTGTTGTCGGCTCCGTCAATCTGGACATCGTGGCTTCGGGCGCACGCCTGCCGACGCCCGGGGAAACCATCACTGGCGCGACCCTTGCCGAACACCCAGGCGGAAAGGGCGCCAATCAGGCCCTGGCGGCGCGCCGGCTTGGCGCGGACGTGCGCCTCATAGCCTGTGTGGGAACTGATGCGCACGCTGAAGCGGCGCTGGCGCTGTTGCGGCGCGACGGGGTCGATCTCTCCGGCATCCTGAGGACCCAGCATGCGCCGACCGGCGTCGCTCTCATTGCAGTCGACCACGCTGGCGCGAACCAGATCATCGTGGCGCCGGGCGCAAACCGGCTGCTGGCGCCCGAAGCGGTCAGCCTGACTGGCGCGGATGCCGTGATCTGCCAGTTGGAGACGCCGGTCGAGACGGTCGCTGCGGCGGCCGCCAGAGCACCCAGCCTGTTTGTCGTCAATCTTGCGCCCGCATGCGAGACGCCCGAATTGATCCTGAGGCGCGCGGATGTGCTCGTGGTCAATGAAATTGAGGCCAACTTCTACGGCCGGCGGCTGGAAAACCTTGAGGCTGTGATCGTCACAACCCTGGGCGGCGAGGGCGCGGTGGCGACGCGCAAGGGGGTGGAAATCGCACGCGCGCGTCCGCCAAGTGTAACGCCGGTTGACACGACCGGCGCGGGGGATTGCTTCGTCGCCATGCTCACAGTCGCGATTGCGCAGAACGCGGACGTCCAAACCGCGCTTCAACTGGCCTGCGCGGCGGGCGCTGCCGCCACGCTGAAGCCGGGCGCACAACCGGGCCTGCCCTATCGTGCGGAAGTTCATGCGCTTATGGCGGCGGAGTGACGTCTATGCGGCGCGTACCTGAACTGAGCATGGCCGATTATCTCTGCGGCGCCCCTCCCGTCCAGGCTCTATTCAGCAGCCGTTTGATGAAAGGCCTACAGGAATACGGCTTCGTGATCCTGACCGACCATGGCGTGGATCGTGATTTGCTGCGGCGGGCGTATCAGCTCAGCGCGGCGTTCTTCGAACTTCCTCATGCGGACAAGATGCGATATGCGTCCGGTCTTCGCGGCTATACGCCATTCGGAACCGAGCACGCCAAGGATAGCAAGCTTCCTGATCTTAAGGAATTCTGGCAGATCGGTCCGCCGGACGTCGAGACTATGGAAGATCCGCTGTGCCCGCCCAATATTTGGCCGGATAACATCGCAGGCTTCAGGCCAACGTTCGAGGCGCTGTTTCAGGCGCTGCATGAGACCGGCTGCGCCCTGATGCAGGCGCTGGCCCCGCAACTGGCGCTGCCTCGCGGATACTTCGACCCGATACTGACAGGCGGGCCTTCCCTTCTGCGGCTGCTGCACTATCCGCCGGTTCCAGGCGGGGTGGCGCCGGGGTCCATGCGTTCTGCTGCTCATGAAGACATCAACTTTCTGACCATCCTTGTGGCTGCACAGGGGGCCGGCCTGGAACTGCTCGACCGCGACGGGCAATGGCTGCCTGTCGAGACGCCTCCGGATAATCTGATCGTGGATTCCGGGGATATGCTTGCGCGCCTGACAAATGGGGTCATCCCGGCGACGACCCACCGCGTGGTGAATCCGGGCGTGGAGAACACCAGCCGCTATTCGATGCCGTTCTTCATGCATCCGCGAAATGATGCATCGCTTGCCTGCCTTGACAGCTGCCGCGGCGCAGGCGCGAGGTTCGAGCCGATCACCGCCGGCCAGTTCCTAACCCAACGGCTTGCCGAGATCGGCCTCAGGAAATAGCGCTCAGACGCGTTGAAAGGCATAGAAATCGCTCCCGAGAGGCAAAATGGCGCTCAGCGCGTCGAGCGCGCATTGCATCTCATGGATAAGGTCGGGATCGCCAAGATCATCAGGTGAAAGACGGTCGCGATAGTGCCGCCGGACCCAGGACGACAGTTTCTCATAAAGCGCATCCGTCAGGAAAAACCCCTGAGCGGCCGCTTGCCGCTCCGTTGGCGTCAGGACCACACGCAGGCGGAGACAGGCCGGCCCCCCGCCGTTTCGCATGCTCTGGCGCACATCAACCACGTCAAGATGCCCGATCGGGCCGTTGCCGGCAATCAGCGCCTGCAACCAGCGCCAGCTTGCTTCGTTCTCGCGGGTTTCCTCCGGAACCACCAGCGTCATGCGGTCGCGCCCCGGCACGTCGACGAGTTGTGAATTGAAAAGGTAACTGCGGATCGCCTGACCGAGCGGAACCTCTGCGGCAGGAACAGTGATGAACACGGGCTCAAACAGACCCTTGGCTTCAGTCCGGATCTGCGCCTCAACGAGCCTTGGCTCTTCGAAGGCCTGTTCATGCGCAAACAGGACATGACGGTTCGCCACGGCGACCACGTCATTGTGGAATGCTCCTGCCGCAATGGCGGCGCGCGCCTGACGCACGTAAACCGCGCGCTTGACGCCGTGACGACGGGCGATGGCGACAAAGGCTTCCTGGGTCTGGCGCGCAGGAAAACCCGGGGCAGGCAAATCGGACGCGTTGCGCCCGAAGACGAAGCATTCGACGCCTGGGTCTGCATGTTCGCCCGCCAATCGCATGAAATTGGCCGCACCTTCATCAGCGAAGGCCGGATGGCAGGGCACGGGCGGATGAACCTCAAAGTGCGCAGGATCCTGGAACACTCGCGCGAGCGACCTGGCCGTGGCTTCGCCCTCAAAGGAGCGGTGCAGCATCGAGATGAGATTGGCCGCGCTCACATGCATGCGCGCATCCCGGCAATCAGGACTGGCGCTGACCGTTCCGGCGTTGGCCGCCCACATCGCGCTTGCTGCGGCAAGATTGCGCGCCAACAGGGGGTCTGCGCACCACAGATCGCTCCACGCCTGCTTATCGGCGCCTGTAAAGCCAAGCGCCCGCACAGCCGGCATGAAGGGCCGCTCCTGCGGCGGCAGGACGCCTTGCACAAGACCCAGATCGGAAAGGCGCTTCATTTTCGCCAGTCCCTGCAGCGCAGCTTCGCGCGGATTGGACGTCTCGTTCTTGTTGGCTGCGCTTGCGAGATTGCCGCGACTGAGGCCCCCATAGTTGTGCGTGGGGCCGACAAGTCCGTCGAAATTCGCCTCTACCGCAGTCATGTCGGCATGCCCGGATGGGCGATCCGATGAGCCTTGGCCGCCATCTGGCTCGCGACCGGATAGGCGCAGTAATCAGCCGCATAATACGCAGACGGGCGTCCGTTTCCGGACAAACCCGGACCGCCGAACGGCATGGATCCAGCCGCCCCCGTGGTCGGACGGTTCCAGTTCAGGACCCCGACGCGCAGCCGTTCCAGCGCCATTGCCCAAAGCTTCGGGTCATCGCTGACAAGTCCGCCGGACAGGCCGAAGCGCGTGGCGTTCGCCAGCAAGAGCGCCTCGTCGAAGGATCCGACGCGATAGACCTGCAGCAAAGGCGCGAAGAGTTCCTCATCGGGCGCGGAGCTGGCCGGGGTCATATCGATCAACCCAGGCGTCACGAATAGGCTGTCGCCGCGGCGCGTCAGGGGCGTGATCACCTCGCCGCCGCGCTCGATGAGATCAGCCTGAAAGCTGAGAGACTGTTCAGCTGCACGCGCATGGATCAGGGGTCCCATGAAGGGCTCGGGATCGCTGTCCCAAGGACCGATGACGAGGCCGGCAAGTCTGCGCACAACAGCCGCGGTCACCGCCTCCCCGAACTGTCCAGCGGGGACGATCAGGCGGCGCGCACAGGAGCAGCGCTGACCGCTCGATTGGAAGGCAGAGAGCACCACGATGTCCGCCGCTGCTTCAGGGTCGGCGTCAGGCCAGACAATCAGGGGGTTATTGCCCCCCATTTCGAGGGCCAGGATGACATCGGGACGGCCTGCGAATCTCGCATGAATGAAACAGCCAGTCCGCGCTGAGCCTGTGAACAGAACCCCGGATATGCCCGGGTGGTCAAGCAGCGCGCCGCCTGTCTCATGCGCTCCGTGAATGAGGTTGAGCACGCCTGCGGGAAGTTTCGCCTCCTGCCAGCACTCGATCATGGCCTGGGCCACGCCAGGTGTGAATTCGCTCGGTTTGAACACCACCGTGTCGCCTGCGAGCAGCGCCGGGACGATGTGCCCGTTGGGCAGATGTCCTGGAAAGTTGAACGGACCCAGCACTGCCATGACGCCATGCGCGCGATGTGTGAGACGCGCTTCACCAAAGGCGGTCGGCTCCGTTCTTTCGCCAGCGCGCTCCGCCTGCGCCCGCATCGAAATCGCTATCTTGCCGATCATCGCGGAGGCTTCGCCAGCGGCGTCGCTACGCGTCTTGCCAGTCTCGCGGGCGATCAGCTGCGTCAGTTCCTGCGAGCGCGCCTTGAGTACTTCCCCATAGGCCTGCACAATGGCGGCGCGCTCCGCGGTGGAGCGGCGCGACCAGCCAGGAAATGCGGCGCGCGCAGCGGAGACGGCGTCTGTAACATCCAGGGAAGAGGCTGCGCGTCCCTGCCAGACAACCGCGTCTGTGGCGGGATCGCGCGACGTCAGCAAGAGACCTGCGCCCTCTTTCCAGTCGCCGTTGATGAACAAGTCTGCGCTCATGCGTCCATCCAAATGCGGGCATGATCTCCCGCCTTGAGACCCAGCGCTTCGCGCGCCTCGAAGGAGACCGCGCAACGGCCATCAGGCAATTTCGCGGCGAGGGTCTGAACCACACGGAAATCCGGCAGGCGATCTGTCGACAGGAGCGCGCGACGCGCCGCGTGCAGCGGCTCGCCTGCCGCAAGGATGACCCGCCTGCTTTCCTTCATTGTACGGATGTCGTCACGCGGCGCACTCACAAGCGGACCACCCTCAAAAATGTCAACCACACGATTGTAAGTGAAGCCCTCCCATTCGAGAAGCCTGCGCGCACCAACTCCTTCAGGATGGCATTGTCCTATCACTGCGCGCGCCTCCTGCGGCAATAGATCGACATAAATCGGGAACTTCGGCATGAGGTCGGTGATAAACTGATTGTCTGTCGTTGCGGAAAGTCGATCAGCTTCCTGGAACTCCATGCGAAAAAAGTGCCGGCCCAGATTCTCCCAG
Source organism: Hyphomonadaceae bacterium (assembly GCA_040381075.1). GTDB lineage: Bacteria > Pseudomonadota > Alphaproteobacteria > Caulobacterales > Aquidulcibacteraceae > JBEIHX01. The sequence continues at coordinate 49,050 of JBEIHX010000002.1, forward strand.
AACGGCGAGCGTCCGTCCGGGCTCACGACGCCGCGCAACTCGGACACCACGATGCGGGAGAAGCGGTGAGGCGCAGCCGCCATCAGCAAATAGCGCGCTTGCGCCAGCATCCTGCCCACGCCTCCATGGCGGTGGTCTGATCGAACGAACAGCGAACCGACCTCAGAACAGCCAGTGAATTCGTTGACAAGAAAAAGAACATCCAGATCAAATCGGCGTGCAGCCGCGTTTGAAGCCTGACTGAGAGACAGGATCTTAAAATTAAAAAATGGTGCGCTGAGACCGACGGTAGCCTTCACCTGCGCGGTTCCGATCACTGCGCCTGTCAGGGTATTCTCAAGCATGAGAACATACCGCTCCGCATGCGGCCCCTCGACATCGGCTGCAAAACTCGCCTCGCTTTGCGAAAGCCGGCGCGCCAGCAAATCCTCGCCCACAGCGAGACTTGTAAATCCCGGACCTGCAAGCTCGCGCAATCCCAACAGCGCCGACAGGTCTGAAACAGTGGCCGGACGTACGATCACCATGACTTAAACATTCACCCTGACGTTAATCCTGACCTGGAGCGCGCAGCCGGCTGGCGTCATAACGACCGCTCGCAAAGCGCATAAGCAGCAAGGCAGAGAGCTTCGCTCGCTCTGCGACACTTGATAGGTGCGCGAACTCTTCAGAAGAGTGAATCGACCCGCCGCGCACCCCCAGCGTATCGATATTCGGACATCCGGCCGCCCACAGATTGTTGCCCTCACACACGCCGCCCGAGGGCTTGTGGGTCAGAGCCATCCCGAGATCGAGACCGACCTCTGCTACGATCTCATGCAATGCCTGGATCGGCGCCGTCATGGGCTTGGGCGCGCGCGTAAAGCTGCCGTGAAGCTCCACGCGCACATTGTCTCCGGCGATCTGTCCAAGACAGAGGCGGATTTGTCTTTCAGACCAGTCGCGCGCCTGCGTATCGGGCGCGCGCACGTTGAAACGCACAACAGCAAGGTCAGGCACTATGTTGGAGGGGCCGCCGCCATCTATCTTTCCGGTATTGAACGTAACGCCTGGCTGGGCGCCATTCAAAGCTTCGAGGGCGACGACAAAGCGGGCGGCGGCAAGAATGGCGCTGACGCCCAGATGGTGCGCCCGCCCTGCGTGCGCAGCCTGTCCATGGATCACCAGGGTGAAGTTGCCCGAACCCGGCCGCGCGCCCACAAGGGCTCCGTCCGGGAGCGCCGGCTCATAGGTCATGCCGAATGCGGCCCCCGCGCCAAGGGCGGCGAGCAGCGGCGCACTGGCCGGGGAGCCGATCTCCTCATCCGGGCTTAGGAGAACCGTATACCCGAGGCGCGCGGCGTCCGGATGGCGTTCCAGCGCCATCAGCGCCTCCAGCATGACCAGGATCCCGCCCTTCATGTCCGCGACACCAGGACCATTGATCACGTCTTCAGTAAGAAGTCGCCAGTCCTGGAAGGGGGAGTCGACTGGAAAAACGGTGTCGTAGTGACCGGTCAGCGCGACCTGGAGCGGCGCACCAGGGCGCACGCTGAGGCGAAGGGCTGGGGGGTGGGGCTGAAGTTGCGCCAGCCCGTGCGCGTCTATCGACTGAGATGGTGGGAGGGCGATGTCCTCCAGGCGCCCGGGCAACTGCACGAAGGCCTCGCGCAAAGCCTGCGCCATGCGCGCCAATCCGGCCAGGTTGCGGCTTCCTGAACCGATCCTGCACCAAGCCTTAAGCATGGCGATGACGTCATCGGCGCGCGCGTCCACCGTTTCGAGCGCTGCCCGCTCTGCAGGAGTGAGAAAAGCCATTGCAAGGCAACTTGTGGTGTCGCCGCATTCGTGCGCGGCGGTGCAAAGCATAGCCGCTTGGCTGGCGCCGACAAGCTGGAGTTCGCCAAGCACCGGACGCCAGAGCCAGCCACGTCAGCGTGAGACTGGACGGCGCCGACGCCTCATACAGCGCACGGTCGGCATTGTTTACACAATGTTATCAGCTGATTTTTGAAGTCTGCAGGGCGCTTGGGCAGGCGCGCTACGCAGACCATCGGGGACCGGCGCCGCACGCTTATGAAGGCGGCGATGTGCAGCAGCCGCCTTTGTGAGTCGGGACCGCAACTGCGGCCCCGAGCCAAACTGACATTCCGCTCACAGAATGGCGAGCATGTGCTGGCGCATGACATGGTCACCGCCGCTGGGAGGCGCCGCACCGGCGCCCCGTTTCAGTTCATGCGCAGACAGAACATGTCTCTCCAGGACAGGGCTCGATGCGCCAGACTGCATGAGCCCCCGCGCCGCCCGCGTCAGCGTGTGCGCTTGCTGGCGTGGAACATGGCGAATTCAGAATCGCCTGCCCCCACATCCCTCGCCGCCCGGGCAACGCCGCAAGGCAAACCTCGCGAGGGAAATGTCGCCAAGGACCCGTCTCGAGGAACAGATTGCAGGGAACACGCCGCCAGGGCGAAGCTGACAAAAGCAGGCCAAACAGGCGGCGCACGAAGCGCGCGCGCCTGGGGGCCCGATCCTCTGCGCAAGGCCTTTGCTCGCCTGCGCCTCTCGCACGGCCCCTGATGGCCGGGCAGCGCCGGGGCCACCATGTTGAATTGTCCGGTTTTACCTGCGCGACGCCGTTTCCCATCGCCAACCGTTACAGGTTCCCACCCGGCGGCGGCAGACGGGACAGCTCCCGATGGCGCAAAAAAGGGGACCCGGCGTGAAGCCGGGTCCCCCATTTTGGGACCGCCGAGCTTACTGGACCGTGATGGTCACTTCTGAACGCCGGTTCAGCGGCTCGCGCACGCCGTCTGGCGTGTCAACCGCAGGACGGCTTTCGCCAAGCCCATCGACAGTGATCGCACCAGCGGCGACACCGCGAGCGGACAGCGCGTCCTTCACAATGTTGCCGCGCCGCAGCGACAGGCCGATGTTGTATCTGGGAGCGCCGGATTTGTCAGCGTGACCCTCGATCCGGACCCCATTGACGGAGCACTGCCGCGCCTGCTCGACGGCGCGATCGATGACCGCAGTCGCTTCCGGGGTAAGGTTTGACTTATCCCATTCGAAGTAGACGACAAAGGACACAGGGTTGCAGACCACGGCCGGGACCTGCGGCACAGCCTCCACGGGCGGCGCTTCCACAACCGGGGGCGGCGGCGGCGGCGGCGGCGGAGGTGGCGGCGGAGGCGGCGGTGGGGGCGGCGCCGGCGGCGCCGTGAACTGCCAACGCAGGCCAGCGGTCACAGCGTGATGGTCGAAGTCACCTTCGTACGACCCAGTGACAGCTGCGGTGCCGGCGCCGGTCAGCGGAAGGAAGCTCAGATCCCGGGCGCCGATGTAGCGGTAGCCGACATCAAAGGTGAGCTGGTCGGAGAGTTTGAAACCGACGCCTGCGAGGGCCTGCACGCCAAAGGCCGAGTCGTCGTCCTTGTAGCCTGTGAGCTGCACTGGAGCGGCGGTGGTGCGGGACACTACCGTTTCGCCAACGTTCAGCAGGCCAGCGCCGATCCCGACGTACGGCTTGACCGAGCCTTCCTTGTTGAAGTCCTTGATTAGGTTCAACATATATGAAATAGCGCGGGCGTCGCCGGTGCGCAGCGGATTGCCCGGCTGCAACCAGCTCAGCTGGCCATAGCGATGCGCGACTTCGCCTTCGAGGCGCCAGCCGTTGTTGAACCCGTAGCCGAGGCCGACCGAGCCCATCAGATCGCCGTCGACCTTCGCCTCGGTGACGCCGTTGATCGCCAGCGGCTGATTGCGCGGCGCATCGATGTCAGCGCCGCCGTCAAAACCGTAGCCGATGTCGATCCGGCCGTACCAGCCTTCTTCGGCGTGTGCCGCAAGCGGCGCAGCCATCAGCATCGCCGCAGTCGCGGTGAGAACCGCCTTCTTCATGCCAATCCCCTCTCCTACGGCCCGGCGCCAATTGGAACCGACGCCCGAGCATACGAGTGCCTAAGAACGCGCAGGACGCGCCCGTCGGTTAGCTACAACAGAAAAACACGTGATGCGACTCGTTTGCTGCGACAATCGCGCTCTGACGCATGTTTGCGATCAAGCCGTGGCGCCGGAGCGACAGCCCCTGGCACGCCTGGTCGCGTCGCGCACAGCCCTGGGCAGAGAGCCTTCCGCCAATCCCGGCAGGGTCAGGTTGGGGGAGCTTGGCGTTGCGCCGCAGTCATGCACCCGCACGGATGGCGGACCGGAGCGGGCGTCGCACGCCTGCAGTGTCAGTCACCGCGGTCGGGGCAGGGCAAGACAAAACGATCCAACCCTTTGTCATTGAATGAAAAAACGGGGGAGGCCGCCCGCGGCCAGACAGCCAGACGCCACTGATGTCTCCGGCGCATACCCGATGTCTGAACAACAGCCTGTCGCCCAGGCATCCTGCACGCAAACTCAGGATTGGTGAGTCCGGTGGGATTCGAACCCACGACCACCTGATTAAAAGTTTTCGGGATAGCACCGCCCCGCGACCGCACCGAACTTCCCGGAAACTCACAAGCCCCCGCGAAATATGCATATTTCAATGCACATTCACCGCACCCGTGATCACTGGGGATTTCCCATTGCTTCCAGTTTTCCCGGCTTTCTGCTACCTATTTGCTACCTAGGTAGCGGCTAGGTAGCAAATCGAAGGGGGCTGCAGTGACAACAGCCAATGTGACAACAGACGACGCCCCGGCCGCGTTGCCGACAAAGGCGGCGGCCAAGAAGATCCCGGTGGCCAAGATCACGAAGCGGGTGGTGGATAGCATCGCCCCACCACCGCGCGACGAAGCCCCGGCTGAGGTGTGGGATAGCGAACTCAAGGGCTTTCACGTCCGGGTCCCCCCGTCCGGCCGTGCGGTCTACCGGCTTTGGTATCGGGTGGACGGCAAACAGAAGGTGGCGACCCTGGGCGCGCACGGTCCGGTCACCCCAGAGCAGGCCCGCGAACGCGCCCGGGCCCTGCTGGGCGCGGTTGCGGAAGGCCGCGACCCTATCGCCGAACGCAAGGCCGCCGCAGAGGCCGCCAGGGAAAAGGCGCGGCGGGCGATCACGGTAAGCGAATTGATTGACCGCTACCTGACCGAAGGTCCCGCTCTGAACCCCGCTAAGCGGGCCCGGTCATGGGAACATGACCGTTCCTGTCTTGATTCGCACGTCCGCCCGCTCATGGGGCGGCTGCTGCTGGGCAATGTCCGGCGCGGCGATGTTGAGGCCATGATGGCGGCCGTGATCCAAGGCAAGACGGCGCGCCGGGAGAAGCTTGGCCCCCGCGCGGTACTGAATGTAACGGGCGGGCCGGCGGCGGCCCGGTCTGCGGTGGTTGCTGCGGCGACCATGTTTCAATGGGCGATCAATCGGGAACTGTTGGAAATCAACCCCGCAAGGGGGGTTAAGAAGCCCCCGGCCGGCAAGCGGGAAACCTTCCTCAGTGATGAACAGGTAAGCCGCCTGTTCGCCACCATCGCCGACATGGAACGGGACGGCCGCCTTGCGCCCACGTTCGGCGACACGGTGCGCTTGCTGGCGCTGACCGGCGCGCGGCGGTCGGAAATCGAAGGACTACGGTGGGATGAGGTGGACCTTCAGCGGGGCATCGCCATTCTGCCCGCGCATCGCAGCAAGACGGGCCGAAAGACAATCCCCTTGGGCGCCCCGGCTCTGGCGGTCCTGGCGCAGCGCAAGAGCATGACGGGCGACAGCGCCTATGTATTCCCGGGCTTGCGAGGCGGCGACGGGCCGGCCAATGCGGTGAGCAAGAACTGGGGCCGTGTCCGCAAGGCCGCCGGCTTGCCTGGGGTGCGTCTGCATGATCTTCGCCACACTCTGGCGTCCTTCCTTGTGGCGCGCGGCGCCAGCCTGCCCGTAATCGGCCGCGTGCTGGGCCATACCAACGCGGCGACAACCCAGCGCTATGCACACCTTCAGGCCGACCCGCTGCGGGCTATCGTGGATGACGCCACGAGCCGGTTCGTGGCGCCGGTGAACGAGGCGCCGGCCGGTAATGTGACAAGGCTGGCCCGGCCGGTGTAGATCGCGCAGAAATACAACCTTAGGGTTGAGCAAGGCTAGGGCGTAGGTCAAATGGGAACGCTAATGCATTGGATCGCCCGTTGGTTCTGGTCGCCTGTTGTGAGAGGCGAAAACTGGGCGCAGACGCTTGTCCGCGTGAGCGGCAGCCTTGCTCGATGGGCGGTTTCAGCGGCAGTTATCGTGGGCGGTGCCATAGGCCTTTCACAGGTCAATCACACCGCGCAAGAAGCCAAGCGGCTGAGACACATTGATCAGATTGATATCTCGATAACGGCGCAGCATGGCTGCCCGCCGTCCATGAGGCAGTACCGGTTCAAATTGAATGACGGCAGCCGGCTTGCAATTGAGGCGGACACCCCAACCCAAGCAAATTGGCTTCTTCAGGAGAGGTTGGGAACTGCCGATGAAGATACCCTGCTAAGGCTCGAAATCATGCGCCGTCAGGAGCTTGCGCGCGCAGCACTGGCAGCGCGCGGCCAGCAAGGCGGGCAGCCCGCCCGTCCGGCGCAGCAGCCCTTGGCCGGGGAAGGTCGCACGGAAAGCACAAAGACTGATGAACCCGAGTGGGAAGTCACCCTCAGCGATGGACGCACGGTCACCTTGAGGGCCGATTCGCCGGAAGCTGCGCGGGCGATAGTTGAACGTAAGCTCGATGACGAGGAGAGCGCCCGGCTAGCACCGCCCTATCTCGTGGTGCGGGCCACGAACAACTCTCCCGAAACCCTAATGAGCATGACGATTGATGTGAGCGCCCGAAGGCGAGGGACATCAAGCGACGTGCTAAGCGGTAGGTCATATGAAATTCAGTGGGACGAAGTTCTTCCCCCGCAACACATGTTGGCGAGATGCTTCAGCTATTTTGATAGTTCAATAGACGGAACCCTGGCACTCAGCGCTTCACCAATCAACTATTCGGTGATCCTAAGGTCGCCCGAACCTTGGATGTTCGATGAGACGAATGGGGTAAGTAACCTGCCGGCGAGTCCGCAAAGACGCGTCACCAGGGTTGACGTCATCGCGCGATGATGTGTGCTGATCGCCCTCACGAAAATGGTACAGTTTCAGCTGACGCGGCTAGGGTAGCTCCCGAATGGTCGGACCCCACGCCGGCCTGCCGCGTCGCCAATGCGTGGGCGCATCGTGGGGTGCGGAATGAGCGAGAGCGAAGACGCGGCGTTCGCGCTTCTCATGGGCGAGCTTGGGGCTGCTGCGAAAGCGGCCCTCATAGGCCCATTGAAGGCGGATGGGGCCACTGAGGAAGCGGCCTTGAAAGCCTGCGAAAAGATCGCTGGTTCGCTGGCCGTTTATCAAGCGATGACGAACGGCGGTCATGACCCCTTCAATGAAATCGGTCGCGTGCGGGAAGCTCTCGCGAGGCTTGAGAGTGAACTGAGCAGCCTTTCAATTGCGGCCGATGGCTTGTTGCTGGATGCTTTGTCAGATGCCGGCAAGCCGGGGCTTTTCCCAAGGCGTGGGCTGGTGCTGCCCTACAAGCAATTCCGCGATGCGCTTCCGGCGATCCTTGAGGCGCTGCCAGCACGCCCGACAAAGAAGGGCGGACATGATTCGCGGCTTCATCGGGCGTTGAGGGGTGCTTGCATGGCGTGGTGGTCCGCCACTGGGCGCCTGCCACCGGCCACGAAGGCCGAGGACGGCGCCAAGGCTGCCGCGCTTTATCGGTTTGTCGCGCGCCACGCAGGCGCCCAGGCGGTTAGCCTGGACACCTGGGTGCGCGTTCTCAAAGGGCTGAGGCCCCCGCACCCGTTCTCTGCGCTTGCAGAAATCGCCCCGGAAGTCTTTCCGCAGGCGCGTCGCCCATCGCGCCGCAGGCGAGAGCGTTAATCGCACTATCCCGGCCTGAAGTGCGCTTAGACCTGCGCTTATGAAGCTCATAACTAGGCCACCGTGAGCCGCACAGACGCGGTGTGATCACGGGGTTAAACGACGATGACTGACATTGGTGGGGGCCGCAGCGCGCCCAATCTGACCGAGGCCGAAGCAGCGGCCTACCTCAATGCGCTGGGCGTTCCGGTGGCTGCCCGCACGCTCGCCAACCGGCGCTGGGCAGGGACCGGGCCGGTCTTCCTGAAGGTGGCCAGCCGCATCCGCTATCGCCGCGAAGACCTTGAGGTTTGGGCCCGGGAACAAATCGGTGAACCCCGCCGGTCAACGTCCGACCGCCAGCCCGCAGCCGCGGGGGCGTGACATGACCCAGCCGAAACAGCCGGCCCCGCGTTGGCGCGCGGGAACCGGCTCTACACGCGGCGCATCTGACGGACGCGCTTCGTCGTTAGCACAAACCAGGGTGATTGGCGAACGGATCGACGGTCTCATCATCATGGCCGAATTGACCGCTGACCCTATCCGGCGGGGCGATCTGCGCGAACGAGCGGCCTGCCTCTGTGATGAGCGAAGCAGGGCGCGCCGCTGGGCGTGCGGGCGGGTGACGACATGACCGCGCCCGCCATAGCCGAAGCAGCCGCGTCGCTCGCTGCATTGGGCTTTATGCCGATCCCCCTGTCCGCAAGCCGAAAGCCCATCCTCACGGGCTGGCCTGACGCCGAACCCGGCGAGGACGCCGCCCGCGCCCGCTTCGGCGCTTGCAACGCGCAAGGCGTGGCGGTGGTGACGCGCGGCTTCATTGTAGTGGACCTGGACCGCGGCCATGCTGAAGGCGTTGACGGCGTTGAGAACTTCGCGGCCCTGATCGCCGAGCATGGCGACTTCCCGAACCACGGGCCCGTGGTGCAGACACAGCGCGGCGGGCTGCATGTTTGGCTGGCCGCACCGGCCGACGTGGATGTGCGAGCAAGCGCTTCCAAGATCGCGCCGGGCGTTGACATCAAGGCCGGCCGCGCGCTTGCCACCTGTCCGCCGACGCCGGGATATAGCTGGATCGCGCCGCTGGTTCTGCTGGCGGGCCTTCCGATGACGCCGGATTGGCTGGTTCGCTTAGCTTGCCCGCCACCGCCGCCGCCGGTCTATGGGCCCCATAAGCCGATCCGCGGCGCCGATGCCTACGCGCGCGCGGTGCTGGCGCGCGAGCTTGACGCGGTGGCCAGGGCCGACAAGGGCGGGCGCAATGGTGCGCTCTTTCGGGCTGCCGCCCGCCTGGGCGAGCTTGCAGCGGCGGCCTTGATTCCCGCGGAAACCGCTGCCGCCGGATTGCTTGCCGCCGCCGAGGCTTCCGGCCTGACCAGGGATGACGGCCAGCGGGCGGTTGAGGCGACCATTGCCAGCGGCTTGCGGAAAGGCGCGGCGAACCCATCGCCACGCCTTGGGGGGCGCCGTCATGTCCGTTGAGCCCCTGAAGGACGGCCTGGTGGCGGATTTTCTTGCGGCTCATGCAGCAAGGTCCAACGGCGCCGACAAGACCGCGGACCGCACGCCGCCAGCCTTCGAGCCCACTTGGTTTGAGGCCATCGAGCCGGGCGAGGCTTCTTGGATCTTGAAAGGCATTCTGCCGAAGGCCGGCTTGGGCGCGATCTGGGGCCCGCCTGGTTCCGGGAAAAGCTTCGCCGCCTTGCACCTTGCGCTTTGCATCGCGCAGGGCGTGGACGTGCTTGGGGCCCGATGCAGCCGGGGCGGGGTGCTCTATCTGGCGGCAGAAGATCCGGATGGCATCCGCACGCGCATCGCCGCATGGCGCAAGGAACACGGCGCAGACCCTTTGCCGTTCCTGTTCGTCCCCGCGCCGGTGGGCTTTGACGCGAACGAGGAAGATCATGTCACCGCCCTTGTGAACCTTGCCCGTGAGCAGGCTGCAGCCTTTGAAGAGCGCGGCGCACCGCTGGCCCTCATCATCGCGGACACTTTCGCACGCAGCTTGCCCGGGCTGGATGAGAACAGCGCGCCAGAAATGTCGGATGCCATCGCCGCCCTTTCCGACCTTGGCCGCGAGCTGGATGCGCTGGTCTTGATCGTTCACCATGCCGGGAAGGATGCTAGCCGCGGCGAGCGTGGGCATTCCAGTCTTAGGGCGGCGCTGGACGTTTCCCTTGAGGTGGTGCGTCAAGTTGATCCGCCTTCGCGAACCTTGAGGCTTTCGAAGAGCAAGAACGCAGCGGACGGAACAGCCTGGGGCTTAGAGCTTAAGCCCGTGGCGCTTGGCGTCGATCAAGACGGCGATGAATTGACATCGTGCGTGGCGGTGTTCCTAGAGCAGACCGAGGCCGCCCCGAAGAGCCGTGCGGCCGTTGATGTTCCGGTTTTCAAGAAGCTTCCCGCCCAAACCGAAATCGTTGGCCGCGTCATTGCCGCTGCGATCCACGAACACGGCGGCCTGGTGCTGGAAGCGGATGTGCGGCCTAAGGGGCTGGCCGTCCTTACCAGTGCGGACAATGACCATGCCGAAAAGGCGGCGAAACAGGCGTGGAAGCGAGGCGTCGATAATCTTATCGCCGCACGCCTTCTGTCACGCGAGAGTGGCTTGCTCACCATGGGCAATCTTGGGGTTGGGCGGTTTGTGCCCACGCCGGGCGGCTCACCATCCACCGAGAAGCGCATGGCGGTGCTGCGGACTTTGATCCGGACAAGATGGCAGGCTGGCGGCTGCGTGCGTCACGATGGCGTCCCATGGGTGAGCCGGGACGGGATAGGCAATCCGGCGTCTGAAATCTTCGCAGCACTTTCCAAGGGCCTTCTTGACCTTGAGGCCGCTGGCGACATTGAGCCTGAAGGCGATGGCTTCCGCATCCTGACCCCCGGGCTCTGCCCACAAGAAGAGGGGGCTTCCGAATGAGAGGCTTCCCGGAACAAGCGGAATATTCCGGAACAGGTTCCGCATGTTCCGCGCGGAACAGGAACAGGAACACATCCCCCCTATATGTAGGGGGATGTTCTGTTCCGGGGCGTGTTCCGTTCCCAAGGAATGTTCCGGTGAGGTGGCGGTCATGACCCACGCCCGCAAAGGCTGGCGTCCAGCCGCCACCGTAAGCACTGAAGCCGATGGAACGTGGACGGTGGTCTATCGTCCTGGTGCGCCAGGGCGCGCCTGGATGGGCATACACATCTACAAGCCCGGCCGACGGACCGGCAGGGAACAGCGTTCCTACTGGACCGGATACAATCCAAGCCAAGGCCGCCTGGCGCGATCTTCGGATGAGCGCCGGCTGTTCAACGCCCGCCCGGCTCTGTGGCAGGCAGTCACCGAGGCCCTGGCCGAGCGCTTCGGGCGTACGCCGACAGACCATGCATCGCGGCTGCTTTCTATGCTATCAGACGCAGAGCGCCAGCGACTGCTTGCGGCGTTGACTGAGGATGAGCGGCGACGGCTGTTCGATGTTCTGGGGGATGTGGAATGTCTGACCTTGAGCGCCGACTGAGCAAGCTTGAAGACGCCGCCGACGCCGATCCTGGGCCGCTGACGGTGGTCTTCGTGGGCCCCGGCGAGCCCGAGCCCGACGCAGAGCCGTCGGCCGGCGGAATGCGCTTGCTGGTGCGCTTTGTCGCCCCGCTGCCGGATGGCCCGCATGGCCGGGCTTGAAGCGCGCTTGGCCCAGCTCGAGGCCCGTAGGATGCTGACGCGCGGCTGCGCCGGCCCGGTGCATTGGCTGGTGGCGCACACACCGGAAGAGGAAGCAGCCCTTGAGGCGCAACATGCTGCGCCGGGCGTGCTTCGGATCATCTGGCGCGTTGTCGATCCGAAACCGTGGGGCTGGACGTGACCGCTGCTAAAACACCCAAACAACAGCGAGGCCGCCCGTTCGCAAAGGGCGAGAGCGGAAACCCTGCCGGGCGCCCCGTGGGAAGCCGCCATAAGGTAAGCCTGCTTGTCGAAAGCATGATCGAAGCCCGGGCCGAAGACATAACCGCGGTCGCGCTGCGGAACGCCATTGAAGGCGGCGATCCTGCGCTTCTGAAGGCCCTTCTGGACCGCCTCGCCCCACCGCGTCGCGAACGTCCAGTGACGGTGGATCTGCCACCGCTGGCACGCCCCACCGATGCGCCAGCCATCGCGGCTTCGTTACTGGCGAAGGCTGCATCTGGCGAGCTAACGCCAGCCGAGGCGCAGGCGCTCGCGACGCTGTTGGAAGCCTATCGGCGCCAGAGCGAACTCGCCGATTTCGAGGCCCGCTTGACTGCGTTGGAAGCCGCCCATGCCAAACGATAAGCACCGCCGGCTTCGAGCGCTGGAAGCCCTGCGCCCGCCCGCGTCACCCGCTGACGCTGGCCGGCTGCGCGAGCGGCTTGAGCTTATGTGCTACCTCGCCGACCGCCAGCCGCATGAAAGCGGGGCCGAGGCCATTGGCCGGCTGTTAGACATCCCGCCGCGTGATCTTGCCGACGCCATGCGGTCCGGTCGCTTCGCCTCCCGGTGGGGAGCCACAATGCGCCCGCTGCGTGGGCTTGAGGATGCGGCGTTCGTTGCGGCGTGCGAGGCGATCCGGGCCCGACACTTACCGGCCTAAGCCGCCGCCTGCCTCTCAAGATCGGCGAGATGTCGCGTCAACGCTTCCCTGACCAATTCTGACGCAGGGACCGGCCGACCGCGACGCAGGCTTTCGCGCAATGTTGCGTGCTTGAGCGCCAGCCATTGCAGGCGCGGAAGGCGAAGGTTCATCCCGATCATGGCGCGGCCCCGTGGTGCGGTGGGACCGTGGTACCGCGGCGCCGTTAAGCGGTGGTTGCGGTCCACCGGATCGCCATGGGCCAAGGGCGTCTGAGGGCCGCGACTTCAGATCAAATGCTACCTATTTGCTACCTGACCGGCGGAACTTCGCCCCGCAAGGGCCCCGGGTCGCTCATAACCGATTGAAAAGATTGGTGAGTCCGGTGGGATTCGAACCCACGACCACCTGATTAAAAGTCAGGTGCTCTACCGGCTGAGCTACGGACTCGGGTGCAATGCTGATGCAGCGGTGCGGACACTAGGCAGGCGGCTGTGACCGGTCAATGAGGACGGTGCTCCGCGTCGCAGCAGGCGCGGCTTCACGACGCGACCCAAAGACGCCACATTGATGGCGAAAGAAACAGTGATCGCGGCTTCCTGGCGCAGCTTCACGGCGCAGCGTAAACGTGCAGCCGCCCCCGCACCCAATCCGGCCACACGAACCAAGAGCATGATCACCCCCCGCCCGCCACAGCGTTACAGCTCACAGCCTCAAGGCTCGCATGATTCAGTCCCAGCGCGTGGATTTTCGCAGCCGGCCGGCGGACTGCGAACAATGCGCATATTGGATGGGGCATGCGGGGGATCCAGCCAAGGGCGGCGCCCCCCCCGCGCTGTCCTCGCCCTCCCGGTTATCGCCCTCGTGGGCCTGTGCACCGTAACAGCGTGTGCGAGCCGACACGGGGCGGGAGAGCAAACGGACCGGCGAGAGAACGATATGGGGTCGGTCACTTCGCGCGCGGTTGACGCCGCTGGCGATGCAGCCCGGGAAACCGGGGTCGGCGTTCGGGAGGCAGCCCGCGAGACCCGGGCCGGCGTTGGCGATGCGGCGCGCCAACCACTGAAGGACATCGGGCTGGTGCGCGAGGACATTCCCGAAATCCTGCTCTCGATCGAGTACGCCTACATGCCGCCGCCCAGCCCGACCTGCATGGTCCTCGCACAGCAGGTCACAGCCCTGGATACGGTGCTTGGCCCGGACCAGGATTGGCCGCTGGCCGACAAGAGCCTGGGCGAGCGAGGAGGAGAGGTCGCGGGGGACGTCATCCTCGACGCGGTTCGCTCGGGCGCAGCCTCGGTCATCCCTGCCCGCGGCGTGGTGCGTTGGATCTCAGGCGCCGACCGGCACGATAAAAAGGTCAATCAGGCCATCGAACGCGGGCAACCGCGACGGGCCTATCTCAAGGGACTCGGGGAAGCTCTTGGATGCAAGCCCCCGGCAGCGCCGCTGCCGTCGCCGGAAAAACCCAAACCGGCCACGCAGGAATAGCCAGTCGCCACACGCCCGACAGCCGGCGCAGCACACGTCAGTCGGCCGCAGAACCAGGCGGGTCGCTTGCCGCCCGCGCCTGTGCGCGCCAGCGGGCGGCAAGGTCAGCCCGTAGGGAGGCAAAGTCCCCGTGGGCGATGGCGGCCCGCAGACGCTGCATGAATGCCTGGTAGAACGCGACATTGTGCAAGGACAGCAGCATCGGCCCGAGATGCTCGCCGGCTTTGAAGAGGTGGTGCAGATAGGCTTTCGCATAGGAGCAGGATGCCGGACAATCGCTGTCCGGATCGAGGGGGGTCAGATCTTCAGCATATCTTGCGTTCCGCAAGTTGAGGGGGCCGTCCCAGGTCCAGGCTTGGCCATGTCTTCCCGCACGGGTGGGCAGCACACAATCGAACATGTCGACGCCGCGCGCGACGGCTTCGAGGATATCCAGCGGCTTACCAACGCCCATCAGATAGCGCGGACGCTCCGTCGGCAGATGTGGCGTCGTCGCATCAAGGGTGTCGCACATCGCGGCGAAGCCCTCGCCGACCGCAAGGCCCCCAACAGCATAACCGTCGAACCCGATGTCCACCAGCGCCTGCGCAGACGCCTGACGCAGGTCCGGCTCAAGCCCGCCTTGAACAATTCCAAACAGCGCCTGACGGTCACGATCCCCGAAAGCCGTCTTGCAGCGCCGCGCCCAGCGAATGGACAACTCCATCGCACGCGCGACCACGTCACGCGCAGCCGGCAGCGCCACGCACTCGTCAAGCTGCATGACGATATCTGCGCCGATGCTTTCAGCCTGAATCGCAACCGAGGTCTCAGGCGTCAGAAGGCGGCGCGACCCATCGAGATGGGACCGAAACTCAACCCCCTCCTCGGTGAGGCGGCGCAGGCCGGCCAGCGACATGACCTGAAAGCCGCCTGAGTCTGTCAGGATCGGCCCGTACCAGCGCATAAGCGAATGGAGCCCGCCGAGCCGGGCAAGGCGGTCAGGGCCGGGGCGCAGCATCAGATGGTAGGTATTGGCGAGAATGACGTCCGCGCCGGCGGCCCGCACTTGCTCGGTGGTCAGCGCTTTCACCGTTCCGGCGGTCCCGACGGGCATGAAGGCGGGCGTTCTGATCGCGCCCCGCGGCGTGGCCAAGACGCCTGTTCGGGCGCCGCCTGAGACAGCATCGATCGTAAAGGCGAACTCAGCCATCGGCGCGATGGAGCAAAGACGCATCCCCATAGGAGAGGAAGCGATACCCGGACGCGATTGCGTGCGAATAGGCGCGCCGCATCGTATCACTGCCGGCAAATGCTGAGACCAGCATCAGCAGGGTGGATTTGGGCGTGTGAAAGTTTGTCATCAGAACGTCTACCGCCCGAAAACGATAGCCGGGGGTGATGAACAGGCGCGTCTCCCCGACAAAGGGATGAAAAATTCCATCGCCATCCACGATGCTTTCAAGCGTTCGCAGCGAGGTTGTTCCTACGGCGACGATGCGTCGCCCGTCGCGTCGCGCGCGGTTCAGCGACACGGCCGTCCCCTCAGACACTTCGCACCATTCCGCGTGCATAACATGATCTTCGACACGTTCCGTCTTGACGGGCAGAAAGGTGCCTGCGCCGACGTGCAGGGTAACGTGCTCGCGCTCGATGCCTGCATCAGTCAGGCTCGCGAGAAGACCTTCGGTGAAGTGTAGTCCGGCGGTTGGAGTCGCGACTGATCCATCGCGCCTGGCGTAGACTGTCTGATAATCCACTTCATCAGCCCTGCCGGCAGCGCGGCGCGCGGCGATGTAAGGAGGCAAAGGCATCGTCCCCTGGCGGATGATCGCCTGATCGAGGTCTGCTCCGGATTGATCAAACGCCAGTGTGATCACTCCGTCGTCATCTTTGTCGACGACCGTTGCGAACAAACTGTCAAAGAACAGGCCATCGCCGACGCGAAGCCGTTTGCCAGGCCGCGCCAACGCTTTCCAGCGATCCGGGGCTGTGCGTTCGATGAGATTGACGCTGACGCGCACCACGCCGCCCTCAGGGCTTCGCGCCGGGCGAACGGCCTTGAGAGCGGCTGGGATGGTGCGGGTGTCATTGAAGACCATCAGATCGCCGGGCCTCAGGACCCTGGGCAACTCTCGAACGATGCGGTCCTCCAGGCATCCTCCGGGGCGAACGACAAGCAGCCGCGCGCTGTCGCGCGGGCGCGCAGGCGCCAGAGCGATCTGAGTTTCCGGCAGCGGAAAATCAAAATCGGAGACATCCATGCCCTGGCGGCCTCAAAGTCGGCGCACGCGGACCTAAAGATCGGCCGCAACGCGCATGGACAGGATCTGTCCCGGGGAACGGGGCGGCTCGCCTTTCGGCAGGGCGTCAACGGCCTCCATGCCCTGCGTCACCTGCCCCCAGACTGTGTACTGCCGATCGAGAAACCGCGCGTCGTCAAAGCAGATGAAGAACTGGCTGTTGGCCGAATTGGGATCATTTGTGCGAGCCATCGAACAGGCGCCGCGCGTGTGGGGTTGCGGATTGAACTCCTGTTTGAGGTCGGGCTTGGATGAGCCTCCGGTGCCGCGCCCATGCGGGCAGCCGGCCTGGGCCATGAAACCGTCGATCACGCGGTGGAAGACAATCCCGTCATAAAAGCCCTCGCGTGCGAGTTCCTTGATCCGCGCAACATGATTGGGGGCGAGGTCCGGGCGCAGCTGAATTGTGACATCCCCCGTCGAAAGGGTCAATTTGAGGGTGTTTTCCGCATCCGGGGTCATGGCATTGTCTGGCATCGGGGACTCCTCGCTTGGGACTATTGGGTACGGATGGTCTCTATGGGCATAGCGCACAGCTTGGCCATAGATCCAAGCGCACGTTTGTTCCGCTCAAGTTTGGCGGCAAAGGCGGGCGTGTCCGTGCGCTCGGTCCAATACTGTGGCCGCTCCGCTGCCGGAATGTCGGCGGCCACGCGCATTCGAATGATGGCGTCCGGCTTAAACCCGGGTGTTTGACCGATCGTGCCGACGGCGATCTGATCAACCGCAGCCTGCCCGTCAATGATCCTGCCCCATGCCGTGTATTGGCCGTCCAGGCTCGACGTATCGCCGCGCATGAGAAAAATCTGGCTATTGCCGGAGTCAACATTGTTGGCCAGGCGCGCGGTGGACACGATGCCCTTGCAGTGCAGAATCCACGTGTTGACCTTGCCGTCGGCCGAGAGCGGGCGAAGCGCGTCAGGCTGCGAGGCCACTGGCAAGGCGTCGACAAAGCCAGTCTGGACGGTCGCGCTGACGGCGCCGAGCCGCATGACCTCGCTGGCGTAGGGCGTGAGCGGGGCGTCTGCGCCGCGGCGGAACGAAAACTCCGCCTTCAGATCTGGCTTTGACGACCCTCCGCTTCCAGTTGCCGTCGGATCGCCGATCTGAGCCATGAACCGGTCGATCACGCGATGAAACACGAGTCCATCGTAGAACTTCTCGCGCGCCAACTCCCTGAAACGGGCGACATGTGCGGGCGCGGCGCGCTGCGCCATTTCCACTGCCACCGTACCGACCGTGGTCTCAATCACGAGCAGGTTTTCGGGATCGACCAGGCGAAACAGCGCCGGGTCAGGCGCGGGCGCGTTTGGGTTTGGCGCGGCGACAGCCCCAGGGAAGAATGCATCGGCCTGGGACAGGCCCAGCGCCGATGCACAGGCAAGAGCAAGGAGCAACGGGCGTTTCAGCATTTGCGTTCGTTCCTTCTGCATACTTTGGCCCTCGCTATGCAATGGCCCGCGGCGATGGGCGGCGGCCACTGCTCCGGCATCCGCAGGCGTACCGGTGACCGAACGCGGGTGCGCCTGCAGCAAACCCGTCGGAAAATCCAATTGTTCGCCCCCGGGACAGCCTGAGTTCCAGAACGCCTGAAATCCCGAAACCCCGAAACCCGGATCCCGTGAAAATCCCAAACTCCTGGGTCCCAGAATCTCCGGAGGTCCACAACTGCGGCAGGCACGGGCCCGGGCCGAAGCAGGACAACGATCCGGGCGAACCACTCGGGCGAGCCCGGCTGCGCCGCAACACAGGCCATGGCGCACGCGACCTCGATGTGATCCAGGGGAGTTCGCCAGGGGCTTCCGGCTCAGGACGCGGCAAACTTCTGTTCCAGATCGCGCGCGACCTGCTCGGGCACAAACTTATGTACCCGCCCCCGCAGGCGGGCGATCTCCTTCACCAGTCTTGACGCAATCGCCTGGTGCTGCGGATCGGCCATCAAGAACACCGTCTCTATCGCTGGATTGAGTTTTTGGTTCATGCCAACCATTTGAAATTCATATTCGAAGTCTGACACCGCACGCAGCCCTCGCAAGATCATGCTGGCCCCGACCTGCTCGGCGAAGTGCATAAGCAAGGTTTCAAAGGGCTGCACCTCAATGGTCACATGACCCGCGAATCTGGCGCTTTCGCGTTCCACCATTGCGACACGTTCACTGAGGTCGAAGAGTGGTTTCTTGTCACGATTGATCGCCACCCCGATGATGAGCTTATCCACCAGTTTGACGGCGCGACCGATGATATCGAGGTGCCCATTCGTGATCGGGTCAAAGGTGCCCGGGTAGAGCCCGATGCGCTCCGTCATGCACCCTCCCCTGTGTTTCCAAGCGCACGCCACGCAGATATTCCGGCGAACGATCGCAAGCGGCCTGCCGCCGCGGAAGCGACGCAGACGGCCCTAACCCAAGTGCGCCAGGAAATCGAGCCCATTTCCACAAACCTCAATCACGCCCGCCTCAATCACGCCCGGGCGCCCGCTCTGCAGACAGGTCCTCAAGATGCTCGACCGCGACGACACGCTCGCCGGCGGCGACACGGATGACTGTCACGCCTTGGGTGCCGCGGCCAGCAATGCGGATCTGGTCGCACGGGGTGCGGATCACCTGGCTGCCGTCCGTCACCAGCATCACCTCGTCTGTCTCCTCGACAGGGAAGCTCGCGGCGACGCGGGCGGCAGGATCGGCGAGTTTGTGCGCAACCAGGCCCTTTCCGCCGCGCCCCGTCAAACGATACTCGTAGGCGGACGTGCGTTTGCCGAAGCCGCGGTCGGTCACAGTCAGCACAAACTGCTCCCGTGCGCCCAACACAGCGATCCGCTCGGGCCCGATCGCCTCCGCGCTTTCGTCCGCCTCTGCGCTCTCGGCGTCAACGGGCTCGCCAGGCTCCTCCCCGATCGCACGCCGCATGGCGGCCGCGTGGCGCAGGTACGCGGCGCGTTCTGCAGGAGTCGCCTCGACGCCGCGCAGGACGCTCATGCCGATGACCTCATCGTCCTCGCCAAGCGCGATGCCGCGCACGCCTGTCGAGGTGCGCCCGGCGAACACCCGCACTTCATCAACAGCGAAGCGAATACACATCGCCTTCGCAGTGGTCAGAAGGATGTCATCCGTCGGCGTGCACATGCGAACCCCGACGATCGAGTCACCATCGTCCGGCTTCATGGCGATCTTGCCGGATCGGTTCACATTCACGAAGTCAGAGAGCTTGTTGCGCCGCACATATCCCGATCGGGTCGCAAACATCACGTCAAGGGCGGCCCACTCTGCTGGATCTTCAGGCAGCGCCATGACGGATGTAATTGTCTCGCCCTTCTCGAGCGGCAACATGTTGACAAGCGCCTTGCCGCGCGCAGTCGGCGCACCTTCAGGGAGCCGCCAGACCTTCTCCTTGTACACCATCCCGGTCGACGAGAAGAACAACACCGGCGCGTGGGTCGAGGCGACGAACAGACGCGTGACGTAGTCCTCGTCCTTGGTGGCCATTCCAGTCTTGCCCTTCCCGCCGCGGTGCTGCGTGCGGTACGCAGACAGCGAGGTGCGCTTGACGTAACCCCCATGCGTGACCGTGACGACCATGTCGTCGCGTGGAATGAGCGCTTCGTCTTCAATATCGACATCTGCATCCACGAAGATCGTGCGACGCGGGGCGGCGAAGCGGGCGCGCACGTCGGAAAGCTCGTCCTTAACGACGCCGCGGATCCGGGCGCGGGACGACAGCAGGTCCAGCAGGTCCCGAATGGTCTCCGCCAGCTTCAAGCCTTCCTCATCCAATTCCTCGCGCCCAAGGCCTGTCAACCGCTGCAGGCGCAGGTCCAGAATTGCGCGCGCCTGCTCGTCGGTAAGACGGATCGCGCCGTCGTCGGCAAGCATGGATCTCGGGTCGGCGATCAAAGCGATGAGAGGCGCGATATTCTTTGCATCCCAGTCCCGCGACATGAGTCCGGCGCGCGCGGCGGCCGGATCGGGCGACTCGCGGATGATGCGGATCACATCATCGATATTGGCGACGGCGACTGCCAGCCCAACCAGAACATGGCCGCGCTCGCGCGCCTTGGAAAGCCGGTGCTTTGCGCGCCGCGCAATGACGTCTTCGCGAAACGAAATGAAGCTTTCAAGGATAGTGCGCAGCGTCATCTGCTGCGGTCGCCCGGCGTTCAGCGCGAGCATGTTGAAACTGATGGACGTCTGCAGCGGCGAGTAGCGATACAGCTGGTTCAGGACCACATCCGGCGTCGCGTCACGCTTGAGTTCGATGACGATGCGGATCCCCTGGCGGTTTGATTCGTCGCGGATCTCGGCGATCCCCTCGACGCGCTTTTCACGCACGAGTTCGGAGATCTTCTCCACCATCGAGGCCTTGTTCACCGCGTAGGGGATCGAAGAAACGATGATCGCGTCACGGTCCTTGCGCAGCTCACGGATCTCCACGCCGCCACGCACGACCACTGAGCCGCGCCCCGTAGCGAGCGCATGGCGGGCGGCGGCCCGCCCGATGATCTCGCCGCCGGTGGGGAAGTCTGGTCCGGGAACGATCTCAAGAAGCTCGAGATCCGTGATATCCGGGTTGTCGATCATGGCGAGCGTTGCGTCCACCACTTCGCCAAGGTTGTGGGGCGGGATCGAAGTCGCCATCCCCACGGCGATACCCGACCCGCCGTTCACGAGGAGGTTCGGATATCGCGCAGGCAGAACCGCGGGTTCGTCTTCCTTTCCATCGTAATTGGGCTGGAAGTCGACGGTGTTGTCGCCAAGATCCTCAAGGATGGGCAGTGCAGCCTTCGAAAGACGCGCTTCGGTGTAGCGCATCGCGGCCGGCGGATCCGCGTCCACTGAGCCGAAATTGCCTTGCCCATCGATGAGCATGAGCCCCATCGAAAAATCCTGCGCCATGCGCACAAGCGCATCGTAGATCGCCTGATCGCCGTGCGGGTGATACTTACCCATCACGTCGCCGACGACCCGGGCCGACTTGACGTAGGGCCGGTCCGGCGTTTGATTGTTCTCGTACATCGAATAGAGAATTCGCCGATGAACCGGCTTCAGGCCGTCACGGGCGTCAGGAAGAGCGCGCGCGACGATGACGCTCATGGCGTAATCGAGATAGCTGCGCTTCAGTTCGTCTTCGATGTGGACAACCGGACCGCTGCGCGGCGCGCCTGTTTCTGACGGCTGATCCGGGCCGGGCGGGGCAGGTTCGTCTGTCACGGGAGGCTGCAGTCTCTTCAGCGCTGATGTGGGGGCCCACATCGGGACGGGTTTATACAGGGACAGGGCTGGCGCCACGACTCGCGCCGTCCTGAAGCCACGTGCTACCACCCCACGTCAGACAGAGCAAAGCATGCATGCGGTCGTGGGCCGGCGGCCGGCGCTGTAACGGCGCCGCCTGGGCCTGGTCGGGCGCTCACTGCAGCCAATGGCTGGCCCTGCAGGCCTGTCGCCGTGGCGAAAGTCTCAGGCGCAGCCGGACGGCAGGCACACCGGGACCAAACATGACGCCAACAAACATGACGCCAACAGGGGAAAAGCGGCATGGCGCCCTGGCGGCATGGGAAACGCCGCCCTACGGCCGTCCGGAAGATGATTCGCCGGCGCCGCTGCGACACCAGACGGGCGAACCTGTGCGGCGCCGGCCTCGTCTGAACAACCCGGGGCAAGGCCCATACAGAGCCGTCAGGCCAGCTCGGGGCGTTGCGCCCGGCGGCGCTCCGCCAGCGCCACCAGGGCAACGCCGCCAAGCGCCACCATGCCGCCGGCAAGAATGAGCCCGGTCACCCGATCCCCGAAGAGCGCAACACCCGCAACGATCGTAACTATGGGAGTGAGAAGCATGTAGGGCGTCGTGCGGGACGCCTCGACCCGTCCCAACAGCCAGTGCATCAGCCCGTTGGCGCCCACGCCCGACGCCAGGGCGGCGAAGAGCTGCAGCGCCCAGACATCCGCCGGGGCGCTGGCCAGGGCGGCGGCGGCCCGTGGTCCATCGGCGATGGCTGTCGCGCCGCCAAGCACGCATGCGGTGAACAGGGCGATCCAGGCCTGCAGCCGCAGCGGCGGCATGCCGCCGACCTTGCGACTGACAACAGCGGCAAGCGCCCACAGAAAGCTCCCGCCGACAAGAAAGGGAATCGCATTGGCATGGGCCATTACGCGCGGATCGAACCCCATGACCACGACGCCGCCGAACGCAGTGCACAGGCCGATGATCCGCAGCGCGCCCAGGCGTTCACCGAGCATCAGAACCGACAACAGCGCGGTGAACGGGATCCACAACTGCAGCATGATGGCGATGGGTGCGAGATCGCCTGCCAAGGCGTAGCCGATGAAAATCAGACCGAAGTGCAACGGACCGGAGATCAGCGCAACCAGAAGAAGCGTGCGCCATTTATCCGTTGGCAGACGAAGAAACGGCGACAGGACAACCAGCGTCATCGCAAAACGCGTCGCAGCCGCGGTAAGCGGGGGAAGGTGCTCCACCACATGTTTGGTGAAGGCATTGTTGAGTCCCCAGATAAGGATGACGGCCGCGATGGCGGCAAGTTCCGGACTTCGCAGACGGCGGGACAGACCAGACGACACGCGCAGCTTCTCCCTTGCCCGCGCGCGGGCGACGTCCCGTCACAGGGCTGAGGACCGGGGGATGGTTTAGGCTTGCTGCGCTTTGACGTCCAGCAGGAGACCAAGCATGCGCGCTGCTTTGATCATCGCCGCCCTTACCGCTGCGTCCGGATGCGTATTGCAGGGCGCCGCGTCGACCGCGCCAGCCGCTGGAGCCGCCGCCGCCACACCAGCGCCCACGCCAGCCTCCCCCGAGGCGCCCGCCGCGGCGCTGCCCCCGCCAGACGCTGTCGCGGTGCTGCGCGCCGGCGATGGCTCGCCGCGCGGATCAGTCTCACTCTGGCGCGCGCCATCGGGGCTCCTGCTGCGCGTTGATGCATCCGGACTGCCGCCTGGATGGCACGGGTTCCACATTCACGCTGTCGGGCGCTGCGAGGACGCTGGCTTTCAATCGGCCGGTCCGCACGCCGGTCATGGCGGCGGCGCCCACGGCCTGCTCAATTCCGCCGGGCCGGAGACGGGGGACCTTCCGAACCTGTTTGCGGACGCTTCAGGGCGCGTGCGCGCTGAAGCATACACAGGTCTTGTCTCGCTGGACGGGCAAAACGCGCGCCCGGCGATTATGGATGGGGACGGGGCGGCTTTCGTGATACACGCCAACGCGGACGACCACACAAGCCAGCCGATCGGTGGCGCAGGCCCACGCATCGCCTGCGGGGTGGTCACAAAGGGCTGAGGCCTTGCGCGAAGGCTGGCGGCGTCCTACCCCGCCGCGGCGAGCCGGTCACGGCGCAATGCGCAAGTCCTGTTGCAGCCAAGGAGGCCGCCAGTGTCTACAGATGTCGAGGGCGGCGCCGTCATTGAGTCACGGCGGCAGCTGGTTGAACACCTGGCCAGCGGGGAGAAGCCAGCGACTGCCTGGCGGATCGGCACGGAGCATGAAAAATTCGTGTTCCGCAGATCTGACCTCGCGCCGGTGGCCTATGAGGGGGCCAGCGGGATCGGAGAAATTCTCAGGCGCATGGTCCGCTTTGGTTGGGAGCCGATCCACGAGGACGGCGCATTGATCGGCCTGAAGCGCGCTGGCGCATCGATCAGCCTGGAACCCGGAGGCCAATTTGAGTTGTCTGGCGCGCCGCTGATCTCGGTGCATGAGACCTGCGCAGAGGTTAACGGCCATCTTTCGGAGGTGCGCGCAATCGGCGCCGAACTTGGCGTGGGCTTCCTCGGGCTTGGCTTCCACCCGACGGCCAGGCTTGACGCCATTCCCATCATGCCCAAAGGCCGCTACCGGATCATGCGAGCCTACATGCCCAAGGTTGGAACACTGGGCCGCGACATGATGTTTCGAACCTGTACCGTGCAGACAAACCTCGACTTCTCTTCGGAAGCCGACATGGTCAAGAAGCTGCGCGTTTCGTTGGCGCTGCAGCCCATCGCAACCGCGCTGTTCGCCAATTCGCCATTGACCGAGGGACGCCCGAACGGCTTTCTGTCCTACAGATCACATATTTGGACCGATACGGATAATGCGCGGGCAGGCATGCTTCCTTTCGCGTTTGAAGACGGTTTTGGATATGAGCGCTATGCGGATTATGCACTGGATGTCCCGATGTACTTCCTCAAGCGCCAGGGACAGTTCATTGATGCGACGGGTCAGAGTTTTCGTCACTTCCTGGAAGGCAAGCTCGCCCAGGCGCCTGGCGAGCGCCCGACCATGCAGGACTGGGTAAGCCATCTGTCGACGATCTTTCCCGAGGTGCGACTGAAGACATATCTCGAAATGCGCGGAGCCGATGCCGGCCCCTGGAGCCGGTTATGTTCTTTGCCGGCGTTCTGGGTCGGGCTGCTCTATGACCAGACGGCGCTGGATGCGGCCTGGGACATGGTCAGGGACTGGACAGCTGACGAGCGCCAGGCGCTGCGGGACGGCGCGCCGCGCCTGGCGCTGAAAACGCCATTTCGCGGACGTACGATCCGTGAACTCGCCATCGAAGCGCTGGCGATCGCGCGCGCGGGTCTCGCCATGCGCGGGCGATCGCTGCCGCACGGCGTTGACGAGACGTCGTTCCTCGACGAGTTGGACGGAATCGCCGAGTCCGGCGTTACCCCGGCTGAGCGAATCCTCGAGCGCCTTTCTGGCGAGTGGGGCGGCGACGTCGGCAAGCTTTATGAGGCCTGTGCGTACTGAGGTCTGCGCCGAAACGTCGCAGCCCTCCGGGCAGTATGCGCGCTCAGGCTTGAGCCGGCCCGCCGATGCATGATCAACTCGACAGTCAGGCCTGCCGCAGGCGCGGCGCCGCGTGGGGGCGTTCATGTTTGATCTCGTTTTCTGGACGGGCATTGTCATCACCGTCCTCACAATCATCCCGGTCGTGGCGCAGATCCGCAGTCACCCCAAGGGGCTGTTGATCCTGTTTTTTGCGGAAATGTGGGAGCGGTTTTCTTATTACGGCATGCGCGGGCTGCTGGTGTTTTTCATGACCCAGCACTTCCTGTTTTCCGACGAGGCCGCGGCGAGCCAATACGGGTCATACACCTCGCTTGTGTATCTGTTGCCGCTGGTGGGCGGCCTCCTCGCAGATCGTCTGCTCGGAACCCGCAAGGCGATCGCGTTCGGTGCATTGCTGCTTGTCGCAGGCCACCTGACGATGGCGATTGAGGGCAAACCGGCCACCCAGGCGCTGTCATATCAGGGCGCGCAATATG
Source organism: Hyphomonadaceae bacterium (assembly GCA_040381075.1). Taxonomy (GTDB): domain Bacteria; phylum Pseudomonadota; class Alphaproteobacteria; order Caulobacterales; family Aquidulcibacteraceae; genus JBEIHX01. Next base: position 74,475 of record JBEIHX010000002.1, read on the forward strand.
TCTTCGCCGTTGAGGGACGCGGCGACGCCCGTACGGTTCAGCTGGAGGTGGACGGACAGCGCTACGATTTCGCGCCCGGGGCGGATGGCGGTCTGGCGATCCAAGGACTCCCTGCGTCGGCGTCTCTGCCCGCGCTGCTGCCAAAGGGATCGTATGAGCTGGTGGTCACGGGCCGCTCTGCCCTCTTCGAAGGGATATTCTTCTTTGCGCTGTCGCTGATCATCGCCGGAGTGGGTTTTCTCAAGCCCAACATCTCTTCGATTGTCGGTCAGCTCTATCCAGACAGCGATCCGCGTCGGGATCCAGGTTTCACACTCTATTACTACGGCATCAACCTCGGCGCGTTCTGGGCCGCCATCCTGTGCGGCGCTCTGGGGCAGACCGTTGGATGGTGGGCTGGTTTTGGGCTTGCCGGGGTCGGCATGCTGGCGGGCTTTATCGTCTTTGTGCTCGGAAAGCCCCTGCTTGAGGGCAAGGGCGAGCCGCCGATGCCTGAAAAGCTCAAGGACAAGGCCATCGGACCGATCAACAAGGAGTGGGCGGTCTACCTCCTGACGGCGCCCGCGCTCTTCCTGATCTGGTACCTCGTGCAACACAACGATCTGGTTGGCTGGATGCTGATCGCAGCCTCCGTGCTGGTGATGGGCTTTTTCATCTACCAGATCAGCACCAAATGCACCCGCGTAGAGGGTGGACGGCTGATCCTCGCCCTCATTCTCATAGCCGCGTCCGTCGTCTTCTGGACACTGTTCGAACAGGCCGGCACCAGCCTGAATTTGTTCGCGGACCGGAACACGGACTTGTCCCTGCCATTTGGCCAGTCAATGACGGCGGCCCAGGCCCAGTCGTTCAACGCCGGCTTTATTCTGATCCTTGCGCCTGTGTTCGCTGCGCTGTGGGCCTTCCTCGGACGGCGCAATGCAGATCCCAACCCTGTCTTCAAGTTCGCCATCGCGCTGATCCAGGTCGGCGCATCGTTCCTCATCCTCGTCTGGGGCGCGACTTTCGCCGATGCTTCCTTCCGGATACCGCTGATGTTTCTGGCTGCAGCCTATCTGGTGCAGACAACAGGCGAGTTGTGTCTGTCGCCAGTCGGGCTGTCATGGATGACCAAGCTGTCAACCCCGCTTGTTTTGTCCACGCTGATGGCGACCTGGTTCCTGTCGAGCTCATGGGCTCAGTATCTGGGCGGTTATGTCGCCAAGCTTGCTGCGGTCGAAACGGTGGCGGGCCAGGTGTTGGACCCCGGCGCAGCGCTCGCAACCTATGTCAATGTGTTTGGGCAGCTGGGATGGTGGACAATCGGGATCGGCATTGTGTTCGCCCTGTTGAGCCCGTTCCTGAAACGCCTCGCGCACGGGATCCGATAGACGATCGGCCCGATCTGAGATCACTGCGGGGCAGCCGCCAGGGAAAGGCGCGCCTCGTCAGGACGGACGCCCTGAAGGCCGACCCGGCTGCCTGAAAGCGATGGCGGGCGCTGTATCGGCGTGGCGTGGACCGGGCGGCCCTCGTGCTGGCGGGGCGCCGGCTGGCTTGGGCCCGCTGGCGTTCGCGCGGCAGACGAATTGGCCCGCGCCTTGCACCCCTGTGATGCGAAACGACACACGTCGCAACGCGAGACAGGGAGATCCACCATGCGTTCGATCACTGCACGCCTGGCAGCCAGCACAGCTTTCGCCGCCTGCTTTGCCGCAGGCGCCGCAGCAGCTTGCCCGACGCCCTGCAACGCCATTGTCATCAACGATCAGATCCAGCTGGGCGATGTCTTCTCAAATCTTGTGATAACGGCGGCCAGCCCGCACTCTATCACAGGCGTCTCGGCTGCTTCAGGCTCAAGCGTCGCCGCAGGCGCGACAGAGACCGGGCTGATATTCGACAGCCGGCAGCAGCTTGGCGCCAACGTGGCAGCAAGCGCCAGCATCGAAGCCAGTTCAGTCGCCGGGCAAGCACTGTCGACGGTCGCAGCCAACGGCAACGCGGCGGTCACCAGCGCGTGCTGCGGCGCGAACGCCTCGGTCGTACGCCAGACCAGCGCGGCTGGAACCACGATCTCCGGGGCCTCGACCCTGACAATCCGCGGGGCGACGGGATCTGCCGCCTCGATTGTCCAAACGTCTGGAAACTCTGCTGAATTCTCAGGCCGCATGGGCGCCATCGACGCCTACGCGGAACAAACCAACAGGGCGACCATTTCGGCCGAATCCCGCGTGCTGGCCTGCTGCAGCGCCTCGATGATCGGCTCGACCGCGCTTGCCGTCGCCAATCAGACACGGGTTAACGGATACGCCACGACGCAGAATCTTTCCGCCGTTCAGGAGTCGAATGGTCTGCTTGTGATCGCCTCGTCAAACATTACGGCCAATTCCGCCGGATCCGCCGCTGGCGCTGCAGCTGCGGTTGGCAACTCCTTTGAAGCCCAAAATGCATGGGGCTATTCACGCGGCGAAACATATCAGCGCAACACAGCCTATGTGCAGTCCGAGAGCTACGTGACCCTCCAGAACTGGTCGGGTAGCGCGACATCACTCGCCAACAGCCTCGGAAATTCGGCCATGCTGTCCACGCTTGGCTCGGACGCCTACCTCGAGGCCAGACAAAACAACGAGAATGGCGTTGTCGCCAACGCGTTTCTGGTTGGCACAGGCGGCGTTGGCTCTTCGGCCGTGGTGCAATCGGCTGCCATCGGCAACGCAATCACCGGGCAGGTCTGCGCAACCTGTGGCGCGGGCGTCACGATGAACGGCGTCAGCGAGCAGACCAATTGGGGCGCGGTGAGAAGCAACACAACCATCTCGGTCGGCGGCGCCGGCAGTGTGTTCGGCTCAGCAACCGCCGTTGGGAATTCAGCTGCCTATCACGCCACCCGGCGCTGAGCACCCTGCGCTGAGCACCCAGCGTTGAGCACTCAGCGCTGAGAACCTGGCGCTGAGAACCTGGCGTTGAGAACCCGGCCTGGACCAGACGGCCTTCACCAATCGGCGTTGATCCGGGCAAGCCTCGCCCATCAACTCCGCGCCAAGAGGCCCCCGGTCAAGGCGCGCATCGTGCCGGCGCAGAAGCGGCCACGGGGCGTCGTCGGATCAGGCCCGCACGGGCAGATCCGCGGCGGGCCGACCCAAGGCCATGAGCGCGGTCGCAGCGATGTGGCTGGCGTTCAGGCCGGCCTGTTCGTACATCTGGTACGGACTGTCCTGATCCTGGAATTCATCTGGCAACACCATGGTGCGGATCTTCAAGCCACGATCCAATGCGCCCTTGTCGGCCAGGAACTGCAGCACGAACGCCCCAAAGCCGCCGCGCGCGCCCTCCTCGACGGTGACCACGACTTCGTGCTCCCGGGCGAGTCGAAGAATAAGGTCCTCATCGAGCGGCTTGGCGAAGCGCGCGTCCGCGACGGTGGTGGACAGCCCCATGGCGGCGAGCTGGTCCGCTGCCTTTTGGCACTCAGCCAGGCGCGTCCCAAGAGACAGCAGCGCGATGGCGGTTCCCTCGCGCACAATCCGACCGCGACCGACCTCCAGCGGTTCCAGAACATCCGGCATATCCATGCCCGCGCCTTCCCCGCGCGGATAGCGGAAGGCGCTCGGGCGATCGTCAATCATGACTGCAGTCGCGACCATGCGGGCCAGTTCCACTTCATCGGCCGCCGCCATCAGGACCATGCCCGGCAATGCGCCCAGGTAGCCTATATCGAACGAACCAGCATGGGTGGCGCCGTCAGCGCCCACCAGACCTGCACGATCGATGGCGAACCGGACCGGCAGGCTTTGGATGGCGACGTCATGGACGACCTGATCATAGCCGCGCTGCAGAAACGTCGAATAGATCGCACAGAAGGGCTTCATGCCGGCGGCTGCGAGGCCGGCAGCGAACGTTACGGCATGTTGTTCAGCAATGCCCACGTCATAGGTCCGCGTCGGGAAGCGCTCACCGAACAGATCAAGACCCGTCCCTGAGGGCATCGCGGCCGTAATCGCGACGATCTTGTCATCGCTCGCAGCGAGCTTGACCAAACTGTCGGCGAAGACGCGCGTATAGGCCGGCGCGTTGGCTTTGGCCTTCGCCTGCTTTCCGGTGGCGATGTCGAATTTTGCGACGCCGTGATATTTGTCGGCGGCGTTCTCGGCCGGAGGATAGCCCTTCCCTTTCTGGGTGCGGACGTGGACGAGCACCGGCTTGTCCTGAATATCCCTGACGTTCTCAAAGACCTCGACGAGCGTTTCCAGGTCGTGGCCATCGATTGGGCCGAGGTAATGAAAGCCCAGCTCCTCAAAGAAGGTCCCGCCCACCGCCATGCCGCGGGCATACTCGTCAGCCTTCCGGGCGGCGTCCATGATCGGCGCCCCAAGCCTGCGGGCGGCGCGTTTGGCGAAGCGGCGCAGGGTCCAGTAGCCGTGGGACGACGCAAGCTTGGTCAGATATGTCGACATTCCGCCGACGGGCGGGGCGATCGACATATCGTTGTCGTTCAGAACAACCAGGAGCTGCTTGCAGGTTTCTGCAGCCTTGTTCATGGCTTCATAGGCCATTCCGGCTGACAGGGAGCCATCTCCAATCACCGCAACCACGCGATTGCCGCCGCCGCACAGGTCGCGCGCCGCAGCGAAGCCAAGAGCCGCCGAGATTGAGGTGGCGGCGTGCGCCGCCCCGAATGGGTCGTAGTCGCTCTCGGACCGCTTGGTAAAACCAGAAAGCCCGCCACCCTGCCGCAGCGTTCGAATCCGATCGCGCCGTCCGGTCAGGATCTTGTGGGGATAGGCCTGATGCCCCACGTCCCAGATCACCACGTCGCGGGGCGTGTCAAAAACATAGTGCAGGGCGACCGTCAGCTCCACCACGCCGAGCCCGGCGCCCAGGTGGCCGCCAGTAACGGACACCGCGTCAATCGTCTCAGCGCGCAACTCATCGGCCACCTGTCGCAGTTGGGCTGGCTGCAGTTGGCGCAGATCAGATGATGACGAGACTTGGTCCAGCAGTGGGGTTCGCACGTTCATATCATGACACATCCATGCACGAGCCGCCCCCGTCAAGCACGACGGGAGAGGACGAAGTCGACCGCCTGCACCAGAGGATTGGCGCGACCTCCGAAAATGGCGAGATGGTTCTTGGCCTGGGCGGCGAGCAGGCCAACCCGGTTGCGCGCGCCATCCAGCGTCAGAATGGTGACAAATGACGCTTTTCCGCGCCCGATGTCCTTGCGGGCGGCCTTTCCCATGAGGGACGGGTCGCCCTCCGCATCCAGGATGTCGTCGGCGATCTGGTAGGCAAGCCCGATATCGTGCGCGAAGCGCGAAAGCGCGTGACGCGCTTCGCTGCCAGCCCGGCCAATGATCGCTCCAAAGTCAGTTGCGCAGGCGATCAGCGCGCCCGTTTTCATCCGCTGCAGTCGGGCGACAGCAGCAAGATCATCGCCGAGTTCGTGTCCCTGCATGTCGATCATCTGCCCCCCAACCATACCCTTCGGGCCCGCCGCTTCGGCCAGACGCAGCACGAGCTCGCACCGGATGTTGGGATCGGGATCGGTCTCGCAGTTGGCGAGAATCTCGAACGCAAAGGTCAAGAGCCCATCGCCGGCCAGGACCGCAGAGGCCTCATCAAAGGCGCGATGGACGGTCGGTCGTCCCCGACGAAGGTCATCGTCATCCATGCACGGAAGATCATCATGCACCAGGCTGTAGGTATGAACGCATTCTAGGGCGCAGGCCGCGCGAAGCAGGCTGGCCTCATCCGCATGGAACAGTCTGCCCACCTCCAGAGTCAGGAAAGGGCGGATCCTTTTGCCCCCGCCCAGCGCCGCATAGCGCATGGCGCTCATCAGGCGAGCCTCAGGGCCGGTGGCGCGCGGAATCAGCGTGTCAAGCGCCACGGTCACGCGGTCCGCGGTCTCAGCCAGCAGGTCTTCAAAACTGTCCGCCGCCATGCCCGTCACGCCCGCCCCCCGAGGTCCTGCCCTTCTGTATGAAGGCGCCCCGGGTCAGCTGACGTCAAATGGTTTGACGCCCTGCGGCTTTCCGTCCGGGCTGAGGACAATCTGCTGCACCTTTAACTCAGCGTCCTTCAGCTTGGCCTCGCAATGGGCCTTCAGTTTGGCCCCTGTCTCATAGAGCGCAATCGATTCCTCCAGGGCGACTTCCCCCCGCTCCAGACGGTTCACGATATCTTCGAGCCGCTTGAGGGCGTTTTCAAAGCTCAAACCGGCGATGTCACTGTCAGTCTTGGCCATGCTGGTTTCCAAATTTCGCCGGAGGGGTTCACCTTAGAGCCGCCGCCGGCGGGATCAAGGCCGACGCGCGACCTGGCTCGGCGCCCGACGCACATGCACAGGGGCCGACGGCTCGTTGGTCGCGACGCCTGCGCCAGCGGACCGGAGCCGCGCCATGACGGGGCGCGGTTCAGGTCGATGGGCGCCGAGGCGTTCAGCGCCGTTCATATCGCCGGTGCGACCAGTAGAAGTCCTTGCCGTCGATGGCGCAACGCCAGCCCTCAGCGCGCAGCACCGGGCGCATCATTCGGTTGAACCACCCGTGCGCAAAGACAATGACGGTCTGCCCCCGCTCGGCGATCGCAATCAGCTTGGCGACAGCTTCGCGGGCGCGCGCTTCAGCCTCCCGGCGGCTTTCCCGGCCGCGATTGAAGCCAAGCCACCACGACACGCGCGCATGCCAGCCCCAGCCGAAAGAGCTGGGCGCCATTCTGACAAAGCGCGGATAACGCGGAGGCGGCAGCGGCGCTTCGACAAAATCCGGGTCTATATCCACGCGACGGCCAGATGCGACTGCGGCAGCGGTTTCGCGCGCCCGACGGATCGGGCTGGCGATGATCAGATCCGCCTTCTGCACTTCAGCGACAAGAGCTTCAGGCGGTTGCTGTCCGGGCCGCAAACCCGCGGCGTCATAGGCCGCCCACCAACGCTCATACTCTTCCCAGGTCAGACGCCCCTGACGGGACAGCGCCGGCTCACCGTGACGCGCGATCACGATTGCGCCTGTCACAACCGAGGCTTGTGCCGACAGCATGCCTGATCCTGGCCGGTTCATCCCGCGCATGGCGACAGCAGCCCCCCGGTCGCATCGACGAGACCGAACGTCTCCCTGCGTCCGTGGACACAAGCCAGCCCCTTCAAGCACACACCATACATACCCATCCAGACAGCATGTCTAGGATTCGCCACATTCCAGATCGTTGCAGCTGCCCGGTTCAAGAGCAAGACCATCAGACACGGCGCGCAAACGCAGGAACAGCCAAGGCCGACGCCGTGGCCTCGGTCCGGGCAGCGCTCCTGCAGCCCAGTCCAACCCCCAAGCCTCGGGCCTTCGTCCAAGGCCCGGCCAGATCATACGCTGACGTCCTGGTTGACCTGAGGGCGATTCAGCGCCCCTCACCCGCGCTCATGGCTGCGCGCGACCTGTGTGCGAGCTGATCTGCGTAGCCAGCCATCTTGGCGATCTCACCGTCAAATCGCGTGATCGGCGAATCGAGAAGATGCTCATCCCCCTCGGTGAGGTGCAAGCGGAGGCGATCTGCAGCGCCCGCAAACAACTGTCGCGCCCTCTTGGCGCTGATGACAGCGCGCTCCATGGCGCGCAGGTCCTCCGCGGCGCTGGAGGCGCCGGCTGCGACCTTCTCCGACAGGGCCGCGGCGGCGGCCGTGTTCACGTCGCCCGCCCCGCGCGCGGCTTCGCTTGCATCCTGGGCGACAGCCTGGGCCACGATCAACGCCGGCCTTTCGCCGATATCCTTGGACTGGAGGTAGGCTATCGACGGATCCTCCGGCGCTGCGCGACCGTTGAGCAGAAGGCCAGCCATCGACGCAGAGGGATCAGCGCACCAGCCGCGGGCGTACAGAAAGTCCGCGAAATCAATGGCAGCGCCCCGCAGACCCGCCTGGGCCTCGGTCATCGCCACCTGTGCAGCGTCAACGATCGAGACCGTCGTGCACCCAGTCGCCATCCAGGCGGCTACAGCGAGAAGGAACACGCGTTTGCCTGTCATGCCTCTTGCTCTCCCGCCCACGCCGCAGCTATGCGCTCACCATGACCCATCCGCCGGGCGTCGCGATACTGTGTTGCGACGCTGCGGCCGTAGCATGGCTTCAATAAGTTCGGATGAATCGACCAACGCCGATCCGCCGCGACCTGTATCCGCCGATAGAGCCTTACGCCACGTCGCGGCTCAAGGTGTCACACCTGCATGAACTGCACATCGAACAGGTGGGCAACCCGGCAGGCATCCCGGCGCTCGCGCTGCACGGGGGGCCTGGCGGCGGGCTGAGCCCCGAGATGCGCCGATTCTTCGACCCGCATCGATATCGTCTGGTGCTGTTCGATCAGCGCGGCTGTGGCCGCTCAACGCCGCACGCCAGTCTGCAGGACAACACAACCTGGGACCTGGTTGAGGATATCGAGCGGATCCGGGAGTCGCTGGGCATCAGCCGCTTCGTTCTGTTTGGCGGATCGTGGGGGTCGACCCTGGCCCTTGCCTATGCGGTGCGCCACCCCACGAGGGTCGCGGCGATGATCCTGCGCGGAATATTCCTGATACGCCGGCAGGAAGTCGACTGGTTCTACCAGCAGGGTGCAAGCGAAATCTTTCCCGATGCCTTCGAAAGCTTTCTTGCGCCAATTCCGGAGGCGGAGCGCGGCGACCTCCTCACCGCCTATTACCGTCGCCTGACTGGGTCCAATAAGACCGAGCGGATAGCCGCCGCGCGGGCCTGGAGCCAGTGGGAAGGCGATACGCTGTGTCTCGCAGGCCCCAGTGCGCGCCCCCAACGCTTCAACGAAGAACCCTTCGTCGAAGCTTTCGCCCGCATCGAGTGCCACTATTTCATCAATCGGGGGTTCTTCCCGCGCGATGGCTGGCTGCTCGAGCAGGCGGAACGCTACCGACACATTCCCGGCGTGATCGTGCACGGCCGTTATGATCTCGTGTGTCCCCTGTCGAATGCCTGGGCGCTTCGCAAAGTCTGGCCAAAGGCAGATTTCGAGATCATTCCCGACGCTGGCCACTCGAGCCTCGAACCAGGCATAATTGACGCACTGGTGCGCGCAACGGACAGGTTTGCGCGCGATTTCGTCGCCTGACGCCGCGCTCTGACCCAACGCTGGAGACGCTTTCCTCGCGCCTGGCGCCGGTTCCCGGCTCCATGGTTCTGGCCTGGCTCCGTGGCGAATATCCATGGCCGAGATCCCACGCCAGGATGGCTGGCCCATTGCTCTGGCCCATTGCTCTGGCCCATTGCTCTGGCCCATTGCTCTGGCCAAGACCCGCAGCTGCACGCCTGCTGCTTTCGGATCGGCGCCTAGTCTTTGGCGCGCCTGCGTCCTGCCCCGATGCTGACGCTCAGGTTGAGGCGCGAAGCGCCAAGCGCGAGGTCGCGGTCGCGGTCTCCCGCCAGCACCAGCGCGAAACCAACAAGAACAGTGAGCATGACCGAGCCGCCATAGGATACCAGCGGCAACGGTATGCCGACGACAGGTATGAGCCCCATCACCATCGAGGTGTTGATGAAGACATACCCCGCAAAGGTTGCAGTCACGCCCGCGATCGCCAGGCGGCCAAAGGCGTTTCGACAGCGGATCGCCGCACGAATGCAGACCACCATGACGGCTGCGAAGAGGGCCAGCAGAAGCGCCGCGCCAATGAAACCGGACTCCTCGGCAAGCGCCGTGAAGATGAAGTCAGTCTGCTTTTCCGGCAGGAAGTCGCCCTGCGCCTGCGTCCCCTCGCCGACACCGCGACCAAAGACGCCGCCCGAACCAATGGCGATCTTTGACTGGGTGACGTTGTAGCCAGAGCCCAAGGGATCAGTTGAGGGATCAAGGAACGTCAGAACCCGTTCGCGTTGATAGTCATGCAGCACGAAGAAGTAAGCCAGTGGGGCGGCTATGGCGGCCATGACGCCAGCCGCGGCAATGTAGCGCCAGCGCAGTCCTGCCAGAAAAATGATCGCCCCGCCGGAACCAACGAGCAGTATCGTGGTGCCAAGATTGGGCTGCATGAAAACAAGCGCGGCCGGCAGCCCGATGAGCACAAGAGCAGGCACTGCGGTGGAAAACTTGCCAAGATCCTGAGCTGAGCACCCGTGGTAATATCGCGCCAGGGCTAGAACCAGGGCGATTTTCATGAACTCCGAAGGCTGAAGACCAACCGGACCAAGATCCAGCCATCGCTGGGCGCCCTTGCCTGTCCGACCGAAAAACTCCACGGCGACAAGCAGCAAAAGGGAGAGGATGTAGCTTGGGTACGCCGCGCGCATCCACCACTCGATGGGCGCGGACGCCAATACAAACATCAGGATGAGGCCAAAGATCAGACGGATCGCCTGGGGACCGGCCCACGGGGTCCATGCCCCCCCGGCGACAGAGTACTGCATGGCGATGCCGATCGTGGCGAGGATGAGGATCAGCAGGACAAGCAGCCAATTCATTTGGACGACGCGCCCGACGCCGATGCCGCGGCGGGCGAACAGGCCTGATGCGCCAGAAGCAGTCATGCTCCCCTCCCCGTTTCAGGCACGCCAGGTCCTGCAGTGCGTCCGTGCGGTGTGAAGACAGGCTTGTCGGCGGGGGTGCGGATCAGGCACTCGCGTATGACGTCGCGCGCAATGGGCGCCGCCGCTTTGGAGCCGCCTCCGCCGTGATCAACAACCACAGCACAGGCGTATCGCGGTCGATCCGCTGGCGCGTAACACACAAACAAGGCATGGTCGCGCAGGTTCCATGGCATCTGATCATTGGACCGCACGCCGCGCGCGCGCTCCTCAAGCGTGATCCGGCGCACCTGCGCAGTGCCGGTCTTGCCGGCCATCTTCACCTCGCCAAGGTCGAGCTGCGAGGGCCGCACCGCGGTGCCGCCCGGTTCATTCGACACCCCGTACATTCCGTCCTGGATGATCCTGAGCATGGCGTCGGTGATGTCCGGGGACAGTCGCGGAAACTGCGGGGGCCTGGCCTCGCCGGCAGGGCGCGTCAGGCGCGGCTCAACGGCGCGCCCGCTTGCAATGCGCGCCGTCATGACAGCAAGCTGCAGGGGCGAGGTGATGATGAAGCCCTGGCCGATCCCGGTGATCAGCGTCTCGCCCGGGTTCCACACCGATTTACGCTTTTCAAGTTTCCAAGCCTCGGTAGGCACGATGCCTGCAGCCACGCCCTCCAGGCCGATAGGATAGCGCTTGCCAAGGCCGAACTCGCGCGCCGTCTTTGCGATGGCGTCGACACCGGCGCGTCGGGCGACCTCGTAGAAATAACAGTCACAGGAATGCTTGATGCCATCATGCATGTTCATCGGACCGTGGCCCGACCGGTTCCAGCAGTGGTAGCGCCCACCGCCAAAAATCGTGACCCCAGGACAGTTGACGCGTTCCTGTGGTGAAATGACGCCCGCTTCAAGAGCCGCCATCGCCGTCACCATCTTGAAGGTGGAGCCGGGCGGATAGAGCCCCGTGACGGCTTTGTGATAGAGTGGCTTTTCCTTGTTTTCGAGCAGATCACGATAAAGCCCGCGCGGGATGCCGTTCACGAACTTGTTCGGATCAAACCCGGGAAACGACAATAGCGTAATGACATCGCCGGTCTGCACATCCATCACGACAACGGATGCGCTTTCGCCAACCAGTTCGGGGTCGGAGAATTTCTCCTCCTGCTCCTTTCGGGCCTGGAGCAGGCGGCGCACCGCAAAATCCTGAAGCTCTGCATCAAGGGTAAGTACAGTGTCCCGGCCGGGCACAGGTGGCGTCGATCCCTCAGGCCACACCCCGATCGCACGACCCGCCGCATCCACCTCAACCAGTCGCACACCAGCCTGACCGCGCAGCTCTACGTCCATGCTGCGCTCGATACCTGATTTGCCGACGCGCATGCCCGGGTGCTTGAATTGCGTGCGCGTGCGCTCAAAGAGATCAAGTGCGCGGGTGAGCGCATCTCCCCGCATCAGGATCGGGACGCTCGCGAGTTCCTCCGACGTCAGCACTTTCTGCAGAAATGGCGGGTCCTCGCGCAGACGGGACAGCAGATCGCGTTCGACTTCCTTGAGTTCGCGCCGCCGTCGGTCAAAGCGCGTTTCCGCACCGCGCTCCTGGGTCATGGCCTGCATGAGACGCTCGAACCAGTTCTGATCGGCAGGACTGCGGCGAGAGATCGCAGCCTCAAAACGCCCACGGAGCAATTTCTCGCTCAAGGAAGTCAGCGCCGGGGCCCCCTCATCCCTGATTTCAGGATAGGCGGAGCGAACCAGCCGCGCTGTTTCGCTGACAATGTCCTTGTCCGTAGGCTTTGCCACATATCCCACGACATGGGCGAATGACGCGCCCCACGGGTAATTACGCACCTCGCTGACCTCGGCGCGCACACCCGGCAATTCGGGGGCGAACAGATTGGCGACCGCAAGCGCTTCCCAGCTTGCATCATCTGACAGCACAAGCGGGTCGAAGCGCGAGCCGGTGCGCGCCTGCTCTATCAGGGCCGTGACGTCGACCTTTTCAAGCCGGGTCGCCTCGACCGCACGTCGGGCGATCACCTCCAGACGCTGCAATTCGTCCTCGTTGAGCAGTCGCGAGCGACGCCTCGCTGGCTGCTGGCCCGGGCCAGCAGCGCCCGCAAGAGCCGCATCAGGCGCGAGCACGATGCGGTACGCGCGCCGGCTTGCGGCCAGGACCCGCCCCATGCGGTCGTAGACCACGCCGCGCGGCGCAGGACTTACCTCCCGGTTAAACTGGTTTTCCTGGCTCGCCTTGACGTAGTTCTCATTCTCAACCACCTGGAGCTGAACAAGACGCCCCATCAAGGCCAACCACAACGCGCCGCCGGTTGCGCTCGCCACGAATACGCGCCGCGAGAACACATGTTCAGGAACACGCTCGGCGGGCCTCATTGCTCGCGCTCCCTCTCCAGGATCACTTCCTGCCTGACAAACATGAACCGCACGGCCGGAAACAGGACAATTGTCACAAGCGTCATCAGCGCGAGCCGTCCTGCCGGGAGCACCATTTCGGCCGCATAGCTGGCAAGCAGCCAGCCTGCACCGGCCGCAGCAACGGCATAGGCGGCAAAACCAACCTCAGTGCGTGTCATTCCAGCATTGAACGCCGCGCGAAGGCGGGATAGCGTCTCAAGATAGGCGCCAGCGAAGGCGGTGCCCAGCACAGACAGCCTGGCGCGATCTGCAGGCGCAGCGCGCGCCGCTTTCAGCCCGGCGGCAATCAGTCCTATGCAGATCGCAACCGCCAGCGCCGGCCCGGCCAAAATCAAGGTGAACAAGCTCTTGACGAGCGTCAGACGATCAAGAGCCATCAGGTAGCCGAGAGGAAAAACCGCCGCCCACACGCCGATTGGCCCGCCGGTCGCGATATCCTGGAAAACGCCGAGCGCCGTCACCGCCAGAACAGCCCCGACACTCGGCCGGCGCCATCCCCAGATAAACGCGGCCCACAGCCCCGCCAACGGCCAGGGGAACGGCGCCGACAGGAACGGGGTCAGCGACTGCGACGCCAGCGTCAGCGCCAAAGCCGCCAGAAAGCCAATGCCTGCGAAGCCCGCATCCCGCATCTTACTGATCCGTTGACGGAAGAACGTCGGCGTTTGGCTCCGGCGCGATCGGGGCCGGCGCAGGCGCGATCGTGGGAAGGGGGTCGTTGGGGCCTGGCATCTGGGGCTGCGCCGCCTCGGGCGGCGGCGCGCGCGCGCGCTGCGGCGCCGCAGCCCCTGGCGTCTGGGTCTGGGTCTGGGCTGGGGGCAGGATGGCGCCGAGTGTGGGCAAAGGCCGCTCGGGCAACGCATATGCATCCGGCGGCGGCAGGTCGGGCGGCGCGAACTGGACGAGGCGGACGAACTCCAACGGCGCGCGCCAGCCTGCAAGGCGCACCCGCCAGCCTCCGCCAGCCCTTTCGATGGTTCCCACAGGCAATCCCCAGGCGAACACGCCGCCTTCGCCAGACGTCATGACGACGTCGCCTTCCTTGAGGCGTTCGGGATGATCAATCACGGTGAGCCGCGGGCGATCTGACTGGTCGCCCTGCAAAATGGCGCGCGCCCGCCCATCGCGCGTCACGACAGGCACCCGACTGAGGGGATCGGTCAGCAGCAGGATGCGCGACGACCTGGCGCCGATCTGAGCAACCCGGCCCACAACGCCAAACTCGTTCAGGGCCGCCGATCCGGGTTTGACGCCGTGACGCGCGCCAGCGTTGGCGAGACGCGAATCGCCAAACACGCCGGACTGATCGGCAACCAGCCTCGCCGCAATGCCCTTGGCCACCACTTCGCGACGGCCATCGCCTTCAATACCGAGCAGAGCCTCATAGCGTTTGACGCGCTCCACCTGCGCCCCCTGGGCGAGCAGGGTTTCACGCAGGGCGCGGTTCTCCGCCTCAAGTCTGCGGATCCTGTCAGCGCCGGAGAGAGCCGATGCCGCGTCGCCGGCGGCAGCCTCCACTGCGCGCACCGGCGCGCCAGCCACCGCGCCAGCTCCAGCCTGCAGATCGGTCAGCGCTGTCGACGGCGTCGCCTTGTCGTCACGATCCGAAAAGCGGGCAAAAAACAGAAATGCGAACGTGAAGCCGCCGACCAGCACAAGAGCGACCACCCCCGCCGGAGTGAGTGCGCGGCCACGCCCCCGCCGTCCTGAGCCGATCGCCACCACGTCGCTTCGCGCCTCCCGTGTCTAGATGTCCGCCGCAAGCAGGTGACGCATACTGGAAAGATTATCCAGTACTTTGCCGGACCCGAGCACCACACACCGCAGCGGATCGGCCGCCAGGCTCACCGGAAGTTTCGTACGCTGGCGCAGAACTGTGTCGAGATTGCGCAGGAGACCGCCGCCGCCGGTCAGCATGATGCCGCGATCGACAATGTCAGCGGCCAACTCCGGAGGCATGGCCTCAAGGGCGCTCTTGACCGCATCGACGATCTGGTTCACCGGTTCAGACAGGCTCTCCGCGACCATCTTCTCGCTGATGGTGAGTTCTTTCGGAACCGCGTTCATCAGATCGCGGCCCTTGATCAACATGGTCAGCCCATCGGAACCATCAGCCGGCGGTGTTGCGGAGCCGATCTCCTTCTTCACCCGCTCGGCCGTCGTCTCGCCGATAAGCATGTTCTCATGGCGGCGCAGGTAAGAAATGATTGCTTCATCCATCCGGTCGCCGCCGACGCGCACGCTGCGCGAATACACGATCCCGGACAGGGACATCACGGCGACTTCGGTCGTGCCTCCCCCGATATCCACAACCATGGACCCTGAAGGCTCGTCGATCGGGAGACCCGCGCCAAGCGCTGCAGCCATCGGCTCTTCAATGAGGTAGACGCGTCGCGCACCGGCGGCGAGCGCGCTCTCAAGGATCGCGCGGCGTTCAACGGCCGTCGCGCCGGACGGCACGCAGATGATGATCTGCGGAGAAATGAACGCCCGTCGCGAATGAACCTTCTGAATGAACCGCTTGATCATCTCCTCGGCGACTTCGAAGTCAGCGATCACCCCATCGCGCATCGGGCGGATCGCCTGCATCCGGCCTGGGGTCTTGCCAAGCATCTGCTTGGCTTCATGCCCGACCGAATGAACGATCTTCCGGCCGCCCTCAATGATATAGGAGACAACCGACGGCTCATCGAGCACCACGCCCTTGCCTTTGACGTAAATGAGAGTGTTCGCCGTGCCGAGGTCAATCGCCAGGTCGGCCGAGATAAAGCTGAAAAGGCTGCCCAGCATGTTTCCTCGCATAGACTCCCGCCCGGCTGAGCGCGCACCGCGCCGACTCAGGCGGGACTACCCCGCACCACGATTGGCCCCTTCGCGCCGACGGCGCAAGCCGGGCCTGCCGGCGGGCGCATGCGTTTTTTCAGACCTGCCGCGGCACAGGGCGACCATGGGCCGCCCACGCAGCCGCCGCAGCTCCGCCCGCGACCGGAGTGGCCGAGCTAGCCGCCGGTCTTTGCGGCGAGAGCCTCGATCTGACGCTGCATGACATCGATCTGGCGCTTAAGCACGTGCAGCTCGTCCTCCTCGCCAGGCGCGGCGCCAGCTCCCTTCGCCTCCTCTGGCGGCTTCGCTGTGGCGCGGCGGGCCGCAGTTGCGGCGAACGGGCTGAACATGCGCATCGCCTGCTCGAACATGGCCATGTTCTGGCGGGCCTGCTCTTCAAACAGGGACAATGACCCCTGCCCGCCGCTCCAGGTCCGCGCCATTTGCTCACGCAGCTGATTCTGACCTTTGACGAACTGGTCCATCGACGCAGACAGATATGCCGGCAGGAAAGGCTGCATGGCGTCACCATACATACGGATGACCTGACGCAGGAAATCCGTGGGCAGGGCGCTCTGCCCCCGGTTCTCCTGCTCGAAGATGATCTGTGCGAGCACCTGGCGCGTTATGTCTTCGCCGGTCTTGGCGTCCTGCACCACAAAGTCAGCCCCTGCCCGGACAAGAGAGGACAGATCGTCGAGGGTGACATAGGAGCTCTGGTCGGTGTTGTAGAGCCGCCTGTTGGCGTATTTCTTGATGATGATCGGCGCCGCGTGGGCGGTGGCTTCGGCGCGCTCTTCGGACATTGTGCTCATGCTTCTTCCTCTTCGCCGCTGTGGCCGCACCGAGACGACGCAAACCTGGCGGCGCACACCTGTCGACATCGGCCACGCGACTTTGATCACGCGGCTTTGGTCCACCGACTTCGGCGTGCGCAGCGCCAGGACCCGTGACCATTCGCCCTTAGCCCAGCGGTTTCGCAGTCGCAGCATACACGAAACGATGGTTTTTGCATCTGCTCTGTGTGCAGCCCCCGTCCGGGCTCGCCGACCGATGGAGCCGCGCCGGACAGGATGGCGTCGCGCAGGCGCGCCCCCCATGGCGCAACCAACGCCGGTCTGCTACGGGCTGACGCATAACCGGCCGCCGGTGCGCGGGCGTCGAGCTTAAGCCTCCGGCGCCATGCACCGGGACACTGGGGAGGAATCACGTCCATGTCCGCCATCGTCATCGCATCCGCCGCACGCACCCCGATTGGCGCATTTTCCGGAGCTTTCGGAAATGTGGCAGCCCATGAACTCGGCAAAACAGCCATCATCGCCGCACTGCAGCGGGCCGGGATTGAGGCAAGGGAGGTGAGCGAGGTGGTGCTTGGTCAGGTGCTGACAGCCAACCAAGGCATGAACCCGGCTCGCCAGGCGAGCCGCGCTGCAGGCGTCCCTGATGAAAGCCCCGCCTGGAGCCTCAATCAGGTGTGCGGATCAGGTCTTCGCGCGGTCGCAGTCGGCATGCAGCAGATCGCAACAGGCGATGCGGCGATCGTGGTAGCCGGCGGCCAGGAGAACATGAGCCTGGCGCCGCATGTCGCGCATCTGCGCAATGGCCAGAAGATGGGCGCGCTCGAGTTCGCCGATACGATGATCAAGGACGGCCTGACAGACGTGTTCTATGGGTATCACATGGGCGTCACCGCTGAGAACGTGGCCGAGAAGTGGCAGATCAGCCGCGATGAGCAGGACCGCTTCGCCACGTCCAGCCAGAACAAGGCCGAGGCGGCTCAGAAGGCCGGGAAGTTTGTTGATGAGATCGCGCGGGTGACCGTGAAGGGCCGCAAAGGCGATGTCACCGTCGACGCAGACGAGTATATCCGCAAAGGCGCAACCCTGGACGCAGCCGCCGGGTTGCGCCCAGCCTTCAAGAAAGACGGCACGGTGACTGCCGCCAATGCATCGGGAATCAATGACGGCGCCGCTGCGCTCGTGCTGATGACGGAGGCGGAGGCCAGGAAGCGCAATATCGAGCCGCTTGCGCGCATTGCCTCATTCGCCTCCCGCGGCTGCGAACCATCTGTGATGGGCGCAGGACCGATCCCTGCTTCGCGCGCCGCGCTGGAGCGGGCGGGATGGAAGGCGCAGGACCTGGATCTGGTTGAAGCCAACGAGGCCTTTGCGGCGCAGGCGATCGCCGTGAACCGCGACATGGGCTGGAACCCCGAGATCGTGAACGTCAATGGCGGCGCGATCGCCCTGGGCCATCCAATCGGCGCGTCGGGCGCGCGCGTCCTGACCACGCTTCTTTACGAACTGCGCCGCCAGAACAAGTCCAAGGGCCTGGCCACATTGTGCATCGGCGGCGGCATGGGGATCGCTCTTTGTGTGGAGCGGTGAGCAGCGCAACCCGCACTCCCTGCCGCAGCCGCTTTGTCTCCGCCGCCGAGCGATGCGCGCGGCTCTTTGGCCGGCGCCCCTTTGGCCGGCGCGTCTGCGCCGGGCGCGCATCCCAGCTTTGCACGTCCGGCCCTGGATCTGTGAGCAAGCCGGGCCACAACCGGGCTGCGCCGAGGGACACGGCGCAGCCCTGATACGGCGCTCCTGAACCTTTGCCGCAGCGACCTTCGGACTGGTCGCACATCAGATCGTGGCCATTAGCGCGCAGACGTCACCAGGATGCGCGTGGCGTCCGGATTTGGAACCGCAAAGCTGAGACGTTCCTGCACCGTCCTTACATCTCCGCTCGGCGGATCGATCCAGCTGCGCGAAACGCTCAAGATCACCTGCTGGGCGCTCGCCGACTCCACCCTGTAGCTGTTGAAGTCGCCGATCCTGAATACCGCCCAGCCCTCATTCGGCCCCGCGAAAACCGCGAGGTATGTGTAAACGCCATTGATCGCCGGATCGCCGCCGGCAGTTCCGAAAAGCTTGGCGTCCACACCCTCGATCGGATCGATCTGGATCACCGAGGCGGCGGACTGGAGTGCTGGATCATCGTCAACCCGGCCAACTTCGATCGCAACGCCGGGTGGCGCGGCTGACGCAGCGACTGGAGCTGGCGATGACGCCCGCGGGGCGTCAGCGTCCGGGCGCTGCTGTGTACAGGCCGCCAGCACGGCCAAAAGCGCAAACCCCACAGAAACTCTCATGACGTCCTCCTCAACGCGCCCAGCCTACTGACGGCGCAGGTGATGTCGACCAAATTGGCTGGGCAAACCCACCCCTGCGCACTAAATCGCGGTCCACAGAAGTTTTCCGGCGATGGAGGCGGACATGGCGCGCGTGGCGTTGGTGACGGGTGGGACTCGCGGCATCGGCAAAGCTATCACCGCGGACCTTGTCAAAGCCGGCTGCTCGGTGGCGGCAAATTACGCAGGCAACGAAAAGGCGGCGCAGGACGTTGCACGCGAGCTGGGCGTCAAAGTCTATCGATGGGATGTCGGCGACGGTGAGGCTTGCGCCGCCGGGATCCGAAAGGTTGAGGCTGAGCTCGGCCCGATCGACATCCTCGTCAACAACGCTGGCATCACCCGCGACGTCGCATTTCACAAGATGACAGCCGATCAGTGGCGCGAGGTGATCCGGGTAGACCTGGACAGCGTGTTCTACATGACGCGCCCGGTGATCGAAGGGATGCGGGCCCGCGGCTTCGGTCGCATCATCAACATCTCGTCAATCAACGGCCAGAAGGGCCAGGCGGGACAAACAAACTACTCCGCTGCGAAAGCTGGCCTGATCGGGTTCACAAAAGCGCTTGCCCAGGAGAGCGCCAGCAAGGGCGTCACCGTCAATGTCGTCGCCCCAGGTTACGTTGACACAGACATGGTGGCGGCCGTTCCGCAGCCGGTGCTGGAAAAGATCATCGCCACCATTCCGATTGGACGCCTCGGCAAGGCGGAAGAGATCGCGAAGATGGTCACCTTTCTGGCCAGCGAGGACGCCGGCTTCATCACCGGGGCCACAATGACGGTGAACGGCGCACAATACATCGCCGGTTGACCCTGACCGGGTAAGCGCGGCTGGCTGACTTTCGGGCTTTGACGCACTCTGGCCACGGCGCCTCTCAGCCCGGGCACCTTTGGAACGTGCGGGCAGGACCAGCGTGCAGGGCGACGCCATTGCGCACCACCTCGTAGGGCGCACGATCGCCGTCCCGACCGACAAAGTCCCATTCCTGGAAACGGTCGGGGCCAAGGATGCGATATCTCTCCTGTGTCTTTGAGCAGCCGATCGGGGCGCAAACCTGGGTCGAGACTGCGACATAATCGCCCTGCAGCGCCAGCGTGGTGATCGGCAAAGCCTCTCCCAGACCGGGCGCGCCATAGCCAGCTTCGCTAGTCTTGGCGCCGGTGCCGAAGCGATAGTGTTGAAAGTTGCCGGCGCGACCGCAAACATCGCCGCCGCCGCTGGCGTCACGCCAGACCCCCCGCCCCAGGTAAGCGCGCGCCTCCATGGCCGCTACAACCGGATCGGCCGGGCTGATGACCCAGGGCTCGGCGAGCGTAACCGAGGCTGCGACGCCAATGAGCAGGCTTAGCATCAAACTCTCCCAGACCGCGCCGAGCAGACAGGAGCGCGCAAGCAAGACCCACGCCAACACGCCTGCGCCCGCACGCCATCGGGCCGCCAGCCACCCAAGCCCAACCGGTCGGGCAATCCGATACGGCGCCTGCGCTCTCACCTGTGCACACACCGGCGGGTTGATCGCCGCCCCTGTCGCCACGCAGCATGACGCAGGCCGGCGACTCATTGCGACAGCCTGCGCTGTTGGGCTCCGCTAGGGCGAGAGATGACCACATGGCCTTGTTCACCCCAGGGGAGATCGACGCGCTGGACGCAGCCTGGCGGGCCCGCGGCGCCGGGATCTGGGCGGGGTGGTCAGCAGCCGGCGAGGCTCCACGGGAAGTCCGACTGTTCTTTCAGCACCCGCAGTGGCGCTCCTTTCGCCTCGTCAAACGACGCCGCGTTTATGTGCTCCTGGACGATATCGACACCGAAGTCTGGCGCGGGGCCGGTCTTGGGTCTCTGGCGACGGTGATCGAAGCGGCGGCGCATGCACGGGGCTGATGACGCCAAGACCGCCGGAGCGCGACACGGATCCCGGCGCCGGAGGCTGCGCCGACCGCCTTCTGGCGTGCGCTGCCGCTCGCCGTGGGCGTTTGGGCGGTCCAAAGGGGCTTCTCTCGCCGTCCGTGTCGCGGCATAGACGCACCATGACCGAGGATCCAAACGACACAGCGCCCAGAACCAAAGCCCAGCCTGCCGAAGAACCGCTGCGCCGCACCGTCCTGGTTGGCGCTGCAGCGGCGTTGGCGCCGGTTGCTGTCGCAGGGCCGCCCTCGCTGAGTGAACATCCGCTCTGGAACAAGCCTGCGCCGCCGCTTGTCGGGGTCACGGTTCAAGGCGCGCGCATCGACATCGCGCGACTGCGGGGCAAAGTGGTGGTCATCGAATTCTGGGGCGTCTGGTGTCCGGATTGCCGCAATGACGCGCCGCATGCGGCTGCGCTGGCCAGGGCGCTTGCAGCACGGCCAGATACGGTCTTTCTCACAGTCCACCGACGTGAGCGTTTCAACCGCTGGCCCACCCTGCAAGCATATTTTGATGAAATGCAGATCAATTTTCCAACGCTTCTGGATGCGGACGAAACGATTTCGAACACCTGGCAGGTCAAATGGGTTCCGAGTTACTACGTCCTCGACCGGAAGCTGCGTGTCGCGCATATGCGCACCGACCTCGGCCCGCTGGGCGGCGACGCGTTGCTCGCGATCGTTGACAGGCTTCGCAAGGCGAGGGACTGACCCACGCCCAGGCCTGCAGGGACGGTGACGGTTGCGGGGCGCGCAGACAGGGCAGGCAAGAAAAAACGGCGCTGACGCAGACCTTGAGAGAGCAGTCGACACGAAAACAGGTCTCATGGACCAGCCGCCGGCGCCGAGATCGCCTTGATTGCGCCAAGCTCACGCGCGACACGGCGCTGCGATCGCGCCGGTGCGGCGATCTGGCCAGATGATTGGCTGTGGAAAACTGTGGGGCCAGGCCTGTCGCGTTTGCGGGGCCTCAACCAGGCGCCTATATGCGGGTGCGATGGGCCGACGGGCGCCGTGCGCACCCGTCCATGGGTCTAGGGAGACAAGCGCCACGTGACTCGTTCAGGCTCAATCTCGAACCGGTTGCGTGACCTCATTCGTGACGCGGAGGCTGACAGGATCAGCGTTAAATGGCTGTTGGCCGCGCTTCAGGCCCGCGCGTTCGGCTTCCTGCTGCTGTTCCTCGCCCTGCCGAACGTCATCCCAATGCCCCCCGGCCTCTCGGCTGTTTTTGGCATCCTGCTCCTGTATCCGAGCTTCCAGCTGATGTCGGGGGCTGAAAAACCCTGGTTTCCCAAGGCCATTGCTGAGCGCGAGCTGCCCGTTCAGGCGCTGCGCGCAGTTGCAGAAAAGGCAGGGCCCTGGCTCGACAGGCTGGAGGCGCTCGCCCGCCCCCGGCTTGAGCCGTTAACAGATCGCCCGCTGGTCCAACTCAGCGGCCTGATCTGCCTCATCCTTGCGGTGATCCTGATCTTGCCGGTGTTCGGCGGAAACCTTCTGCCTGGCATCGCCATCATGTTCATTTCGATCGGACTCATTCAACGCGACGGCCTGTTCGTTCTCCTCAGCCTGCCTTTCGTCGCGGCGTCCGTGTTCGTCGTCTATTTGAATCTCGCCGTCATCCAGGCTGCAATCGAGGGACTGCTGCGGTTGGCGATCTGGTGAACGGTGATCGGTGGCGTCAGGGCGCTCAAAGCGGGAGCGCTGACGGCCAGAGGGGACGCCGGATGGCGCAACGCTCCCAAACGGGCGCTGAGGATGGCGCGAGCAGCGGCTCGCAGGTTCGAACTGCAGTGGTCTTGATCCATGGTCAGGGCGAGCAGCCGCCCTGGGGTCCATCCTCGAACCTGCCCGGGTCCTACAGGCTACCAGTCCGCACGCCGCGTTCAGTCTGGACCGGCGCTATCGCCGGTCCGCGCGATATGAGGCGCGCCAGTGGTCGGCGCCGGATCACGCCTCAGGGCTCCATGACCTGTAGCGGGTGTCGACCGAGCCGATGGATAAGCACAGGGTCGACTGCTCCGAGATCCGCCGGGCCCATCTGACGGGGGGACCCGCGTGGAGCACCTGGGGGCGTGGTTCGTCGGCCTCCTGAAACGTGATGGCGCCGAAATCCCCGCGCCGTGGCGCACGCCGCGCTGACCGCGCTGATCTGGGCGCAGCGCTTGGAGGCGCTGTGGACGGGATATTCCATTCTTGCCCCCGCCTGGATCATGATCACACCGAACCTGAGGATGCGTAGCGGTCTGGAGGGCGCGCGTGACAGCGTTCCGGCTTGGCGTGGGGTCGCCCGCGGCGTCCGCCGCACTGTCGCATGCGCTCATTGGGTTCAGGCCGTGGGCAGTGCTGTCTCTTCTGCAGCAGACCCATGAGAGGTTCGCCTTTGCCGCCGTGATCCTCCTGGCGTCAGGCGCGGCAGCGTTCTGGTGGTTCAATCGCTCATGTCTGTCACCCGTCATGGGCGACAGCGCGCGGCTTCTGTCCCTCCGCCTGGAACATCTGGCCGCCCGTCAGGCAATCTGTACCCGCCGAGTCGATCTGACCCGGGCATTGCGCGAATGCGAGCGCCATGACCGCATCATCATCGTCGCCAACTGCCTTGGCTCGTTGATCGGCGACACAATCCTGCGTCATTGCCCGGGCATGGTCAGCCCCTTCCCGGCACAGCCCGGCGCCCCCCAGGAGAGGCTTCAGGCTCTGGAGCACGCTGCCTGAACGGTGCGGGCGGGCGACAATGATTGCGTCGCGCTGAGGGCATTCCGCGAGGGCGCAACGCGACTATGCCCGCACGCTGTCAGCCATGACCGCTCCAGCACGCAAGGACTATGACGCAGACGGAGCGCCAAATCCTGGACACAGTTTTTGGCTCATCACGGATGTCATATCGCCCGCCAGCCCCCTGACCGACGCGCCCTCGCTGCTCACCGCAGACGCCGCGAAGTTTCGCGAGCGCATGCGGACCTGTCGAACGGTTGCAGCCTGTCGCCGGTCATGGCCGACCATGACCCCGTCAGCGGCGAGATGCACGATCGCAATCACGTCTCGTTTCGACCGGGCGTGCTCTACGCAGACGCCAGGGAGTCGGATACGCCGCGTCCCGACCACCCGGCGGTGTTTGCGCCGACGCGCTGGACGAACCTGTTCTTCCGCGCCAACGGCCTGGCGGCGGGTGATGCGATTGGGTGGCCTCGCGCAGGAAGACCGCGGCCTAACACGAACGATACTTCGCCGGCGTTCTCGGCATCCCCCTTGACCACCGGGAGACGGGCGTCGCCTTCGCGCAAAACCATACCTGGCGCTTCCCGAAGGAAGCGGCCGCCAAACAGTCGAAGACCTGGAAGGCGCGGAGCGCACGGAAACAGGAATTCGGGGCTGCAAGAGTTTTCCCGCAGCGTTTGACGGTCCCGCGCCGGAGCATAACGAGGCCCTGCGCGACGCGGTGAACATCTTCGAGGAAGAGCCGCCCGAGGACCCCCGCCTCGGCCGCGCCGGGTCGCGAAGGCGTGGCCGGGTGGCCGCACGGCGTGCGTCAGGTGGAAAGAGCCGACTGAAAGCGGCAAAGACGGACCGCGAACGCCCGGCCTGAAGGGCCATGCCGTCGCGGCCGGACGCGCGCACCCCCACAGGACATAAAGCCGCGTGCGAAGACGGCTTGACCAAAAGAGCATCGGACGTCACAAGCGTCGCCGGGCCACCCGCCCCCACCGGCGGGCGTCCATCTGCAAGGATGGGAGACAAACGCATGCGCACCCCGCCAAAGCCGGCCATTCGTCCGGAAGATCCCCGGTTTTCTTCCGGCCCCACCAAGAAATTTCCAGGATGGTCGCTGGACGGATTGTCCGATGCGGCATTAGGCCGCTCGCACAGATCAAAGTCCGGCAAAGCAAAACTGAAAGAAGCGATCGATCATACCCGCGCGCTCCTGCAGCCGCCCGGCGATTACAGGATTGCGATCGTCCCTGCTTCGGACACCGGCGCTGTGGAGATGGCGATGTGGTCGATGCTGGGTCCGCGTCCAGTTGATGTGTTCGCGTGGGAAAGCTTTGGCGAAGAATGGGTGACCGACGTCGCCGAACAGCTCAAAGTGAGCGATTTTCGCGTCCATGTGGCGCGCCCCTACGGAGCGCTGCCGGACTTCTCCAAAGCACGCGAAGACGCCGATATAATCTTTACACAGAACGGCACGACGAGCGGCGCGAAGATCCCGAACTTCGACTGGATCCCTGCGGACCGCGCCGGACTGACTTTCAACGATGCAACCAGCGCAGCATTCGCCCAGCCGATCGATTGGTCCAAATGCGATGTTCTCACCTATTCCTGGCAGAAAGTCCTCGGCGGCGAGGCCGCGCACGGCATGCTGATCCTGAGTCCTCGTGCGGTGCAACGTTTGGAAAGCTATACTCCAGACCGCGCATTGCCGAAGCTGTTCCGCATGACCAAGAAAGGAAAGCTTGACTCGGAGCTTTTT
Organism: Hyphomonadaceae bacterium; assembly: GCA_040381075.1. Lineage (GTDB taxonomy): Bacteria > Pseudomonadota > Alphaproteobacteria > Caulobacterales > Aquidulcibacteraceae > JBEIHX01. The sequence goes on from JBEIHX010000002.1 coordinate 99,761, forward strand.
GAAGGCGCCACCATCAACACGCCAAGCCTTCTATGCGTTGAGGACTACCTTGCAGCGCTTCGCTGGGCGGATCAGATCGGCGGCCTTGCAGCACTGCACGCCCGCGCCGACGCCAACGCCCAGGTGCTTTATGACTGGGCGGCGCGCACCCCATGGATTGCTCCTCTGGCCGACAACCCGGCGACCTGGTCCAATACCGGGGTCTGCCTGAAGGTGGTGGATCGCCGCGTTGCGGAGCTCGATGCCGAGGCTCAGGCCGCATTCGCCAAGAAACTGGCCGACCTTCTCGAAAGGGAGGGCGTCGCCCTTGATGCGGCGAGCTATCGCTCAGCCCCTCCGGGGCTGCGTATCTGGTGCGGCGCGACGATCGAGCGTGATGACGTCGAAGCGCTCACCCTTTGGATCGAATGGGCGTTCCACACGCTGGCGGCGGATCTCCCCGGCTGACGGCGAAGCTGCGCGCCGTCATGTGCTGCTTTCGGTGGTCCGGCAACACCGTTTTCCCACGAAATCGAAAACGCACACACGACGCATAGGCACACCAGTCATCGCGCCAGGCCGGGCGGCCCGGCGCTTCCCCTCACCACTTGGTTCTGTGCGCCGCGGTTGGTCTGAGTATCGCCAGCACAGCAGTCTTCGGGAGCATCCCAATGCCAAGAGTTCTGATTTCTGATGAATTGTCGCCCGCCGCCATTTCCATATTCCAGCGACGCGGCGTGGAGGTCGAGGTCAAAACGGGACTTAAGAAAGACGCCCTTATCGAGATCATCGGCGATTACGACGGACTGGCGGTAAGATCCGCCACCAAGGCCGATAAGGATGTGATCGCCGCAGGACGGAAACTTAAAGTCATCGGGCGCGCCGGGATCGGCGTTGATAACATCGACATTCCCGCCGCGACCGCCAAGGGCGTGGTGGTCATGAACACCCCATTCGGAAACTCCATCACCACTGCCGAACACGCCATCGCGCTGATGTTCGCAGCCGCCCGCCAGATTGCAGCGGCGGACGCCTCTACCCAGGCGGGAAAGTGGGAAAAAAATCGCTTCATGGGTTACGAGCTGTACGCCAAGACGCTGGGGCTCATCGGATGCGGCAACATTGGCGGCATAGTCGCCGATCGCGCGCTCGGCCTTAAGATGAAGGTGGCGGCCTTTGATCCATTTCTGTCGCCAGAACGCGCCTTGGAACTGGGCGTTGAGAAGGTCGAGCTTGAGGAGCTGCTTGCACGGGCCGACGTGATCACTCTGCACACGCCCCTGACAGAGAAGACGCGCAACATCCTGTCGGCTGAAACGCTTTCGAAGACGAAACCGGGCGTTATCATCGTCAACTGCGCCCGCGGTGGACTTGTTGACGAAGCCGCGCTGCGCGCTCTTCTGGAGAACGGACACGTCGGTGCGGCCGCATTCGATGTCTTCTCGACCGAGCCCGCCAAAGACAACGTGCTCTTTGGCGCTCCGAATTTCACCGCCACTCCACATCTTGGGGCGTCGACCACGGAAGCGCAGGAAAACGTCGCGCTTCAGGTCGCCGAGCAGATGGCGGACTACCTGCTGACCGGCGCCGTATCGAATGCGCTCAACACGCCCTCGATCACCGCGGAGGAGGCGCCCAAGGTCAAGCCGTTTGCGCTGCTGGCAGAGCGCCTTGGAGTATTCGCCGGCCAGATCCTTGATGATGATCTCGAAGCCATTGAAATCGAGTACGAAGGCGATGTCGCCCGGCTCAATACAAAACCGATGACAGCTGCCGCGCTCGCCGGGGTGCTTGCTCCCATGCTGTCAGGCGTCAATATGGTGTCCGCACCCGCCGTGGCGCGGGAGCGCGGCGTTGTCGTCACCGAATCCAGACGTGAGCTGTCTCCAACCTATGACAGCCTCATTCGTCTTCGGATCAAGACGGGCGGCGGCTGGCGCACGATCGCAGGCGCGCTGATCGTTGGGGCCCCCCGGATTGTAGAGGTGAAGGGCATGGAACTCGACGCAGCGTTCCAGCCTGTCATGCTGTACATCAACAATCTGGACAAACCGGGATTTATCGGCGCCCTCGGCACCCTTCTGGGCGAGGCAAAGATCAACATCGCCACCTTTAACCTTGGCCGGGTGGCCTCCGGCGAAGACGCCATCGCGCTCGTTGGCGTCGATCAGGTCGTGCCCGACCAGGTGCTGGACACGATCCGGAACCTGCCTCAGGTCCGCTTCGTTCGTGTCATCAGAACCTGACGAACGGTGCGCTGCGAACAGGGACGCCGCGGCGAAGGGCGCCGCGCCCCACCACTTTGGCGCTCGGATGCCTGTGCGGCCCGCCGGACCAACGGCCTGAACGAGCCAACCAGGCCGCAGCGCATGGGGCGGCGGTCCAGGCCCGGGCGCCAACGCCCATCGCTCGGGGGCAGCCCCGAGCAACGCGCGACGACACACATCATGGCCGCGCCCTGACAAGCCGCGTCCTGGCATGGCCGCGCCTCGATTGCCGAGGCTGCTGCTTTGGATTTAGGCTGTAGCCAGTGCGCGCGATTGAAGTGCTCGGCGGCGCAGCGACTGTGCCCGTTGATCGTAACGTGGGCGATGGATCGGCCATGCGGAGCGCATCAGAGGCGGGTCAGGGCGGGTGCGGGACATGGTTAAGACATATCCGGCGCGCTGGAGTTCATCAGCCAGACCGGAACGCCCCTCCATATGTGACGGCGTAGGCCCCGACCAGGCGCCGGCGCTGGCGGGCCCGCGTCCGACGCCGGCACAGCGGGCGGGAAACCCTGCCTGGCCTTCAAGGCCCCGGTCGGATCACTGACCATGGCTGACGTCTTCATCTCCTACGCCCGAGAGGATACAGACGTCGCGGAGCGGCTGGGCCAGGCGCTCAAGACGTCGGGCTATTCCTGCTGGTGGGACCAAAACCTTGTCTCGGGGGCGCGATATCTCACAGAAACAGAGACCCAGCTCATGGCCGCAAAAGCGGTGGTCGTTATCTGGTCAAAGGCGAGCATCGCCAGCCATTGGGTGGCTGACGAGGCAGCAGTGGGTCGGGATCATAACCGTCTGGCGGCGCTGTCCATTGACGGCGCCACGCCTCCGCTCGGCTTCCGCCAGTTTCAGGTCACGGATTTCGCCTCATGGCAGGGCGGCGCAGAGGAGGCGCCTTTCCGCAACCTGTTGAGCGGACTGGCGCGCCTGGCTGCGAACGCACCCCCGCATGTCCCGGGCGCTGACCGCCAGCCACGGGGCAACCTGCCCTTGCGCCTCGCCCCGCTGATCGGTCGGGTCGCCGAGTTGGCCGAGATCGACGGCCTGCTGCAAACCGCACGGTTGGTGACGCTGACCGGACCGGGCGGCATCGGCAAGACAAGGCTCGCAATCGAGGCCGCACGCGGGGCGCAAGACGCGCATGCTGACGGGGTGTGGCTCGTGGAGCTTGCAGGCCTGCGGGATCCCGCAGAGGTCCCGCAGGCGATCGCAAGCGCGCTGGGCATCGCCAACCACGACGATCCAATCTCCGGACTGCTGGGGCGCCTGCCGCTCTGGCGCGCACTCATTGTCCTGGACAATTGCGAACACCTGATTGAAGCGGCAGCAAGCCTCGTGGAGAACATTCTGCAGCGCGCGCCTGATCTGCGCATCCTCGCGACGTCGCAAGAGGTTCTTGGGCTCGAAGGCGAACGGGTTGTCAGGCTGCGTTCATTGCGTGAGGAGGACTGCGAGGCGCTGTTCCTGCGCTGTGCACGGGCGGTTGAGCCCAGTTTCGCGCCCGAGGGCGTCGAAGCAGCCGCCATACCGGCGATTTGCGCGCGGCTTGATGGCATAGCACTCGCAGTCGAAATGGCTGCAGCACGCGCGCCGGTTCTTGGCTGTTGCGAATTGCTGCGTCTGCTTGATGACAGGTTCCAGGTTCTCACGGCTGGACGTCGCACCGCCCTGCCCAGGCAGCGCACATTGCAGGCGACCCTCGACTGGAGCCATGGGCTGCTAGAGCATGCCGACGCCAGGGTGTTCCGCCGGCTGGCGGTCTTCTCCGGCGGCTGTACGCTTGAGGCCGCCTGCGCTGTGGCCGCCGATGCGCACACGCCAGACGGTGCTGTGGCAGAGGCTATCGCCAGGCTCGCCAGCAAGTCACTCATCGTTGTCGACCGCAGCGGCGCCCCCGCGCGCTATCGATTGCTTGAAACGATGCGCGCCTACGCCCAACAGAAGCTGTTTGAGGCTGGCGAAACCCTGAATGTGCAACAGCGCCATGCGGACTATTTCTGCAGCCTCTTCAGCCCGTGCTGCAAAGACTTCTGGGGTGACAGCAGCGATGCAACGCTGCTTTCCCGATACGGCATGGAGATCGACAATCTCACGCACGCGCTTGACTGGGCGTTCGGGCCGAACGGGAACTCCTTGCTGGGGGCGCGCCTTGCTGCGGATGCGGGCGCGACGCTTGCCTTCCATGGTCTGTTTCTCGATTTGGCGCGATGGAGCGCCGTCGGACTTTCCGCGCTTGGTGAAACGGGACCGGCTGACATAAGGGACCGACTGCAGGCCGGTGCTTTGATTGCTGATGTTTTCGTCGGCCCTGAATCAGGAACCTCCGCCATTGCTGATCAGGCGCACGCGCTGGCGCTGAGCAGCGACTGGAACGCGCGGATCAGCGCGCTCGTGGTGCGCGCCTGGGCTGAAGGTGGGCTCGCAGGGCGCGCAGCGCTCGCAGAGACGACGGCGCGCCTGGCGGAACAGAAGCTGCCGGTGATTTCGCGCGCTGGATGTTATGGGGATTTCGCGCGGGTCCTCGCCTCGCGCGCGGCCGGGGGCGATGATGCTGCGAGCCATCGCGCCCTCTCGCAGGCGGCCGCCGTCAAGGCGCGCGCGATTGGCGCGGATCAGGTTGTGACAAACATCCTTGCCTGGGGGTCGACATCTGAAATGCCCTGGGAGGATCCGGACGCGGCCATTGGCCCCGCACGCGCGCTGCTGGAAACGCTCCTTTCCCATACCGGCCACCGATTGGTGCGCGTCAGCGTCGCCCAGCTGGCCGGGCGGCTCATAACGGCGCTGGTGCAGCGCGGCCAGCCCGGCGATCTGGCGGAGGCGCGTGCGATTGCCCAGACGATCGAACAGCGCAGCGTGCGGGTCGCGATCTATCTCTATCGCATCAGTCTGGCCTGGCTCGCCTGGGGTGATAGCCGCCCCCAGGATGCAGCGCGCCTTGTGGGACTGCTCGATAAGAGCGGACTGACCGGCGGGCTGCTTGCGGCCGATCGACGCGCACTCATGGAACGGCTGACATCCGCCCTGAACCAGGATGCCCTCGACTGCGCCCTGCAGGAGGGATCGGATCTGACCTGGGATGAGGCGTTCCACATCGCCATTGGCAACATCGCCATTGGCCAGACAGGCCTTGGCGCATCAGAAGCGCCAGGGGGGGATGCATCTGCTGTGAGGGCGCCATGATTGTTCCAGCTCGCATGACCGCACAGATCGACGGTCCATTCGTCGTGTTTCTTATCGGCATGCGGATCAACAGACCCTGGAAGATATGGCGGTGGGCGCCCGTCGCGGCCGCAATGCCCATGATGCTTCGCGAGCTTGCCCAAACCCCGGAGCTTGGCCTGCTGCATGCACGGACATTCTTTGGCTTTCCGAATATCTTCGTGATTCAGTATTGGCGCAGCTTTGATAGTCTGGAGGCCTACGCGACTGACCGATCACGCGCCCACCTGCCGGCCTGGCGCGCCTTCAACCGGGCGATCGCAAGCAATGGAGACGTCGGCATCTGGCACGAAACCTTCCTGGTGGCCGACGGGCGTCATGAAAGCGTTTACAACAATATGCCGCGCTGGGGTCTTGCAATGGCTGGCGAGCATGTTCGCGCCGAAGGCAGGAAGCGCTCGGCAAAGGGGCGGCTTGGACTAAGCAACGGGTCCGACGACCCGACACGCGATTGATTGATCGCGCCGAAGGCAGGCGCTGCGCGGCGGTGAGACCTGCGTCCAGCTCCACAAGCATCACACGAACTGGTTTTTTGTCCGTTCCGCGATCGGCTGGTCTGCGCAGGCGATCTGGCGCGATCAGCCCCGCGCAGGGAATCAGCCGGCAACCAGATCGGCTGCGCGACCAAATCGCCTGAGCGCGTCCGCCATCATGACGCGGTACTGCGCGCCGCTAAGGACGATATCAACCATGGTGATGGAGGAATGTATCTGTCCGCGCGCCGTGACATGGACAGCCTCGCCACCGGCGCGGGTCAGCGCTGCAGCATACGCAGATCCTTCATCACGCAACGGATCGAATTCGGCCGTCACAATCAGCGCAGGCGGCAGGTTCCTGAGATCCGCCTGCAGCAGCGCACAGCGCGGATCCGCACGGTCTGCCGGGTCGACATAATTGTCGGCGAACCAGCGCATGAGCGAACTCGTGAGATCATATCCGGACCCGTTTTCAGTGTACGAGCGGGTGGTGAAGTCGAAATCGATGACTGGGGTCAAGAGCACCTGGCCGAGGACGCGCACGTCACCCGCATCACGCACACGATGGCAGACGCTGGCTGCGAGATTCCCGCCTGCACTCCAGCCTGCCACGAGAAGGCCGCCTGTCTTGCCGCCGAGACCGCCAAGGTTCGCCGAGACCCACTTCACGGCGGCGAGGGCGTCTTCATGGGCGCATGGAAAGCGATGTTCCGGTGCGTGACGATAATCTACAGAAATGATGATGGTGTCAGCGCGCACACAGAGATCCCGGCACAGCGGGTCATCTGACATGTGACTGCCGAAAAGCCACCCGCCGCCATGAAAATACACGACAACCCGGTGCGGGCCCGGACTTGGGGGCCGGTAGAGACGGTAGGCAAGATGGCTGTCTGGACCGGGAAGCGCTCCATCAACGATGTCGCCGACCGCAGGCCCGGGTGGTCGCATCGTGTTCGCCGCAGCCACCACAGAACGCAACTGCGCTGGCGTCAGCGTTTCAGGAGGCGGCCCGCCAAGCGCCGCAGTCATTTGGAGCACAGCGTCGACATCCGGCATCAGACGGAACACCACTCCGTCGTTGCACTGATGTCGCCCGTCCGCTCCCCTCAGGGCGAAACCAAGATAGCCGCGGGCGCGCGCCTGATTGCAGGTCCGCCGGTAAACGTCGACGCCCCCGACATAGGGCAGAACGCCCCGCGGCTTTCCAAGGACGTTGGCCCCCGTGTACCAGGACTTCGCCTCGCGAAACAGCGACAGCGATGAACAGTCATCCATATGCTGTCGCCATCCCTCCTGGGCGGTGCGGGTCGGCTCAATGGTTTCAAAGCCAGCGGCGCGTAAGTCCACAAGGGTGTCGCTGATCCAATCAACATGCTGTTCGATTGATACCGCCATATTGGAGAGAACGGACGGACTGCCAGGTCCGGTGATCATGAACAGATTTGGAAAGTCCACGCTCATCAGACCGAGATAGGTTTCCGGACCGTGGGCCCAGCGCTCCTTCAGGGTGACGCCATTGCGTCCTTCTATGTCCACGGCGAGGATGGCCCCGGTCATGGCGTCGAAGCCGGTGGCGAAGACGATCGCATCAAACGTCAGGTGCTCGGCGGTTGTGTCTATCCCGTCATCTGTGATCGCACGGATCGGCGTCTTGCGCAGATCAATCAGGCGAACGTGATCGAGATTGAATGTCTCGTAGTAGCCCGTATCGAGGCAGGGCCGCTTTGTCGCGATCGGATAGTCGTAGGGACACAACGCCTCGGCTGTTTCGCGATCCTTGACGATCGACCTGATCTTTCCGCGCATGAATTCGCAGAGCGTCTCATTGGCGTCAGGATTGATCAGGATGTCGGAGAACGCCCCGCCGATGCTGAGAAGGTCTCCCGAGCGCCACATCGTCTCATAGACTTCCCTGCGTTCCGCCTCGCTGACCTGCAGTGCGCTCGTCAGAACAGGTTCGCGGGGCACGCCTGCCCCACTCCAGCGCGCCGCCTCACGATACTCATCACGGCGCCCTTCGATCTGTGCGCGCTTTTCAGGTCTGATCGGCCCGTTGTGCGCAGGCGCCGAGTAGGCCGGCGTACGCTGGAACACTGTAAGATGTAGCGCCTGTTTTGCGATCAGCGGAATGGACTGGATCGCTGAGGACCCGGTGCCGATGACCGCGACGCGCTTGCCCGTGAAGTCGACGTCGTCATGCGGCCAGAGGCCGGTCGTGTAGACATCGCCCTTGAAACAATCTGCTCCGGGGATGTCGGGCGACTTTGGCGCGGAAAGGCAGCCGGTCGCCATGATAAGCCGCTTTGCAAGCAGCGCCTCGCCTGTGTCCGTCTCAACCCGCCAGAGCCCGGCCGCGTCGTTCCAGGCCGCCCGCTTGACCCGTGTACTGAAACGTATGTCGCGGCGCAGGTCGTGGCGGTCCGCCACGTATTGCAGGTAGCGCAGGATCTCGGGCTGGGTAGCGTAGCGCTCGGACCAGGTCCACGTCTTCTCCAGTTCGGGGTCGAATGTGTAGCAGTAGTCAAGGCTCTCAATATCGCAGCGTGCCCCAGGATAACGGTTCCAGTTCCAGGTTCCGCCGACATCGGCCCCACCTTCCAGAACGACGGCGGAAAAGCCATCTTTGCGCAGACGGTAGAGCTGGTAGAGACCGGCCATGCCTGCCCCGACCACGATGGCGTCGACGTGTGAGCCTGGGGTGCTCATTGGTTTCCTCCTCCCTGCACGCTTTGGCGCGCTTTTCACTCTTTGCCATGAGGCTAACCCGCTTCGGCGTGAGAGTCCCGCCCGTATGCGCATGCCTGACCGGGCGCAGCCCCCTCGGACGGGGCGCAGCCCCCGTCCCACACCCCGCCAATGACCTGATCCGCATCACGGGCCTGCGCCACCGGCAGTCCCACCCCCGGGCCGGCCCGAGCACCAGGGCCGCCAGAGGTCGCGCGCAGCTTCCCAGCCCGCCCATTGGCGTTCCCCAGATGACTCAGCGGCCAGCCGGGAGTTCGGGCAGGAGTTGCCGCAGGACATGCCAAAAGCGGCCGAGCCGGCGGTCGTGCTGCTCATCCCCATCCAGCCGGAAATTGTTGGGCGCGTAGCCGAGACTCACCTTGGCGAGCGGATCGGCGACCATCCAGGAACCGCCGAAACCACCCCAGTGGATGGCGCTGGGCGTTGGCGCAGGAAAGCCAGGGTTGTCCAGCGCCAGGCCAAGCCCCCACGTGATGGCGCCGAGGTAGGGACATACTCCTTCCGCTTGCGTCCGTGCGACATCGCGGACCAGCCGGTGGGACAGAAGGCGCACGCCATTGACTGATCCGCCGTTGGCGAAAACCCCGCCAAGCAGAGCAAGCGCCCGGCCATTGGCGAGGCAGTTAAGTCCGGGGAACTGCAGGTCCTGCAGTCCAAACGCAGAGCTCGGCGCGAGTTCAATCGCCCCAAACAGCTGATCGCGGACTCCTGTGCGGACGAACTGCGGGGGGCGCACGAGGGCGACGCGAGGATGATCGACGTCCCGCCAGCAGCCGAGCTGGATGTCGGCCGCGAGCGGGGCTGCGATCTCCTCCTCCAGGAATTGGCGCGGCAGGCGGCCGTCCACCCGGCGCACAAGTTCGCCGGCGATAAAGCCAAAGGTGCAGGCGTGGTAGCAGATGTCGCGCGCACCTTTGCTCCAATGCGGCTCGCAGGCGATCCGCGCCGTCATCGCTGGCCAATCGCACGCAGTGACGAAGCTCGCCGGCGGGTTGAGGCTGGGCACGCCCGCCTGGTGGGTGAGCACGTCGCGCACAGTCACATGCTGTTTGCCGCCGTGCGAAAATTCCGGCCAGTAGCGCGCGACTGTGTCATCCAGACTGATCAGGCCGCGATCAATAACCATCAGCAAACTCAGGGTTGCTGCGATCTTGGAGCTTGAAGCGATATGAACGATCGTATCCCTCCGCCAAGGTCTGGTCCGCGCCGGGTCTGCATCGCCGGCCCAAATGTCGACCATGAGCTCGCCGCGCCAGGTCATTGCCAGCGTTGCGCCGATCTCCAGATCGCGTGCGAAGTTGGCGCAGAACGCCTCGCGGATCGCTGCAAAACGTTCGGCGCACACGCCGTGGATCTCGACGCTCACGCCTGCCCCTTCAGGCCGGCGCAGACCTGCGCCAAGGCTTCAAAGAAACGCATGTTGCGAGGGTCCATCAGCGTAAGCTGCCCGCCCACCCGCACCGGCGGGGCCCAGTTGTTAGGCGCATAACTGAAGCTCACACCGCTGGCTGGGTCGGCAAGCGCCATCGATCCGCCGAATCCGCCCCACCCCATGAACTGCGGCCCGGGCATGGGGAAATGGTCGCTGTGAAGACCGAACCCGAGCCCGAAACGGATCCAGCCGAGATAGGGGCATGGCCCGTAGGCATGCTCCTGACCCGCCAGCGCGATGGTCTGCGGAGAGAGGACGCGGACGCCGTTGAAGGTTCCGCCATTTGCAAGGATCGCCCCGGCGCCGGCGATGGCGCGCGCGTTGCCGTAGCCGTTCCCGCCCGGATTCTCAAGCGACAGCCGCTCCCAGCCAGACGCCGCGCTCATGTCGATTGAGTGAAACCGCCGTTTGAACGATTCCTCTCTTTCAAAAAGGTCGAACACGCCAGCCCCGATCTGCGGCGGCGCGATGCGCGCAAGTTCGCCCGGCGCGCCAAGCCCGATTTGAAAGTCCAGGCCAGCCTTGCGGCACACTTCCTCATGAAAGAACTGCCGTGGCCTGCGACCATCAACACGCCGGATGATCTCTCCGAGAAGAAACCCAAAGGTGTGAAGATGATAGCAGATCTGGCGCTCCCCTCCAAACCAATGCGGCTCCTGCGCCAAACGTTGGGTGACTGCGGGCCAGTTACACAGTACGTCATTTGCAATAGGAGGACAGAACCCTGGAACGCCGGCCTGGTGGGTCAAGGCGTCACGCACCGTTACGGCTTGCATGCCCCCCGCGGCGAATTCCGGCCAGTAATCCGCCACGGGTTCATTGATATCGACCAGCCCCCGGTCAATCAGGATAAGAAAGGCGATCACCGTCATGAACTTGGTGGTGGAGGCCACAGGAACCACGGTGTCCCGCTCCCAAACCGTCGTCCGGTCCTTGTCACAATGGCCTGCCCACAGATCCGCGACCATTCGACCAAGATGCGTCACTGCCATGCATGCGCCGGTCTCAAGACCATCGGCGAAGTTGGCCTCAAAGGCGTCCCTCAAGGCTGTGAAGGATTCCTCGCAATAGCCATGGATCGTGGTGTTCATGGCACGGCCCGCAGCCCGCTGAGGACATCTGACAGGGCGTGAAAAAAGCGCTGCAGGCGGCGATCGATGTAAGGCTCGTTGTGTTCCTCAGGCAGCAGATCCCAGTTGTTCGGCGTGTAGGCGAAACTGAGTCCAGCCTGCGGATCCATGATCACCTGTGACCCGCCGATCCCCCCCCAATGAAGACAGGTGGACGACGGTGCTGGAAAAATCGCGCTGTCGAGTGCGAAACCGAGACCAAAGCGCACCCAGCCGAGATAAGGGCAGCGCCCACTGGCCTGCTCCAGCCCGGCAAGCGCGATGGTGTCAGGCTTGAGAAACTGAGCGCCGTCCAGAAACCCGGCATTGGCGATGATCGTCCCGGCGCGTGCGATCGACCGGGCGTTGCCAAGCCCGCTGCCACCGGGGTTTTGCAGAAAGGCCCGCTCGACCGGCGAGAGGGATTTGAGGTCCACGGACCGGAAAATCTTGTCTGTGGCTGCGCCCATGAACTCCATCAACCCGTCAGAAACTATGGGGAACGCGACGCGCGCGATCTGCTCAGGCGAAGAAAGTCCTATGTGGAAATCAATGTCTGCTACCTGCGCAATCTCTTCACGGAAAAATTGCGCAGGGAGCCGACCATCCACGCGCCTGATCAGCTCCCCGATGAGGAATCCATAGGTGTGCATGTGATAGCAGATCCGACGCTCGCCGCCAAACCAGTGGGGCTCCTGACCCAGCCGGGTGGTCACGGCGTCCCAGTCAAGGACGACATCCTTCGTGATCGGCGGATCAAACCCCGGGACGCCTGCCTGATGGGTGAGGGCGTCGCGCACCGTCACCGCCTCTTTGCCGGCGTGAGCGAACCCAGGCCAGTAAAACGCGACGCGCTCATCGACACTGATCTGGCCTCGATCGATCAAAAGAAGGAACGCCAAGATCGTCATAGCCTTGGTCGTGGACGCAACAGGAACAATCGTGTCCCGCTCCCATACCATCGTCCGCGCAGGATCACGGTGCCCAGCCCACAGATCAACCACTGTGCGTCCACGGTATGTCACCGCAACGCTCGCGCCGATCTCAAGTCCCTCGGAAAAATTGCGGACGAACGCCGCCTGAACAGGCCGGAACGGATCATCGCAGAAGCCATTGATCATGAGGCTCATTCGCTCAGCCCCAAACCAACCGCCACATGGTTGCGCAGGAAGATCGCGCGACGCGCCGGGTCGCTGATCGCGGCGGCGAGATCGCGCCAGATCGCGTGGGCGGACGCAAGACACGCCGCGGCGTTCACAGCACGCCCCGCCTCGGCCTCGAGTTGTGATTGCTCGGCCAGCAAACGCCAGAGCCAGGACCGAACCCCCTTTGCGCGCGCCAGCTCCACGCCTGCTTCGATCGCCGTGCAGGCGCCAGCCAGATCCCCTGCATCCCGGTTGGCCCGCGCCAGCAGCGAGAAACGGGACAGCCGCACGCGGACGGCGCGCATAACCGGGTAGGCATCCTCGGCGGACAGGTGCGCGCGCGCAGCATGCACGTCCCCATGCGCAAGTGCCAACCCGCCCTGAGCGATTGCGCCCGGCCCCACGCCTGTGGCGTCGAACAGGGATACAATGCGCGCAAGCGTCTTTTTGTCCTCGGCGCAGAGGGGGGCCAGACAGGCCAGCTCGACCGAAATGGTTTGCAGCATCCAGGCGCGGACAAGCGTGTGCGCCTCTGCAATTACATGGGGCGCCCTGTCCAGGGCGCCGGCGACATCGCCAAGCCTGATTTCGAAAAGCATGCGACCCATTTCACGCAGGGCTGCACCAAACCGGTGGGCCTCGTCGGCAATCTCCTGCTCAAGGCAACTCCAAGCCTCGTCGAAGCGTCCCAGGTCCAAAAGCGCAAAGGACTTGATCGTCGGATATTGAACCGGCAACGCTCCGATACGGTAAGCGAGTTCTATGCCTGCGTCGCAGACCTCAAGACAGCGCTCGAGGCGGCCGCTCAGGAGCGTAGACCACATCATGCGGAAGTAGTGGTTGTTGAGGCGGATCGGATCGCGGCGCGCCAGAAGCCGCTGCAGCAGGCCTTCTTCATCGGAAGGCGCCCGCTCGCTCGGCAGCAGACCAAGGCGGGCAGTAGCGACATCCAACGCCAGATCACTGTCGGCGATCTCTTCAGCAATCCGGCCGGCCTCAGCGAGGTTGTCGCGGGACTGTTCGCGATAGGTCGGCCAATAATCCGCCAGATTGGCTGCGGCCACGAGCGCAGCCCCAAGGGCGGCCCTGTCGCCGAGCCTGCGCGCAAGGTCGATGGTGCGCTCGTAGGCGTCCTGGCATTTGTGAGCATAGTCGCTGTGATCGAGCGACATGACATAGTACGCGCGGGCCAGCACGCGCTGCACGTCGAGCTCACGCTGGACATCTCCGGCGCGCATTGCCCCTGCCAGCAGGTTTTCAAGATCGGCGAGCGCCTCGCCCCCCCGCCAGAGATCGAGCAGCAGCAGGCAGCGCTTGAGCCGCACTTCGTCGCGCTCAGGCTCGCTTGGCGCGCACGCGCCGGCCCGAGCGAGCGCATCCAGGGCCTCCGGGATCCGCTCAGCCCCGCGCAAGGCCTCGCCGCGCATCAGATAGAGGCGCATCCGCAGGCTCGCGTCGCCACCGTCATCCAGGACCATCAAGGCCCGGTCGAACTGTTTAAGACCATCTTCAAAGGCCAGGGCGCGCAGGTCGCGCTCTCCCGCGGCCATCAGAAAGCGCACGGTGCGCCCCGCGTCCGCCGCGCGGCCGGCTTCATGGAGATGATGCGCGATTTCACCGACGCTTCTGACAGCCGCGCCAGGGCCAGCCGCCTCCAGGGCATCAGCAAGACGTAGGTGCAGCCTTTGACGACGGGGTGACGACAGACCCGCAACCAGCGTTTCGCAGATTTGCTCGTGGACGAAACGGTATCTCGCCACCCGGCCTGAAGATACGTCTTCAATGAGCTGGCGGCGTTCGGCTTCCTCGACGGCGTCGAGGACCTCGTCTTCGCTTTGCGCCCCATCGACCCTGACCAGAAGATCGAAGTCGAAGACACGGCCTGCAACCGCCGCGATGGTCAGAACCTCGCGACGCCTGGGCCCCAGGCGATTGATGCGTTGCTCCACGATCAGGCGTGCAGCCGAGGTGAGACCGGCGTCGCTGTCGGCGATGGTCTCGTTGAATGCGCCATTGCTGGCGATCAGTTTGCCCCCGTCACGCATATGACGGACAACCTCGTCAACGAAGAAGGGGTTGCCCTCGGTGCGCGCAAACAGGAGTTCCACAAGGTTGGCGGGCGGGGCGGCAGAAAACAGGCGCATCAGGAGTTCTGCGATATCAGCCCGGGCAAGCCGTTGCAGGCGGAGTTCTTCTGCGAGATTTTGCCGGATCAGTTCGTGCAGGGTGCGCGCGAAAGGCGCGCCCGCTGAAAGGTCCCCGTCGCGATATGTGACAACCACCAGGATGCGCTCGCGCTTCAGCCGCTCCGCCATGTAGGCGAGCAGAATACAGGTGGACTCTTCCGCCCAATGCAGATCTTCAAAAACCAGCAGCAGGGGCTGGCGGGCAGACCCACGGGCCACAAATTCCGCCAGGCCATGCAGAAGATAGCGGCGCTCCTGTTCGGGCGGCAGGCTCGGATAGTCTGGTATGTCCGAATACCGCTGAAGAAGCTCCGGCATGAGCCGGCAGATTTCGGGCGCATTCTCGCCCATGCTGCGACGCAACATCTCGGGTCCGAGCTGGCGGGAGATCTGCTCGATCTGTTCAATGGCGGGCTGGTAGGGCGGCGCTGCGCCCATGTTGGTGCAATGCCCGCGCAGTACCTGGAAACCCGCGTCACGGGCAAGGCTTTCGGCCTCGCGCGTCAGGCGCGTCTTACCAATTCCGGCTTCGCCGGAGACCAGAATGCATCCGCCCTCGCCTCGCTCCGCACGCGCCAGATACTCGCGCAGGCGATCAAGCTCGCGCTTTCTGCCGACACAGGGAGCACCAGCCTTGGAGGGCGCGCCAAGCATGGCGGTGAGTGACTGTTGAACAACGCGGAAGGCCCCGCTTTTCACGTCCCCTCCCCAGTCGTCGAGGTCAACCGTCTGAATGGCGCGCAGGTCGATCGGCGGCGTCGCGCCCTCAAATCGTACCGGCACCAGGACGTTGCGATCCGCCCCCACGCGGGCTTCGCCGCGCACCCAGCGCGAGGTAACCGAGGTGGGCGTCCACACGACCACAACGCAGCGCGCGCTTTCCAGAGCCGTTCCGGTTACCTGGTCGAATTCCTCGCCAGGCGCCAGCGCCATGTCCCACCAGACGGACCAACCTACGGCCTCCAGTGCAGCCACCAGAGGCGCCACACGCGGCTTATCGCCCCGCGAGTAGGAAACAAAGATATCAGCCATGGCTTGGCGCCGCCGTCTCCCGATGGGGAAACCATAGCGCAATATCAGGAAAGCCGCACGCGGCCATATGGCCGCCCTGGCGGCCGGCGGCGTCAGTCAGACTGTGTCCCACCTCACAGCGGCCAGCGCCCTGCTGCAACCGGCGTCAGCGCCGATCCGCGGCGCCGGCGACTGACCCAGACACGAGCGGGCTCCCCTGAACGGCGGCGTACAGTCGAGCTCGCTTGACCGCGTCTATGGGTCAAACGCTCTCAAGCGCGGTCACCAGATCCTCGATCAGATCGTCAGGGTCCTCCAGGCCGACCGACAGCCGGATGGCGCCTTCCTCGACGCCAAGCCGCTCGCGTTCCAGGGGATCGAGTCGACGATGGGTCGTTGTGGCGGGGTGTACGGCCAGGGATTTCGCATCGCCCAGATTGTTGGAGATATCGATCAGGCCAAGATCGTTCAGAACTCGGAAGGCCGCATCGCGCCCTCCATGTACGACGAAAGCCACAAGAGGTCCGCCAGCAGTCATCTGACGGCGCGCAATTGCGACGCCTGGATGATCGCTGCGGAACGGATAGGACACGCGAGAGACCTTGGGCGAGGCCGCAAGCACATCAGCGATCCGCGCTGCGCTCTCACTTTGACGACGCACCCGCAGCTCGATCGTTTCAAGGCTCTTGAGCTGCACCCAGGCGTTGAACGGCGAGAGCGTAGGACCGGTATTGCGAAGGAATTCGTCGAATGGGCCCTCGAAGAGCGCGCCTGCGCCAAGAATGGCGCCGCCAAGGGTGCGTCCGTGACCATCGATATGCTTGGTTGTGGAGTAAACAACAAGGTCGGCGCCGAGAGCGAGCGGCTTTTGGAGCATGGGCGTGGCGAAGACATTGTCCACAACCGTGAGTGCGCCCGCCTCCCTGCCGATCGCCGCGATGGCGGCGATGTCGGCCACATCCAGCATCGGGTTGGTTGGCGTCTCAAGAAACAACATCGCCGCCCCGGTCGCCTGTGCGCGCCATTGGTCGAGATCGCCAGCGTCCACCAGAACACTGTTGACGCCGAAGCGCGGCAGGAGCGTCTCAATCACCCAGCGACAGGAGCCAAAAAGGGCCCGACCGGCTACGATCCTGTCGCCAGCCTTCAGGAAGCCCAGAAGAACTGCGGTGACGGCCGCCATTCCGGTTGCAGTGGCGCGGCAGGCCTCGGCGCCTTCAAGCAGCGCAAGCCGCTCCTCGAAGGCGCGGATCGTTGGGTTGGCCAGCCGAGTGTACTGATAGCCAGGCGACAGGCCAGCAAAACGGGCGTCGCCTTCCTCTGGGCTGTCATAGACAAATCCCGACGTCAGATAGAGCGCTTCACTCGTTTCCTTGAACTCGGACCGCTGCAGGCCGCCGCGCACGAGATTTGTAGCCGG
The DNA here is from genome assembly GCA_040381075.1 of Hyphomonadaceae bacterium. Classification (GTDB taxonomy): domain Bacteria; phylum Pseudomonadota; class Alphaproteobacteria; order Caulobacterales; family Aquidulcibacteraceae; genus JBEIHX01. The sequence continues at coordinate 116,753 of JBEIHX010000002.1, forward strand.
CCGCCAATTCCTTGGGTTACTGCCCACGAGACATCCTTCATCGTCGATCAAGAGACTGAAGAGAAAGCCATCGCCCCGGTCAAGTCTTGCCGGAAACTGAGGGCGCAGGCGGCAGACATGCGGCGCGCCCGGGCGGCCACAGGCGCGGCGCTGAAACCTGCGCCCCGTCGGTCGTACGCGAGGCCCCGCAGATGGGCCTGGAAAATCTACCAGGAAAATGGGGCTTGCCGATGGGGCCTCAGGACGGGCGATCACGACTGGAGCCGCCCGAAGCGCCGCTTGGCGAACTCGCGGGGATCCGGGCAATCAAACAGACCCAGAGCGCCGCGCCGCGATGAGCGCTGCAGCTCAGGCCGTCATCGCGGCCAGGTCGGCCTCTGACACCTCGAAGTTGGCGTACACGTTTTGCACATCGTCATGCTCTTCCAAAGCATCGACGAGGCGCAGCAGACTGAGCGCGGTGTCGCCTTCCACGAGTATCGTGTTCAGTGGCCGCCAGATGATTCTGGCGGAGGACGGATCCCCGAAGCGGGCGATCAGTGCTTCGCAGACCTCTGCAAGGTCGGAAGGACGGCAGTCGACGACGTGACCTTCCGCGTCGCTTTGCACATCGTCGGCCCCGGCTTCGATGGCCGCCTCCAGCATGGCGTCGCTGTCAGCCACGCGACCCGGATAGGCAATTTCGCCGATCCTCTCAAAGCTGGAGGCCGCGGAGTTCGTTGTGCCCAGATTGCCGCCGTTGCGAGACAGGATCGCGCGTATATCGGCGGCAGTCCGGTTTCGGTTGTCTGTGAGCACCTCGACTATCAAACCAACGCCGCCGGGGCCAAAGCCTTCGTAGCGAACCTCTTCATAGCCGTCGCCCCCCGCTCCCGCCGCCTTCTCGATCGCGCGCTGGATCACATCCTTTGACATGTTCTCTGCGCGCGCATTCTGGATTGCGAGACGCAGCCGCGGGTTCATGTTTGGGTCAGGCTGTCCTGTCTTCGCAGCGACAGTGATTTCACGGGAGAGCTTTGAGTAGATCTGGCTGCGCCTCTTATCCTGCGCGCCCTTACGGTGCATGATGTTTTTGAATTTTGAGTGACCCGCCATGCCTCTCTCCGCCACGTCCCGCGGTCCGGCGTTGGACTTAGCGCAGGGGTGCGCCGCCGTCGAGACTGCGCGGCACTGGCGGAACAAACCGTCAGGATCCGCGTGGAGACCAACAGCGCAGCGCGCTGATCCGTCAGATGGCGACGCCGACACGCCCGCTGCGTGCAGGGGGTGATGAGCATGGCCGTTGAACAGCGCCATCAAGCCCGGAGCATTCAGGAGCGCCAGCGCCCTGGATGCTCAAAATCACTGGCCGCGGGGTCCATCTCCGTCCGGGATGACAGAAACGGGTGCGGATCGGTTTTCATGGCTCATGGCCGCTGGATCGTGGGAAAGCGCATCATGCGCGCGCCGCCTGTCCGCCCAGGGGACGCCTTCGGCTGGCCCGGTTCGGGAAGACCGGTTCGGGAAGACCAGTTCGGGAAGACCAGTTCGGGATGACCGGTGCGGGAAGACCGGTAAAGGGGACGGCTGCCGGTGGACAGCTGCTGGCAGACAAGTGAGCGCAGACGACTGCGGGAGACACACACTGAAACTCTGCCCGGAGAAACTCTGACCGGACCTGATCCTGCGACAGGATCTCGGCGGCGTCATTGCACAGGTTTCAGGAAAGCGGTCAGAGAACCGCGAGGCGGACGCAGGCCGCAGCTGCGCAGGCATGCGCGTGCTGCGACCGGCATCCCCCCGCGGAAAGACTACGCGAGTTGAAGGTTGTCTGCCGACATCTTGCCGGTGCGGCGGTCGGCGATCACTTCGTAACTCACTTTTTGACCCTCATTGAACGACCGAAGGCCAGCACGCTCAACTGCGCTGATGTGAACGAAGACATCCTTGCCGCCGTCGTCAGGCTGGATAAAGCCGTAGCCCTTTTGGGCATTGAACCATTTGACCGTGCCATGCGCCATGGCTTGTCCTTTCTACATGACAATCGCGCAGCCAACAGCAGCCGCGCAAGGGATCGAGATTGGGGGAAGTCGTCAGACAAGCGCGGCAAGCGCGGCGAGGCCAAGTCGTAGGGCCGAAACTCGAGAAGTCTTCTATATGCCATCCAGGCCTCGAACTCAAGGTCTGTGCGCATGGCAGCGCGGTCGCACCGTCACACCCCCGCCGCAGTCCATGCCTGCCTCGGCCAGCGCCTGTGCACCCAAAACCATTGCTCAGGCGCCTCGCGGATACGCGCCTCCATGAAGGCTGAAATCCTGGTCACGGTTTCAATGACGGCGGCGCTGACGTCAGGATCCGAACTGATCTCTATGGGCTCATGAAAAGTCACTGTGAAACGACCAGGACCGTCACGCCGCGTGGAGATTGGAATCAAGGGGGCGCCAAATCGCATGGCCAGCCGTGTGGGTCCTGGCGCGGTCATCGCTTGATGGCCGAAGAACGGAACAGCGACGCCGTCGTTCATTTTCTGATCATTCATGAGGGCCGCGGACTCGCCGCGCTGCAATCCGGCAAGCAGTTCCCGCGCGCCATGCGCTCCCTTCGGCGCAAAGTCCGTGACGCCATAGGCCTGTCGCACGGCCGTGATGCGCGCATCGATGAATGGATTGTTCGCATGACGGTACGTAATCTGACATTTGAGGCCACGATGAAGAATGGCGGCCGCCATCACTTCCCAGTTTGCGAAGTGGCCTGCGACAAAGACTGCGCCTCTGCCCGACGCCTTGACCGCATCGAGGCGCTCCACGCCCTGCACTGCGACCCGCCCGTCGGGTTGATAGGCCTTGAGTTCGCTGAGGTGGGAAAACTCTCCTGCCGTGCGCCCGATGGTCTCCCAGCATCCCAGCGCGATCTCATGGACGCGCCGTTCGCGCATTCCCGGAAATGCCAGCTTGATATTGCGCAGTGCTGTGTGATGAGCCGCAGACAGCGGACCGATGCGGCGCGCCCATCGCCCGCCTGCATCGGACGCCTCCTCGATGGGCATGTCCCCAAACCATCGAGAGGCGGCATCCCAAGCAGCCGCCTCAAGCCGCCAGCCAAGTCTGTGGAAGATGGACTTCGCCTTAGGTGGGGCGGGCGCCATGCGCCAACTCCAGCTGTGCTGATCCCAGGCTGGCGCCGGGTTGAACGAGCGAAAGCACGCGCACCAGTTCGGCGGCGTCATGGAATCTTGCCTGAACCGGGTACACCAAAACCTTGGCGCGCCAGCTGGCGGGCAGGCGCAGGGCGTCTTTCTCTGTTGTGATGAGTCGCGCCCGATGAGGCTGCGCGATCCTGGCGAGCATCGTCAGATCATCTGGCGTGTACGAATGATGATCTGCAAAAGGGGCACAATCGCGCAAATCTGCTCCCGCCCCCGACAGCGCGTTGAAGAATTTATCGGGTCGCCCAATGCCGGCGAATGCAACCAGCGGCCCATCCGGCGGCGGCCCCAGGGGCTGCAACTCCGCCTCAAGAACCGGACCATGAAAGCGCTCCAGCGCACCTGAGACATCATCTGGCGCGGCCGCGCGCGACCCGATGAGAACAACTGCGTCGGCGCGAGCAAGACCGGCGGCTACCGGCTCGCGCAATGGCCCGGCAGGAAACACCCTTCCGTTGCCAAATCCGGAGGCGGCGTCGATGACCACGATTGACAGCGTCTTTCGGAGACTGGGGTTCTGGTGACCATCATCCATCACAAGCAATCGCGCCCCGGAACGCCGGGCGAACTGAGCGGCTGCTACACGGTCACGCCCCACAACCACCCGGGCCTCACGCGCGATCAGGAGCGGTTCATCACCGACCTCATGTGCGTCATGATGGTCAGCGTCTACAAGCAACGGCCCGGGCCTCGATCCTCCATATCCGCGCGACACGCCGTAGACCGGGCGATCAGATTTTTTCAGCAGTCGAATTATTTCGATGACCACCGGAGTCTTTCCGGCCCCACCAAGCGTCAATGCCCCGACACAGACAACCGGGACCCCGGGGTTGTATGGCCGGGCCCTGGATATCTTCCAGGCCGTCACGCCCGCATAAAGTAAGGACAGCGGGTGCAACAGCGCACGCAGCAGCGGAGCAGCCTCCCGCCCCTCCCGGACGCGCCAGAAAACCGGCGGCTTCACTGCGTCCACCTTTGCGCACACAGGTTCAAGAGTCCCTGGAGCGTGGCCGCAAGCGCCGCCTCGCCGCCCGCAGTCGCCGCACGGGCCCGCGCCGCCATGGCCCGGGCCGCGGACGCGTCAGCGAGCAACAGCATGACAGCGTCAGCCAGACTCACAGGGTCGCCCACGCGAACCACCGCCTGGGCGTCACCAAGCTGGCCGTACAGATCCTCGAAATTGCTGACATGCGGTCCTGTAATGATTGGGCAATCCAACTGCGCGGGCTCCACGGGAGTGTGGCCGCCAACGCCATGCGTCATGCTGCCGCCAATGAAGGCGCAGCCTGCAAGGCGCAGCCACAGCCCCATTTCACCCAAGGTATCAGCTAAATAGACACTGTGGCGCGATTGCGGAAGGGCTCCGCTCCGCCGGCGCGCCAGCGCGCCGCCGAGACCTGCAAGCCCCTGCATGATGGCGTCCGCACGATCCGGGTGCCGCGGGGCGATGATCAGGAGCGCGTTGGGAAGCGTGACCTTCAGACGTTCATGGGCGGCGACCGCCACGTCTTCCTCACCTGCATGGGTGGAGGCGGCAAGCCACACCGGCCGTCCTTCAATCGCCGCCTTGAACGCCGCGAGATCCTGCCCGTCGCATGCCGGCGGCCGGGCTGACAATTTGAGATTGCCGACCATGGGCGTAGGACGTCCGGTCAATCGCGTCAGCCCCTCGCTGGTGCGCTGATCGGCAGCCGCCAGGAAATCCAGGCTGCTCAGGAGCCGGCGCGCGCTCCGCTGCGCGCTCGCCCAATTCGTGAGCGAACGTGCGCTCATGCGCGCATTCACCAAGGCTGCGGGAATGCCGGCCTTGGCCGTATCAAGCAGCATGTTTGGCCAGATTTCGCTTTCGGCGAACACTGCGAGATCCGGGCGCCAGTGGGCGAGAAAGCGGCGCATGGGCCCCGGCGCATCGATGGGTGCGTACTGGTGGACCGCATAGGGCGGCAGACGGCGCGACAACAGTTCGGCGGACGTGCGGGTCTGGGTCGTCAAAAGGGCGCGGATTTCGGGGCGCGCGCGCTTGAGCGCTTCCAGGAGCGCGACAAGCATGGCGCTCTCCCCCACGCTGGCGCCGTGCAGCCACACAAGGCGGCCAGGCGGGCGGGCAAGACCCGGCATCCCCATGCGCTCGGCAAGCCGGGCAGGATCTTCCTTGCCCCGCCGCAGGCGCCAAGCGAGCACTGCAGGGGCCAGGGGAGTGAGAGCGCGGGTCGCTGCGCGATAAATCAGGAGGGCGGGCGGCAGCATCAGTCGTCCTGTGCGGACTGCGGCAGGTCTGACGGCGCGGGAAGCAGCACTGGCATGCCGGCCATACGGTCCGCCTCATCCGTGACGGCGTTGAGCGCGCGCTCAAGGTCAAGGCGCGCCTTCTCCAACTCCTCGCCTTTTGCTGACCTGGGCACCGAAATCGGATCGCCCCACACCATGGCGCCGCGCCCGAATAGAGGAGGCGTCATGAAGCAGTCCCAGGAGTTGAGCCTCGCGGCGCCCGAAACTGACCATCCACAGGGCAGCAGCCGCGCCCCGCTGTGACGGGCCAGACGGACAGCGCCTTCTGCTGCACGCTGACGCGGACCGCGCGGACCGTCGGGCGTGATGGCGACGCACCCGCCGGCGCTGAGATGCGCCAGCATCGCCCGATATGCCTCGAGCCCGCCTTTGTCCTTGCTTTTGCGTTCATTTCGCGCAGAGCCGCGCACAACCTTGATACCTTGGGTCAGGCAGGCGCGCGCCACAAACTCACCATCCGGCGACAGCGAGATCAACATCAGCGGCGCCTGCCGGCCTCGGCGTGGCCGCCACCCCCGGACCGCCCCGATGATGCGCGCGTGCCAGAAGCAGTAAATCGTCGGAACGTCGCTTGCAGCGCACAGGTCATGCAGATCGCGCCGCACGTCAGTCCAGCGCGTGGTTCTGGCCACCAGGACCTGATAGAGACCGACAAGCACGCCAAGCGTGAACTGGAATGGCGGGGAGCGAAAGGATGACTTCAGCATTGTGGGCGTGGTGGGCAGTCTTCCCGCGCCAGTCAAGCCCGGGGTGACCTCAGCGCCGGGGCGATTGGAGCGAGGGCGACAGCGCGACAGTGGCCTGATCGACAATGGCCTGATCGACAATGGCCTGATCGACAATGGCCTGAGCGACAGCGGCCTGAGCGACAGCGGCCTGAGCGACAGCGGCCTGACGCGATGGGGCATTGACAAGGCGCGCCCTGCACCGCACCTCCCGCCCCACCGATGAGCGCCCCCATGCCAGATCCTTCCTTGACCGACCCGAGGGCCCGCCGCCGCGCCGTGCGCGAGCTGATGTGGTCGGACCACGGCTTCCTCAGGGTGTGGTTCCGTAACTGGCATGAGGTGGCGCCTGGAATGTACAGGTCGAATCAGCCCTCGCCAGCGCATCTGGAAAGGGCGGCCGCACTTGGGATCAGGACCGTGATCAACCTGCGCGGGGCGATCGGGACAGGAATGTGGCGGCTCGAACGGGAGGCGTGCGCCCGCCTCGGGCTGGCGATGGAGGACTTCACCGCGAAGTCGCGCGACACGCCCTCCAAGGATTTCATTCATGGGCTCGATGCGCTGTTCCAACGCATCACCTATCCGGCGCTCATGCACTGCAAGTCAGGTGCCGACCGCGCAGGGATCGCCGCCACACTCTTCCTGATCCTGAAAGAAGGCCGCTCTGTGGAGGAGGCGCGACAGCAGCTGTCCCTGCGCTACCTGCATGTCAAGCAGGGCAAGACAGGCATGCTTGACCACTTCTTCGCATCATTTCTCGACTGGGCGCAGCGAAACGGCAAACCCGATGACGCCGCGACATTCCTCTCCTGGGTTGACGATGTCTACGATCCTGAGGCCGTCAAATCGAGCTTCATGGAAAGCTGGTGGGGCAACATGCTGACAGAACGCATCCTGCGCCGGGAGTAGATATGGCGAGCAGGACCCAGAGCATGCGCCAGGGCTGTGCGTCCCCAGTGCTTCACTTGGAAATGGCGGCGCCGCTGACGCGCCAATCAAGCGCAATCAATCCGCAAGGCCCGCCCCCAAGACTGACCGGCGCACGCCGCAGGACGTCCAGGTCGGGCGATGCAGGGCCACGGCAGGCCTGCCAAGGCGTTGGCGACCATGGCGCGCACCGGGCCATCGCGGACCCCTCACCCGGCCCGGGCTTTGCCCCTGACCGAGGGGCAGGCGTCACGTCCGGCGTCAACCCTGGCTCCGCCCGGATGGCTGGCCCGATGGTGGGCCAGGACGCTTGGCTTGCGTGTTCGCCCGCTGGGAGCAACACTGGGGCCTGATCCCTCCGCCCGGAACCGCAGCCATGACTGAACACGCGGCCTTTATCGCCGATCTGCCCAAGGCCGAACTGCACCTGCACCTTGAAGGGGCGCTTGAGCCCGAATTGATGTTCGCACTGGGGCAGCGCAATCGCGTCGCCCTTCCATTCAAGACGGTAGAGGAGGTCCGGCGCGCCTACTCGTTTTCAAACCTCCAGGATTTTCTGAACATCTATTACCAGGGCGCAGGCGTCCTGTTGCGCGAGCAGGACTTTTATGACCTCACCCTGGCCTACCTGCGCCGCGCGGCGGCAGACAATGTGCGCCATGCCGAAGTGTTTTTTGATCCGCAGACGCACACCGAGCGAGGGCTTCCTTTCAGCGTAGCGATTGATGGAATTCTGGCGGCCCTGAAAGACGGGGAAGTGCAATTCGGCCTCACGTCTGGTTTGATCCTGTGTCTCCTGCGCCACCTGGATGAGGAGGCTGGAATTGCGACCATGCGGGCGGCCGAACCCTATGCCGACAGGATCATCGGACTGGGACTTGATTCATCGGAGGTCGGACATCCTCCCTCAAAGTTCGCCCGCGCCTTCGCCCGAGCCGAGGCGATGGGCTGGAAAAAACTCGCGCATGCGGGCGAAGAAGGTCCCCCGGCCTATGTCTGGGAGGCTGTCGACCTGTTGAAGGTCGACCGGATCGATCATGGCAACCGAGCCCTGGAAGACCCAGCCCTGGTTCACAGACTTCGCTCGCAGGCGATCACGCTGACGGTTTGCCCGCTGTCCAACAAGGCCCTGTGCGTAACCCCAGATCTCCGCCAGCACCCATTGAAGCGCATGCTGGACCTGGGACTGAAAGCGACCATCAACTCCGATGACCCCGCCTATTTCGGCGGCTATGTCGGAACAAACTACGAAGCTGTCGCTGCGGCGCTGGCGCTATCGCGCGCTGACCTTGTGACCCTGGCGAAGAACAGCTTTTCAGGCTCCTTCCTGCCGAATGAGGTGGTCATGCAGCACATAGCTGCGATCGACGCCATGGCGCAATGACCAGTGAGGCCGGACAGACCGCACCGCGCCTGCGAATCCCAGACTGCGGCATGACTCCATCACAGTGTTCTGCACCACACTGTTTTGAATCTCACCGTTCTCCATCACGCTGTTCTCCATCACGCTCATCACTGCGCGTCATGGGGCCATGCAGCCCCTGCGCAACTCACGACGGCTGGCGGACCGGCGACCAGAGGCTGCCGCCGCCAGGATCACACAGGCGGCTTTGCGTCGGGGGGAAGCGCTGAATGGGGGGCGCTAAAGAAACGAATAAGGATCAATATCAATGGTCAGGCGCACGGCCGCGGAGAGCTTGACCCGCCGCATCCACGCCGCCATGAAAGCCGAGAGATCCACGCCCCGATCAGCGCGCACCAGAAATCGGCGCCGGTGGCGGCCACGCACGACCGCCAGGGGCGGCGCGGCCGGCCCCCATACGTCTACGCCCGAGGCGTCGGGGGCCGCTGCGCCGAAGGCCCGCGCAGCCGTTTCAGCCATCTCCATGTCCGGGGCAGATATGATTGCCGCGGCGAGCCGCCCATAGGGCGGAAACCCGAGTTCCGCACGCCCGGCGAGCTCGATAGCGAGAAAGCCGTCGCGATCCCCCCGCGCCAGGGCCTGGAGTGCGTCGTGATCCGGCATGTATGTCTGCAGCATCGCAAGACCCGGGCGATCAGCCCGGCCAGCGCGCCCTGCGACCTGCGCAAGGAGCTGATAGGTCCTTTCGCCAGCGCGCAGGTCTCCGCCTTTCAACGACAGATCCGCATCCACGACCCCAACGAGAGTCAAGCGGGGAAAATTATGCCCCTTGGCGACAATCTGTGTGCCAACAAGAATATCAATGGCGCCAGCCTCCATGCGCCCGACGATCGCGCGCACGTCATCGCTGGTTTGCGCCGTGTCAGAGGAAAAAATCTCAATTCGGGCGGACGCGAAGCGCTCTCGCGCCTCCTGCGCTACTCGTTCAACACCCGGCCCGACCGAGACGAGGCTATCGTGGACGCCGCAGTTTGGACAGGTTCGGGGCTTGGGCATCGAAAAGCCCGTAAGATGGCACACAAGCCGACCAGAGTAGCGATGCTCAACAAGCCACGTATCAGTATCAGGAGCTTTCATGCGATGGCCGCAGGCGCGGCAGATCGTCAGCGGGGCGAAGCCCCGACGGTTGAGATAGAAGAGCACCTGCTCGCCGCGCGCGAGGGTTTCTGCCGCGGCCTCCAGAAGGGGCGGTGAAAGCCAGTGATCACGTTCGGGCGGGTGCAGGCGAAGATCAATCAGATCGACGCGCGGCATACCGGCGGCGCCGTGGCGGGCCGGCAGGCGCACGCGCTCGTAACGCCCGCTTTCTGCATTCTGCAGGGTTTCAAGACTCGGCGTGGCGCTCGCGAGAACGATTGCGATCCCGCCAAGCTTTGCCCGGGCGACGGCCATATCCCGGGCCTGATAGACGACACCTTCCTCCTGCTTGTAGGATCCATCGTGCTCTTCATCGACGATGATCAGGCGCAGATCAGCAAACGGGAGGAAAAGCGCGGAGCGCGCTCCAGCGACGATGCGGGCCCGCCCCGCCTGAACTTCCCGCCAGACGCGACGTCGCTCCTTTGGCGGAATATCAGAATGCCATTGCGCCGGGCGCACGCCAAACCGTTGTTCAAATCTCGCCATCACGGCCTGGCTGAGTGCGATTTCCGGCAGAAGCACAAGGACCTGCGCCTGCGGATCCATCTCCAGCACGCATGCAATGGCCTCGAAATACACCTCCGTCTTGCCGGCGCCCGTCACCCCGTCGAGGAGCACGCATCGAAAGGCATTTGCAGTGGCGGCGGCGCGCAGCGCCTGCGCGGCGCGCCCTTGATCCTCGCTCAGAGTTGGGCCGGGACGCGACAGGTCGGGCAAAGGAAACACCGGATCCTGCAGCGCTTCAACACGGGCGAGCGCGCCTGTTTCGGCGAGACCCGTGACGACGGAAGAGGACACCTCCGCCAGGCGCGCCAGATCTGCAGCGCTCAGCGGCGTGTCAGCCCGGCTGGCAGCATCAAGCACCCGGCGACGGGCTGGGGTGATGCGCCCTGGATCACCCGTTCCGAGGGCGTAGAGCACATCAACAGGGCTCGGCTGAAGCGCCTCAGTGGAGCGCAGCGCCATCGCCAGGAACTGTCCAGGCGGTTCAACGCCGTAGCGGGCGGCGAAGTCGATGAAGCGGCGGCTGACGTCCGGCAGGCGCACATCGCCGTGCCGGCTCACGACCTGCTTCAGCTTTCGCGGCTCCTCATCCACGGTGTCAACCCGCCAGACCACGCCCAGCCGGACGTGCGGGCCGAGCGGAGCGCTGACGATGTCGCCGGGGACCAGCTCAATGTCGTCCGGCGCGCGGTAGTCAAAGGGTTCGGCGAGGGGCAGCGGAAACAGGACGCCGACGCGGCGAATGCTCATGGCGCTTTGATTCCTCAATTGCGTCCTACGCTAAAATGAACATGATCGCATGGTCCGCGCCCGCGCGGCTGCTGTGCAAGGAGGGGGAGCATGCAAAGCTTCCGGGGTTTTGTGATCGGCACGCTCAATTTTGTGTGCTTTCTGGCATTCTTCGCAATTATCGTCGCCTACGCCTACGGCGGCTACACCTATGGACAGGTTTACCTGGCCAACGTGCCGCAATGGGCGACTGCCGTGGCCGGCGGAGTGCTCGGCTATCTCATCGCGTCGATTGTGATCGGGATCATTTTCACGCTGATCGATATTCAGGATGGCATTCGCGACCTGAACCGCCTCGTCGCGAAGCAGAGCGAAAAGCCATAATGGCAGGGGGGCGCGCAGAGCGGCCTTTCAGTCAGCCGGCCGCGCCCCCCAAGCCCTGACCGACAGCCTGCGGGGCAGGCGACAGCCTCCCGCAGCCGGCCCGCCGGGCAGGCTGGGATGGTGTGCGGATTGCGCAGCCGCCCCCCGCGGCTTCCTCAGTCACTATCCGTCAACACACGCGGGCGATGCTTGCAGGCATGACGGCGCCGGCGAACTGCGACGACGGGATGGAGGCTTTTCTGGCCATGCTTGCGTGCGAAAGGCGCGCCAGCCCGCACACACTCGAGGCCTATCGCAGGGACATCTCAACCTTCCTGGAATTCCTGGGCCGCCATCTCGATGGACCGCAGCCGCTCACGGGGCTGGCGAAGCTCGCACCGTCAGACATCCGCGCCTACATCGCCCACCGGCGGACCGGCGAGAAGGCGCTCGCCGAGCGCTCCCTTGCGCGCGCCCTGGCGGCCATCCGGTCATTTTTCCGATTTGTCGCGCGCCGATACGACATCGAGAATCCAGCGATCGGGCTGGTGCGCGGGCCCCGCGCCAAGGCATGGACGCCCCGCCCAGTCGCAGAAGGCGCGATGGTCGAGCTGCTTGCCCTGGCGGAGGTTGCGGCGGACGGTGAGCCGGCATGGATTGGCGCCCGTGACGCAGCTTTGGTGACCTTGCTTTACGCGTCCGGACTGAGGATTTCAGAGGCGCTGGCGTTGACCGGCGCAGACGCCCCGTTGCCAGAGAGCCTGCGCGTGCATGGCAAAGGCGGCAAGATGCGGCTTGTTCCGGTGCTGCCGGCGGCGCGCGAGGCCGTCGAAGCCTATCGCGCGCGGTGCCCTTACCCGCTCGCGCCGGACGAGGCGCTGTTTCGCGCCCAACGCGGCGGCCCGATGGGCGCGCGCGCAGCTCAGGCGCTCGTGCAACGGCTTCGGCGTGCACTGGGGCTGGCCGAGTCAGTGACGCCACATGCCTTGCGTCACTCCTTTGCAAGTCACCTGCTCGCCCATGGCGGGGATTTGCGGGCCATCCAGGAATTGCTGGGGCACGCGAGCCTGTCGACCACGCAGCGCTACACCGAGGCCGATGCGAAGGCCATGTTTGCCGCCTATGCACGGGCCCATCCAAGGGCCTGAGCGGGTATAAGCGCCCCGTCAGGCGCGCCTGCGGTCATCCATCAGCGCGGCGAAACGCTCGAAGAGATAAAAGCTGTCGCGCGGCCCGGGGCTCGCCTCCGGGTGGTGCTGCACCGAGAAAACCGGTCTGCCTGTCAGGGCGATCCCGCAATTGGTGCCGTCGAACAGCGACACGTGGGTTTCGCGCACATTCGCCGGCAGGCTCTGCGTGTCGACCGTGAAGCCATGATTCATGGACACGATTTCCACTTTACCGGTTTGCTTGTCCTGCACCGGATGATTTGCGCCGTGATGCCCCTGCGCCATCTTGCGGGTTTTGGCCCCGAGCGCCAGCGCAAGCATCTGATGGCCAAGGCAGATCCCCAGAACCGGCGTGCCGCTCTCAACAATGTCGCGGATCACGCCGACTGCGTAGGCGCCAGTCGCTGCTGGATCGCCGGGACCGTTCGACAGAACGACGCCGTCAGGCTTTCTTGCCAGAATATCGGCCGACGGCGTATCTGCGGCCACCAGAGTCGTGCGTGCGCCAATATCGGCAAGACACCGAAGGATGTTGCCCTTCGCGCCATAATCGATCACGACCACCTCGTAGCGAGGCGATTCAAGCTTGGTATATCCTGCAGGCCACACCCACTGCTTGGTGTCATGCACGCTGGTCTCACGGCTTGTGGTTTCAATCGCCAGGTCGAGGTTTTCCAGCCCCCCCCACGCCCGCGCCTCGGCAACCAGTGCAGCCACGTCAAAGACACCATCCGGTTGGTGACAGATCACGCCGTTCGGCATTCCCGTCTCGCGGATGCGGCGTGTCAGGGCGCGGGTGTCGACACCGCACAGGGCGATCACACCCCGCTGACACAGCCAGTCGCTGAAATGTTCGTGCGCGCGCCAGTTTGACGGCTTCGTAATCCGCTCCCGCAACACCGCGCCGCGCGCCGCCACGCCGCCGCTTGGCGTAGCGTTCTCCGCATCGTTGGGATTGGCGCCGACATTGCCGATGTGAGGAAATGTGAAGGTTACGATCTGCGCCGCGTAGCTCGGATCGGTGAGGATCTCCTGATAGCCCGTCATGGCGGTGTTGAAGCAAACCTCGCCAACGGCCGTACCGGTCGCACCAGCGCCCTCGCCGTAGAGGACTGTGCCGTCTGCAAGCGCCAGGACGGCGGTGGGCAGCGGATCGGCAGATGACGTCTTGGCGGCCATCGAGTCGCACCTGGTTGAATTCGGCGAGCAGTGCCATAGGGGCCGGCGGCGCAGCGGTCAATGGATGGCGCAGGCCCGCCCAACAGCCAGGTCCAGCGTCAAGCGCCTTCGCGCCGGATGCTAGCGGCGCAGGAACCCGAGCACAGCCCCGGCGATGAAACCGCCCAGATGCGCCTCCCAGGCGATGGCGATCACACCAGTGGCCCGCACCGCCATGGCCAGGAAAACATTGAGAGCCAGAAAGATGGCGGCCTGCACAAGGATCTCGCGCCTGCGCAGCGCCCCCCAGGCGCCGCGGGCCTCGCGCAGCAGATCTGCGAAGATCGCGCCATAGATTGCGCACACCGCGCCAGAGCAGCCTACCAGCGGCAGGGTGAGCTCCGGGTTGAGCGCGATGAACAGCCCGGCGCCGGCCGCCGCCCCGACAATGAACACGAGATACAGCCAGGCCGAACCGGCCCGCTCCGCAAGCGATTTGCCGAGCGCCAGCAGCGCGACGGCGTTAAGCGTCAGGTGGACAAAGCCGCCATGCAGAAATGCGTGGCTCGCCAGCGGCGTCAGTGCGGCGATCAGTCCGGGATAGGGGGCGCCCGCGGCCGGGTCGTAGCGTGCGGGGATGACGGCGTAGTCAAAGAGTAATTGCAGGCCGTCCTGTTCGCTGCGGCTGACCTGCCAGATGAAGGCCGCCACGACGAGGGCGGTCAAAATCCAAACTCCGGCCGGCGCGCCTGCGCGCGCTGGCCCAATAGGCTGCGGATCGTCTGGAGAGGAGTTGTGGGTGGTCATGTCGCCCTTTCACGATAGTATGCGCCAGACGCCTTTGTCTCCAGCGGAGAACGGCGGCGCATTCGGCGTTGACGAAAGGACCGGACATGCGGCTCGACGCCTACCGCAAGAGGCTTACCGCCGATCTTGACCGCTGGATTGCGGCTGGTCTGGTTGCGCCGGAACGGCGGGCGGAAATTCTGGCGAATGTGTCCGCTGAAGCAGACCGGGACCGTGCGCGCATAGCCCTGGCGGTCGCGGGCGCCGTCCTGCTGGGCTTTGCTGTCATCGCCTTCGTTGCGGCGAACTGGGACGGGCTCAGCCGGTTGTGGCGGTTCACCGTGCTTCTGGCGGCCTTCGCTGCGGCGCTCGCGGGCGCCATCCTGGCGCAGGCGCGCCGGAAACCGCGGATAGCGGACGCGCTCGTGCTGCTTGCAACAATGATCTATGCGGCGACCATCGGGCTGCTCGGCCAGATCTTCAACATTCCCGGGTCCGCCGCGCCCGCGCTGATGAGCGCAGCAATCGGGGCGCTGGCGCTCGCCGCCGCGGGCGCCAGCCGCGGGGCGGCCTGCGCCGCGCTGATCCTCGGCGCGCTGTGGCAATGGAGTGCGCTGTGGGAAGGCCAGGGCGGGTGGTCAGGAGAGCCGATCAGCACCTGGCGGCTGGCGGACCTCGGCTATCCCGTACTGGTCGCGCTGGCCGGCGGTCTGTCGCGACGGTGGGACTCTGCGGTTGTCCGGCATCTTGCGATCTGGGGCGCAGGCTTTGCTGGAGGGGTCATCCTCTTCAAAGTGTTTGGCGAGCATCCAGACGGGATCAAGCTTTGGGCCCTGGTGCAAACCGTGGGCTGGTTGGGCCTGGCGGCTTATGGCCGGCTCCGGATGACCAGATCCGAAGCTGGAGGATCCACGCTCTACGGATACGGCGCCTGGTGGGGTTTGGCGGCTTTCACGCTGCTGGGCCTCGCCCTGTCCGTCGATGCTGAGTGGGGCGGCGTTCCTGTCGGCGTCGCTGGCGCGGTCACGCACCGCCTGGTTCTCATGGGCGGGGCGATCGGAGCGGTTGCGCTTGGCTCGCGGGAACGCCAGGGCTGGGTGACGGCGGCAGGGGTGGCCGCGTTCATCGCCGGGGCGGCGATGCTGCTGTTCGACCTCGGCCTCAGCCTGCAGGCGGCCTCTGGGGTCTTTTTGCTTGCGTCGCTTGCAGCGATCCTTGGCGCACTGTGGCTGGGGCGGCGACGCCAGACGGCGGGAGCAAGACAATGAGCCAATCCGGGGCGCCCTTGATCCTGTTTCGCCGGCTCGCCCGCCATCGGCTCGCACTCACCGGCCTTGTTCTCGCTAGCCTTCTTGTCGGCGCGGCGGTGCGTCATGCGCTCGCGGTGCGCGCTGGCGCAGAGGTGATCCTGGAGGTGGCGCCCGTCGATCCACGAGCCCTCCTCATGGGGCACTTCACGCACCTCGACTACGCGGCAGAGCGACCGGTCGCTTTGTCCGAGCTTGTTGATGAACCAGAGCGATCGCAGATCGCCGACCTGCTGGCGGACGGGAGGGCCCATCGCCTCTGGCTGGTGCTCGGAGCGGATGCGCGCGGTTACGGCACGCCAGCTGGACTGCATCTGAAGCGGCCGAAGTCGACACCAGCGGGCAGGATCGCGATTGCCGTGCGGACACGTCGGGCCGACTACTTCCTGCTGCGGGCAGGCGAGGAAGCGACCGCTGGAGCGGTGGGCGACATTGAGTTCGATTTCGGCGTGGACCGCTATTATGCTGATCAAGCTGAGGCGCTCGCCATTGAGAGCGCCGCGCGCACCCGCACGGGGCCGGCCGGCGCGTGGGACCCCGCCGTGCAGGCGGTCGTGTCCGTCGGCGCAGATGGCGTGGGGCGTCTTGCAGGCGTAGTTGTCGCCGGCAAGCGGCGTGACCTTAGCTGGTTTTGACCTTCCGTTACGGCAGCACGTCGTTGCCGTTGGCGGCTGCCGGTTTCAAGTCCATGTTATGCGCGCCACGATGCGGCTGATCTGCGGGGCAATGTCATGTTCGAACGCTTCTTTGCCGAACTGCGCGACGCGCGCGTGCCAGTGTCGCTGCGTGAATATCTGACCCTCATAGAGGCGCTCGACCGCAACGTCATCCCTGAAAAGGTTGAGGATTTTTATTATCTGTCGCGCGCGGCCCTGGTGAAGGACGAGCGCAACCTCGACAAATTTGACCGTGTGTTTTCGAAGGTTTTCAAGGGTGTGGAATTCACCAGCGACGCCGTCGGGGCGGAAATCCCGGAGGAATGGCTGCGCAAGATTTCAGAAAAGTACCTGACGCCTGAGGAGATGGAGCAGATCCAGAAACTGGGCGGCTGGGACAAGCTGATGGAGACACTGAAAGAACGGCTGGAGGAGCAGAAGAAGCGCCACGAGGGCGGCGACAAGTGGATCGGCACCGGCGGAACAAGCCCCTTTGGCGCCTATGGCTACAATCCCGAAGGCGTGCGCATCGGCCAGAAGGAAGGCAGGCACGGCAAGGCCGTGAAAGTCTGGGACAAGCGCGAGTACAAGAACCTGGACGACCAGGTCGAGCTTGGCACGCGCAACATCAAGGTGGCGCTGCGTCGGTTGCGCAGGTGGGCGCGCGACGGGGCGCCTGAAGAGCTGGACCTTGACGGAACGATCCACAAAAGCGCGCGGGAAGGCTATCTCGACATCGTCATGCGCCCTGAACGGCGCAACACGATCAAGGTGCTGATGTTCTTTGACATAGGCGGGTCAATGGACAGCCATATCAAGGTCTGCGAGGAGCTGTTCTCGGCAGCGCGCATGGAATTCAAGAACCTCGAGTACTTCTACTTTCACAACTGCCTCTATGAGAGCGTCTGGAAAGACAATCGCCGTCGGCACACTGAGAAACTGGACACCTTCGACGTCCTTCACAAATACCCGTCCGACTACAAGATTCTCTTTGTGGGCGACGCAACGATGAGCCCCTATGAAATCACCTATCCCGGCGGCAGCGTCGAACACTGGAATGAAGAACCTGGCGCGCTCTGGCTGAAGCGCGTCACGGATATCTATCCGCACATCGCGTGGATAAACCCGACCCCGCGAAATTCATGGGAGCACACACCGTCCATCAGCCTGGTGCGTGAAATCATCGGACTTGATCGCATGTTTCCGATGACGCTTCAGGGGCTTGACGGGGCAATGCGCGAGCTCGGCCGTTGAACTGGCGACCGGCGGTGACGGATCTACTCCGCCGCCGCCATGGTCCCTGCCCCCGCGGCGCTGGCGTCCCCGGACCTTGCGCCCGACGCCGGCAGCGGCAGCAGGGCCCGCACGGTCGTACCCTTGCCGAATTCGCTCTCGATCTCGAACCGGCCACCATGCATCTCGGCCAGCGACTTGGTCAGGGCAAGGCCAAGGCCGCTGCCTGAGTGGCTGCGCGCGTGGCTGGAGGCGACCTGTTCGAACGGGCGCGCGAGACGTGGCAGGTCTTCTGGCGAAATCCCGATGCCTGTGTCGACGACTTCGAAAACGGCGAATGCCGAATTGGCATGGAGACGCGCCGTCACACGCCCGCCCTCAGGCGTAAACTTCACGGCGTTTGACAGCAGATTGAGCAGTATCTGCTTAACCGCGCGAGGATCAGCATCGATGTCGGTGATCTGATCACAATGGACCTCAAGACGGATATGCTTGTCGTCTGCACGCCGATGCATGATCCGGCAGGCTTCCTCAAGCGCTTCCACCGGATCCATGCGCTCCACTGTGAGGCTGGACTTTCCAGCCTCGATCTTGGCCATGTGCAGCACGTCATTGATCAACGACAGGAGATGGGTTCCTGAGGTGTGAATGTCTGTGGCGTACTGTTTGTATTGCTCGTTCCCGAGGGGGCCGAACAGCTCGTCTCTCATGATTTCGCTAAAGCCGTTGATCGCATTCAGCGGCGTGCGCAATTCGTGGCTCATATTGGCCAGAAAGGCGGACTTCGCGAGACTCGCTTCTTCAGCTCGCAGTTTTTCGGCTTCATACTTTTTTGCTAGCTCGGCTTGCTCGGTGCGCGAACGCTCCAGGTCAGAAACCAAAATGCGCAGCTCACGTTCCTTGCGCAACAGGTCGGTCTGTTGACGCTTGATCGGCGTGATGTCGATACCGACGGTCACGAGCCCGCCGTCAGCCGTGGCGCGTTCTACAATCTGCAGGAACCGCCCGTTCAAAAGCTCGACTTCGCGCACCTGAGGATCATTGGGGTCCGCCCGCTCGGAGCGGGCAAGGTTTGCGATCGCCAGCGCAACAGCGTCGTAACCCGCCCCCTGGCGATTTGTCCGCGAGTCGAGTTCGAATCCGACTGCAAAACTGCGATTGCACATCACGAGGCGCTTGCGACTGTCCCACAAGGCGAACGGCCCTGTGAAGGAATTGATCGCGTCCAGCAGGCGGCGCTCTGCGGCCATCAGGCGGGCCTGAGCCTCGCGCTGGTCGGTTATGTCGAGAGCGACGCCGACAATGCGGATCTTGTTCTGTCTGGCGGCTTTGGACTGACCATGGCTGGCGCCGGACGCCGCCTGACCGGGCGAACCCATGCCCGGGAGCGAGCCGACCCCTGCCCCGGAACCCGGCGCAGCCTCGTCAAGACGGCGACCCCGCGCCTGCAGCCAGACGATGCGCCCGCCGACCTGCACGCGAAAGATGAAGTCCGCCTCACCTTCGCCGGCCGCTTTCTGGAGGCCGGCGCGCACGGCGGCGCGATCCATCTGGACCACGAGGCTGAGGAAACCAGTACCGGACAGCTTGCCGCCAGCGGTGCCGCCCATCATGCGGGCAAGGTCAGAGGTGACGTAGACTTCGTCCGTATCGAGCGACCAGTCCCACACGCCACATCCGGCGCCTTCGACCGTGATGCGGAACCGCTCCTCAGTGTCGTTGAGCGCGGTCTCGGTCAGGCGCGCGCGCGCGCCCTGGCTCATGAGCAGGCCCATGAGACCGAGCGTGGCCAGCGCTGCGCCGCTGAACAGCAACAGGTAGAACCACATGATCAGGTTTTCGCCCCGTGCGAGAACCTGACCAGATGTTGCGACAACGATCCGAACCCCATCCACGGCGATCGGCGCGCCTGCCACCAGCACAATCGCTCCAGTAGCGTCCTCCACAATCCCCGGGACAGCGGCCGCCTCCTGCGGCAAGGACCAGTTGGACCTGGTCAGCAGGTCGCCTCGCGCGTCAAGGAGCGCAACGGTCCGTGGAGCAGCCTGCGCCTGCCCGGCCCGGTCCTGCTGCGCCAGCGCTGACGGTTCGATGACCGCCGCCAGCAGCGCGCCGGTGCGCAACCGGCGGACAACTGCGACCGACCGTCCAAGCCCATCGGGGCGCTCGATCAGAATGCGTGCGCCATCTGCAGGTCCAGCCTCACGAATCGCGCCGGCAAGCGCAGGCGATACGGCGCCTGCCGCTGCGAAGCCGCCACCCGAGATGAGAGCGACCGGAAACCCGCCGGCCCGCGCGGCGGCGGCCACGGCTGCACCCGAATCAACCCTGCCGGCGTCCATCAGGGCGCGCGCGCCCTGCAGCGCACCATCCACGCGCGCCAGCACCGCATCGATGCGGGCTGCGGCGATTTCGGCTGATTGGATTTCACGGGCAACCACCGCCTCGCGCAGCTTGCGCGACTCGCCAGTGGCGCGCAGCGCCAGGACGCTGGCGAAGGCCGCAAGAAACAGCACAGTCACTGAGAACGCGCCCCGCGATGTGCTGCGAGTGCGATCGTTCTTGCCGTCTGTCGCTTGGCTGCCCACCTGCTGCGCCTCTATCCGCCCCAGGGCCTGACCGGATTTGATCCGCCCCGTTCATCCATCCCGTTCATCCACCCAGAGCCGACTGACTGGTCTTTGCCGACTGACTGGTCTTTGCCGACTGACTGGTCTTTGCCGAAGCCGGTTCCGCCTCATGGGAAGAGAGCCGACCCAGCCGGTTGGCCAACACGCACACGCATGCAGAATCGATCAACCGGGAAACTGGTAAACAAGTCATTAACCCAGGTCGAGGCCCGCCTGCGGGCTGTCCGCAACCGGTCAGGAACAGCGCCGGCGACTCACTGGCGGTGCTTGCGCCGCTCAGGACCTTTGTAGTTGCTGTCATCGCGGCGACGGCGGTCAGGACCGAAAAAATGCGGAGTACGGATGAATGGGCGCGGATGCTCGATTACGGCGACGACCTTCCGGTAGAGCTCCGTAGCCGTCACGGGCTTGGCGCAGAATTCGGTCACGCCTGCATCACGCGCGGCCTCCACCTTGGAGCGCTCCGAGTATGCGGTGAGCATGATGACGGGCACATATGGATTGGGACTGTCATCAGCAGTACGGACCAGCCTCACGAAATCCGTACCGTCGAGGAGATCCATCAGATAGTCGACGACAATGAAATCTATCGCCTCGTTCTTGACGACATCAAATGCTTCGGCCGCATCCTTGGCTTCGTAGAAGCGTTTGACGCCGAAGCCGCGCAGGATGGTCTTGACGATATTCACCATGTGGTGATTGTCGTCGACGATCAGGACCCGCAACCTTTCGAGCGTTCCAGCCATCAGACCCGCCCGCCGCCGGCGCGGGGGCTCGCCGTTGCTTCTGCGATCCCCCCGGGACAGCGCTCCCCAGCACGCGCGGCGCGTCCAAAGGGAGAAATGCCCTCGCTCACAGTGCGCGTGCGCATGTTCATGGCCTGCGTGGCCACGGCCTGCATGATTGAAGCACGGCCCCGGAAAGCCCGCACACCAAAGCCGACGAGGCCGCCAGCACGGCAGCCCGCCCCGCTCGCCCCGAGCGCGGTCGATCCTGGAGTGGCCAGAGGCGACATCACAAGCCTCACTCTTTCTACGGGTCGACAGTATTCTTTTCCGGTTAAATTTTTGGACTGCAAAACTTCACACTGCTTTCATGTCGTTGCTGAAATTCCGCCTCAGGTCGCCCGGCCAAATCGATCCGCGCGCACCCTCCAACACGCCCCACCGCCGTCCCCATGGCCTCCGGTCCGAGATCGCGCGATACCTGAAGCGGGGGCTTAAAGCGGGGGCCTGAGGCTGGAACCCGGCGCGGACCATGTTGCGTCTTGCCCTTTTGCGCGCATCGTACAGGAGGGTGCGAATGGACTGGGACAAGCTGAAAACTTTCCACGCGGCGGCCGAACAGCTGAGCCTGACCGCTGCGGCGACACGCCTGGGCGTCAGCCAGTCGGCGGTCAGCCGTCAGATCGCCAGTCTTGAACAGGGGCTGGGCGTGACACTGTTTCACCGGCACGCGCGCGGACTGGTGCTTACGGATGCCGGCGTGACGCTGCTCGGCGCGACCCGCGACATGGCCGCCTCGGCTGCGTTTGCCGAGAGCATGCTCAAAGACGCCCTGGATCGCCCACAGGGCGAATTGCGCGTCACCGCGCCGGTGGCGCTGGGGGCGCTGTGGCTGGCCCCGCGGCTCGGCCGCTTCCAGGCCAGCTATCCGGAGGTGAGACTTCATCTTCTTCTCGATGATCGCGAATATGATCTCGGCCGGCTTGAGGCTGAATGCGCGCTGCGCCTGGGCGGGGCCACGCATCCAGACCTTGTGCAGCGCAAGGTCCTGGAGGTGGAGGCCAGCCTCTACGCCTCGCGGAGCTATCTGGAGCAGGCAGGGGCGCCGCAGACGCCTGCGGCCCTCGATGACCACCGAATCATCGCCTACGGCGCCCCCGAGGACAGCCCGATGCAGGATCTCGACTGGGCCATGCGAGCCGGCCGGGAGGGCGCAGCGCCGCGCCCCTGCACACTCAGGATCAACAACGTTTACGGGATGCTCAAAGCTGTTGAAGCTGGCCTGGGGATTGGCAGTCTGCCAGACTACATGGCGCGAACGGCTTCAGGTCTTGTCCGCCTGTTTCCAGGTCATGCAGGCACGCGCTTCGACGTGTTCTTCGTGTATCCGGCAGAGTTGCGCACCAGCCAACGGGTGGCGGCGTTCCGCAGGTTTCTGCTGGATGAGACAGCCCCCAAGCCGCCCGAAGCCGCGCCCGGCGCCTAGGACCCCGCGCGAAGCTGGGCGCGCGCAGCCTCCAGAAGTTCGTCCATCTGGCGGCGGATCTGGTGATCCGTCTGGGAGATGCCCCTGGCGTCCAGATCTGTGCGGACCTTGGCGAACAGGTCATCGTCGCCAGGCGCCTCAAGGTCGGAGATGATGACCTCCTTCGCGTAAGCCTCAGCGGCCTCGCCCGTCAAACCCATCAGCCCGGCCGCCCAGAGACCTACAAGCTTGGCCCGCCGGGCCTGGGACTTGAACTCCAGTTCGGCGTCATGCGCGTACTTGCTTTCCTGAGCCTTTTCACGCTCATTGAAGGTGCTCATTAAAGGTCCTCGTTCAGAATTCCCTGCGCCGGCGGCTTGCGCCGGCTCTGTTTGGCTTCGATATACGTCCTCGCACCGGAAATCAAAGGCGCTCCGCGCCGACTCGGCTTACCCAGCGCGCGGCGGTCCTGCCGATTTTGGTGACGGCGGGGGCGCATTGTGAGCGGCGGCTTGGTCGGCTAGCGTGCCGTCCTCGTTCTTCCGCCGGACATTGCCGATGTTCCTAAGCCCTGGAAGGGGAGTTGAGACATGACTCGCCGCAAGAAAATCTATGAGGGCAAGGCGAAGATCCTGTACGAGGGCCCCGAACCGGGCACGCTGATCCAGTACTTCAAGGACGACGCGACCGCGTTTAACGCGCAGAAACACGCGATCCTTGAGGGCAAGGGCGTGCTGAACAACCGCATCAGCGAATTCATTATGACCAATCTCGGCGCAATCGGCGTGCCGACGCATTTCATTCGTCGGATCAACATGCGCGAGCAGCTGATCCGTGAAGTTGAAATCATTCCGCTCGAAGTGATCTGCCGCAACGTGGCCGCCGGGTCCCTGTCGACGCGCCTCGGGATCCCGGAAGGAACCCAATTGCCGCGGTCCATCGTTGAGTTTTGCTACAAGAACGATGAATTGGGCGACCCGATGGTGTCGGAAGAACACATCACCGCCTTCAACTGGGCGTCCACCCAGGAGATCGACGACATCATGGCGCTGGTGCTGCGGATCAACGACTACCTGTTTGGGATGTTCGCCGCCGTGGGCATCCGCCTGATTGATTTCAAGGTCGAGTTCGGACGCCTTTATGAGGGCGAAATGGTCCGCACCGTGCTGGCCGACGAGATCAGCCCTGACAGCTGCAGGCTGTGGGACGTGGCGACCAACGAGAAAATGGATAAGGACAGGTTCAGACGCGACCTGGGCAATGTTACGGAGGCCTACGCTGAAGTGGCGCGCCGGCTGGGCATTCTGAAGGCGGCCGGCGGAGAGGGCTGAGAATGAAAGCTATCGTTCACGTCGGCCTGAAGTCGGGCGTTCTGGATCCGCAGGGCAAGGCGGTTGCAGCCGCGCTTCAGGACCTCGGGTTTCATGGCGTTACGGATGCGCGCGTCGGCAAGGTGATTGAACTCGACCTCGCGCCAGGGGACCCGACGGCCGCCGAGGCCGCGGTCAGGGATATGTGTGAGCTGTTATTGGCGAATACGGTGATCGAGAGCTACCGGGTTGAGATTCGCCCCTGACGCGCAATGCGCTGTCCAATGGCCACGCGAGCGGCTCCGTGAGCAAATCCACTGAAGGCGCTCAACAAGCCGGCCCGGCGACGGGACGCACGCCAGACAAGATCCCCAGGGCAGGATCATGACCCGAGCCCCGGCACTGGCCAACAGCTGCGATTTGCGCCATCAGATCACGCGCGCTATGAGGCGCTCATGAAATCAGCCGTGATTGTATTTCCAGGCTCGAACTGTGATCGGGATTGCGCTGACAGCCTTGAGCGCGTGACGGGCCAGCGCCCGACGCTGGTTTGGCACCAGGAAACCAACCTCCCGAGACTTGATCTGATCGTCCTGCCGGGCGGCTTTTCCTATGGCGACTATCTGCGCTGCGGCGCCATGGCTGCGCAAAGCCCGGTCATGCGGGAGGTCAAAGCCCGCGCTGACACGGGCGTGGCCGTGCTCGGGATCTGCAATGGCTTCCAGATCCTGACCGAAGCGCATCTCCTTCCAGGAGCGCTGGTGCGCAACGCCAACCTCAAATACGTCTGCCGCGAGCAACCCCTCGATGTCGCAAATCCAGACACGCGCTTCACCCGTGCATATGGCTCCGCCAGCCAGACGGTGATGCCGATCGGCCACGGCGAAGGAAACTACACCACCGACGCTGAGACCCTGGCCCGCCTTGAAGGGGACGGCCGGGTGGCGTTTCGCTACCGCGGCAATCCGAACGGATCCGTGAATGACATCGCGGGAATTCTCAACGAAGCGGGAAATGTGCTCGGTTTGATGCCCCACCCTGATCGATCCGCCGATCCTGAACTCGGTCGCACAGGGGGATGGAAGCTCTTCGAAAGCATTCTTGAATCGACATAGGCCGAGCGCGGCGCGCCGACGGCGCCCCGGCGAAAACTCACGAGCCGCCTGTTTCTGCACGTGCCGTCACTCCGGCGTCAGGGCGTCCTTACACAGGCCTGTGCCCTGTCGATTCAGCGCCGTCGCGCTTTGCCTTCCGCCGCGCGCGCAGCTATCACCCTCGCTATGATCCAGACTCTCGAACCTCCCGTGACCGCAGACTTGGCCAGAGAATTCGGCCTAAAGGCTGAGGAATTCGACCGAATCGTGCAGCGGCTCGGACGGACGCCGAACTACACTGAACTTGGCCTGTTCTCGGTCATGTGGTCGGAGCACTGCTCCTACAAATCCTCCCGGCTGCACCTGAAGCGCCTGCCGACCAGCGGCCCGCAGGTCATTCAGGGCCCGGGGGAAAACGCCGGCGTGGTCGACATCGGCGACGGACTGTGCGTCGTCTTCAAGATGGAAAGCCATAACCATCCCTCCTTCATCGAGCCTTACCAGGGGGCGGCGACCGGAGTCGGCGGCATCATGCGTGACGTCTTCACAATGGGGGCGCGCCCGATCGCCTTGATGAACGCGCTGAGGTTCGGCGCGCCCGATCACCCGAAAACGAGACGTCTCGTCGCAGGCGTCGTCTCAGGCATTGCCGGGTACGGCAACTGCGTGGGGGTTCCCACAGTCGGCGGTGAAACCAATTTTCACAGCAGCTACAACGGGAATATCCTGGTCAACGCCATGTGCGTAGGCCTGGCGCGAAGCGACAGACTCTTCAAATCAGCCGCGCGCGGCGTTGGCAACCCAATCGTCTACGTCGGATCGAAGACGGGGCGCGACGGCATCCATGGCGCGACCATGGCGTCAGCGGAGTTCGATGACGCCTCCCAGGAAAAACGCCCGACTGTGCAGGTGGGCGACCCATTCGTCGAAAAGCTGCTGATCGAGGCGTGCCTCGAACTGATGGAGTCCGATGCAATCCTGGCGATCCAGGACATGGGCGCGGCCGGCCTTACCTCCTCGTCGATCGAAATGGCCGCCAAGGGCGGTTCAGGGATTGAACTGATCCTCGACCACGTGCCGCAACGCGAAGAGGGCATGTCGGCTTATGAGATGATGCTGTCGGAGAGCCAAGAGCGTATGCTCATGGTGCTCAAGCCGGGCCGGGAGCCTGACGCCGAACGGATCATGAAAAAGTGGGGACTGGATGCGGCGGTGATCGGGGTCACCACTGACACCGGACGCATTGTGCTCAAACACAGGGGGCAAACGGTTTGCGATCTGCCTCTTGCTCCGCTCGCAGACGAGGCCCCGCTCTACGACCGTCCCTTCGTGCGCACGCTGCCGCCGGAAGATTTTGACCCCGAGACGGCGCCGGCGCCGGATGATATCGGCGCCGCCCTGATCCGCATTATGGCGTCGCCGGACATGGCGTCAAAGGCGTGGATCTGGGAGCAGTATGACCGTCATGTCATGGGAGACACCGCTGCAGACAGCGGCGGCGACGCCGCCGTCGTGCGCGTACACGGGACACACAAAGCCATAGCGATATCCTGTGACGTGACACCCCGATACTGCGAGGCGGATCCCTACGCAGGAGGAATGCAGGCGGTCGCGGAGTGTTATCGCAATCTGTCAGCAGTCGGCGCCCGCCCACTCGCGGTCACAGACAACCTTAACTTCGGCAATCCGGAACGCCCCGAAATCATGGGCCAGATTGTGGGCGCCATAGACGGCATGGCGCGAGCCTGTTCTGCCCTGGGTTTTCCGGTCGTCTCCGGAAACGTCTCACTGTACAACGAAACCAATGGCGAGGCGATCAAGCCAACTCCGGCGATCGGAGGCGTCGGACTCCTGGAGGACGTGCGCATCCGTGCAGGATATGACCGCATGCGCCCGGACGACCAGCTGATTTTGATTGGGGCCACGTCCGGCCATATGGGGCAGTCGTTGTATCTGCGCGAAGTGGTCGGATTGGAACGTGGCGCAGCGCCCCCGGTCGATCTCGCGGCTGAACAGCGCGCAGGCATTCTGGTGCGCAAGATCATCGCCGGCGGTCTTTCCGATTGCGTCCATGACATATCTGACGGCGGGTTGCTATGCGCCGCCGCTGAGATGGCGCTCGCCAGCAGGACTGGCCTTACTCTGGAAAAACCAGACGCCATGCCCGCCCACCTCTACTATTTCGGCGAAGACCAGGCGCGCTATCTGATCGCAGCACGACCGCCGCAGGCTGATGAAATTCTCAGACTGGCGGAGCTGAGCTCCATACCAGCCCGGCGGATCGGCGCTGCCGGAGGATTGACGGTCGCCGGCGAGGATTTCGCAGTCGCACTGTCAGACCTGCGCAACGCGCATGAAGGATGGATGCCCCGCTACATGGCCGGCAAAGACTAGGAAAGACACACATGCCGATGCCCGCAACCGAGATTGAAACGCTGCTGCGCGAAGCATTTCCCGACGCCCAGATTGATATCATCGATCTTGCCGGCGACGGTGATCACTATAAGGCGCGGGTTATTTCGCAGGCCTTCGCCGGCAAGTCCCGCGTGGCCCAACACCAGATGGTCTACGCCGCCCTGAAGGGTCGAATGGGCGGAGTTCTCCACGCCCTGGCGCTGGAGACGCGCGCGCCCTGATTGCCCCCAGTGTGTCGACCCGCAATTGTCGACTGAGGTCTGCGCTGCAACTGATTTGCGGGCGGGATCATAGCTATGACGCGGCCGATCAAGAAACTGCATGCGGAGCCTGACGTCGTTCGGGAATTGCGGCGGCGGGCGACAGCTCCAACCAGCACGGTCAGGGAGCGCGATCGTGCGGAAATCATTCTTTTGCGTATCGAAGGCGTCGGCGTCGATGCGGTTGACGGGAAGCTCGGTACAACGAGCAAGCGCGTGTCGATGTGGGCACGGCGTTTCGAGCTCCACGGCCTTGATGGGCTGAAGGATAAGGCCGGGCGTGGGCGCAAGCCATCGATCCCGACGCAGAAGATCGAGCGCGTCGTCACCGAGGTGACGCGACCGCCGCCGAACCGCCAGCGCTGGAGCGTACGCAGCATGAGCCGACACTCTGGCGTCTCGGCGAGCTCTGTGCAGCGGATCTGGTCGAAGAACGAGTTGAAGCCCCACATCACCCGCACCTTCAAGCTTTCAAATGATCCTGACTTTGAACGAAAATTCTGGGATGTGGTCGGCCTCTATCTCAATCCACCGGTGAACGCGCTGGTTCTGTGTTGCGACGAAAGGAGCCAGTGTCAGGCGCTTGAGCGCACCCAGCCAAGCCTGCCTCTGGCGCCGGGGCGACCCAAGACGATGACCCACGACTACACGCGCCACGGTACGATTACCCTATTCGCAGCGCTGATCGCCGCGACCGGCAAGCTGATCACGCGCACAGAGGGCAGCCACACGCACGTCGAGTGGTTACGTTTCCTCAAACAGATCGACCGCGAAACGCCGAAGGAGCTCGATCTGCACCTGATCGCCGACAACTATGCAACCCACCAGCATCCGAACGTGAAAGCGTGGCTCGCGCGCCATCCCCGCTTCAAGATGCAT
This sequence comes from Hyphomonadaceae bacterium, assembly GCA_040381075.1. Taxonomy (GTDB): domain Bacteria; phylum Pseudomonadota; class Alphaproteobacteria; order Caulobacterales; family Aquidulcibacteraceae; genus JBEIHX01. The sequence goes on from JBEIHX010000002.1 coordinate 145,127, forward strand.
GTCACGCCGACATCCTCCTCCTGGCTCAATCTGGTCGAGCGCTTCTTCGCAGACCTGACCGCTGACGTGATCCGCTCAGGAAGTTTCGCTTCGGTCGGCGAGCTGGTCGCCGATATCAAGGCCTATCTGGCCGAACGCAACGAAACGCCGAAGCCCTACGGATGGAAGGCGACAGGCGAAGCAATCCTCGAAAAAATCCGCCGCGCCCGCGCCGCCCACGACAACGCCGCAGCATGAGTTCTTGGTGGTCATTTGAGAGTCATGACACTAGGGCGCACGAATGATGCGCCGCAGGCGGATCGTGGCGCGGCCGATGGGGGTCGCAGCCGCTACCTTGCAGGGCGGCGCGAAGTAAGGATGTGCGTCCAGGGCAAATGTGATCTCACCATCCGGCAGACGCTTAAGAAGATCCGAGCGGGTGCGGTACCCCGCAATCCGCGTCTGACGCATCCGGCACGACAGCACCGGGCCTTGATAGGCGTGACCGGAGACGTGTCCAATCCTTGCCCTGTCAAAGCTCACATCATAGACATAGCGACCGTCAAAGACGCGTTGGCTCGGCGGACAGGCGCGTGTGGCGGCCACGTCCAGCCCCATTGAGATCATGGTCGAGAGCGGGTCGCGACCCACGCGTTTGTGCGCCTCGCTGGGCGCAGGATCTCCCTCATACCCAAAGGCAGGGTGTGCGCGCACAACGACGCCGGTTGCGTCCTTTCGCACCTGGATTTTTCGGGTCGATCCAGCATAGGAGTGATCGAGGTCGTAGGTCTCGGGACTGACGCCCTGGTTCTGGCGGCGGCCACTCGCCCGCGCGGTCAGATCCGTGTCCGCAAACAGCGCGGCAAGTCCGGCTGATCGTATCTGCCCTTCGGCGGTATAGGCGCCGGCGTACAGTCGAACGCTCAGGAAAGCGTCTCCCAGCGCAATCACACGATACGCCTCGCCATCGTAGAGCAGCGTCAAGGTCTCGGCCCGCGCCGGGGTAATGACGGCGGAGGCCGACGCCGCAACACCCGCCGCGACAAGGCGCAAAGCGCGCAGCCCCCCCGCCTGCGGGAACGCTCGCCGGGTCGTCTCGAACGCAGAACCAATCTGCTTCGCGCCGCAGGCCACCGCAGCGCCGGCAGCGCGCCATGCTGCTGCAGACGGTCGACACAGCAGGTGCGTCAGATGGCGCAGCAGCGACTGCCACGCGCGATCGGGCGACAAAGACACCCTCACAACTCCACCCTCAGAACCGGTCGATCTGACCCGCCCGGCACACAGCACATGAGTGCAAACTGCCCGCCGCCGCCCGGAACCCGATCAACGCCAGGACCTCGCCAGCGCCTGCCCAGCCGTGAAGACCACAACCGGCGGGCCAGCATCGCGCACGGCTCGCCGCCATAAGCGGTTGGCGGCAGCTGCAAGCGCGCGGCGCTGGAACCGCTCAGAGCAGCGCGCCGCGTCTGCGTCGCACAATCCTGCTGGGTCAATCCTGATGGGCCCCGATCCCTGCGCCCGGCTGCCTGGAGCCGCCTGCCTCGGTTCACAGGCTTTGGCCCGCTTGCCTCGGCGAGACCTGCGCATGGTCGGCTTCCAGGCAGCTGCGCCCCCCCGCAGCCCCCATGCCGGAGATGGGCCCATCGAGCCTCAGAATGCGCGGTCCACGCAGAAATCCGCCAGGTCTGCAAGCAGGTCTGCAATGCGCCCCCGTGGTGCGTCCGCCAGAGCCGCCTTCGCGGCGTCGGCGTAGGATTGCGCACGGCGCAGGGTTTCAGCAATCGCATCGTGACCTGCAAGAATGCTCAGCGCACGCTCGAAATCACCAGCGTTTTGCGCTCCGCCCATGGTGCGCCGCCAGAATTCCATTTCCTCAGCATCCGCAGACTCGCGCGCGATCAGCACCGGCATTGTTATCTTGCCCTCGCGGAAATCGTCGCCTGCAGATTTCCCCATGACTGCAGCAAGGCCGCCGTAGTCCAACGCGTCATCGACAAGCTGGAATGCAAGGCCAAGGTTGCGGCCATAAGCCTCAAGAGCGGCCTCCTGGCGCGCATCCGCGCCAGAGACGACCGCGCCGGCCTGCGCCGCGGCGGCAAACAGGGCGGCCGTCTTGGCGTCAACGATTCGCAGATAGTGGTCGAGTTCCGCCGCCGCATCGTGGACAGCCGCGAGTTGCATCACCTCGCCCTCGGCGATGACGCTGGCGGCCCGCGCAAGAATATCGAGCACCCGCAGATCGCCGGTCTCCACCATCAGGTTGAACGAACGCGCAAACAGGAAATCTCCCACCAGCACGCTTGCAGAATTGCCCCAGATCCGATGCGCCGTGAGCCGCCCGCGGCGCAAATCGCTTTCATCAACGACGTCATCGTGCAGCAGGGTCGCTGAGTGGATGAACTCCACGGCCGCAGCGAGGCAATGCGCCCGCCGGCCGGCGTGGCCAAACAGCCCCGCCGCCGCGAGCGTGATCATGGGACGCAGGCGCTTGCCGCCAGCGTCGATCAGATGCGCAGCCAGATCGGGAATGAGGCCCACCGGACTGTCAAGACGCTCGACGATCAATGCATTGGTTGCAGCGAGATCGCCCTCAAGAAGGCGCGCAAGCTCATCCGGCGGCGTAGGGGCCAATTCGGCGATGGCTTCGGCTTTCGCGCGCACGTCGATGGCTCACCTCAGGGGCGACGGCGCTGCACCGTCGAAAGAAACAGATCTCGCGCCCGCAGCGCCCGGCTCAAGCGGCCAGACGCCGCAGCGGCGCGCCATACAGCGCTCAGCGGCAGTCGTGGGATATCCTGCCGCCAATGACGTCACGATAGGGGGTTGGTGAGAAAGGGGTCAAGTTCTCCACTCCGCAGCTGAACACTTTCGCTGCCGAGCGCAGCCCCATCACAGGCCCGGGCAGGGAAGCCCACTGGGTTCTTTGGGCGTCCTGGGGCAGACTGGCGCGGTGATGAGAGCGCCCAGGGCGGAGCGCCTGCGATGGGCCGGCGGGTACGAGGTATGTGAATGGCGACTGAAACGGTTGACCGACTGCTCGCCGGGCGGCTGTGCATCACCCAACCTTTGGTTGGCTACCGCGTCAACGCCGATACCCTGCTGCTCGCCGCCGCAGTGACCGCCCCGCCTCACGGCGCCGGCCTGGAAATTGGCTGCGGCGTCGGCGGCGCGCTGCTCGCGGCCGCACTCGCCAATCCCGCAGCATCGTTCGTGGGGGTTGAACAGGACGCGGCGACAGCAGAGCTTGCGCACCGCAACATCAAGGCGAATGGGCTGGGTGGACGCGTCAGACTGCTTACAGGGGACGGCCTCTCGCTCGATCGAACGCACGAGAACCGCTACGATATCGCGTTCGCCAATCCACCCTACTTCGAGGGTGGGACGATGCGCCCGCCGCTCGAGGAGCGGCGCGCAGCGCGTGTGGCCATCAAACCGGTTGATGCCTGGGTCAAGGCCCTGGCCAAGGCCGCTCAACCGGGCGGCGCCATTGCGATGATCCATCGGGCCGAGCGGCTTGCAGACATACTCGCTGCGTGCGCCGGTCGCGTCGGCGGCGTCAGCGTTCTCGGCGTACATGCCCGCGCCGGCGCGCCGGCGACCCGGGTTCTGGTGACCGGCAGAAAGGGATCGCGCGGGCCTCTGCGGCTCCTGCCGGGCCTGGTGCTCCACGAAGGAGAGGGATGGACTGACCAGGCGAGCCGGCTGTTCACGGGCGAAGAGCGTCTGAGCGCACTCTGGTCCTGAGCGTCCAGCACCGAGGCTGCGTCCGGCGCCGCAGCGCAGGCCGCGCAGGTGGCGGCGCGGTCCGATACAGCATGGCCAAGGCCATCGCACCAGCGACGTTATCCGAAGTCCTGGCTGCCTGCAGCCGCGCCGGCGGGGCTGTGTGCCGACCCGTCTGACGCCAGAACGCGGGGCAGCTTGAAGACGACATCCTCGCGCGTCACAGTCACCTCGGTCACGTTAACCTGGAACCTTTCCGCGCAAGCGGCGATCAGCTCCTCGACCAGATCCTCCGGAGCGCTCGCACCCGCCGTGACGCCGAGCGTGTCAACGTCGGCGAACCATGACCAGTCGACGTCGGCCGCTGCGGCGATGAGACGGGCTTCGCGCGCGCCGGCGCGGCTGGCGACTTCCACGAGGCGCACAGAGTTTGACGAATTCGGGGCCCCGATCACCAGAACCAGGTCGCATGCCGATGCGAGCTCCTTGACGGCGTGCTGACGGTTCGTCGTTGCGTAGCAGATGTCTTCCTTGTGCGGAGGCGCAATTGCGGGGAACCGGGCCTGAAGCGCGCCCACCACGGCGGCCGTGTCGTCGACCGAAAGCGTTGTCTGGGTTACGAAGGCCAACCGTTCCGGGTCGCGCGGCGCGAACGCGCGCGCATCCTCCACGGTCTCGATCAGGGTGACGGCGCCCAACGGCAGCTGCCCCATCGTGCCAATGACCTCAGGATGGCCAGCGTGACCGATCAGCACAATCTCACGACCGGCGTCATGATGGCGCTGGGCCTCGACGTGAACCTTCGAGACCAGCGGACAGGTGGCGTCAACATAGATGAGGTTGCGGCGCGCTGCCTCGGCAGGAACGCATTTCGGAACGCCGTGCGCCGAAAAGATGACAGGCCGGTCATCCGGGCACTGGTCCAGTTCCTCCACAAAAACGGCGCCGAGCCGCTGCAAACGCTCGACGACATGGCGGTTATGCACGATCTCATGGCGCACATAGACAGGCGCGCCCCATCGCGCGATGGCCTGTTCGACGATTTGAATGGCGCGATCAACGCCGGCGCAGAAGCCCCGCGGGGCTGCCAGAAGGATGCGAAGCGAACGTACCGCGGGCGGGCTCATGGTGCAGGCTCTTTCAGGCGCCCAGGCGGATTGCGCAAGCGTCTTGCGAACTGTATCACGCCAAGGCCCGGATCACAGCTGGACGCGGTCGCGAGGCCCATCCTGTTCCAGCCATGGATGTCGGGCCTGGCGCCGGGTATCGGCGGCGCGCCGCATGTTGGAGCGTTCATGCCTGCTCGTCTCTTCGCCCCTCATTCAGCTGCGTCCGGTCCCGCAACGGCCGCGCCTGAACCTGCATATGGTGCGCCTGAGTCTGCGTCAGGCGCCCTCCCCGCAGGTCGGACCGCCCGTACGCGCCGCCGGGCCGCAGGCGTTTCGCTCGCGCTGGCCTGCGCAGCCCTGCTCGCGGGGTGCGCCGGCAATGCGGCCAACTCCAGCACGCCCAACGCCGGTCCCTGCCCGTCCGCCCGGGTCCTGTGGGACGCCGCCCGCCTTGTGGAGATCAGGGACAACAACCAGCGCTATGAAAATGTCGGCTTCACGGGGGAGGTGCGCAAGGTCACCGGACTGTGCCGCTACGTCGCCGATCAGCCGATCGTGATGAAGATCGACATCGACTTCGGGTTTGGGCGGGGGCCTGCTGCGGCTGGTGCAACACACAACTACCGCTATTTCGTCGCGGTGACCCGCCGCGACCTCGCGGTTGTGAGCAAGGAATATTTCGACCTCCCGGTTGAGTTTCGCCGCGGCGAGGAACGGATGTCGGGCCGTCAGACGATTTCCGAAATCGTAATCCCGCGCGCGAGCGACCAGATTTCAGGGGCGAATTTCGAAATCCTGGTCGGCTTCGACCTGACGCCCGAACAGCTGCAGTTCAACCGCGAAGGCCGCCGGTTCCTGATTACCCCGCAGGGCTGACGCCACCATGACCCAGCTCGCAGATGTGTTGACGGCGCATCTCGCCGCCGCCTTTGCGGCGGAGGGCTTGGATCCCGCGCTTGGCAGGGTTGTGCGCGCCCAACGCCCGGATCAGGCTGATTTCCAGTGCAACGGCGCCATGCCGGCGGCCAAGGCGGTTGGACGCAAGCCGCTCGATATCGCCGTGGCGATCGCCGGGCGCATCGGCGCGCAGGGCCCGATCGCCCATATCGAGCCGGCCGGCCCCGGTTTCTTGAACCTGGTTGTGAGCGATGCGGCCATCGCCGCGCGCGCGGACGCCGTGGCTCGTGATCCGGACCGGGCAGGAGCAGGGTGCGTCGCAGCGCCGCGCCGCATCGTCGTCGATTACGCCGGTCCGAATGTCGCCAAGCCGATGCACGTGGGCCACCTGCGCGCGACGATCATCGGCGACAGCATGAAGAGGCTGATGCGCTTTCGCGGTGATACGGTCTGGGGCGATGCGCATTTTGGCGATTGGGGCTTCCAGATGGGCCTTCTGATCGCGGGGGTTGAGGAGCGCCTCGGGGCGCCGCCCGACGAAAAGGCCTGGGCCTCCGGCGCAGTCGATTATCTCAAGCGGGTTGATGCGCTGATCTCCATGGAGTTCCTCCAGGCGCTGTATCCCGACCTGGCCGCCCGGGCCAAAAGCGATGACGCATTTCGCGACCGGGCCCGCAAGGCCACAGCCGCCCTGCAGAAAGGCCACGCGCCGTATCGCGCGATCTGGGCGCACATGCGCAAGGTCTCGCTGGACGCCCAAAAGACAGATTTCGCGGCTCTGGGGGTCAGCTTCGACCTGTGGCTCGGCGAGAGCGATGCGGACCCGCTGATTGACGACATGGTGCGCGATCTGCGCGCACGCGGGCTCGCAGTCGAAGATGGCGGCGCCCTTGTTGTGCATGTGCACGAAAGGCTGGTGTCAAAGAAGGACGGCACGCAAGGCCCTGACATTCCCCCGCTGCTGGTGGTGAGTTCGGAGGGGTCGGCCATGTATGGCACGACCGACCTCGCCACAATTCTGCAGCGCAAGCGGGACTTCAATCCGGATCTGATCCTTTACTGCGTCGATCAACGCCAGGCTGACCACTTTGAGCAGGTATTCCGCGCGGCGGCCAAGGCTGGCTACATGGACCGGACTGCGATGGAGCATATCGGCTTTGGCACCATGAACGGGGTGGACGGAAAGCCGTTCAAGACCCGGGAAGGCGGTGTCTTGAAGCTTGCCGATCTGATCGCGATGGTGCGCGAGAAAGCCGAGACACGTTGCGCCGAGGCAGGCATCGGGCAGGACCTGCCGGTGGAGGAACGCCGCGCCATAGCAGACAAGGTTGGCGTGGCCGCGTTGAAATTCGCCGACCTGCAAAACTTCCGCGGCACGAGCTACGTGTTTGACCTCGAGCGCTTCACGAGTTTTGAGGGCAAAACAGGCCCCTATCTTCTGTATGCTGTGGTGCGGATCCGATCCATCCTGCGCAAAGCTCGCGTGCAAAAACTTGAGGGCGGAGCGATCGCCATCACGACGAAGGCTGAACGCGATCTCGCGCTGATGCTTGACGGCTTCGACGCCGCCCTGGCGGGCGCATACGAAAAACGCGCTCCGCATCTGATCGCAGAGCACGCCTACAGTCTGGCCCAAGCGTTCTCGGCATTTTACGGCGCATGCCAGATTCTCGGGGAGCCTGATGCACAGCTCGCATCGTCCCGCCTCAGCCTGTCCATCGCCACGCTCAACCAGCTCTCGGTCAGCCTGTCGCTGCTGGGAATTGAGTCGCCCGACAAAATGTAGCCCTTCAGGATGCGCACAGCGCGGCAGGCGTCCCGGGGGGCGTACATGGAGGAGCTTTGCAAGCCGCGCGCGACTGGTAGAGTGCCAGGCATGCTGAAAGCGATCCCTGCACTCTGTCTCCTTGCCGTGCTCGTCGCGTGCGACAGTTCGCCCGCGTCAGGCGACAAGGCGGCCTCCCTCTCGCCGGGCGCGTCCCAGGCCGATGCATTCATCGCCCTTGATTGCGCCGGACTTGCACGCAATGCGCATGTCAATGAGCAGACGATCTGCGCGCATCCTCAGTTGCGGCAACTCGACGCAGCGACCGCCGGGGTGTTCGCTGCGCTGGCGGCCGCGCAGACGCCCTCTCCCATTGCGTCCGGCCTGAAATCCACATGGGGCTACTATCTTGTGCGACGCGGCGGCTGCGCAGGCGGCGAGCCAAAGACGGATGCCGAGCGGGTCATTTGCCTGCAGGACGCCATGCGCAAGACCGCTGCGGCCATGACCCATGTTCAACGCATGCGCTATGGACCAGCCTATGCTGATGGGGTGGGACTGGAAACCTGTCCCCAGGATGCAGTCGGCGAACCAAAGGCAGACTGTTTCAAGCTGGTTGAGAAGAACTGGGACGCCTTGCGTCTTTTGACGGCGCCCCTCGCCATGGAAAAAGTCAGAGCCGCAGGCGCTGCTGAAGCCATGAAAATGGCATGGGAGGACGCCAACGGCTGGCTCGCCTATGACTTCGGCAAATGCGGCGCGGTGGCGCCAGGCAAGCCAGAGGAGCGCGCCGCCTACCATGCCTGCAGGGCGCGGGCGAGCGCCAAACACTACGATCGCTTGATGGCGATCATTTCCTCGCCCTAACGCGGTGGCGGGCGGGACTTGACGCGCCACACCGATCGGCCACGCTGGCGCACCGGACATGGGAGAAACGGCGATGTCTTTGCGAACGCCCTTATGCGACATGCTCGAAATCGAGCACCCGATCATGCTCGCGGGCATGGGCGGCGTGAGCTATGCGGACGTCTGCGCTGCGGTCTCGAACGCCGGCGGGTATGGTTGCCTTGGGATGGCGGGACGCCACCCGGACGAGATCCGGGACAACATGCGCCGCGTACGCCAGTTGACGGACCGCCCATTCGGCGTGGACCTCCTCGCCGCAATTCCCTCAAGCCTGGAGGACGCGGTCGATGTCATCATCAACGAGGGCGCGACAGCGTTCATCGCGGGCCTTGGGGTCCCACAATCCATCATCGATAAGCTGCACGGCGCAGGCTTGAAGGTGATGGTGGTCACCGGGGCTGTCAGGCACGTGACCAAGGCGCAGGAGGCCGGCTGCGACGCCGTGATCTGCCAGGGCTCGGAGGGGGGGGGACATACCGGCCTTGTCGGCACGTTTCCGCTCGTAGCCCAGGCAGTGCAGGCCGTCTCAATCCCGGTCGCGGCCGCTGGAGGGATCTATGACGGGCGGGGACTGGCTGCAGCGCTCGCGCTGGGTGCGCAGGCGGTCTGGATGGGAACACGGTTCATCGCATCCACCGAGTCCCATGCCGCAGCGATGTATCGTGACGCGATCATTCAAGCGTCGGATGAAGACACCGTGCGCACCCGCTCTTATTCAGGCAAACCCATGCGCGTGAAGCAGAACAAGTGGACACAGGACTGGGAGAGCCGCCCGCAGGATATCAAGCCATTCCCCGTGCAGGCCGCGATCTCGCTGCAGAACAACGCCATGGGCGGCATTGGCGGGCAGATCGAAGGTCTCGACCCGGACAAGTCCTGTTTCGCCATGGGCCAGTCCGCCGGAGGCGTGAAGAAGGTGATGCCTGCGGCGGATATCATTGCGGAGATCATGTCGGACGCGCATGCGGCGATCACACGACTTCAAACACTGAACCGCGCATCCCCGGCGCAGCACGCGGTCGCATGACGGCGTCGCGCGCCGCGCTCGCGGATGCACTGATGCGGACGGCGCCCGCGGCTGCGTCGCGGCTGGCGATCTACATCCGCCCGGCGGCGCTCTTCGCGCCCGGCGGTCAACCGCGCATAGGCGGGTCCCGCCTGGGTGGCTTGCCGGACCTATCGGACGCACTCGATTGGCCGACCCGCACACCTACGCCAGAAGACCCGGAACCAGTGCGGCGGCACGGCCGGGCCGCCCTCGACTTCGTGGCGCAGATTGACCTGGGCGAGTGTGTCGGCCTGCATGATCTTCCGCTGCCGGACCATGGCAGACTGTGCTACTTCTGTGACGTTGCGCACGCCTCCTCGCCCACAGACGGCGCTGGCGTGTCCGCATGGCGGCTCGTGCATGACGCCGGGCCAGGGCGCATGGCAAGACCAAGGGAACGACCCCCCGACATCATCGTGCGCGCCCGCTTTCCCGCGACGGATGTTGTGGCCCGGCCGCATTTTGACCTGCCTGACGCCGCCTCGCCAGTCTGGCGTCGGGCAATTGCGCCCCACTTTCCGGATGCAGCGCGTCAGATTGAAGAGAGTAACGAGGCCGCGCTGGCCACACTGCGACAACCGGTCTTGCTGCAGCTCGGCGGATCATCGCGCAGCTGCGGCGCGCGCGCGGCGCAGGACATTGCGCACGCACGCGCGCCCGCAGTTTCCGGCGGACCCGAAGACTGGCGCGTCGTGTTGCAGGTGACACCGCACGAACTTGGCTGGCCCTTGTGGACGCGCACCGAGCGTCTGGTCGTGCTGATGCGGGGCGCAGACCTTCTCGATGGCGAATACAGCGCAGCCTGGAGCGTCATCCTGCGCGACAGCTGACAGCGCAGCCCAAACCGCCGTCTAGACTGCGGTCGGCAGCGGCGGATCAGCAACCTTGAGCAGCTGCTTGCCCAGGTTCTGACCACGGAAGAGCCGCTGCAGGGTCGCCGGCGCGTTTTCCAGGCCTTCCTGGAGATCCTCCGCGACTTTCAGTTCGCCTGAGGCGACCCAGGCGGCCAGCTGCTTGACCGCCTCAGGGAAACGCGCAGCGTAATCAAGCACGATGAAACCTTCCATGCGGGCACGCATGACGACGAGGTTCATGTACATCTTCGGCCCGTAGGCGTTGGCCATGTCGTCGTAGTTCGAGATGCCGCCGCACAGGACAACACGCGCCCGCATCGCAAGGTTCATCAGACCGGCGTCAAATATCGGACCTCCAACATTTTCGAAATAGATGTTGAAACCCTTCGGTGCGAACGCCTTCATCCGGTGGAACACATCTTCCGATTTGTAGTCGATGCAGTCGTCGAAACCAGCGACCTCCTTGACCCAGCGACACTTCTCCGGGCCGCCGGCGGTGCCGATGACGCGGCATCCTTTCAGTTTCGCAATCTGACCAGCGACCGAGCCGGTCGCTCCGGCCGCCCCGGTCACCAGGACCGTATCGCCCGGCTCGGGCCGGCCAATCTCCAGAAGACCGAAATACGCCGTCAATCCGGTAATGCCGAAGACACCGAGGGCGTGTTCAGGCCTCACGCCAGGCGCGAGATGGGTGACCGGGCCGGTTGCGGTCGCGCCGTCCGACACTGCGTAGTCCTGCCAGCCGAATGTGCCTTGCACCAACTGGCCGACCTTGAAGCGAGAATGCGCGCTCGCCACCACCTGTGCGACGGCTCCCGCACGCATCACTTCGCCGATCCCAACAGGCGGGAGATAGCTTGGCGCATCAATCAGCCAGCCGCGCTGCGTCGGATCAAACGACAGATACAGCACCCGTGCGACAAACTGCCCTTCTCCTGGCTGCGGAACCGGCTCAGTGACCAACTCGAAGTTTTCTGCCTGCACCATGCCCTGCGGGCGTGTCTTCAGCTTCCATCGGCGGTTCATTTCGGCCATTCCTGGTTCTCCTGTGTCTGCGTCGTCCTTAGCTGCGAACGCAGCGGGGAGCGAGAACAAACCTAGCGCAAGCACTCTTGAAAACCACCTTCGACCGGGGCTGTGTGGGGCCATGATCGACCCGCGATACGCTATCTTGTTTGAGCCGGTGCGGATCGGGCCCAAGACGGCCCCCAACCGGTTCTATCAGGTTCCCCACTGCACGGGCATGGGAAGGCTTCACCCTGCCGCGCTGGCCCGCCTGCGTGAAGTGAAGGCCGAGGGTGGCTGGGGGGTTGTCTGCACCGAAGAGGTCGAGATCTCGCCGTTCTCTGAGATTAGCCCTTCGGCGCAAGGACGGCTTTGGGACGACGCTGACATCGCGCCGCTCGCCCTCATGACGGAACGCGTGCACAGGCATGGGGCGCTCGCCGGGATAGAACTGATGTTCAACGGCGCTGCAACGGCAAATCTTTACAGCCGGGAAGTCCCGTTCGCCCCCTCCCATACGCCGGTCACAACCGACGACCCGATCCAGGCGCGCGCCATCGACAAGCAGGACATAAAAGATTTGCGCGCCTGGCACCGCGCTGCGACCTTGCGCGCGCGCAGGGCCGGCTTTGACATTGTCTATGTCTACGCTGGACATGACCTGGGCATGCCGATGCATTTCCTGTCGCGCAGGCATAATCACCGCACCGATGAATACGGAGGCTGCCTGGAGAACCGCGCGAGACTGCTTCGCGAATTGATCGAAGACACGAAGGATGCGGTTGGGGACACGTGCGCGGTGGCGGTGCGCCTCGCTGTCGACGATCTGCTTGGCCCGCAGGGTGCAGGAAGCCGGAATGAAGCGCACGACGTGATCGCGCTGCTCGCGGAATTGCCGGACCTGTGGGATGTAAACATCTCGGATTGGTCCAACGACAGCGCGACGGCGCGCTTTGCCGAAGAAGGCTTCCAGGAGCGCCACGTCGCCTTTGTCAAGAAACTGACGACCAAGCCTGTGGTGGGGGTCGGACGGTTCACCTCGCCAGACGCGATGGTGCGTCAGGTCAAAACAGGCGTTCTCGATCTGATCGGCGCGGCGCGGCCCTCAATCGCGGATCCATTCTTGCCGCGCAAGATCCAGGAAAACCGGATTGAGGAGATCCGTGAGTGCATCGGGTGCAACATCTGTGCAGCGAGCGATAACACGATCTCGCCGATACGATGCACGCAGAATCCAACGATGGGTGAGGAGTGGCGCAGGGGATGGCATCCGGAACGGATCGCGAAGAAGGGACGTTCGCACAGCGTGCTGATCGCAGGCGCAGGACCAGCCGGCCTTGAGGCTGCAAAGGCTCTGTGCGAGCGGGGCTATGCGGTGACGCTTGCAGATGCACGCGAGACGTTGGGCGGGAGAGCCGTGCTGGAGAGCAGGCTGCCTGGTCTGGCGAGCTGGCGGCGCGTGGCGGATCATCGCCTGTTCATGCTTGAGCGCCACCCGAACGCGTCGCTGTATCCCGCAAGTCGCCTGCAGGCGGCTGATATCGCCGCGTTTGAGGCTGACCATGTGGCGATCGCAACAGGGGCCTCCTGGCGGCGCGACGGCTTCGGACGCACCATCAAGACAGAGGTTCCAGGACTGTCGAACGCCGTGGTGCTGACGCCCGATGACATCATGGCAGGTCAGCGTCCACAGGGGCAAGTGCTCATCTTTGACGATGACCACTACTACCTCGGCGGCGTGCTGGCCGAATTGCTTGCCGCGCAGGGCAATGATGTCCGTCTCGCCACGCCCGCGCCCCTGGTGTCCTACTGGACCCGTCATACGCTTGAACAGAACGCTATCCAGACACGAATCCTGGAGGCCGGCGTGCGCCTCGACGCCAACCTTCGCCTCGCGGCTGTGCGTCCTGGCGAGGCAGACCTGGCATGCGTGTTCACCGGACGCATCAAGACGATCAGTGCAACGACAATCGTTCTGGTCACCTCAAGACTGCCCAATGACGAACTTTACCACGCGCTGCGCGCCACTGGACGAAGCAATGTCACGCGCATCGGCGATTGCTTCGGGCCAGGCGTCATCGCCGCGGCTGTCTATGCCGGGCATCGCTATGCCCGTGAACTGGATGCGCTGGAAACTGGGGCAGGATTTCGGCGCGAACGCATGGCGCTCGACCGCGAATAAGTGCGACTATCCTGCCCGAGACGGCGTGATAAGCGCCACCGGGATGTCAGCCGGACCGGGAGGCGAGAGCGTGTTCGGCAACAGCGTCCACCAGCGCGGCGCCGGTGCGTTCATCCGCGCCGCCAAAGCGTGCGCGTCCTCGCCGACGCCGAAGAACACATCACCGCGCAGAGGTCCACGGCGAATCGCGCCGCCGGTGTCCTGGGCGATGAGCAGGCGGCTGAACGGTCCGCTGTCGCCATTCGCCAAAGGCCCGACCGCATCAACAAACAGGACCGCGCCATAGGGATGATATGCGGGATCGACCGCAATCGAGCCCATGGGCGTGAGATTGACGCCTTGCGCGCCGCGCGGGCCTGCAAGGGGATCATCGATCGGTTCAAGATTGAAGAATACATAGCTTGGATCCGTGTTCATGACCTCACGCACCAGCGCAGGATCTGCGCTGTCCATCCAGGCCCGCACGGTATTCTTGTTGAGCGCCCCAAGGATCAACGCACGCTGGCGCAGCGTGCGAAAGATGGAGTTCCACTTGCGCCCGTTCTGGCCGTCCCATGCCGCCCGCAACTGCCCGCCGTCGGGAAACGTCACACGACCAGAGCCCTGTACCTGCAGGTCATAGAGATCCGCGGGATGGGCGTAGGCAAGCACCTGGGCTGGGGTTGGACTGAGTTCGCCGCGAGCAGGATAGGGTATGATCCGCCCACCAATGACCTTGCCCTGCCAAACGCCGCGCGGCGCGCGGTCAGCTGGAATTTCAAGGGCCTTCACGAACTCTGATACGTCGATTGCAAGCATGTCGGTCGGTTTTGCCAGGAGCGGCTCGGTGAAACGTCCTTCCGGGGCGCGCCGGCCTTCAAACACCGGTTCATAATAGCCGGTGAGCTTGGCCTCGCCATGGCGGCTGGTTACCGCGTAGGGCCGGAAGTTAGCCTCAAAGAACGCGCGCGCCTGCGCCGGAGCGGCGGCGTCTGCGGCGGCGCAGGCAGGCAACCAATCCTTGACGGCGCCGCCATAGCGCGCAGAGCCGGCCAGCGCCGCATCCGCAGGGCGGGCGCGCAATCGGGCGCAAGAGCGTTTGAAGGCGGCGAGGGCTGGCTGCGCATCAGCCTGTGACCAGCCGGGAAGTTCGTGAAAGCGCGCCGGAGCAAGCTCGAATGTAATGGCTGGCGGGGGTGCGGTCGCGGGGGGCGCTGTCGGCGCGCTCGGCTGGGCGGGCGGCGCAGTGGGCGTGCTGGCGCAGGCCGCGAGAACACAAAGACTGACGGCGGCTAGGACAGCGCGCATGGCCATGGATCTCCTCCGGGAGCCGTATTCGTGACTGTTGTGACATTTCCTTCGGCGCTTGGGGAGACACGTGTGCGGCAAGACCCGCGTGACCTTCGGGCGCCCCGGCCGACACACCGGGGCGCAACCACCAGGGCTGTGAGCAGGCGCCAGCGCGGCGCCAGATGACTGCAATCACCCGGTGTCGGTGCGGGCCTTGCGCTTGCGCGCCAGGGCCGGAGAGACCGCTCAAACCGTGCGCAGAGACCGCGGAGCTAGCGGCCTCCGGCCCCGGACGGCGCGCCTGGCGCAGATGTCAGAAGCCCGCCCATCGGGAAAATGAAGCCCTGAACCGTGTAGATCCGCCCCCCCCAATGTCGCCCGGGAACGTGCCATACCCGAACCTGGGACCAATCGTTCTCCGGCGAGACATCAAGCACCGGGACATCGACACTGATTTCGCCGCCATTCAGCCAGTTGGCGTGGTCCACGACGATGTGGCGATCGGACAGTATCCGGCGGACGACCGCGACATGGGCGCGCGCATCCGTCTGATAGCCTTTCACCACAAGCACGGCTCCCTCGGCCGGCGTCCCGGAGCGCGGGTAGCGGCCTGCCGCCTGACGCCACCAGGTGTTGGCGTCCCCGAAAATCTGAACGCCGGAGTGCGCGCGGGCGTAGGGGACGCATTGCAGCTGGGCGCCCGGATCAACGATGCGCGGTGCAAGGGAGTCGAAAGCAGGCGGGGGCGGCTGAGGCGGCGCGACCGGCGTCGCTCGGAAATCCGGCGCCTCCCCGCCATACCTGACAGGCGCCGGCGGCCCGCTCGCGCAGGCGCTGACGAGCGCGGCGGCCAGAGCGCAGCACGCGCGTCGCAGCATCCAGGGGGCGGCGTGGCGGCGCATCACCGGAAGGTCCACACGGATGAAATGACTCCAGACAGGTCAGCAGGTCGCCTGGGCGCGGACAAGCGTCACGTTTGCGCGCGTCAGAGTGACAGCATCAACCACGGGGAGCATGGCAGATCTGTTTCAATCCCGCGTGAAGGCACTGCTGCAATTGGCGAATGCTTGTTAAGCATTTCTGTCGCCCGGGGCCTGTGGGGGTCTGACGCAAGAAGCCCGCCGGTCCGCCTGACGCCGGAGTTCGCCCATGAGACCACCCGGAGAGAGCGCCCTCCAAGAGCAACCTGGGAGAGCCCTCCCCTGGGAGAGTCCCCCCTGCGACAATAGACGACACAGCGGCCCCAATGAGCCCTCCCAATCGCGCGAGGGGGCGCGCGCTTCCGGCGCGCGCTCCGGACGGAGATGACTGGATCAGGTCCGCTCCAAAGCGCGCTCGCGCACTGCCTTGCGCGCCTTGTCAACGGCGCGCATGCGCCTCAAGCGGGACAGATGGTCGATAAACAGCACGCCGTTCAGATGATCCATCTCGTGCTGGATGCAGACCGCGTAGAGGCCCTGCGCCCACTCCACGACTTCATTGCCGTGATAGTCCAGATACCGCAGCCTGACCCGGGCCGGGCGCTGCACCTCGTCATAAACCTCCGGCACCGACAGGCAGCCCTCCTCGTAAGGCGCCGTATCTGCGGACGCCTCGAGGATCTCGGGGTTCACGAAGAAGCGCGGCGACGGCGCCTCTCCCTCACGGGCAAGGTCCATGACGATGACGCGCAACGGCACACCCACCTGGATCGCCGCAAGGCCTATGCCCGGGGCGGCGTACATTGACGCCAGCATATCATCCATAAGCGCGCGGATCTCATCCGAGACAGACGCCACAGGCGCTGACACTTCCTTAAGTATCGGATTGGGTACGGTGAGGATTTCGCGCAGGGCCATGCCCCTCAGCTATTGACGAGGCCCGCCTGCGTCAAGGTTGCGTGCAGCTGCGCTGGCCCCGACGGACCGGGCCACACGGCCACAACGCACCCCTGCGGGCGCCGTCTCGACAGCGCGGGGCGCGTCTCTCGGGGCCCCTCGCCCAACCGCGGCGCAGCAATGCAGCGCGCCGCATTCCTTGACACCCGATCCTCGGCTCATACAACGACTCCGGTGTTTGTCATGCTTTGGGGTCACTATGGCTGTGAGTAACCGGTCGCCAGCACGTCCTGTGTCGCCGCATCTGCAGGTCTGGCGCTGGCACATCACCATGACGACATCCATCCTGCACCGCGCCACGGGGGTCGGACTTGCGATGGGGGCCGCGGTGATGACCGCGTGGCTTTGGGCGCTGGTCGGCGGCGAGGATTGGCACGGCGCATTCGCGCAGTTCTTCGGCTCGCCGCCGGGCAAGGTCCTGGGCTACCTGTGGGGGGTCGCGCTGGCCTTCCACATGGCCTCCGGGCTGCGCCATCTCGTATGGGACGCCGGCGCCGGTTTCAGCCCGGGCGTCGCCAAGGCGTGGTCATGGGTGATGATCATCTGGGGGTTCGCCGCCCCTCTGGTTGTGCTGTCGGTCGCGGGAGTCATCGGATGAGCGGACCTGAAACATCATCGCTGCGCACGCCGCTCGGACGCGTCCGGGGACTGGGGGCCGCCAGGACTGGAGCGGGGCATTTCGTCCAGCAGCGCGCAAGCGCGATCGCCCTCCTGCTGCTCAGTCCATACATCGCCTGGTCCCTGGTGACGGTGACGCAACGACCCTACGCCGACATTCTGGCGTGGATGGCGCAGCCGTGGAACGCCCTGGCGGTGATCCTGTTCCTAGGAGTTGCGTTTCACCACGCGCGCCTCGGCGTCCAGGTCGTGATCGAGGACTACATCACGCGGCCCGTCACCAAGGCCGCCCTGCTGCTTTTCGTCAACTTTGCGGCCATCGCGGCCATTGTGGGCGGCGCCTTTGCAGCCGCCCGGATCAGCTTCGGAGCATACTGAGCCCATGGCCGCCTATCGTTGGAATGATCACACCTTTGATGTCGTTGTCGTCGGCGCCGGCGGGTCAGGTTTGCGTGCGGCGCTCGGCTGCGCACAGGCCGGGCTGAAGACAGCCTGCATCTCCAAGGTCTTCCCGACCCGCAGTCACACCGTCGCCGCTCAGGGCGGCATCTCAGCGTCGCTTGGAAACATGGGCGAGGATGACTGGCGCTGGCATATGTACGACACCGTCAAGGGCGCCGACTGGCTGGGGGATCAGGACGCCATTGAGTACCTGTGCAGGAACGCCCCCGCCGCCGTCTACGAACTCGAGCACTGGGGGGTGCCCTTCTCCCGCACGGAAGAAGGCAAAATCTACCAGCGCGCCTTTGGCGGCATGACCCGGAACTTTGGCGAGGCCCCGATCCAGCGCACCTGCGCGGCGGCCGACAGGACCGGCCATGCGATCCTGCACACCCTTTACGGCCAATCGCTGCGCCACGACGTCGCCTTCTTCATTGAGCACTTCGCCCTTGACCTCATCATGGACTCAGACGGGCGCTGCCGCGGCGTGACGACCTGGCAACTCGACACTGGGGCGTTGCACCGTTTTCGGGCTCAGATGGTCGTGCTGGCGACCGGAGGCTATGGCCGCGCCTATTTCTCCTGCACCTCCGCCCACACCTGTACCGGAGACGGCAACGCCATGGTGCTGCGCGCAGGCTTGCCTTTGCAGGATATGGAGTTCGTGCAGTTCCATCCGACTGGCATCTACGGCGCAGGCTGCCTGATCACGGAGGGTGCGCGCGGAGAGGGCGGGTACCTGACCAACAGCGAAGGCGAACGCTTCATGGAGCGATACGCGCCGAGCGCGAAGGATCTGGCCTCGCGCGATGTCGTGTCTCGGGCGATGACCATGGAGATCAACGCCGGGCGCGGCGTTGGCCCCAAAAAGGATCACATTTTCCTTCATCTGGACCATCTCTCGCCCGAGGTGCTGCACAAGCGCCTGCCGGGCATCTCGGAAAGCGCCAAGATCTTTGCAGGCGTGGACGTCACCAGGCAACCGATCCCCGTACTGCCGACCGTGCACTACAACATGGGAGGAATACCCACGAACTATCACGGAGAAGTGCTCACCAAGGTCGGCGCAGATCCGGACCATGTGACGCCCGGCCTCATGGCGGTTGGCGAGGCGGCGTGCGTGTCCGTTCACGGCGCTAACAGGCTTGGATCCAACTCTTTGATTGACCTCGTGGTGTTCGGTCGCGCCGTCGGTTTGCGGTGCGCGCAGATCCTCGAGCCAGGGGCCCGGCAGGCGGAACTTCCGAGCGATGCCGGCGACAGTCATCTTGCGCGCTTCGATCGGTTCCGCCATGCGCAAGGGTCAACTCCGACGGCGAAGCTGCGAGCGGACATGCAGGACGCCATGCAACGCCACTGCGCGGTGTTCCGTGACGGCCCCCTGATGCAGGCCGGCGTGGACAGGATCGATCTGGTGCTGCGCGGCGCGTCCGACATCGGCCTGCGCGACCGTTCGCTGATCTGGAACACAGATCTTGTCGAGACCCTGGAATTCGACAATCTGATCTGTCAGGCGGCGGTGACCATCAATGGCGCGCTCAACCGCACCGAATCGCGGGGCGCCCACGCCCGGGAAGACTTCGCCGATCGCGATGACACCGCCTGGATGAAGCATACGCTGGCCTGGTTCGACGCAACCAAAGGCAAGGTCACCATCGACTACCGCCCTGTCCACGCCTACACTATGACCAACGATATTACTTACATAGCTCCCAAAGCGCGGGTGTACTGAGACGTGGCGCAGACAGTCGATCTGGAGGGCCGCAAGGCGCACGCCCGCGCGTGGTTTGAGAGCCTGCGCAACTCCATTTTTGAGGCGTTTCACGCCCTGGAGGACAGCGCACCGGCGGATCTGTACCCCGGACAGCCAGGTCGCTTTGAAACCGCGCCCTGGACCCGGGCGCCCGGGCCCAACGGGGAAGACCAGGGCGGCGGCGTCATGGGAATGCTGCGTGGTCGTTTTTTCGAGAAGGCCGGCGTGCACACCTCGACGGTGTTCGGAACCTTCAGCCCTGACTTCGCCAGGCAGGTCAGGGGAGCCGCAGAGGATCCGCGCTTCTGGGCCTCCGGCATAAGCCTGATTGCTCACCCGAGAAACCCGCGGGTTCCTGCCGTTCACATGAACACCCGAATGATCGTCACCACCCAGTGGTGGTTCGGGGGCGGGGCCGACCTGAACCCGATGTTCACCTTGCACCGTGACCGGGAGAACCCCGACGCGTCAGACTTTCATGCCGCCCTCAAAGCGGTCTGTGACGCGGCCGACGGCGCATATTATGACAAATACGCCCGTTGGGCTGACGAATACTTCTTCCTGCCCCATCGCGGCGAGCATCGCGGGGTAGGCGGCATTTTTTATGACCACCACAACACCGGCGACTGGGAAGCGGACTTTGATTTCACGAAAGCCGTAGGCCAGGCGTTCCGGGACATCTATCCAATCATCGCGGCCAGACGGGCGGGCGAGGCGTGGACCCCGGACGACGCCGAAGATCAGCTGAAGTGGCGATCGCGATATGTCGAGTTCAATCTGCTTTATGACCGCGGCACCACGTTTGGGCTAAAAACGGGCGGCAATGTCGAGAGCATCCTGTCGTCGATGCCTCCGTTGGCCGCCTGGCGGTGAATCGCGGCTGCAGGCGCTAACGTGATCTTCAGAGTTGCCGGGTGATATTGTCCCCGAGTGTGCTGGCGTAGGTGGCCAGCAGCGGCACTGGGGTGTTTCTGCGCCATGGATGATCTTCTGTCCGAGTTCCTGACGGAAACCGCTGAAAGTCTTGAAGTTATCGACTCAGAGCTTGTGCGGTTCGAGCAAGACCCTAACGACCAGGAAACGCTGAACGCCATTTTCCGCCTGGTCCACACGATCAAGGGCACATGCGGTTTTCTCGGTCTGCCGCGTCTGGAGGCGGTGGCGCATGCCGGCGAAACCCTGCTCGGCAAGTTCCGCGACCGCGAATTGCCGGTTACAGCCGATGCTGTGACGCTGGTCCTTGAAGCCATTGATCGCATTAAGGAAATCCTGCAGGGGCTGGAGGCCGCCGGCGCTGAACCGAGCGGTCACGACCGCCCGCTGATCGCGCGACTTGAGGCTGCGGCCTGCGGCGGCATGGAAAGCGCGGCGCCAGCCGCGCACCAGGCCGCGACGCCTGTCAAGGTTGCTTCCAAGCCTGAACCGGCCGCCCCCATCCAGAGCGCGGTTCTGGGCGAGCCGAAGTCGCGCGAGGAAGCCGAGGCGCTCGGCATACGCTGGGACGCAGACCTCGGGCGCGCGCTCCGGCCGGGCGAGGTCAGTCTGGCCGAGCTCGAGGCGGCGTTTCAGTCCGCCGTTGGCCCAGGCGCAAACCTGCCAGGCGTGTCATCGGCTGTCCCCGCCGCCGATACGGGCGAGGAAGAGGACTTTGCTCGCGGCGCGCGCAGCAGCGAGAGCGCGATCGCCAGTCAGACCATCCGCGTGACCGTGGATGTCCTTGAAAACCTCATGACGACGGTGAGCGAGCTCGTGCTCACCCGCAACCAGCTGCTACAGATGGTGCGCCAACTCGATGACAGCGAGTTCAAGGCCCCCCTGCAGCGGCTCTCGAACATTACTGCCGAACTGCAGGACGCGGTGATGAAGACGCGCATGCAGCCGATCGGCAACGCCTGGAAGAAGCTGCCGCGGATCGTGCGGGACGCCGCACACGATCTGAAGAAAAAGATCGAGCTGCGGATGGAGGGCGAGCAGACGGAGCTCGACCGCCAGGTTCTGGAGCTGATCAAGGATCCGCTGACGCATATGATCCGCAACTCCTGCGATCATGGCCTGGAAAGCGCGGCCGACCGGGCGGCGAAAGGCAAGCCCGAGACGGGAGTGATCAATCTGCGCGCCTATCACGAAGGCGGACATATCATCATCCAGATCGCAGATGACGGCGCCGGTCTGAACACGGTGCGCATCCGTGAAAAGATCATCTCACAGGGCCTGGCCAGTCATGCCGACGCAATGGCGATGACTGATGCGCAGATTCATCGCCATATCTTCGCTCCCGGTTTCTCAACCGCGGCCCAGGTCACCAACATGTCGGGGCGCGGCGTCGGCATGGATGTCGTGCGCACAAATGTTGAGGCGATAGGGGGCACAATCGACCTGACCTCCGCCCCCAACAGGGGGACAACCTTCACCATCAAGATCCCGCTGACGCTGGCGATCGTGTCCGCATTGATCGTCGGTGCGCGCAAGTCCCGCTTTGCTGTGCCGCAGTCGAGCGTGGTTGAGCTGGTGCGCACCGGCAAGGGCTGCCAGCATCAGGTCGAGACGATCAACAACACGAAGGTCCTGCGACTGCGCGACCGGCTCCTGCCGCTTGTGGAGCTTGCGGATGTGCTTGGCCTTGGGGGCGCAGCCCAGCGCGGGACGTCCTTCGTCATAGTGATGCAGGCGGGCGGCCAGCAGTTCGGAATGGTTGTCGATGACGTCTTCGATACAGAAGAAATCGTCGTCAAGCCGTTGTCTTCACTGCTGCGTGACCTGCGCATGCTGTCCGGCGCCACCATTCTGGGTGATGGCACAGTCATCATGATCGTCGATCCCAACGGCGTTTCGCAGAATGTGGGCGCACTGGCGGGAGACGCCCTGCGCGAGGAGCAGGCTGCAGCGGCCAGCGCACAAAGCCAGGAGCGCCAGAGCCTTCTGCTGTTCCGCGCCGGCGGCCCGGAACCGAAGGCTGTGCCTCTGTCGCTTGTCACACGACTTGAGGAAATCCCTGTTTCCCAGATCGAGCGGGCAGACGGGCGCCTGGTTCTGCAGTATCGCGGCAAGCTGATGCCGATCACCTGCGCAGCCCCCGATGGCGAGATCCGCACTGAGGGCAAACAGCCGATCCTGGTCTTCACACAGGGTCGCAAGCTCATGGGACTTGCCGTCGACGAGATCGTGGACATTGTGTATGAACGACTAGAATTCGGTCTGACGTCTGAACGTCCGGGTCTGCTGGGTACGGCTGTGCTCAAAGGAGCCGCCACAGACGTGCTCGACACGGCCCACTTCCTGAGGCTTGCCGACCCGAGCTGGTTCAGGGATGAGCCAGCGCAACAGGCAATGGTGCGCACGCGCGCGCTCCTCATCGATCCGAACCCGTTCTTCCGTTCGATGTTGCAGCCGCTTCTGATGGCGGCCGGTTATGACGTGGAGGCGGTGGAGGGTCCGGAAGCCGCGCAGAAACTGATAGCCGCCGGCATACAGTTCGATGTCATGCTGACGGATTCGGAGACCGAAGCGGAGGTGGCAAAGCTTACGTCTGCCGATCCACGCCTGGCCGAGTGCCCACGCCTGGTCCTGACGAACGACGCCCCGTCGGGCGCGGTTTCTGCTGTCGCCAAGACCGACCGCCTGGCTCTGATAGCCGCCCTTGACACCATGATGTCGCAACAAGGAGCCGCCGCATGAGCGCCGCCCATGACAACACACGCGAGTATGTAACGCTGTCGATCGGATCGCAGACATTCGGGGTGTCAGTAACCGACATCCAGGATGTGTTTGCAGTCCATTCGATCACCCCGGTGCCGCTGTCACGGCCTGAAATTGCTGGCGTGCTGAACCTGCGCGGTCGCATTGTCACCGCAATCGATGCGCGCAGTCGGCTCGGGCTGGCGCCGCGGGAAGACCATGTCAGAGCGGCGATGGCCGTTGGCGTCGAACGCAACGGCGAAGCGTTCGGATTGATAATCGATTCGGTTGGGGAAGTTCTGAAGCTTGCCTCAAACACTTTCGAACCAAACCCGATCAACCTTGATCCGCGGTGGGCGGTGGTCAGTCGCGGCGTTCATCGGTTGAAGGAGCGCCTTCTGGTCATCCTGGATATCGACCGCATGCTGGACTTGGGACAGACGGCGCAGGCTGCTTGAACCCAGCGTCAGGAACGAACGACTTTCGGGGCGAGGATGCAATCATGAAAACCTGTCTTGTGGTCGATGACAGCCGCGTGATCCGCAAGGTGGCGCGCCGGATCCTGGAGGATTTGCGTTTCGAGATCGCCGAGGCGGGCGACGGGATGGAGGCGCTCACCCAGTGCCGCAACCGTATGCCCGACGCTGTGCTTCTCGATTGGAACATGCCCGTCATGAACGGGATCGATTTTCTGCGCGCCCTGCGCCGTGAGCCGGGCGGCGATAAACCGGTCGTGGTGTTCTGTACGACCGAGAACGACATGGACCATATCAGCGAAGCAATCCGCGCCGGAGCGAATGAATACATTATGAAACCTTTCGACGGCGAGATCATTGAGTCCAAGTTTGCTGAAGTTGGCCTGGTGCCACGGTGATAATGTGACACACGCCCCCTCCCCCCTTCAGGCCTGCGGGCCGATACGTGTCTTGATTGTTGACGACAGTTCCGTCGTGCGCGGCCTGATTCATAAATGGCTGCAGACTGAAGCCGGCATCGAGGTTGCAGGCTTGGCCATGAACGGCCTGGAGGGCGTGCGAAAGGCCCAGGCGGTCAAACCGCACGTCATCATTCTCGACGTCGAGATGCCCGGGATGGACGGCGTCACGGCGATCCCGGCGCTTCTTGCGGCTGCGCCGGGCGCCCGCATTGTCATGTCGTCGACACTGACGAGCCGCAACGCCGAAATCACGCTCAAAGCGTTGCAGGCTGGCGCTACTGACTACCTTGCCAAGCCCCAGGCGTCCGGGCTGGTGGGGGCATCAGAGTTCCGCCGACAGCTGATTGAAAAAGTGCGCACACTGGGTGAGATCGCCCAAAGGGGGGCGGCTCGCTCTCAGTCCTCGGCGCCCCCGACGGTCAACGAGGCGCCTGCGCCCTCGCCGGCTGCTGGCGACAGAGAACCGCAGCGGCGGTCAGCCCCCTCCGCAGTGGGGGGGCTCACCCCGGCCAGCGCTGATGTGCTGGCGATTGGCAGCTCGACGGGCGGACCGCAGGCTCTGCGCACGCTCATGGAGTATCTGGGCCGTGCGCGCATCGGCGTTCCGGTCCTGATTACCCAGCACATGCCAGCAATGTTTACGACGATCCTGGCCGAGCAACTGGCTAAGGCCAGCGGTCTTGATGTGCGCGAGGGCGTGGACGGGGACATGCTGCGCTCCGGGTGCGTTTATGTGGCGCCAGGCGATCATCACATGACGGTGCAGCGGCGCCAGGACAGAGTCTTGATCCGACTCAGCCAGGAGGCGCCTGAGAACTTCTGCCGGCCAGCCGTAGACCCGCTGTTTCGCAGCGTTGCAAACGCGTTCCGCGATCGGGCGCTTTATGTCGTGCTCACCGGAATGGGTCAGGACGGCCTGAAAGGTGCGCGCGAGGGGTCGGCGTGCGGCGGCCAATGTATTGCTCAAGACGAGGCCACGAGCGTCGTGTGGGGCATGCCGGGCGCGATCGCGAACGCCGGAATTGCTAACGCAATCAGGCCGCTTGAAGACATAGGTCCTGCAATAATGTGGGTGTTGAGCGGGGCGCGCGGATGAGAGACGACGACTTCGATTTTGTCGAGCAATTGGTGCGCAAGCGTTCCGGTCTCGTCCTGACAGCGGAAAAATCCTACCTTGTGGAGAGCCGTCTGGCGCCGATCGCGCGCAAGGAAGGCATGTCCGGCATCGAGGAACTGGTACAGGCAATGCGCCTGAAGCCGGATGAGCGGATCATCGTCGCGGTCGTCGACGCGATGACGACCAACGAAACCTTCTTCTTCCGGGATAAGGCGCCCTTCGACCTCCTGAAGGATGATGTCATCCCTGCGATGACGAAGTCTCGCCAACCAGGGCAGAAGCTTCGCATCTGGTGCGCAGCCGCGTCAAGCGGTCAGGAGCCCTATTCCATCGCAATGCTTATCGACCAGACGCCCGCACTGATGAATGGGCTGAACGCGGAAATCCTGGGTACGGATATTTCTGATCGCGTCCTCGAAAAGGCGCGGACCGGCGCCTACACCCAGTTCGAGGTGCAGCGCGGGCTGTCGGTCCAAATGCTGATGAAATACTTCGAGAAGAAGGATGACCAGTGGCGCATCAGCGACAAGATGCGCGCCTCAGTGCGCTTCCAGCCGCTCAATCTGTTGTCGGATTTTCGATTCCTCGGGCGTTTTGACATAGTATTCTGCCGCAACGTCCTGATCTATTTCGACGCCCAGACCAAGCGGGACATCCTGGAGCGAATGGCTCGCCAGATGCCCGATGATGGCGTTCTCCTGCTCGGCGCTGCGGAGACGGTTCTGGGGCTGACAGAGGCGTTCAAACCGGCCCCTGGAAAGCGCGGCCTGTACGTGCGCAACGCAAGCTGGAAGAAAGCAGCGGCCTAAACCGGCGCAGCGTCACCCAGGCTGTGCGCCCCCCCCCGGAGAGCGCACATGCGCGCTCCAGCGCTTCGAACCGCGCGCTTGAGGCAACGCCCCTTTTCCTGGCCGCCCCACGGCGCCAGAATGGTCGCCTGCTGTCCAGGAGAAACAAGTGCGCAAAGCCCTCCTCTGCACGGGCGCGATCGCCATGGCATGCCTGCCGATGGCCGCCAGCAACCCCACAACTGGCCCCAAGGCCGACTACTGGGTCAGCGTCGACACGGCAAGCGGACTGTTGGGCCTGCAGGGCAAAGGCGGTCTGGGCATGATGGGCGCCATGATGGGCGGCGGCCTGAACGCCAGCGTCACGCGCACGCTTGTCCTCGATCTTGGCTCCCAGCAGGCGCCGGGCGCCGGTGCGCCACAGGCCAACCATGACATTCCGGCAGGTTTGAAACTTGGCAAGACCCTGCCGCTTGAGACGCCGAGGCGCGAACCGGTTGGCTCGGCCGGCGGCAGCGGCTATGAACGCCCGAAGGGCAGGATTTCCATCTACTGGGGCTGTGGGGAGAAAGCCAGGCCAGGGCAGCCGATCGTTTTTGATGCCGAAAAAATCTGGTCGGGGCAGACGCCACCGAACGTCAACTGGGTCTCGCCACGCCCGATATCCGCGCCAAGCCTGTCCAATTGGAAGACATACGGCAACTGGCCCTGGGCCTTGACCGGGCGCAACGCCTCGATGCAACGCACGGTCCCGGATGGCGGATCGCTGCTTGGCGAGCATCTGATCAGATCGAACTACGCGCCGGAGATCAAATTCACCCTTGCAGGCGCGTCGCAGGACTTCATGGGGCCGCTGGCGGTCACATTGGGGTCGCGTTCGGCGGCCGGGGCGCAGCCCATTTCCTGGCGCAGCGTGGGCAACGCCACGGCTTATGGCGCAGGTTTCATTGGCATGGGCGATGACCAGAACAGCGGCGTCATCTGGTCGTCAAGCGAGGTTCCTGCGATCATGCTGTCGGCGATGGACTGGGTTTCGCCAGCGGAGGCCGCGCGCCTTGTGCAGCTGAAGGCGTTTCTGCCGCCAACCGCCGTCAGCTGCACCATTCCGGCAGAGGTGATGAAGGCCGCACCGATGGGAACTCTGTTCCTTGGCGCCAGCGGACCAGAGGCCAACTTCTCCTATCCGCCCAAACCCGCCGACCCGCGCGCGGTGTGGGCCATAGAGTGGACGGCGAAAGTCCGCTTCAAATCGAGTTACATGACCATGCTGGGGTCTATCCAGGATGAGGCCCAGTCTGGCGATGCTCCCGAGGAGCATGCCCGCAAGCCGCAGTGCCCGCCCCCATCCGCCGGATCCGCTGTGGGCGAGGCGCTTGGCGGAGCGCTCGGGGGAGCGTTGGGCGGCGCCATCGGTCGGCGACTGGGCGGGAAACCGCCGGCGCAGAGCGATCCGGCGTGCCCATAGGGAACAACAGAACAGAAAAGCCGCGGCTTCCCTCCGCGGCTCCTCCAGATTTTTCAGTCATTTCGCAGATCGGCAGCCGCCTGTCGGGGGCGCCGTCAAGCCCCCCGGCTGTGCACCGTTTAAGCCGCCTTCGAGGCGCCGATGGGGTCACGCAACACATATCCGCGCCCCCAGACCGTCTCGATGTAGTGGTCTCCGCCCGTCGCGTGCGCGAGTTTCTTGCGAAGCTTGCAAATGAAGACGTCGATAATCTTGAGTTCAGGCTCGTCCATGCCGTTGTACAGATGATTGAGGAACATTTCCTTGGTCAGCGTGGTCCCCTTGCGCAGACTCAGGAGCTCCAGCATCTGGTACTCCTTGCCGGTCAGGTGCACGCGGTGGGCGTTCACTTCGACAGTCTTGGCGTCGAGGTTGACAATGATGTCGCCCGTCTTGATGACTGACTGCGAATGCCCTTTCGAACGCCGCACAATGGCGTTGATCCGGGCCACCAGCTCATCCTTGTTGAAGGGCTTGGTCATGTAGTCGTCGGCCCCGAAGCCGAGCCCTCGCACCTTGGCATCGATGTCGGCGTTGCCCGACAGAATGAGGATTGGCGTGTTGACCCGCGATACACGCAGCTGCTTGAGAACGTCGAAACCAGTCATGTCGGGCAACTGGAGGTCAAGCAGGATGATGTCGTAATCATACAGCTTGCCGAGATCGACGCCCTCCTCTCCGAGATCGGTAGAGTATATGTTGAAGCCTTCTGACTTCAGCATCAGCTCGATGCTCTGCGCCGTCGGCTTGTCATCCTCAACCAGCAGAACGCGCATTCATCCCTCCGCCCGAAATTTGATTGGCCTGAATTTTGACCGGATCGACAAACATGCAGGTGCATGTTGTATGATTCGTCCAACTGTTAACCGTATTCGTTAATGCCCGGTATCTTCGTTTCGCATTCGGAACAGAATTCTTCAGTTCCCTGTAATTCGACTGAAGCTTTGTTCATCGTTTACGACCCGTTATCCGAAGCTGCGCTTTTGTGACCATGAGGCATTTCCGCAGGAGCGCGCGCCCACTGATGCCCAGTTTAGCGAACGAGTTGAAATTGCTGGAGCCGCGCCTGTTCGAAGGCAGGGTCCGCGGGATCAATGGCCTCCTGATCGACGTGGCTGGACCGCCCCAGGCTCTTGCGTTGGGCGCCCGCGGCGTCATCGCCGGGCCCAATGGAGAGGCCCGCGCGGAAGTTGTCGGGTTTCGCGCCGACCGCGCACTGATGATGGCATTTGATGCAATCGACGGCGTCCGCCCCGGCGCTCCGATCCGCTTCGACCCGGCCCTGCCGGTCATCAGGCCGTCGCGCGCATGGCTCGGACGTGTCGTGGATGCGTTCGGCGAACCAGTTGACGGCCTGGGACCGCTGCCGCGCGGGCCGCACCCCCGCCCGATCAAAGGCGCGCCACCACCCGCCCATGCGCGCGCACGTGTCGGCGACAGGCTCGATCTTGGCGTGCGGGCCATCAATACATTCACAACGTGCTGCCGCGGTCAGCGGATGGGTGTCTTTGCCGGATCCGGCGTGGGCAAGTCAGTGCTCCTGTCAATGCTCGCCCGCAACGCGGCCTGCGATGTCATTGTCATCGGCATGATCGGCGAACGCGGGCGTGAAGTTCGCGAATTCATTGAAGACACGCTCGGCGCTCAGGGCCTGTCACGGGCGGTTGTGGTCACGGCGACATCAGATGAGTCGGTCATGCGCAGACGCCAGGCTGCCTGGATGGCGACCGCAATCGCTGAACACTTCCGGGATGACGGCCAGGATGTCCTGCTTCTGTTCGACAGCATCACGCGCTTCGCAATGGCGCAACGCGAAATTGGCCTCGCGGCCGGCGAACCGCCGACAACCAAGGGCTATACGCCGACGGTCTTTGCCGAACTGCCCAAACTGCTTGAGCGCGCCGGCCCCGGTCGGCGCGACGCCGCCAAACAGGGCTCGATTACCGGTCTGTTTACTGTCCTGGTCGACGGCGACGATCACAACGAACCGATTGCAGATGCTGCGCGCGGCATCCTGGACGGTCATATCGTCCTTGATCGCGCAATCGCTGAGCGCGGACGCTTTCCGGCAGTCAATGTATTGAAATCCATCTCCCGCACCATGCCCGCCTGCCACACCCAAGGCGAACGTGAGCTTGTCTCACAGGCGCGTCGACTGATGGCGGCCTATTCTGACATGGAGGAGTTGATCCGCATCGGCGCTTATCGAAAGGGAGCAGATCCCGTCACTGACGAAGCGATCGCGCGCCAACCAGCGCTCGAAGCGTTTCTGGGCCAGGACCGCTTCGACTCCACCGCGATCGAGGACGGCTTCGCCCGACTCAACGCAATTCTCCAAGGTGGCATGTGAAATCAGCCGATGCCCTGATCCGGATCGCCAAACATCAGATCGATCTGGTGCGCCGCCGGTTGGCGGCGGTCGAGACACAATTGAGCGAAACCGATGCGCGCCTGGCGGGTCTTGAAAGTGAGGAGATGCGCGAACGCGCATTTTGCCTCGCCAATCCTGACATGACGACGTCACTTTCCCGATTTCTTCAGGGCGCAGCATTGCGCCGGGCGTCCCTTGCAGCATCCCGCGCCGCGCTCCTGGAGCAGATGCGCGCCCTGCATGTGGACCTCCAGCATGCGTTTGAAGAACAGAAGAAGATCGAACTCCTGGAAGAAAAACGCAAACTCCGGCTCCGTCAGGAGCAGGCGCGCATCGAAACCGCCGCCCTGGACGAGGTCGCCGGACGGCGACGGAGCAACTAAACCCCAGGCTCAGCGCAGGGGTGTCAGCGCAGGGGCGACGGTGAAACCGTCCCACGCTGAATCTCCTGTGCGATCCGGCTCACGGCTTCAGCGGCCGTGCTTTGCGGCGAGCGCGACAACAGCGGCATCTGCGCACGAATTGCGTCGCGCACCCGCGGGTCGCGCGGAACTACCCCCAGAAGCTCTGGTTTGAACTTCAGGAACGACTCACACGCCTGCGCAAGAGCCTGATAGGTCTTTGCACCGTCATTCTTGTTGTCAGCAAGATTTACGACGATCCACGGCTCACTTTCGCGCTTCATCTGGCGCAACAGCTTGATGAAGGCGTAGGCGTCTGTAAGCGAGGTGGGCTCATCAGTCACCACGACGATCTGGCGTGGCGACATCGCCGCCATGCGCAGGATGTTTGCGTGGACGCCGGCGCCGAGATCCAGGACGATACGGTCATACTTCGCCGACAGACCAAGAGCCCCGACGGCGATGCGCCCAGCGATCTCGCTCGGCAGATCGGCCAGCGCGCCGGATCCGGATCGGCCTGCAATCACGTCAAAGCCGCCCAAAGCGCCAGCGCCGCCCTGAACGCCCTGCGCAGCATCGGCAAGTGGAATGCGGCCGGCCACGACCGCGGCGATGTCCGTTGTAGGATCGATGCCAAGCTGCACATCGACATTGGCGAGGCCAAGGTCGCCGTCGACCAGCAAGGCCCGTTCACCTGAAAAGGCGAACGCCTGGGCGAGCGTGATGGAAAGCCATGTCTTGCCGACGCCGCCCTTCCCGGACGCCACAGCCACAAGCGCCTGCGGCTTTGCTGCGACAAGCCTGATGGGCGCCCGCGACATCAGGCGACGCCGCGCTGGGACATCAGCTGCTCTGGCGTGGCGTCCAGCACCAGGCGCGCCAGACGCTGCGCTGTCGCAGGGACAAGTCCGCTGGACAATGTGTCATCCAGTCCAACCTGCGCAAAGCGCATCCGGCCGGTGACGACAGCAGCGAGGACGCCAGCCCGTCGACGGGTGAGATCCATCTGGGTGACGATCGCGCGATGTGCACCGAGGCTCCGGAAGAGCTGCGCGGCGTCCATGAGATCGGCTGGATTGGCCGTCGCCGACATCACCGCAACTATTTCGGCGTCGGCTTCCAGGGCGAGCCGGTGAACGGCCAGACTGCTTTCGACTTCCATCAGGGAGACCGGCGCACAATCAATGATCCGCGTAGCGCGGGAGTGACGGTTTCTCCGCAGCACGCCAGCCAGACGTTCTGCACACTCGATCGCCTGGACGCGAACGCCAATCTCCTCGGCAAGCCCGCAGAGAGCGGAGAAAGCGCCTGGACGATCCGGCGCGGCGCAGATCAGCTCCACATCTGCGCCGGCGTGACGCGCACGCGCTGCAAGCTTGGCGGCTGCAAGCGTCTTGCCCGAGCCCGCCAAACCAGCGAGCACGATCGGCCGGGCTGGCGCTGCGTCGATGGGCTCAGTCTTGAGCCGCTCAAAGAAGCCCTCGATGAGCGCAGCGGGACCAGTGAATTGCCCCGACGAACGCGCGACGCCCTCGGCGAACCACACAGGCGCACCCTGATCAGTGAGGAGGTGCTCGAGGGAGGAAAGAGCGGGGTTTGCAACCACGCCTGAGATCTCGCGCTCTATAGCCTCGCCATCATCATCCTCCACAGCCGCGCGGATTTCGACATTGCCGGCCGCACTCGTGCGCACCGAAATGATCACAGCGTCCGCGCCCATGTCTGCGCGCACCTCACTCATGGCCTCGTGCGTACTCTTGCCTGTAAAGGTGCGGATCCGCAACGCTCCCCC
The DNA here is from genome assembly GCA_040381075.1 of Hyphomonadaceae bacterium. Lineage (GTDB taxonomy): Bacteria > Pseudomonadota > Alphaproteobacteria > Caulobacterales > Aquidulcibacteraceae > JBEIHX01. The sequence continues at coordinate 177,141 of JBEIHX010000002.1, forward strand.
CCTATACCGAGCCGTAGGACTTCAAACGGGCCTTCGGGTGTACCTCATTTTGGGACATCACGACCGTTTGCGGGCGGAAGCGCTCAATCAATGAGCGTACATACGGCCTGATGGCGGGAGACGTGAGCAGGACCGGCGTCTCGCCGCCCTGGGCGGCCCGGTCGAAACCGTCGCGTACGTCCGCCACAAACGCATGCAGCTTTGATGGCGCCAGGGCCAGCGTCTTGTCACGCTCGCCGATCAGCGCATCCTGGAACTCCTGCTCCCAGGCAGGCGAAAGCGTCACCACAGGCAAGGCGCCGTCCGAACCGCGATAGGCGTGGCAGAGCTGGCGCGCTAGACGCGCGCGGACATACTCGGTGATCTGGAGAATGTCTGATCCCGGCTGGGCAGCTTCCGCGATTGCTTCAAGGATGGTCGGCAGATCGCGGATCGACACCTGTTCACGCAGCAGGTTCTGCAGCACACGCTGAATACCGGCCTGGGTGATCTGTCCAGGGGTGATGTCCTCGACAAGTTTCTGGTGCTCCTTCGGCAGATCCTTGATGAGACGCTGCACAGTGGCGAACGACATGAACTCGCCGAGGTTGTCTTTGATGATCTCGGTCAGATGCGTTGTCATGACGGCCGCCGGATCGACCACCGTGTAGCCGTTCAGCATCGCCTCCTCGCGCAATGATTCCTCGATCCATGTCGCAGGCAGGCCGAATGCAGGTTCCTTTACCCGCTCGCCAGGAAGGCGCACCGCCCCGCCCGCCGGGTCCATCGTCAATAGGTGATGCAGTTTCAATCGGCCGCGCCCGGCCTCCATCTCCTTGACGCGTACGACGTAGTCCTCGGATCCGAGCGCGAGGTTGTCGATGATGCGGACCGGCGGCAACACCACGCCGAGATCGCCTGCGAGCTGGCGACGCAGCGCCTTGATCTGGTCGGTCAGCTTGCGCCCGTCCAGTTCATTGATCAGACCCAGAAGGCCAAAGCCCAATTCAATCTTCAACTCATCAATCGCAAGCGCTGTCTGGATTGGTTCCTCCTGGGGCTCCGTGGCGACGGGATCAATGACCGGCGCTACCTTGGCCCTGCGCGAAGTCTGACTGATGCGCCAAGCCCCGTAGCCGGCCGCGCCCGCAATCGCGAGGAACGGCAGCATGGGCATGCCCGGCAGAAGCGCCATCAACCCAGATGCGCCCGACACGAGCGCAAGGCCCTGGGGATTGGCCGTCAGCTGCGCGCTCAGCGCGGCGTCAGCGCTCGTGTCAACACCGCTCTTGGAAACCAGCAGACCTGCCGCAATCGACGTGATGAGGGCTGGGATCTGCGAGACGAGCCCGTCTCCGACGGTGAGTTGGGTGTAGCGGTTCGCTGCGTCGCCAAGCGCCATGTCATGCTGAAGCATGCCAATGACCAAACCGCCGATGACATTGATAATCGTAATCAGAAGACCTGCGATCGCATCACCGCGCACGAACTTGCTGGCGCCGTCCATCGATCCGAAAAAATTGGACTCCTGTTCAAGCTCGCGTCGCCGCGTGCGCGCCTGATCTTCCGTGATCAGCCCCGATGACAGATCTGCGTCTATCGCCATCTGCTTTCCGGGCATGGCGTCAAGGGTAAACCGCGCAGCAACTTCGGCGATGCGCCCGGAGCCCTTGGTGATCACAACGAAATTGATCAGCACCAGGATCGCAAAGACTATGACGCCAATGACAAAATTGCCGCCCATCATGAACGCGCCGAATGCGGCGATGATCTCGCCCGCGGCGTCTTCACCCATATGCCCGTGCGATAGAATGGCGCGTGTCGATGAGATATTCAGCGCCAGACGGAACAGCGTGGTGATGAGCAGGATCGTCGGGAAAATCGAAAATTCCAGTGGCCGCTTGATGAACAGGGAGGTCATCAGAATAAGCACGGACGACGTGATCGACAGCGCAAGGCACAGATCAAGCAGCCACGTGGGCAACGGCATGAACAGGATCAGGATCACCGACATGATCCCGATGCCAAGAAGCACGTCGCCCCGCCCCATGGCGCGGCCGATGTCTAGCGCTGAAGGGCCGCTGCGCACCGGTCCGGGAGTAAATACGTCCGCCATGATCGCCGCCGCGCCTTAAGCCGCATCCGCCGCGCCAGCGCCCGGCGCCGGCACCGCCACGCCCGCGTCCGCATACAGCTTCAGCTTGTTGCGCAATGTCCGGATCGAAATGCCAAGGATATTGGCTGCATGGGTGCGGTTGCCGAGGCAGTGGGTCAGGGTCTCAAGAATGAGATCCTGTTCAACCTCCGCAACAGTTCGCCCGACGAGGGATCGCGAGGCGACCTGGGCCGCCGTCGCAGCACGACGCGCCGGCTCATCTGCACCCGCCACATTCACCGGCGAACCGTCAGGCGCGCGGATCGCCTCCGGGCCAATGTCCGAGCCGCTCGCCAACAGCACCGCACGGTGCATGGCGTTCTCCAGTTCGCGTACATTGCCAGGCCACCGGGCGGCGCGCACCTGGACGCGGGCGGCTGAGGAGAGAGGGCGCACCGGAATCGCGTTGGCCTTGGAGTACTTCTCGATGAAGTGCTCGGCGAGGGCCGCCACATCGTCAGGTCGCTCACGCAGGGGCGGTACTTTCAGATTCACGACGTTCAACCGATAAAGCAAGTCCTCACGGAACTTTTGCTCGCGCACCGCCTGGGACAGATCACGGTTGGACGTGGCCAGAATGCGGATGTCTACCGCAACGGGCTTGGCGCCGCCGACGCGATCGATCACGCGCTCCTGGATTGCGCGCAAGAGCTTGGCCTGCAGGCGCACATCCATCTCGGAGATTTCATCAAGCAGGAGAGTGCCGCCATTGGCCTCCTCGAACTTGCCGATCCGCCGTGCAATGGCGCCCGTGAAGGCGCCCTTCTCGTGACCAAACAGTTCGCTTTCCAGAAGATTGTCAGGAATGGCCGCGCAGTTGACGCTGATGAAGGGCTTATCGGCGCGCCGCGAGCGTTTGTGCACATACCGCGCGATCACTTCCTTGCCGACGCCGCTCTCGCCGGTGATCAGCACGCTTGCGTCCGAGGGAGCGATCTGCTCGGCGAGTTTGAGAACCGCCTTCATGCCCTCATCGCGCACCACGATGGTGCGATCGTCGTCGGCGATCGCCGCCAGCACTGCAGCGATCAGATCTGCATCGGGGGGAAGGGGGATGAACTCCTTTGCGCCCGCACGGATCGCAGCGGCCGCCGCCTCCGGCGCGGTGTCCACGCCGCATGCCACCACTGGCACGACAATGCGCTCAGCATCGTTCGCCCGGATAAGGCCTGCGATATCCAGATGCGCGTCTACCATCAAGAGATCGGCGCCGCGGCCGCCTCTCAGCGCAGCGGTGGCCTGCTCGACGCTCGCCACATGCGCCACCTTTGCGCCGCGGTCGATCGCGATCTTGGAAGCAGCCGCCAACTGGCCGCTCAAACCGCCAATGATCAAGATGCGCATGATGGGCCCCTATGCGGCGTCGCCGTCCTTGATGATTTCTGTCATCGTCACGCCGAGACGGTCATCGACAACCACCACCTCGCCGCGCGCAACCAGTCTCGAATTGACATAGATATCGATCGCCTCACCAACCTTGCGGTCCAGTTCGAGGACTGAACCAGATGTCAGGCGCAGCAACGAGGCGACGTCGATGCTCGTCTTGCCGACGACCGCCTGGATATGGACCGGCACGTCGAAAACGGGCGCGAGATCCGCGGATGTCTTTGAGGCTTCATCGGTGTCCGACGGCTGCATCTGGCCCGCGACCTGGGTCATCTCCATGTCGCGCGCACGCGAGGCGCTCGCGGCGAGATCAGGCAAATCAAGGTCGGGTCGCTCGCCGTTCACCGTGCGTCCTCCTCAGAAAACAGATCAAACTGAGCGGGCCCTGCTGCATGGTCATCCAGCCAGCGTTGCGCGGCGTTCCGGATCCTGCGCGACGCAGCGCCGCGATCAGAGGCGATCAATCCATCAGCCCATACGATCTCACAGTCCCCGGGCCGGCGCGCTGCATCGGCAATGACCATGACACGCCCCGGGAAACCAGCTGCTTCAGCGGCCTGCTGCAGGCGTGGCTGAACCAGATCGGCAAGCTCCGGGGCAACGGCGACGCGGATATGCGCCGCATCGCGCAAGGTGGAGATGGCCTCGCAGGCAACCGCCTCAACCGCCTCACGGCCAAAGCGCTCGAGCGCGACGCCTGCAATCGCTTCGGCCGCCGCCACTGCAGCTTCGGCGCATTCACGGCGCATGGCCGCGCAATCATCGGCGAGGCGGGCGAGCAGGAACTGCATCTGACTGGCGATCTGACGCAGGTGTTCGCCTGCGCTTTCCTGCGCACGCACCAGCGCATCATCACGTCCGCGCTCATAGGCCGCCCGCTCCAACGCCGCCGCCTCGTCCTTGGTGAAGGTTGCGCGGACAACATCGTTTGATCGCAGAATCTGCCCATCTGCCGAGAATTCCGTTTCAAATGCGAACTTGCGCGCCGCTGTCATCGCTTCCCCGATCAATATATAAGCTCGTCATCAGCTCCGCCTTCGGCGATGACGATTTCTCCCCGTGCGGCAAGATCCTTCGCCGTCACCACGATGGCCGCCTGAGCTGTGTCGACATCCTTGAGACGTACCGGCCCCATGGCCGCCATGTCTTCTTTCAGGATCTTGGACGCCCGTTCGCTCATATTGCGCAGGAAGAGATCGCGAACTTCTTCGGAGGCGCCCTTCAAGGCGAGGGCGAGCTGGGACTTGTCGATCGAGCGCAGAAGGGTCTGTATGCCGCCTGGATCGAGCTTTCTCAGATCGTCGAAGACGAACATCAATTGCCGGATCCGATCTGCAGAATCCTTGCTGCGCTCCTCAAGCATGGACAGAAATCTGGTTTCTGTCTGACGATCAAAGTTGTTGAATATCTCCGCCATGTGTTCGTGACTGTCGCGCTTGGAGGTGCGCGCCAGATTTGACATGAATTCAGTGCGCAGGGTCTGCTCGATCTTATCAAGAATCTCGCGCTGCACCGGCTCCATCCGCAGCATTCGCGTCATGCATTCGATCGCAAATTCCTCAGGCAGCTCAGCCAGCACCCGCGCAGCGTGATCATTTCGGATCTTCGACAGGATGACTGCGACTGTCTGGGGATACTCGTTCTTGAGATAGCTCGCCAGCATTGTCTCATTGACGTTGCCGAGCTTGTCCCACATCGTGCGGCCAGCCGGGCCGCGGATCTCCTCCATCACCTGCTCGACCTTTTCTGGCGGCAGAAAGGCAGTCAACAGACGTTGCGTCTGCTCGTAGCTGCCCATGATGGTTCCGGTGTTGGAGAAGCGGTCGACGAATTCGATGACGAGCTGCTCCACCACAGAGGAGCTGACGGTGCCGAGATTGGACATGGCCTGCGAGATCTCCTTGATCTCCTGCTCGTCCATCATCTCCCACAGCTTGCCGGTCTGCTCTCCCAAAGCGAGCAGGATAACCGCGACCTTCTCGATGCCCTGAAGTTCGCTGGCGGTTTCGATAAGCCCCCGTTGGCTGGAAGATGAAGCGCGAGGCATGGGCTCAGGCCGCGTCGTTCATCATGGCGCGAAGTATGTTCATGGACTGATCGGGATGCTGATCCACGACCTCCGCCACACGCTTGACGCTGGATGCTTTCACCTGCCCCTGAATGCGGGCGATATCGATGCGCTCTTCCACCGCGCTTGGGGGAAGCGCGGCGAACTGGACATCCGCCCCAGCAGCGCCGGCCGGTGCGCCGAGCGCAGGCGCTCCCGCCACCCCAACGGCAGGCCCGGTCGGCGCGGCGGAGCCGCCACGCACCAGGCCCGTCACAAGCGGACGCAACACGAAGAACACAAGCGCGAGCGCCGCCAGAAGGAGCGCGCCGATTTCCGCGCCGCGCATCAGGTCGGAGGAGCGAAACTGGTCGAGCAGACCGGGGGGCTCCGCCACGGCGGGGTCTGCGTTGCGGGCGAAGCGGGTGTTGACAACAGTCACCTGGTCGCCGCGTTCTTCGCTGAACCCTATGGCCGATCGCACGAGCGCTTCGATCCGCTGCAGGTCCTGCTGGCTTCGCGGGGTGAAGGCGGGGGGAGCGCCCCCGGCGCCGGGCGTGACCACATCGTCGACAGCAACGGCGACAGACAGACGCTTGATGCGTCCCGTTTCGAAGACCTCGGTCTTCTTCACACTCGAGATATCGTAGGCGATGGTTTCCTGGGTCCGGGAGTTGTCATTCTGCGAAACAGGGGCGTCAGCCTGAGCAGCGGCGCCGCCTGGAACATTCGCGGAGGCCGACACCCCGCCGGCCCCGTCGCGTTCCTGGCTTCGTCCCGTCTCCTCAACGGTTGTCTGCGAGCGCACGACCTGCCCGTCAGGATCGAACGTCTCGCTCTGCTGCGTCGTGCGGTTAAAGTCGAGGTCCGCCGACACCTGAACATTGGCCGCGCCTGGGCCGACCACACGCTCAACAATCTCCGTCACGGTCTGCTTCAGCCGCGCTTCGACGGCGGCCTTGCGTTCGTCATAGGCAGCTCCAGCAGCCTCAACGCCCTCGGCGCCGGAGGCTATCAGGCGACCCTGTTCGTCAACAATGGTCACCCGCTCAGCCTTGAGCCCCGGCACCGCAGTGGCGACAAGATTACGGATCGAGCGGGCTTGGGTTTGCGACAACTGGCCGGTTGCCGTGCGCACGGTGATGGATGCGGAAGGATCGTCGCCTTCCCTGGTGAACAGACGACGCTCCGGCAGCACCAGCAGCACCTTGGCGGCCCGCATGCCGTCAAGCGACATGATGGTGCGCTCCAACTCCCCCTGAAGGGCGCGCACGCGGTTGATGTTCTGGACGAAGGAGGTCTGCCCGAGGGCGTCCTGTTTATCGAATATCTCGTAGCCGACAGATCCCTTCCCGGGCAGTCCATCCGCGGCGAGCAACATCCGCGCGCGCCCGACGTCGCTGCGGGCCACGAAGATCGAGGAGCCGTCGCTGCGCAGCTGATAGGTGATGCCCGCCTGATCAAGCCGTTCGCTGACCGCGGCGGCTTCTTCAGCAGGCAGTTCCGCGTACAGGAGCGCCTGCTCCTCCCGGCCGATTCCGAACATGATGGCGAACAGCAGCGCCGCGACGAGGCCAGTGACCCCAAGCGCGGCGAGCAGGCGCACCGGGCCTGCCTGCGAGAGAATGCGCGCGATCTGATCCACGGTGGCGCCCGAACCTGCCTAACCCGGCAAGTTTTGCCTGCATGGATGTAAACGCAGCGTTACATTCGCGACGCTTCCGGCGACGACGCTGCAAATTTTGCCGGGTCAGGGCCAGTCATCCTCGCGTCATGCGGCGACTGGAAGGCCTGCAGCGCCGCTGGGCGACCTCGCTGGCGGCCGGATCAGGGCTGCAACCGCCCCCTGATTCGGCCGAAGCGGTCGTTTCAGCGGTAGTCCTGCAACCTGGTCGTGCGCAGTCCGGCCAGGCCGTGGCGATCGATGGCGCGCGTCCAGGCAAGGAACTCTTCAACTGAAATGCGATAGCGTGAGCACGCATCCTCCATGCTCAGGACGCCCCCCCGCACCGCCGCAATGACCTCCGCCTTGCGGCGCACAACCCATCGCCGGGTATCCGGCGGCGGCAGGTCCTCCAGCGTGATGGCGAATCCGCGCGTCCCCACGACATCCCCCATCGGCGCATGCTGCTTCTGCATGAGCGCTATCTCCTTCGTTAGGAAGAACGATAGCGTCAGAGACTTAAAAGAGCGCAAAGTAGTCCAGTCGCGACTGAGCAATAAATGTTGCAAGGCGGAGAGATGCGGTTTTTCCGACATCTCTCCACCAGGCGAGTTTTCAAATTTTTATTATTTATTTGTTTCTGATTAACTTGTATTATCTCTTGATCCGGATCAGCTCCTCAAGCATTTCGTCTGCAGTGGTTATGATCCGCGCCGAGGCCGCATAGGCGCGCTGGGTAACGATCAGGCCAGTGAATTCGTTGGCGAGATCAACATTGGAGTTTTCAAGACTGCGGCTTTCGAAGGTGCCTGCGCCCGCGGTTCCGGCGGCCTTCATTGTGAACGCACCGGAATCGACGGTCGCGAGATAGGCTGACCCGCTCAGCCCGAAGAGGCCGTTGGGATTGGCGAACGTCGCCATCGGCACCTGATAGACGCGCCGCGAAAGACCGTTGTCGAACAGCGCGGTCACGAAGCCGTCTTTGTCCACCTCAAGCCCGGTGAGATTGCCAAGCACGGCGCCATTGACGGTTGTCGACAGCAGCACCGAGTCCGCATCGAATTGGGTGATACCGCCCGGATCTGACGAAGATCCGAGCACGAGCGAGAGTGTCTGCGCGCCGACGCCCTCCGAGCCGGCCCACCGAACGCCAGAGGAGGCGGTCGAAGCCCCGATCGCCACGCTGGTTGGCAGGGTCGAAGTTGCAGTGTTGATGCGGCCCTGGGCGGTGAAGGAAATGTTTCCAGATGCGATCAGCCCGTTCGCCGCGCCAGCGATGTCGGCTGCAGGCTGGACATAGAGTTCCGCCGCCCATTGATTGGTCCCGGTCTTGAGGAACGACCAGTTGAGCGTGCGCACGCCGCCCAGCGAATCGAAAATCTGCACGCTGCGTTGGAAGTCCGGCGTCACTGCGCCAGACGCCATCTGCCCGACGGCATAGGCCGCGCCCGCTGGCGAGACAGGCGTTGACGCCCTCAGATTTGCATTGAATGCAATGCGGGACGTCGCCTCGGCTGCGCCCCCGACATCGTTGGTGTTGATCGTGTCAAGACCCGACAGATCAGACGGGTTGGCAAGAACGCTGCCATCCGCCTGAACCGGCCAGCCCTGCAGATAATAACCGGCCGAATTGCGCAGATAGCCCTGCGGATCAGGAACGAAGGCCCCAGCCCTGGTGAAGTAGTAGGGGTCAGAACTCGTGAGGCCCTGCGCCTTGTCTGTAACGACAAAGAAGCCAGCTCCAGAAATCGACAGATCCGTCGCTGACCCTGTCACCTGCAGAACTCCCGGGCGATCGACCAGCTGACGCGCGGCCGCCTTGACGCCGCCAGCAGAATATCCAACCAGCCGGGTGTCCGATTTGACCAATGACGCAAAGTCATTGATCGAGCGCTTGTAACCAACAGTGTTGACGTTGGCGATGTTGTCCGAAATTACGGCCAGCGCATTTGAGTTTGAGTTGAGCGCCGCAGCGCCAGCCAGCATCGCTGAGTTGATAGACATAGCTCGTTTTTCCCCTTGCCTGGTGCGATTGTCGTGAAGCGCTTTTGCGCGTGCCATGCGGATCTCTTCTTGATCCGCTTTAAGCCTGTCAGTTGGATGAGATCCGGCGCACGTCACTGTAAGAGATGCGTCCGGCGGATGTCTCAAGAAGCGCCTGTCGACCCGAGAGATCGACGCCGTTCACCCGCGCTACGACGCTGATGCGGGCCGACACCGCACTGCCGGCTTCATCCTGGGCTGAGACAGCAAGCGTGTAGGCTCCTGGCGGCATGATGCGACCTGTGGCGTCACGTCCGTCCCAGGCGAAGGTCTGGCTGTCAGTCCCGCCGGCTGTTTGGCGGCGCGCGACAACCCGCCCCTGAGCATCACGCACGCTCACCTCGGCGCGCGCCGCCGCCTTGTCGAGACGATAGGTCCAGGTCCCACCCGAACCGTCGGAGGTGATGGTGTTGGTGTTGGCCGTCACGGTCTTGTCCATCAGGGAGATCGCCGCCGTGTTCGCCGCTGCGGTTTGCAGGCTGATCAGCGATTCCAGCTGGGTGTTGGTCTGCATCTGCTGCTCGACCCCGGTGAAATCGACCAATTGCTTGGTCCATTCGTTGGCGTCCATGGGCGAGAGAGGATCCTGGTTCTGCAGCTGCGTCGTCAGCAGGGTGAGAAAATTGTCAAATGTCTCGGCGATACGGGTGCGCGCCTGGGTCGAGGCGGCTGCGGAAACGGGTTGGATCGACGTCATATGCAAAACTCCCTACGCCCAGATATCCAGGCGCGCCTTGCGCCAGCGTTCAGCAATGGGACCGATTTCCTGAACGGTCTCCTCGCCGTCATTGCCCGCCCCCTGGCCATAGCGGTTTGGCCGGTGCTCAAGCTGTTCATGTCCGCCGGCCCAGCCGCCGGTCCCCGAATCCGCCGCGAGTCGGAACGAAATGGCGTCTGCGGAAAGTTTGAGCCCGAGATCGGCGAACGCACGCTCCAGTTCACGCGACGCGCGGATCATGTCGCCAAGGGTGTCCGGGCGCTGCACGGTGATCGTGGCCCTGGCATCTCCCTCACCGCCAATCTCGAGCTTGGCTTCGATCCAGCCGAGCTCGGGCGGTGAGATGCGAAACTCAAAACTTGTCGCCCCCCCGTCCGCTGATTTCACAAGCCGTCCCGCCATTGCAGCGAGAACCGGCGCTGCGCTTCGCGCGACGCCCGCCCCGGCCTGCTCCGGCGCATCGGGTGTCTGCGCCGCCTCGATCCTGGCTGCCTCGCCCGTCGCCGGCGGATCAACGGGACTGGCCGCGCCACCTGGGTCTGACGCGCCCGATTGCGTGGCGTCCTGGTCATCACGGCGCTGCAGGACCTGAGCGACCGCGCTGACAAGCGCCTGCGCACCGTGCTGATTGTGTGTGGTCCCGCCGGACGAGGGCGCCGCAGAGGCCCGCAGTTCCGCCTCACCGCCATCGCCGCGGTTGCGTCTGCCCGGCTCGCCGGCTGGGCCGTGGGCGGCGGCCGCGTGCTGCATAGCCGCCGCCAGGCCAGTGATGTTCAACACGCCTGCGCCGTTCGCGGCAGGGCCGCCAGGACCGGCCTTGGCGTCAGACGCGCCCGCCTCGGCAGGTGCGCTCGGCGACCCAACGGCTCCGGACGCAGCGACATGCAGGCTGCCTGGAGGCACAGCGGACAGGAGTCCACTCCCAGGGGGCCGCGCCCCGGCGGCTGTCTCGCGCGCGCCCCCCCCCGCCACCGGCCCCGTTGCTTGATCATCTGCCTGCTGGCCAGCCTCAGCCGGCTGCACGCCTGCGCCGGTGTCGCCGACATTGCGTGTCGTCCCCGCCTGCGCGCCGGGCGGTCCAGGGTCTGCGGGCTTCACCCATGTCGTGGACCGGTCTGTCGTCAGGATCCCGTTCGGGCCGGCGTCTGGCGCGACAAGACCCTCGCTCCCAGGCGAGGGGGCTCCGGCAACGCCAGACCCTGACGCGCAGGGCTGAGTGTCGCGTGGCGCTGGGGCGAGCAGACCGGCAAAGAGAAGCGGTGCTGCAACCATCTGGAGAGAGGTGGGCGCGTCGGGTGAAACACCCCGCTTGGAGTCGTTTGCCGGTTCGGATGGGCCGTCCTGCGGCGACGCCGCCTGCGATGTCTGGCCGGCCTCGTCGTCCGCGCTCAGCGCAGCCGCCAGGGCGATTCCAAATCCGGGGTCGGCCGCAGAGCCGGACGCCGATCCTGTCGGACAGGCGCTCTGCGGTGTCTGTGTGCTGATCCGCAAGGCCGACATGCCAGGCGCTTCCTTTCCGTCGAGGCTCCCGGGCGCAGGTGACCGCTCGGGAGGACGCAGAGAGCAGCGCAAGGATCACGCCATGACGTTTCTGCCCCAAATAATTGTTTTTAGTGATTTATTTTGTGGGGCTGGGCGGCATCAAGGCGAAGCCTGCCCGGCAGATCGGGTCAGGACCCGGCAAGAAATGCCAGACGTGGAGACCAACTGATCGCCCTGGCCACAGCCGCAGCGCCAAGACAGGCGCGCGCCGGCACGGCGGCGATGCGGCCCCCGCACGACGCAATCGCTGCGGGCCCGGTACACCGTGACAGGTTATCTCATCTGCCGGCGAAGAAACTCGGGGATTTCAAGATCGTCATCCGCCGCGGGCGCGCCGTTGCGAGGCGGCGTGTCGCGCGACGCCTCGGGAGCCTGACGACGCCAGCCGAACAGATTGCGTGGGGGCCTGCCAGCTTCGCGGGGATCGTATGGATCGCGTGGCGGCGATGCCCCGACGCGGGGCGGCAGCAGGTCCGGAGCTGAGGTGATGATGCTTGAGCGGGCTTCGCCATTCGAGCCCGGCCAGGAGGCTCGCTCGGATGGGATTTGCGTCTGCCTGGTGAGCGTGTCGGCGTCATCGGCGTCACGCATGACTGTCGCGACCCGGTGCAGCACGCTGGACGCAACCTCATTTGGATCAGAGCTTGAGGGCCGACGGACCGGCGCCTGAACCGGGCCCGGCGGCGGCTGGTGGAGTGCTTCGCGCGTGATGCCGGTCGCAACGACGGAGACGCGCATGCGCCCCTCCATTCGCTCGTCGAAGGTTGAGCCGAGGATGATGTTTGCGTGCGGGTCAACTTCTGACCGGATGAAATTCGCAGCCTCATCGACCTCATAGAGCGTCATGTCGAAGCCGCCGGTGATGTTGATCAACACGCCCCTGGCGCCCTTCATGGAGGCGTCATCGAGCAGGGGGTTGGTGATCGCGCCCTGGGCCGCCTCAATCGCGCGGTGGGCGCCCTTGCCCTCGCCGGACCCCATCATCGCCTTGCCCATCTCAGCCATCACGGTGCGCACATCCGCGAAATCAAGATTGATAAGTCCGGGCATGACCATCAGATCGGTGACGCCGCGCACGCCGGCGTACAGCACCTGGTCGGCCATGCTGAAGGCTTTGGCGAACGTCGTCTTCTCGTCGGCAAGACGAAACAGATTCTGGTTCGGCACCACGATGAGGGTGTCGACATGCTTCTCAAGTTCAATGATGCCCTGTTCGGCGACCAGCATGCGGCGCTGGCCCTCGAACTGGAACGGCTTCGTGACGACCCCAATGGTGAGGATCCCGCGCTCGCGCGCCGTGCGGGCGATGACGGGCGCTGCCCCCGTTCCCGTGCCCCCCCCCATGCCGGCGGCGATAAAAACCAGATGAGCCCCGGAGAGATGTCCATTGATCTCATCCAGGGATTCCTCGGCGGCGGCCATGCCGATCTCGGGCCGCGCCCCGGCCCCAAGACCCTCAGTTGTCTGCAGGCCAAGCTGGATCCTGTGTTGCGCCTTCGACAGGGCCAGCGCCTGCGCATCGGTATTGGCGACGATGAACTCCACGCCTTTCAACTCGGCGTCGATCATGTTGTTGACCGCATTGCCGCCAGCCCCGCCGACGCCGAACACGACGATGCGCGGCTTCAGTTCCTGTATGGTCTTTGTGTGCGTGGGCATGCGCAAACCGGCTCCATTGGGTGCGGCGCGAAGAACAGGCGGACCGCGACCTTCGGCCCGCCTTCTTACTGCATGTTTAACATGGTGGCGCGAGTCTTAAAATTTGATCCAGATCTTGCAAAAAACGCCGCGGGCGGAAAGCCGCGACAGCAAAGCCGCGACATCCCCGGCGCATGCGCCGCCGGACCCGCCTCTAGACGAATGCGCGGGCGCGCCGATGCGGGTTGCGATCGTGTTGCAACAGAAACGCCGGCTGCGCGCCAGACGCCGCTGTGGCGCCTTTGACTGTCTCCACGACGTGAAGTGCGCCCAGCAGGACGGCGTCGCCAGCACCATCCCCCGCCGTTTGCACTGGCAGCCTGAACACAGTTTCGGCGACATCCTGCAGGCCAGGCAACCGGGCCGCCTCGCCGGTCAAAACCACGCGTCTTGCGCCAAGGCGCTGAGCATCCGACGCCGCCAACGCCTCGCGCAGCAGCCTGAAGGCATCCTCGACGCGCGGGCAGGCGATGGTGCGGAGTGCAGCAGAGTGTGGGGAGGTCTGTCGTTTCCACGACTCAGCCGCCTGCAGGTCAAGCCCGAGCCTGCCGGCCAGGTCCGCGGTGACATTGGCCCCGCCTATGGGAACGCAGGCCACATGGGCGACCCCCGCCTCGAGGACCACGGCGGCGCTGGTGACGCCTGCCCCGCAATCAACCAGGAGCACGCCCTCACGCCTTGCCTCGGGCGCGAGCAGCGCTTCGGCCGCGGCCACAGGCTGGGCGACAACCGCAGCCAGGCGCAGGCCGGCCGCACTGGCCAGATCCGTCAGGCCGCGCTGCACGGAGGCCGGCGCAGCGACGCCATGCACCAAGACCGCGAGCGTGTCTGCGCGCCGCCCCCGCGGATCATGTGCGCCGCCCGCATCGTCAATCGCGTATCCCAGCACAGGCGCATGCAGCAAGACGCACCCGCCCGGCGGCTGGCTTCGCCGGACCGCAGCATGCGCCGCGCGCATGTGGCTGTCGCGCACGGTTCCCCCGACCCGCACGCGTCCGATCAAGCGCAGACTGGAGAGCCCAGCCCCGCCATAGGTAAAGATCGCCTGGCGGGGCGTCGCCCCCGCCTGCAGGATGAGGTCATCCATCATCGCCTGCACACGGCTTGCCGCCGCCGCGGGCGCGATCAATTCGCCGGCCTGGATCCCCCTGCTAGGGCAGCGCGCCAGGGCCAATATCTCGGGCGAGCCTGCGCCACCCCAGCGCGCGATCGCCCCGCGCATGCACGAAGATCCGAGGTCAATCACCGCGACCGGATCATCGCTGCGCGAAGGACCGGCGCGGGCCATGTCAGGCCGGCCCCTGCTCGCCGCGCCGCAGCGGGCTTGCCACCAGTCGATCAGGATCCCGCAGGTCATACCGTGCGGGCGCCCCATCGAGGAGACCGTCGCGCCGGTGCAACCGTTCGATCGTTGCAAGGGCTGCGGCGACATCGCGTGCGGGCAGATCAATCTGGGCCCCGCTGCGCAGGACCAGACGCCAGCGCCGCCCCCCCTCGAACCGGGCGACATCCAGGCGCTCGGCCACCGCCGGCGCGGCTCTCAGCTCATCGAACAGCGCCGCCGCAGCCGGACCCGCGCCATCGCCTTCAACAACCGGCAGCGCTGCGTAGGCGTCAGGATCAAGGGAGTAGAGGCGCTCGCCGGCCCCATCGACCACGGTATCCTGGCCGCCCTCACGCCAGCGGGCGAGTTCGCCGCGCGGCTCAACGATGACCATGATCTGATCTGGCCAAAGCCGGAGCACAGTGGCGTCCTTGACCCATTCCATCGAGCGCACGCGCGCCCGTATGACATGTGGATCCGCCGAAAAAATGGGACTGCCGAGGGCGACGCCTGCCATCCGGCGGACGGCCTCGCTTCGCGGCCCCTCGCTGACGCCCGCGACCATCAGCGCGTCGACGCCAAAACCCATCTGCGCCACGCTGCGCCGCATCATGCGGTCTGTCTGCAACGCCAGCTGGCCAAGCGACCCGCCGACCCAGGCGGCGAACATCACGGCCCCGGCGAAGACAAGCAGGCCTGCAAGCAGTGTGGGCCCCCACCGCACGCGACGGCCGGCGCGCCGCGGTGTCTCGTACCCCAGGGCCCCGAGCTTCATCGCAGGCCCGGCGGGCCTGCCCGCGGGGCCTTTCTTTACGCTGGTCCTGTCGCCTACCTTGGACACCCCGCGTCCTCGATCATCCAGCTGACGAGGTCTTCGAAGGAGAGCCCGATATGGGCGGCCTGCTCGGGGACCAGGGAGGTCGGGGTCATGCCCGGCTGGGTGTTGACCTCCAGGATCACGAGCCGGTCCTTCGCCTCGTCGTAGCGAAAATCCGACCGCGAGACGCCACGGCAGCCGAGAGCATTGTGTGCAATGATCGCCGCATCCTTCGCGCGTTGAGCCAAGGACTCGGAGATATTCGCCGGTAAAACGTGCCTCGAACCGCCCTGTGCGTACTTCGCTTCGTAGTCATAGAAGTCGCGTGAGGTTACGATTTCGGTAACGCCAAGCGCTTGATCACCCATGACGCCAACCGTTAACTCTCTTCCGGGAACAAAGGCCTCAACCATCACCTGGTCGCCGTAATCCCACGCCGGATCAAGCAACGCCTGCGGCGGCTGGTTCGCGCCCTCGCGGACAATGAACACCCCGACGGAAGAGCCTTCGAAAATCGGCTTGACGACATAGGGCGGGTCCATTGCATGGGAAACCGCTGCCGCAGACCGGTTGGCGATCATATGCGCGGCGACATCCAATCCGGCCTGCTCGAACACGGCCTTCGCGCGCGGCTTGTCCATCGCCAGCGCCGAGGCCAGGACGCCGGAGTGGGTGTAGGCGACGCCCAGCATCTCCATCACGGCCTGGACGCGCCCATCCTCGCCCCAGGGACCGTGCAAGGCGTTCAGGACGACATCGGGAGCGGCGTCGCGCACCTGGTCGTAGAGGTCACGCCGGGCGTCGATCTCAACGACGTCATGCCCCAGCCGGCGCGCAGCATCAGCGCAGGCGCGCCCCGAAACCAGGGACACCTGGCGTTCTGAAGACCATCCGCCCAACAAAACCGCCACCCGCTTTGCCATGTCTGCGCTCTCCGACTCGTTCGCGCCGTGAGCTTAGCGCGGGCAGCCGGCCGGCGTCCTCAGCCCGGGCGCCAATCCGCTGGGGCGAGTTCCAACCGGGCGAAGTCGAATCCGGGCACCACAGTGCACCCGACCAGCGACCAGGCGCCAAGCGAGGTTGCGGTCTGCCAGGCATTGGCGGGGACGACTGCCTGCGGGCGATGCCCTGCCCGCAGATTGTCTGACAGGATCATGCTGCGCGCGGCGACGCCGTCAGGACTGATGGTGAGAGACAGCGGCGCGCCCGCGTAGAAGTGCCACATCTCTGCTGCATCGATGCGATGCCAGGCGGAAAACTCATCGACGCCCAGCAGGAAGTAGATCGCCGTCGAGAGGGCCCGCCCATCCGGCCCCGGGGCATCGCGCCAAACCTCGCGGAAGTGTCCGCCTTCCGGGTGCGGCCTCAAGTCAAGCAGTCGCACGATCTCGCGATGGCTGAGATCGCCCGCAACGCCCGGCGGCGTCACGAGGCGCGCAACGCTGGACGCTCAAGAAATGCATCGTGCTCGGCCGCCCAATGGCCCGGGCGCACTTCGACGAGCTGCGGCCGGTATTGTTCGCCAGCGCCCTCGACAAGGCGGGACCGCAAGAACCTGAGCTGCGCCTTCGGATCGAGCGGCGACGGCAGGTCGCCATCGAGCTTGATCCGCTGACGCGCCCTCTCCACCGCTGGATCCGGTATCGGCGCGGCCGACATCAGCGCGCGGGTGTAAGGGTGGACCGGGTTGTCGAAGAGGGCATCGCGCTCGGCCGTCTCAACGACCCTCCCGAGATAGAGCACCATCACCCGATGCGAGATCTCCCGCACGACGGCAAGGTCATGGCTGATGAACATCATCGCGAGGCCGAAATCCCGCTGCAGATCAGCCAGCAGCGTCAGGATCTGGGCCCGGATCGACACATCAAGCGCGCTGACAGCTTCATCGCACACGACAAGGCGCGGACGCAGGATCATGGCGCGCGCGATGCCCACGCGCTGGTTCTGGCCGCCGGACAATTCGTGCGGGTAGCGGTTGATCATGGATGGATCAAGCCCGACACGGGCCATGATGTCCCGGGCGCGCGTCTCGCGCTCAGCGGCTGTCGCCGCCCTTTCGAAGACGAGCAGGGGCTCAGCGACCGACTGGCCGATCGTCATGCGCGGGTCGAGGCTGGCGAGGGGGTCCTGGAACACGATCTGAAAGTCGCGCCGCGCCTTGCGCAGGGCGTCCTTGCTGAGATCCGACAGGGGCCTGCCAATCCAGGAGACTGAGCCGCCGGTGCGGTGCACAAGCTCAAGCGCCGCCCGCGCGAGCGTTGACTTCCCGCATCCTGATTCACCCACGACCCCCAGCGTTTCGCCCGGGCGTATGTCAAACGATACGCCGTCTACAGCCTTGAGAGACGTCGTCCTGCCCCACACGGCGCCTGCCGTCTTGACCGGAAAGAACACCCTGACATCGCGCGCGCTGACGATTGCGGGAACATCGGCGGGCGGCTGCGGAGCCAGGACCGGGCGGCCCGGCCGCTCTGTCCGGTCCATCCGCGGCACAGCGTCCAGGAGCATGCGGGTGTAGTCAGCCTGGGGTGATCCGAAGATCCGCTCGACCGGGCCCTGCTCGACCAGCTGGCCGTTGCGCATCACGGCAACCCGGTCCGCCATGCGCGCCACGACCCCCATGTCATGGGTGATCAACACGAGCCCCATGCCGGTCTCGCGCTTCAGCTCGTCCATGATGTCCAGGACTTGCGCCTGGACCGTGACGTCGAGTGCAGTCGTCGGTTCGTCTGCAATCAGCAGTTCCGGCCCGCACAGCACGCTCATTGCGATCATGACACGCTGGCGCATGCCGCCCGACAGCTCATGCGGGTACTGCTGAAGCCGGCGCGCCGCCTCAGGAATTCGCACGCGCTCCAGGGCGTCAAAACAGCGCTTGCGGGCCTCGCCCCCCTTGACGTTCTCATGGATTTCAAGCGCCTCGGCCATCTGTTCGCCGATTTTCATATGCGGCGTCAGCGAGGTGAGCGGATCCTGGAAAATCATGGTCATGCGCGCGCCGCGGATCCTGTTGAGCGCGGCGGGGGCCATGCCAAGCAGGTTCTGTCCCTTGAAGGCGATAGCGCCGGACGCCGCGCCGTTTTGCGCCAAAAGACCCATAGCGGTCAGAAACGTCTGACTCTTCCCCGATCCGGATTCCCCAACCACGGCAAGGCACTCGCCTGCCGCAAGGCTCATCGAGACGCCGCTGACAGCCCTGACCAGGCCATCCTGCGTCGAGAAGGTCACCGCGAGATTGTCGATAGCCAGCAATGCGGACACGGTTCCTCCTCCACCGTTCAGGTCGCGCCGGTCATTAGCACGCCTTGGCTGCCTACGCGCCAGAGCGTTGCAGGCCCGGGGGACGCCAGGGCACGGGAGATCTGCAGCAAAGCGGCAGGCGGGGCGATGGCGATGAAGGGCACAGGCCATGAAGGGCAGTCTTCAGGCCGGGCGAGGACGGACGGAGGCGATGCGCCCACAGCAACGCCGCCGCCCAACCGGACGCCGACGCACGCCGCACCCATTGCCGGTGGGGGCTTAGTTTGCCAACAAGGCGGGATACCAGGCCGAGCGGGGAAACGCCTTCATGCCGACCATGCAATACCTCACCACCACGATCTTTGACCACGGTGCGATCAAACAGACGGGGCAGGCGCTCAAGCAGCTGGGAGTAAGCCGGCCGCTTCTGGTGACCGACCGGGGGATTGTCGCGGCCGGCATTGCAGAACGGCTCATCGATGCAGTCGCAGGATCGGTCGCTGCGGTGTTCGATGCAACGCCCGCCAATCCAACGGAAGAAGCCGTAGAAGATGGCCTGTCGCTCTACCGCGAAGCCGGCTGCGACGGCCTCGTGGCCCTCGGCGGCGGCTCATCCATGGATCTGGCCAAGGCGGTCGGGCTGTGGGCGACCCATGACGGGCCCTATGCGCGCTTCGGCGCAACACAACGGGGTTCGAAGCATATCAAACCCATCCCGCCCTTGATCGCCCTGCCGACCACGGCAGGCACTGGCTCAGAGGTGTCCGTCGGCGCAGTGATCATTCTGCGCGACGGGCGCAAGGAAACGTTCATTTCGCCCTACCTCGTGCCCGCGAGGGCGATTTGCGATCCGGACCTTACCCTTGGGCTGCCCAGGGGTCTCACCGCCGCAACCGGCATGGACGCTGTGACCCACTGCATCGAGGCCGTTCTGTCGCCGATGGTGCATCCTCCAGCCGAGGCGATCGGGCTGGACGGGGTCCATCGCGCCGTCAGAGAGGGGTGGCTGGAACGCGCGGTCGCCGATGGCGCCGACAGGGACGCACGATGGCATATGATGATGGCCAGCTTTGAAGGTGCGCTGGCGTTCGTGAAAGGGCTTGGCGGGGTGCATTCCCTGAGCCATGCGACAGGCCGCATCAAGGCGCTGAATCTGCACCATGGCGCTTTGAACGCGATCTATCTGCCCCATCTGCTGCGCTTCAACGCGGGCGCTGCCCCATCGAAATACGGGCGCCTGCGCGAGGCCATGGGTCTTGCAGCGAGCACTGATCTCGCTGACGCGATAGCGGCGCTGAACGCACGCATCGGAATTCCTGAGAACCTGAAGAGCCTCGGCGTAACCTCAGCGCATGGTCCAGATATCGTCGAGTTTGCGCTGACCGACCTCGCTCACTTCACCAATGCGCGAGAGATCCAGCGATCCGATTATGAAAGGTTGTTCGAAGCCGCTTTGGGCTAGCTGTTTGACCAGCGCCCGGATTGACCAAAGCGAGGATGGACCAATGCCCGGATGGATCAATGCCCGGATGGATCAATGCCCGGATGGATCAATGCCCGGACAGGGGCCGCGCCCGGCGCCGCCCATATCTGGGGACGGATGACATTCAGCAGTGGGCTCCGCCTTGGGTGATGCGCTAGCGGACCGCTGCAGGCCAGGCGACAACGCCGGAGGCGGCGCGGCCCTCATTGGCTCCCTGCGACCATAGCGCGGTCCGCTGGCTGGCGAGCCCGAACAGCAACGGTCCCATGGCGTCGGGATTGGCCACTGAGCGCTGCTGGTTCCACAGCGCGACTGCTTCAATGCCCCTGCGGTCATCCGCGTCGATGGCCATATTCTCGCCAGGACGCACGCCGGATCCATAGCGCAGGCGGGAGAACCTCGCCCGATAGCCGTCATCGCCAAGCCCAGCGGCGAGACCGGCCTCCCGACCCGTGAGAAGCATGAAGTCAATTGGAAACACACAGCCAGGCCCGCGCTCCCCAGGCTGGGCGTCATAGCGGCTTTGCTTCACGCAGGCGGCGAGTTGGTCCATGGGTCTTTCCAGCCGGAGGAACAAATCCGCCCAAAGCCCCTGCGGCGTCGTCGGCGTCGGGTAACTGCCCGGAACCACGCAACATCCGGCCGACGAGAACTTCGGCCCTACACAGAAATTTTCGAACATGCCGGCGTGCACATTGTCGAATACTGTCGTGCGGCTGTCGGATCCGTCGGTGCGCCGGCGCATGTCCCACCAGCCATCGGCGACAAGTTCGCCGGGCGCATCGCCTGTCCGGGCCACCCGCAGCACGCATGTCTGGGCGTCCAGGTCATGCCGAAGGGCGCCGATCTGGCTTCCTTCGCCGTGGGTCCAGACCGTTCGCCGATGAAAACCGGTCGGCAGTACGTTCGATACAGCGCGTCCGCGCCGGCGTGTCGCGAGTTCCAATTGGTCAGCGTTGGGAACTGTCGATGCCGGATAGGCCGTGAGGCTGGAGCGCTCGCCTGCCGTGCGCCACACACCGATGACACAGCGAAGATTCAGATGGTCTGGCGTCGCCTCGACGAGCCGCACGCCAGTGGTTTCACGCCCGGCGTCTGATGGGTCAGCAAGCATTGCGCCGCGCAGGCCGAAGACGATCACGTTGGCGCCGGGCAGCGTGTTGAAGGCATTGGCGCGCCGCAGCGTCTCCAGCACGCGGGTCGTGAGCAGAAATGGAGCATCCGGCAGGCGCGGCGCGCCATCGAGATGGAGAAGATCAGCGTTCCGCGCAGCCGTCGGCCAGAGCGGCAGGCGCGGATGCGTTCGCCAGTCGATGCGCGCGATAGAGAGGGCGTCGCGCCAGAGAGCCTGAACATCTGAGCGCCAGGCGCCATCATCGTCCACCGGATCATCAGGACGGCCGATCATCGTCACACGCAGGTCAAGCGGCGCGCACCGCGCTTCCCGCTGAGAGGCTGCACGCCGCAGCCGGGTCAGCGATGCACGGTCGACGGTGACGCCGTCCAGCATGGACAGGGCGCGCAATCCTTCTTCCGGCGCTCCTTCAAACGTCAGATCAACCGTGAGAAGGGCAGGCGCGCCCGCCACGGCGCCAGCAGGACGCCCGGTTGGAGGCGTTGCGCAACCGGCCAGGGCAAGCGCCCCTGCGCCGGCCATCAGGGTCCTTCGGTTCAGCCCATCAGCGCGCATGACCAACGCCACTCCCGACGGCAAGCATCCTGGCTTTGACAAGGGAGGCCACAACAGGGGAGGCCACAACAGGGGAGGCCCGGCCCCGGACAGCAGGCTTGGTCGCCGCCCTGGGCCGATTGCGTTCCCGCGCCAGACGCCGCCCGCATCCGCTGCCGCATTGACTGCGGCGGGCAACGCCAGGGCCCATCATGGCGCGTCCGCCGGCTGAAAGCCCGAGCCGCCGACAGAACGCCTGCCCAAAAGCATCGATCGCAACCATGGGCCTCACCCCTGGATGGCCGCCCCTCGGCCAAAGCGTGGGGACAGAACGGAGGATCCGGACAGGCGGCCGGGAAAAAAGCGCGTCTGTCCCAATAGAACCTGCGACCGGCGCCCCCGCGCCGCCTGACAGCGCACCCGCTCACGCACCGGCTCTGACCGCGTCGTTGGACAGCTGTGCAAACTCCGCCCCTGTTCCTGGCTCAACAGCCCTGAGAAGCATCGCCTGACTGCTGCATCAAGGTCAGCTGCCGCGCGTTTCGCGCCGGGCGAGAAAGGCCAGCCGCTCAAACAGGGCCACGTCCTGCTCGTTCTTGAGCAACGCCCCGTGCAGGGGCGGGATCAGCTTGGTGGGATCCTTCTGGCGAATGGTGTCGAGGTCAATGTCCTCGATGAGCAGAAGTTTGAGCCAGTCCAGCAATTCGCTGGTTGATGGCTTCTTCTTCAGGCCTGGCACCTTGCGCATGTCATAGAAGACCTTCAGCGCCTCCTGAACCAGTCTTTGCTTCACCCCAGGGAAATGCACTTCGACGATCTGCTTCATTGTGTCGTCGTCAGGAAACCGGATGTAGTGGAAGAAGCACCGTCGCAGGAATGCGTCCGGAAGCTCCTTTTCATTGTTGGAGGTGATGATGACGATCGGGCGTTGCCTGGCCTTGATGGTTTCGCCGGTCTCGTAGACGAAGAACTCCATACGATCGAGTTCCTGCAGGAGGTCATTTGGAAACTCGATGTCGGCCTTGTCGATCTCGTCAATCAGCAGCACGCATTTTCCATCATGGGCGAAAGCTTCCCAGAGTTTGCCCTTCTTGATGTAGTTTTTGACATCCTTGACGCGCTCATCGCCCAGCTGGCTGTCGCGCAACCGTGTGACGGCCTCGTATTCATACAGGCCCTGAACCGCCTTGGTGGTCGACTTGATGTGCCACTCAAGCAGCGGCAGGCCGAGGGACTTCGCCACCTCGATGGCCAGAACAGTTTTTCCGGTCCCTGGCTCGCCCTTGATCAGAAGCGGCCGCTCCAGGGCGATGGCCGCGTTGACAGCCACGCGCAGGTCTTCTGTAGCGACGTATTTGTCGCTGCCGGTGAATTTCATGCGCGTGGCTCCCGCTGCTCGTTCTGGACGTCCTGCAAGGGTAAGGGTGCGGGCGTCGGATTCAAGCCTTCCGCGAATGGCCGTTACGTCAACTTGAGCACCCGCAGGATCTTCGCGGCCCGCGTGGGCCGGCAGGGCCGCCTGCGGTGGGCAAGGTGACGTGGGCGGGCCGAGTGGGCGGACCGACTTGCCGACGTCGCCGCAGCGAGGCAGTCTCATCGACGCGCAGATGAGGGCGAATGGCATGCGCGCTCAGGCGAGCCTCAGGAGCCGTGCGGTTGCGATCGGCCGGGTGCTTGCCGGATTGGCGCTGGCCGCGTGTTTGGCCGCATTGGCGATTGGATTTCTGGCGCAGGTCTGGCTGGTGTCGGTTCGCCAGGGCGCGGCAATGGCCCTGTTTTGGACAGGCGCCGTCGCCGGACTGGGGCTCATCGGCTGGGCGGCGGCCCGGGCGCCACGGGGCAGCGTCCTCGCCCACCTTCTGGAGCTTATGGTCACGGCCCCTCTGGCGGCGGCGGGCGTCTGGGCATCGCTGCTTGCGGCGGCGGTCAGCGTCCGGGCGCTGGGACCGCATACGGCGTCTCTGGCGCTGGTCGGGGCGAATGCGGTGCTGAGTTTTGTTGGCGCCCTGGCGGCGACGGCGTTCCTTCTCGCTCCGCTTGTCGGGCAAAGCCGCAGGGCGGCGGCCTGCTGTGGCGCGGGTCTGGCCGTCGTCCTGGCGATGGGCGGTTGGGCGTTCATGGCCGTGGAGCCGACGCCGCGTCTGAAGGCGAACCTCATGGAGCGCCCGCCGCCCCAGATGATAACCCTCGCCACAGGTTCAACCCTTGCGGTCTGGCGCAGACCGGCGCCGGTGGCGATCAGGTCGGAACCGGTGGTGTTCCTCCACGGCGGCCCAGGGGGAGTGACGCCGGCTGCGCAGATCGCCACTGACGCAGCCGTTGTGAACGCCGCAGGCTATGAGGCGATTTTTTTCGACCAGGCAGGCAGCGGGGCCTCAGGGCGGTTGCCCTCAAGGGAGTACACGCTGGACCGGTTCGTGGCGGATCTGGAGGGGCTGCGCATCGCCCTGGGTGCGCCAAGGCTGGTGCTGCACGGCGAAAGCTGGGGTGCAGCGCTTGCACTGCGATATGCGGCTGCGCATCCCGACCGGGTAGCAGGGCTGATCCTGCTGTCGCCTGGGCAAGCAGGTCCGCTAGCGGCCTCCGCCAGCCCCTCTCCCACCCCGTCCCCGGCAAACGCTGCGCCAGACGCCGCACCTCCAGGGTTGCCGCAGCCAGCCACCCCGCATCCGCCGGGCCGGCGACCGGCAGACCCTCAGCCGGCAAATGGGCCCAGCGCCAACACTCCGGCGCCGGGCCGGTCAGGCGTGGCGTCGGCCGGGATGACGACGCCCTTCGGCCCGCGCATCGCCGAGCCGCCGATCCGGATAAGGTTGCCGACATTGCAGGGACGGGTCTGGGATGGATTGATGGGCGTCAATCCGGCCCTTGCCGATGCACTCTGGCCGCAGGACGCCATGCAGGGTTTCTCCGACTGGGCGTACTGGGACAGCCTGCGCGCCGCCGGCCAAATTGCAAGTCTGGATGCGGCGCCCACAGCCTCGGGCTACAGCCTTGCCGTCGCACGCCGCATCAGCGCCATCAATCGCACGACCCCCATCGATGCAGCGGCTCTCGCCAGAACTCTGATCCCCGCCGTGATCGTACGCGGCGAACGTGACTTCATTCCGCGGACCGCCGCACTCAACTACCGGATGAGACTTGCCGCAGCGCGCCTCGTGGAGCCCGCCGGACTCGGTCATGGCCTGGACTTCTGCACACGGGTTGTCGAGACGGCCCGGTTCCTGCTGGCGGACATGCAGGGTCGGCCTGCATCGCCGCACTGCACACAGACCGGCCCGGACCATTGGGAGTGGTCGCTGGATGGGGGCGGACAGGAACGCTGACTGTCGTTATCGCGCGGCGCCCTCTGGCGGCGGCGACCAGTCGACAAAGACCGCAGTCAGGGCTGTCTCCCCTGTCTTGCGGCCGCTCTGCCACACGGCGTCCGATCCAGGGGCGGCTGCGGGCGCGTAGAGGATGCGCCGGGCCCCGCACTCTTGCGTCACCGTGACGCTGGAGCGCCCCTCTTCCCAGATCGCCCCGGCGCAGACGCTCTCCGCTCCGCCTCCCCATGGCGCGCGGGTGACGACAGCGGTCTGCGCTCCTGTCTGGGGCGCCTGCCGGGGGTCTGTCAGCCGCACAAAAATCGCTCCGTCCGGACTGACTGCAACCAGTCGCAGCCCCTCTTCGCTCCTGCAGACGCGCCGTTTCGCGTCCAGGGTCATGCCGGTCGCAGGCCCGCCTGACCGGGCCCGGGTCAGCGCTCCGGCAACTGTCTCGCCGCGAAGCAGCGATTGAGAAACGCCCGCGCCCGGGGAGTCGACTTCCGGGGTCAAGACAAGCTGCTCGCGGACAGCGGACCCGTCGGCCTTGAGCGTGATGATGGCGATGTCCTCGCGGGCCTCGCGGGGCTCTGCAAGACCGCGCTGAACCATTTCCACCGCTTCCGCATCACCAGGGGGGGCTCCAACCAGCAGATAGATCTCGTCCGCCAGCCCCGTCACGCAAATGGCGCGCACCGCACCAGCCGGAAATGGGCCGACCGGGTCCGGTGCGGGCGGCGGCGGGCCTGGCGAGCAGGACGTCTGCAAAGCAAGCATGGCGAACACGACAGACGCATGAAGCGCGGGCGCAGGCGAACCGGTCATGAGACACTCCACTGTCGTCATGCGGGGCGCGTGTGACATGCGTGTGACGCCGCGGCGGAACGACGCGGTGCGCGGGCGGGCGCGAGCTGGAAAGTTGGGGCGTCAGGAGGCGAACATGGCGGACCTATTGGCGTTGTCGCAGGCGGTGATCGATGAGGGGGCTGGCGCCGACGGCGTCGGACCAATCAACAGGATCACGCACGAGCTGTCCGAGATTGGCGACGGGATCGCGGTCGTCGAAGCATTCTCACATTCCATCCTGTTCGACACAGGGTCGGGTCTTGTCGCCTTTGACACGTCCAATGAACAGGGAGGCGAACGGGTCATACAGGCGCTGCGGCGATGGAGCTGCGAGCCGGTTTCAACAGTCATCTACACGCATGGTCACATTGACCACGTCGGCGGCTGCGGCGCCTTCTGCCGCGATGCGGCGCATCACGGGCGAACGCGCCCGCAGATCGTCGGTCACGCCAATGTAGCGCGTCGGTTCGACCGCTACGCGATGACAAACGGGTACAACAAAATCATCAACGAGCGCCAGTTCGGGCAGTTTCGCCGACGCGGCTACGACATTGCGGGCGACACACGCTTCCTGCCGGAACAGACGCTGCGACCAGATGTCATTTTCGACGACACGCTGCGCTTGGCCATCGGCGGATTGGAGATCGAACTTCATCACGCGAAGGGCGAGACCGACGATCACTGCTGGGCCTGGATTCCTCAAAGGCGAGCGATCTGCGCTGGCGATTTCTTCATCTGGAATTTTCCCAACGCCGGCAATCCGCAAAAGGTTCAACGCTACCCGCTTGAGTGGGCGGCAGCCTTGCGCGCCATGGCCGCCAAGGAAGCCGATTTGTTCATGCCTGCTCATGGGCTTCCCATTGGCGGGCGTGACCGTATCCAACGCGTCCTCGGTGAGGTCGCTGATGCGCTGGAGTTTCTGGTGCAGCAAACCTTGCGCATGATGAATGAGGGCGCCCGCCTCAATGATATTCTGCACACGGTGCGGATAGATGAGGAGACGCTGTCAAAACCCTATCTGAGACCCATGTACGACGAGCCGGAATTCGTCGTTCGCAACATTTGGCGCCTGTATGGGGGGTGGCACGATGGCGACCCAGCAAGCCTGAAGCCGCCACGCGATGTTGCGCTTGCCTTAGAGATTGCGTCGCTTGCAGGCGGCGCACGCACCTTGGCTTTACGCGCGCAAACGCTATTGGGCGAGGACCCCCGCCTGGCCTGTCGACTTGCCGAGTACGCAGCGCTTGCCGCACCTGATGACGTCGCTGTGCACAGCATCCGCGCCGATCTGTATCAGGCTCGTCGCGATGGCGAAACTTCGCTCATGGCCAAAGGCCTGTTCGGCGCCGCCGCAAATGAGTCACGCGCCAAAGCTCAAGACACAACAGGATAGCCCCCACTGGACCCCGGGCATGGCCAGGATGCCAAACAGCAGCACCGCCCGGTTCTGCCGGCGGCTCACGCAGCAATCTGGCGGCATACGGGAGATGCTGCATGGGACGCCATGGATGACGGCGGGTCCAGCTCAGCACAGCGGGCTTCCGCCGGCGCCCGGCGCGCCAGAAGAACAAGGCCAACCCACGCCGCAAGCGCAGCCATGCCCCCGGCGATGATCAGATCGCCGGACATGCCCCACGCCAGCACCGCGCCAACCAGACCGGCGACCAGTGGCGTCACACACCGAAGCGCGCCCTCCATGGCGAAATGTGTGAGGGCGATGATCCACAAGCCCAGCAGGACAATTGTCATCGCGGAAAGAAAGGCCATCGCAGGTCACCCGATACAGAACAGAAAGAGAACAGAAAGAGAACATACCGGTTTTGTTTCGCCGGTGTCAAGCCCTTGCCCGCCGCAGACGGCGGGCCCGTGCGCCGGCCGCAGTTCCGCCCTGGGAGGCGGCTTCGCCCGTGCGTCAGCCGGGCGAGCCAGACTGCCGGGCGCACAGGCTCAGGCCACTCGCCCCGCGCAGGAAGGGACTGCCAGCCGGGCGCGGATCGGGATAAGAAACCTGCATGACCCAGAACCCATTGATCCCAGCCAGCCCAGACTATCAGGCTGCCCGCGACGCCCATGAGCACGACGACGCCGCGCTGTTTGACCGGGAGGACCCGATCGCCCTGTTCGCCGAGTGGTTGGCGGCCGCAACCCTGAGCGAGCCCAACGATCCAAATGCAATGGCGCTTGCAACCTGCGATGAACATGGGCTGCCGGATGTGCGCATGGTCCTCCTGAAGGATTTCGATCCTTCCGGTTTTACATTCTACACAAATCTGGAGAGCGCCAAGTGCCGTCAGCTTCACGACAATCCCCAGGCGGCTCTCTGTTTCCACTGGAAGAGCCTGCGTCGCCAGGTCCGGATCCGGGGCCACATCACCGCGGTCGCGCCGGATGAGGCGGATGCTTATTTTCAATCGCGCGCGCGCGACGCACGCATTGGCGCCTGGGCAAGCGATCAGTCCCGCCCGCTGGGCAGTCGCTCCATCCTGGAAGACAGGATCGCCGCGGTCACAGAGCAGTTCGGGACAGGCGCCATTCCCCGTCCGCCGCACTGGTCGGGGTTACGGCTTGTTCCAGTTTCACTGGAATTCTGGCGGGACCGGATGTTCCGGCTGCACGATCGACATCTGTTCAGGCGGAGCGACGCCTCGGCGATGTGGACCAGGACAAGGCTCTATCCGTAAACCCCAGGGGTGAGCGTCCGATGTTCGCCGGCTCACGGCGCAGGCGCCAAGTCATCGCATTTCGCACTCCCGCAGCCCTGCGCCGTCCAAAGGGCGCAGGGCGTCTCCCGGGACGCGTCAGACAGCTCAGCCTGCGTGGTCCTGCGCCTCGTCATTTCAGATACACGGGCGTAAACCCGGCAGGTAGCGTGGAGAGAATCGACATGGACTTGGGTCTGGCAGGCAAGCATGTGTTCGTGGCTGGAGCGTCCCGGGGCATCGGACTGGGAATCGTGACCACCCTCCTGGAGGAAGGCGCCAAGGTAGCGCTCACCGCGCGCGGAGCCCCTGAGCTTGCGGTCGTCAGCAATGGCTTGGCGGAACGCTACGGTGCAGACAGGGTTTGGGCGAAGGCGGGCGACATGCGGGAAACTGCAGTGATCGAGGGGGCTTTGTCGGAAGCCGTTGACGCCCTTGGACCGCTTCATGGCGCCGTCGCGAATGTCGGCCTGCACCCCTGCCCACCCGGCGCTTCGGTTCCCGACGAGATCTGGGACGCCGGCTTTGCTCAAAATCTGCACAGCGCCTATCGTCTGGCTCGTGCTGCGATTGCGCGCCTGGAGGGCGGCCCCGGCGGAGGACTACTGATGATTTCGTCGATCGCCGGTCTTGCGGCGCTGGGGACGGCTCTAACCTATGGCACATCCAAAGCGGCAATGAACCATCTTACCAAAGAGCTTGCCGCTCTGACTGGTCCGAAAAACATTCGGGTGAATGCGATCGCGCCGGGCAACATCATCTTCCCCGGAGGAGAATGGGAAAAACGCACCAATGGCCCGAGGGCTGACGCGTGGACCCGCTGGATCAAACGCGAGGTGCCGCTGCAACGCTTCGGCGCCCCAGAAGAAATCGGCGCCATGGCCGCGTTCCTTCTGTCTGACAGAGCAAGCTTCATCACGGGCGCCGTCATCCCCGTGGATGGCGGTCAGACAAAATAGATCAGGAGCGCGTCGGGGGCGCTGTCGGTCCGCTTCTTCGGCGTCGCCCCCAGGCGTCGGGAACCCGGAGGGTTGGGGACCCGGCGCCCTGGAGACCCGGCGCGTAGGGGCTCAATGCGGGGGCTGCGCCGAGGTTGCGAGCCCCCCTGTCCGGGCGAGTTCTGACTTGGCAAGCTCCGCCCCAGCGCATTCTGGCCGAGCGAGTTCCGGCATAGCGAGTTCCGGCATAGCGAGTTCCAGCCGAGTGAGTTCCGGCCGAGTGAGTTCGGGCCGAGTGCGTTCTGGCCGGGCAGGTTCCAAGACACGGCCCCCGCAATGCCAGGATCGCAACGAGGCACCGTCCCTACGAGCGCATTCCTACGGCGCGCCGGGCTGCGTCGCCGCCGCAGCCTCGGCCTCGCCGGCTTGCCCATCCAATGGGTTGTGCTGGCGTGCGACGGCGTCCTCAAGATCTTCGTAGATCCCCGCGGCCCGACGCCCCGCCGACCGCGCCAGATGACGCATCTGGCGGACCGCGGCCCGACGCGCTTCAGGCGCAATGGCGAAAAGGGCGACGCCGGCAAGCGCTGCTACGCCAACGACCGTGACTGCAGCCAGCGCGGCGCTTCGATGGATCATGCCTGACACTCCCCTTGTTGCGTCAGCGCCCGTAACACCTGCCCAGGCGCAGATGCGGAACTCTCCCCGCCACAGGCAGACGGAAGGACGCCACCTGTCCCGGGAGCTGCGCTCCGCATCACAAGGCGACGCCACCAGATCAGATTCTCACTGCGACCGCTGGACTTGCGACCGCTGGACTTGCGACCGCTGGACTTGCGACCGCTGGATTTGCGCAGAAGGAAGTTTGACCGCCCCAGCCACGCGCGTCTCCTTCGCAAAAATACCAAGGTGACCGGGCCCGCCTACCACATATTGATGGCCTATTCGAAGGCTGCATGACAGGCGCGATCGGCGCGCGCCGCAACAGGGAGAGAGCGAATGTCGCTGCGAGACATGCTGGTGCACGTGAAACTCCATGAGGAGTGGTCGCCACACATCGACTATGCGCTGAAACTTGCAGCCCAGCATGATGCGCGTTTGACCGGCCTCGTGACGCTGCGCGATCTCAGCATCCTGAAGTCTGTCGGAGGCGTTTCAGCCGGCATGCTCAAGGAACGGGAGCAAAAGGACTACGCTGTCGTCAGCCGACTGGAGGAGCAGTTCCGGGCGGCGGCGAAGAAGAGCGGCGTCACAGTGCGCTGGGACGTCGCGGAAGGGCACGCCAGCGAAGCTCTGGCGTGGGCCACGCGGTATCATGACCTGGCGGTTTTGGAACAGACCCGCTGGCTGGACGAAGTCGAGTGGTCAGCGGCCGAAGAAGTCGTGGTTGCCGCAGGCGGCGGCGCCATCATCGTGCCGCCCGAAGGTCATGAGCGCACGCCCGGTCATGTGGTGATTGCCTGGAATGGCTCACGCGAAGCAACGCGGGCGGTGCGTGCGGCGATGCCTTTGATCGAGGCTGCAGGCAAAGTCACGGTTCTGATTGGCGCATCGCGTCCTCGATTTCCATCCATTACCCGCGCCCCCTCCGGCACCATTGAGACCTATGTGCGCGCCCACAACGCCAATGTTGATGTCAAACCCTTCGACACGACCGACAGCGAAGCCGGCAAGGCGTTGATGTCGATGACCGATGAGCTCAACGGCGACTTGCTCGTGATGGGCGCATACGGACGCTCCTGGCTCCGGGAGACAATTCTTGGCGGCGCCACCACCCAGGTCTTGTCGGATATCGGGCGGCCTGTTCTGATGGCGCGGTGACCGAGGGCGGCGAGCGCGAACGCGCTATAGAGACAGAAACATCCCCACAAGGCCTGACCTCAGCACAGGCGAGTGTATTGCGCGCCCAGGATGGGCCAAACGATATCGCCCCACCCCACCGCTCTGCCTGGAAAGAAGCGCTCTCAGACGCTGCGCGGGAGCCCATGTTTCTGCTGCTCATGGCGGGGGCGGCTCTTTACATCACCTTCGGGAACCTCGGCGAGGGCCTGGTTCTGGGATGCTTTGCCGCGGCGTCCAGCGCGATCGCCGTGATGCAGAACATCCGCGGTGCGCGGGCGCTTGCGGCTCTGCGGGCGATGGCTGCGCCCATGGCTCATGTCGTGCGTGACGGCGCAGTTACACTGATCCCGGCGGGCGATGTCGTGCGCGGCGACCTCCTGGTTCTGGAACCAGGCGCACGGATCGCCGCCGATGCGCGCATTGTGTCCGCCAGCGCGTTGCGCGTCGATGAGTCGATCCTGACGGGCGAAAGCGCACCTGTGCTGAAAAGCGCTGATGCAGACCCCCTGCTCTACGCGGGGACGCTCTGCGTGCAGGGACGCGGGCTGTGCGAAGTCATCGCAATCGGTATGTCCACCCGCTTCGGCCAGATTGGCGTGGCGGTTGCCGAGGCTGGCGAGCCTCCCAGCCCGATGCGTCAGGCGATAGATCGTCTGACGCGTCAGACAGGGGCCGCGGCCGCCGGCGCCTGTCTGCTTGCATTTGCTGTGGGCCTGGTCGTTCTGGAAAATGCACGCGCGGCCGCCTTGCAGGCCATCGCACTCGCAATGGCGCTTATTCCCGAAGAATTTCCCATGGCGTTTGCGGCCTTCATGGCGCTTGGTTCGGTGCGCCTGGCCAAGGTTGGCGTTCTTGCGCGCCGGGCGCGCGCCATCGAAACCCTCGGCGCCGCCAGGGTCCTATGCATCGACAAGACCGGGACATTGACCGAAAACCGGATGACCGTCCGCCAACTTGTTACGCCGGAAACAGATATTACGGTCGAAGGAACCGCCACGCTCTTGCCGGAGTCGTGTCACCGCCTGATCGAATACGCCAACCTGGCGTGCGCCCCGCTCTCACCAGATCCGATGGACCAGGCGGTTCACCGCCTTGCACAAAGCCCTGCAATCGACCCGGGCCATCGCCACGGCGAATGGGTTCTGGCGCGCGAATATGAACTGCAGCCAGGGTTTCTTGCCCTGTCACATGTCTGGCGCACCGCGCAGGGAGACTTCGTCCTTGCAGCAAAGGGTGCGCCTGAGGCGATCCTGGCGCTCACGCGGGAGACCGGCGCACGCGCGCACTGGATGAACGAACAGGTGGCCGGAATGGCCGACAAGGGGTTGCGGGTCCTTGCGGTCGCAGCTGGTCGCGCATCGCCAGGGCCGTTGCCCATCCGGGCGCAGGATCTCACATTTGAGTTCGTGGGGCTCGTCGGCTTCCTCGATCCGCTGCGTCCAGAAGCCAGAAGCGCGGTCGCGGCCGCGCGCGCAGCCGGCGTTCGCGTCGTCATGCTGACCGGTGATTATCCGGCAACGGCGGACGCCATCGCGCGCGAGGCCGGCCTCGATCGGCAGACCGCCCCCCTCAGTGGCGCGGACGTCGCACGGATGTCTCCGCACGAGCTGGAAGTCGCAGTGGGAAATGTCAACGTATTCGCCCGCATCCAGCCAACGCAGAAACTTGCGATCATCAGGGCGTTTGTGGCTCGGGGCGATGTCGCTGCTATGACCGGCGACGGGGTCAACGACGCGCCCGCACTCGAAGCCGCGCATATTGGGGTGGCGATGGGAGGACAGCGCGCGAGCGATGTCGCGCGCGAGGCCGCCGACCTCATCCTGCTGAAGGATAGCCTCACCCACTTGATTGACGCCATACGGCAGGGCCGGCGCGTGTTCGACAATTTGCGCAAGGCCCTGATCTATATCCTGGCTGTTCATGTTCCAATTGCTTTGGGAGTTCTGGTTCCCCTTCTCGCTGGCCTGCCTCCCCTGTTCGCGCCAATTCATGTCGCGCTGCTTGAGTTGACGATCGATCCGACCTGCGCCCTGGCGCTTGAAAGCGAGCCAGCCGAACCCGATGCGATGACGCGCCCAGCGCGTGACCCTGCCGCGCCTCTGCTTGGCATGCGCCATCTCGCTTGGGCTGTCTCAATCGGCACGGCGCTCGCTGCGGGCGTGCTGGGCGTGTACCTGTGGGGCCTGAGCGCATATGGCGAAACTGCGGCGCGAGGCCTCGCCATGACGACCTTGATGGCGGGGAATCTCGCGCTGGTTCCCGTGGCGGGGCGGTTGCGCCCGGGCCTGCCGAGCCTCTTTGCAGCGCATCGGCGCAGCTTCTGGGTCATCGCAGGCCTCGGCGTGGCGGTGGTCACGGCCGCCTGGGGCTTGCCGCCAGTCGCGCGCTGGTTCGGCTTCGGACTGGCCCCAATAGAGACCATTCTGGCTTCGGGCGTCATCGGCGTCGCCATTGTGGCGGCGTTCGACGGTGCGAAGCGACTTCCTCAGGTGGCGCGGCTGCTGTCGCAAAACTGAGGCGGCGCACCGGCTGACCGGTGCGCCGCCCCGCGTCGCCACGCATGACATGCGCCGGCCCAAGGACGCCTATTGGGGAACGCCGGCTTCCTTTCCAGGTTTGCTGATCTCGATTTTGCGCTCGACTGGCCTGGGTGCGGCAGGCTTGGCGATGGAAATGCTCAAAACCCCTTTGTCGAAAGATGCATGAACGCTGTCGGCAGACGGCTCAAACCCAAGGGGAAGCTGACGCATGAACATGCCAAATCGCCGTTCGGCGACATGCACGTTCTTTTCGTCCCGGTTCTTTTCGACCTTCTTCTCCCCCTTAATGCGCAGCACATTTTCCAGCAGGCTTATCTCGACATCAGCCGGATCAACACCAGCCAACTCAACAGCGACGTGCAATTCTCCATCTGTTTCACTCACATCGATTCGTGGCGCCAACACAGCCGCATCGGCGCCGCCCCACATGGCGCGCCCGCGCGTCACTTCGTCGAGCATCCGATCCATGTCCGGCATGGCTGGAAACCAATCATCAAGGGCACGGGGAAATCGTGCGAACACAGTCGGAATCAGGGAGCGTGCGGCCATGACTTGTCCTTTCCACGACACAGGGGCTTTTCGATTGTTCGCCCCGTTGAGACGAGCGTCAGGTCGGCGACGGCGCGCCATTGCGCCACAGTGTGAGAGATGGGGGCGAAACCGCCTGGGGGGACTGAGGCGGTCCGTGGCGCCGCCGCCGACTGAGATTTGTCTATTCCTATAAGGCGCGGCTCGCGAGACGGTGGGTCTACGTACGGCGATTTGCTTAATCTGCACCGTTGAAGTCATGCCGTCTTGAGAGCGTCCTGCAGACGCGTCACCAACGCCATACGCGCGTGATCGTCCTGCGCATCAGCGAGTGCGGTTTCAAGTGCGACCAGGAAGGCGGCGCGGGCGTTGTGCCAATCCAGACGCGCCGCCGTGTGGGGCGGCAGGCGCGGGCCTTCCGGATGAACCGACTGCGGAAGGACTCCCGGCGCCAGCACAAACGCATCATCGATCTCCGGTGCAAAAATGGACGCCCCGGAGAGCCCCGCCGCCTTGAGAGCGTCCACCAGACCTGCGCTTTCAGCCGGCTCGCCATGGGTAATGAACACTCCGCCTGCCACAGGCCCCCGCGCCTTGGCCCAGGCGACAAGACCAGGACCGTCGGCGTGGCCGGAGTAGACCTCGACCTGGCGAATGCGCGCACGCACAGCGATTGTCTCGCCCTGGATGCGCACAGCGTCGCGTCCCTCGACGAGCAGGCGCCCCAGGGTTCCCACCGCCTGGTAGCCGGTCAGCAGCACGCTTGCCTGCGGGCGCCATAACTGCCGCTTCAAGTGGTGCCGGATACGCCCCGCATCGCACATCCCGCTGGCGGCGACGATCACATGCCAGCCCTCCACCCGCTCCAGGGATCGGCTTTCACCCACACTTTCCAAAAAGTGGAGGTGGCGCGCACCCGCGATTGCAGCGAAGGCGTTGGCGCCGGCGCCATCATCCGGATCGTGGTCAAGAAAGACGTCGGTGGCGCGGATCGCCAGGGGACTGTCGAGGAAGATTGGCCCCTGAGGGGCCAATCCCCCGGACATGACCGCCAGCAGATCAACCAGCAATTCCTGGGTGCGCTCTACGGCGAAAGCGGGAATGAGCAACGGGCCGCCAGCGCGGTGGGCTGCCCGCATTTCTTCCGCAAGGATGGCGCGACGCTCGGCGGGCGTGACAAGGGTGCGCGCGCGCGCGCCATAGGTGCTTTCGATGACGAGGTGGTCGACCCCGGCGGGCCCTTGTGGATCAACGGAAAAATCGCGCCCACCGGGGCCGACATCACCCGAAAACAGAAGACGCTGAACGCCGGCGCTGCCTGTCACCTCGACCTCAATCGAGGCGGCTCCCAGAATGTGGCCAGCGCGCCACCAGCGGGCGCGCAGACCAGTAGCAGGCGACATCCAGCGGTCAAACGGCGCCTCACGAAACAATGCCAGCGCGGTTTCCGCATCCTGCGCGGTATAGATCGGGCTCACGACGTCTTTGGCCCGACGGCGCTGCCGGCGGTTGAGCTGTTCGACCTCCATTTCCTGGATCTTGCCTGCATCCGGAAGCATGACCGCACACAGAGCGATTGTTTCAGGCGTCGCGTATACCCCGCCCTTGAAACCGGCGCGCATGAGCTTGGGAATGAGACCGGCGTGATCGAGATGGGCGTGGGTGAGGAGAACTGCGTCAAGCCGGCCGGGATCAAATGGAAAGGCTTCATAATTGAGCGCCTTCAACGTCTTTGGCCCCTGAAACAGGCCGCAATCAATCAACACGTCGGCGTCCGGCGTGGTCAGACGGAAAGCCGCACCCGTAACGCACCCCGCCGCACCGTGGAAAGCAAGCCGCACGCTCATGGTCCGACCTCATCGCAGAGAACTCGCGCCAGGACACCCGCAAGCTCGATCCGGTTGGTGGCGTGGGCAACCGAATCACAGGAGGCAATGTCGGCTGCACCGGTGCAAATCAGTTGCCAGGCGACCAGACTTGAAAACAACGCATGAGTGACGACCACGCTGCGACGGCCCGCGCCAAGGTGAGCCAAGGCGAGCAGGGCGGCGCGCATCGTTGC
This sequence comes from Hyphomonadaceae bacterium, assembly GCA_040381075.1. Taxonomy (GTDB): domain Bacteria; phylum Pseudomonadota; class Alphaproteobacteria; order Caulobacterales; family Aquidulcibacteraceae; genus JBEIHX01. The sequence goes on from JBEIHX010000002.1 coordinate 213,665, forward strand.
GCCGCCTGAGCAGATGTCATCAATCAGCACACAGGGCTTGTCCGCGACAAGGACGCGCGGCGGCGGGACAAGCCGCACCGCGTGATCACCGGTGCGCGACTTCTCAAATGTTGTCCACGGCCTTTGCAGAAGTTGAGCGAGTCCTTGCGTCCAGGAAGCGCTTTCCTGATCAGGACCGATGATCACCGCGTGCATGATTGCAGGATCTGCGCGGAGATACTCCGCAATTGCGGAAGCCGCCGACACCAAATCGGCGCGCCCGGCGGGAACAGCCTGTCTCAGGGTGGCGGTGCGGTGAAGGTGCGGGTCGACAGTGACGACCCGATCGAACGCGGCCGCAAGAAGATCGCCCACGACATGCTGGCTCACGGCCTCGCCAGGTGTGAACATTGCATCCTGGCGCATGTATCCGAGGTAGGGCGCGACAAGCACGACCCGCCCTGCGCCACTGCGCCGGAGGGCGTCGGCAGCGAGCAACAACTCCATGATGCGCTCATTCGGCCGATCCAGACTTCGGTAGACAATGGCGGTGTTGCAGTCGCTGCACGCCGTCACCCGGCTTTCACCGTCGGGAAATCGATGCACCTCAATCACCCCGGTCGGCGCGCCGAGAGCAGACGCCAGGCGCTCGGCAGGCGCGCGATCTTCCGCGAAGCGCCAAACTCGCGCCTGCATCAGGCACCTCCATTGATCACGAAGCCGCAGTCTATCTGGCTGGCCTCCAGGGCGAAGCCCCGGTCCGTCGGCTCGCATGCGTGGATGAAATAGAGAGGCTCGCCCTTGCGCACCTGATCGCCAACCCGTCGCGCGAGATCAATCCCCGCGCTCGCATCGGTCGGTGCTCCAGCCAAGCGCGCAATCTTGGCGATCTGGTGACAATCGATTGCCGTGATCAGTCCGTCGCGCGGCGCAGGGATCGGGTCGATGCAGGCGCTGACGTGAGCCTGCAACGGGCTTGGCCCCTGCGCCGCGATGATCCGATCGAGGGCTTTCCGGGCTGCGCCGCTCTCCAGAAGTTCGCGCGCACGCCCCGCGCCCGCACCCCCAGGCAGGTCCGGCGACAACTCCAGCATGCGACCCGCGAGGGTGAGCGTCTTTTCCCTGAGATCCCTGGGTGCATCGGGCGCACGATCCAGAACAGCCAGGACGTCGCGGGCCTCGAGAGCCGGGCCAACGCCGCGTCCGATGGGTTGTGACCCGTCCGTAACGATGACGTCGACGCTGAGCGCCATGGCGGCGCCGACATGCTGGAAGAGCTTCCCGAGGCGGCGCGCCTCGGCGCTCGAGCGGATCTTGGCGCGCCAGCCGACCGGCAGATCGATCAGCAGGTGGGTGGCTCCGGCTGCAGCTTTCTTGGACAGGATAGACGCAACCATCTGTTCGGGAGTGTCAACACCCAGCCGCCGCTCCACGGAAATGAGAATGTCATCGGCTGGCGACAGGTTAGCCCGACCGCCCCAGGCGATGCATGCGCCAGCGCGCTCAACGACACTGCGCAATTCATCGGGATAGAGGTCAACCCGCGCCAGAACCTCCATCGTGTCGGCAGTTCCCGCGGGCGAGGTGATGGCGCGCGAGGATGTCTTGGGGCACACAAGTCCATGCGCAGCGAGGATTGCGACGACGCCGATGGTCGTGCGGTTGCCAGGAATGCCGCCGATGCAGTGCTTGTCGGCGACGAGAGGCGCATTCCAGCGCAGCCTGTCGCCTGCCTCCACCATGGCGCGGGTCAGGTCGATCAGCTCCTCCGTGGCCAGAAAGCTGGCGCAGCCGACCAGAAATGCGGCAATTTCCATGTCGCTGAAGGCATGCGCCGTAATGTCGCGCATGATCGCCCGGAAATCCGCTGCGGTCAGGGTCGCTCCGCCGATCTTGGCGCGGACCTGGTCCAGGCTCGCCGGCGCCCGCGCCGGACGCACATGAAGACGCGCGCCCGCCGCAGCCCCAAGGCGGCGCAACGCCGGTTGCGTGAGACCGATTTCATCGATCCCGAGCATGGCGGGATCGTCAGCAATCATCAGGCTCGCGATCAGTCGCTGGTCACCATGCGCGACCTCCAGCTTTCGCACACCCTTCACATGCTCCGGGCGCAGGGCCATACACCCGCGGGCGAGAACCACCACATTCTCACGCAAGGTATCAAGTCCGATGGCGCGGGCGGCGAGCGCGGCTCGATCAGGGAAGGCAGGTCGGTCCATCTGACCATATCACGCCTTTGACGCGCGCCGGGCAAGTGAGCTTGGGTCCATGCGCTGTCCCGATACGCAGTATTGCGACATGAAACTGGATCCGGTTTGCATCAGACTGGCCCGGTGGAGGTTTCGGGAGGTCCGTCATGCGTCTGCCGCGCAACACGACAGTTCTGATCGCTGACGGTGGAGGAGCGCTGTTCTACCGCAATGTCGGTGATGCGGATCATGTCTCACTGGATCTGATCGAGAGCGCCGGCAATGATGCACTGCCGGCGCGCGAGCTCGGCCGTGAGCGAGCGGGCCGTTTCACAACGCCGAATGGAGGCTCGACTGCAGTCGAGATCGCCGACAGACACGCTGCTCGGGAAGCCCGTTTTGCGGCTTATGTGGCGAAGCGGGCAGACGCAGTGATCGGCGCAAAGGCAGGTCGGCTGGTTGTGCTGGCGCCGCCGAAATTCCTTGGGCAGTTGCGCCGATGCTTCAACAGTCGCCTGCGGGATCGATTGCTTGCGAGCATGCCGCTTGATTTGCGCAATCATCCCACCATTGCGATCGAACGCGCGCTTGGCGCTGCATGACCTCGGGCGAGGTTGACGGCTTTGCCAGGCGTTGGGCGATCGCGGCCTCGGCAGTGCAGCAGCCCGGAACAGAAACACCATCCACGAACTGCTGCGCGGGACTCCGGTTTGAAGCCACCGGCGCCGCGCGCACCAGCGTCCGGAGGGCTGGGCAGGCTTCGCCTGCCGCTGGTGACGTCCGGTCAGAGGGCAAAACCGGCGAAGCGCCAATCAGATAAATTCCGGCCTGGCGCGCTGCAAGCCTGTCGACGCGAAAACCTGTTGGGGCGAAAACCTGTTGGGGCGAAAACCTGTTGGGGCCAATACCTGTCGACGCGCGAAGGGCGCGAGGCGCATGGCGTACAGTTGGACGCCACCCTGGTCGCCTGCCCGACGCTCCCCGCACAGCCTGATCCAAATCCGCGATCAGCCCTGGCGCTTCTTCCAGCGTTGCGCCAAGCGCTCGACCTCGCAGAAGATTTCCTGGCTGCCGAATGAAGATCGCAGCCGCGGCAGCATTGGCGCAAGCAAAGACCAGTCTGACAGCATTTGCGTTCGCAGAAAATCGGCACACAAACGTTCATGAAGAACGCCGCGCTTGATGCAGACTGCGAGAAGCTCGTGCTGATTCATCACATAGCGAAGCGCATGCATCAATTCGCGCGCGTCAGGCGCCATGCCCGAACGGTCTACAGCATAGTCCTGCGCGAGCTGGGCGGCGAACTGCGCGTCGCTCAGGCGGTGGCTTTCCTTCTCAAGCAGCGCGCGCGCCGACCGAAACTCGGCTGAGGTGTTGAAGTTCAACAGAAACCGCAACGCCTCCAGGCGCGCATGGTTCCGCCGGGTCAGAAAATCCGAGAACACCGCGCCGCCCAGACCGGCGATGAGACCGGCGGCTGCGCCCGAAAAGATCGATAGGACGAGCTGAGCATCAGGCGTCATCTATTGGCTCTCCATGTCAATCTGGGCGATCGCCCAGGGCGGGCGGCGATGAGAGCCCAACAAGCCCGCCGTCAGCGTCGCATCGCCGATAAAAGCATGTCGCTGCGCCGGTATGGCAGGCCGGTCCCGTCTGGCGCACCCGCAACAGCACCGCATCCTGATCGCAGTCGATACGTAGCTCAACCACCTGCTGGGTGTGTCCGGAGGTCTCGCCCTTCCGCCACAGCGATTGACGCGAGCGCGACCAGTAGACGGCCTCGCGCGTGTCGAGCGTGCGGCGCAGCGCCTCGGCGTTCATCCAGGCGAGCATCAGAACCTCGCCGGTTTCCACGTCCTGGGCGATCGCCGCAACAAGCCCCTCGGCGTTGAACCTGGGAGTCAGCGTCGTTGCACGTTCAACCGCGGCAGGCCCGCCCGGCGGAGGAAACGTTTGGGTCATGGCCGCCCCCTCTCCAGCAGGTGATGCGCGAACCTGCCGGCGAGCGCGTCCCTCAGGAAGGCGCCGGCCAGTTCGAGGCCGTCCGGCCCGATTGCGTGCGGCACGCCATACGAGACATGCCACTGGGCGGCGCGCCCCGCCGCAGCGATGGCCGCGGCCGCGTCGAACATCGCGTCGAGCGGGATCCTGTCGTCTCTGTCTCCATGGACAAGCAGGATGGAGGGCCAGGCGCGCGCCTCCGACTGAAGCAATTGCGCGCCCGGCAGCGCTCCGGAAAAACCAACAATGGCAGATGGTCCAGGCTGGCGGCGCAGGCCGACATGCAGGGCCATCATGGCGCCCTGGCTGAAACCGACGAGGGCCAAACGGTCCGGCGACAGCGCGTAGCGCGCAAGCTCCCGGTCAAGGAACCGGCCCATCGGCTCTGCAGCTGAATGCAGGCCCCGCTCCAGCGAGGCGGAATCCATGCCCCCAAGGCCAAACCACTGGCGCCCGCCAGGAAAACCCGGCACGGGCTGCGGCGCGTTGGGCGCAACGAACTGCGCACCGGGCGCAGCTCGTGACAGGTATGGCGCGAGCCCGATCAGGTCCTCGCCGTTGGATCCATAGCCATGCAGCAGGACCACCAGCGCGCTGGGCCTGCCGCCGCTGGCCGGCGCCGCCCGCGGCCCATCGATCAAGATCGCCATCGTCGTTTCCCCTGCCGGTCAGTCGCCATCACGTTGCTCCGGACGCCGTGTTGGAGGGCCGGGTCATCACGACAAGCACGAGACCGCCAATGACGGCAAGCGCTCCAAGAACGGCCCCCACGCGGGAATTGGTCGGGTCAGCCCACAGGCTTGCCGCGTAGGCGAGGCTCGACCAGAGCATGAAGGCGCTCGCCCCGGCGAACAGGAGCGGGATCAGCGGGACAAGCGGGGTGCGAAATGGTCGCTCCACCTCCGGCCGCGTCCGGCGCAGAACGATGACCGACAGACCTGACAGCATCAGGAAAAGCCAGAAGCCGGGCGCCGTGTAGTCTACCAGCGTGGCGAAGCCATCGCGCGTGAGGGCGCCGAGCCCGACCAGAACAAGCGCGACGCTGCCCTGCGCGGCGATGGCGGCGGCCGGCCCGCCGAAGGCTCGGCTCCAGCGCGCAAGTTGCGCAATCAGGGGCCATTCCTGACTGGCCGCGAACGTCGTTCGCGCTCCGACCTGGATCGTGGCGTTGATCGAGGTGGCGGCGGCGAAGACGACGGCGATGATGACGAGGGTCTCTGCAGAGGCGCCGAAGGCATGCGCCATCAGATCCGCCGCCGGCGCCCGCGAAGTCGCAAGGCCTTGCAGACCGAGCCCGCGCCACAGCGCCCAGTTTACCAGCAGATACAGAGCGGTAATCACGAGGACAGCCATAATCATCGCCCGCGCCATGCCGCGCCGAGGGTCCCTGACCTCCGCTGAGAGTGTGGCGACTTCGCTCCAGCCGCCGAACGCCAGCAGCACAAACACCATGGCGAGGCCGAACTGGGCCGGTTTGGGTGCGACCGCAGGCGGATCGGGATTGGCTGGCGGAGCGCCCTGAAAAACCAGCCAAAGACCGGCCGCCACGAGCAGCAGAACGCCGAGCACTTCAAGGGCGGTGAGAGCGTAATTGGCGGCGTCACGGGCATGGCTGGCGCGCAGGTTGAAGGCGGTAAACGCCAGGATTGAGACTGTGGCGTAGATGGCCGGCCCCGCCGGGCCCAGCGGCAGGACGACATTGACGTAATCGCCGATAATGAAGCCAAGCATCGCGATTGACCCGGTGTTGATCACAGCGAAGCGCGTCCAGGCGAACAGCAAGGCGACCGACCTGCCAAAGGCGCACCGCAGGAAATGGAAGTCGCCGCCCGGGTTGGCGAAAGCAGTCGCCAGTTCTGCGTAGCACAAAGCGCCAATCAGCGAGATCAGACCGCCCAGCAGCCAGGCCGCCATGAGCCATTCAAATGAACCGGCATTGGCGGCGACAATGGAGGGGCTTTTGAAAATCCCGGCCCCGACGACCATCCCGACGGCGACCATCGCGACATACCAGGCTGAGGCGTGACGTTTCACAGACGCGTCAAACGGCATGACTTCAGGCCCTCCCAACGCGCCGCGCCTGTGGATGTTCCGCTCTGCCTGCCGATAAGGTCACGACAAAACCCAAACGAAGCTGCTACGCGGTGCGCGCAGGCGCAACGCACACGGGAGATCGCTCATGGACACAGGCTCATGGACATAGCCGGCGCGACGGCTCTCGTCACGGGCGCCAATCGCGGGATTGGCGCCGCCTTTCTCGATGAGTTGGTCGCCCGCGGGGCGCGCAAGGTCTATGCGACTGCGCGCGATCCGCAAACTCTCGAGGCCGCCAGGCGACGCCTCGGCGGCGCGGTGATCCCGCTGGGCCTGGATGTTGCGGACGAACGGTCGATCGCAGCCGCGGCGGCGGCTGCGCCGGACGTGACACTGCTTGTCTCCAACGCCGGGATCACCGCGCTTGAGCCTCTTGCGTCGGGCGAACCAGCCACGGCGCAGGCGCTGATGCGCACCAACGCGCTGGGCCCGCTGGATCTGATGCGCGCATTCGCGCCCCGGCTCATCGCGCGCGGGGGGGGCATTGTCAGCATTCTGTCGGTCGCAGCCTTGCTGCCGGTCGCATCGGCTCCCGGCTACTCCGCCTCGAAGGCGGCGGCCATGATGTTCGCCCAGGGCTTGCGGGCGGAACTGGGACCGCAGGGCGTGGCGGTGACGCTCGTCTACCCGGGCTTCGTTGACACGTCGATGTCGGCGGCATTCCCATTTCCAAAGACGCCGCCCCGACAGATTGCTGCCTGCGCCCTTGACGGCATTGCGGTTGGTCAGGCGAACGTGTTTCCTGATCCTTTCGCCCGTTTGGTTGAGGATGCGATCACCACACACGGCGATCGTGTCCTCATGGATCCCCACGGGCTGCTCGCGGACCTGGTCGCCGGTTTCCTTGCCTCGCAACGCCGGCCGGCGGCGGTGCGGCGCCAAGATTGAAGAGTGCGCCTCGAAGGCCGGACCGGTGCGCCAGATTGGCGCGCAACGGCCTGGAGGCACACCCATGCGGCTGGGACACAGGGGCCGGCGCGGTCGGCGCACATCCCGGATCAGTGCGCGCCAGTACCTGCCCGCATTCTGGGTGACGATGGCGGCGACCCTTCTCCTGCGAGAGGCGGCGACGTGTCTGTCGCGCGGTCTCGTCCTGCAGGGGCCGATCGAGGCGCAGGAGCTTCTGGCGGCGAGCCTTGCCGCACTCGGCGCAACCCTCGCGACCCTGGTGCTGGGCGGCCTGATGGCGGCGCGCCTGCGCGACGCCGGTCGTCCAGGCTGGCCTGCCTGGACGGCGATGTCTGCAGCCTTTCTGCCGGGCACGCTCAACCGGTTGGCGGACCTTGGCGTGGGTCTTGACCATACCCCAGGGCTACTGGCGGCCGCAGGCCCGCTGCTGCTGCTGTGCCTGGGCGTCGCCTATGCGCAGCCCCAGGCGGCAGCAAGCCGGGATGTGCCGGCGATCAAAGCGCTGTAAGCATGCACCATGACCCAGTGTGTTCTAGAACTTGCGCATGTGACCAAGCGGTATGGCCTGCACACAGCCGTTGATGATCTGTCGTTCTCGCTCGCCGGCGGCGGGATTACCGGTTTTCTTGGGCCCAACGGCGCGGGCAAGTCCACGACCCTGAAAATGATCATTGGCATCCTCGCGCCGGACGCCGGCAGGATCAGCGTCTTCGGAGGGCCGCTTGACCCGCTGCGGCTTAAACGCATCGGCTATCTTCCAGAAGAGCGGGGTCTTTACCGCAAGATGACCCCAATGGCGGTCATCACCTATTTCGCCAGGCTCAAAGGCATGACTGGGCGTGACGCGCGATCGCGCGCGCGCGACCTGCTTGAGCGCTATGGCCTTGCAGATGCGATGCAACGCCCCGTCAAGGCGCTGTCCAAGGGCATGGCGCAAAAGGTCCAGATCCTGGCGATCATCGCGCACGAACCGGAGTTTCTGATCCTCGATGAGCCATTTTCCGGCCTCGATCCGGTGAACCAGCAGACCCTTGAGGAGCTTGTTCGCGAGCGCGCAGCAGGGGGCGCGTCGGTTCTTTTTTCGACCCATGTCATGCAGCACGCAGAGCGTCTGTGTGATCGGGTGGTGATGATAGGCGCTGGTCGCAAGGCGTTCGATGGCACTGTGCGTGAGGCGGTGGCGCGCGCTCCGCGCGCGGCGCGCATTGAAACCGACCCTGAGGCAGACCTTTCCGAAGCGCTCGGCGCATTCCGCGCGCATCGCGGCGAGCGACCGGGCGTTTGGGTGATAGATGTTGAGGACGACGCAGAAGCGGCCGCGGCGCTCGCCCGGGTGGTCGCCCACGGCGCGCCGGTGCGCCGCTTTGAACCGACACGGGCCAGCCTGCACGACGCCTTCGTCGCGATCCTCGGGCAGTCCGCGAGCGAAGGGGGCTGACCTGATGCATGCGGCGTATCTGATCGCGCGACGTGAGTACCTCGCGTATCTGACGTCCTGGGGCTTCTGGGTCTCGCTAGCGCTCGCCCCGCTCTTCCTGCTGCTTGGGATGGGCGTTCCGGCCCTGATGGAGCGCGCCCAGCCATCCCGGGTGTTCGTCGTTTTGACGGATGAGCCCGCACTGAGCGCAGCGATCGACCGCGCACTGGCCGGCAATGCGCGCGCGGCGACCAGATCAGCTTTAAGCGCCATGGCTCTCGGTCTGGCCGGGGACGAGGGCCTGCGCGCAGCCCGCGCCGCCTTCGACGCCACGCCGGACGGCGATGTGGACGGGGCGCTGGCTGCGTTGCGCGCGCTCAGCCCGCAGCCCTTGCCGTCCTTCACGCCGCCGCGGCCGGATTTCGTGCGGATCGCCGCCGATGCGTCCTTCGAAACCCTGCGGGCGCGCGCTGCGGCGCGGCCTCGCGATGACGCGCACGCGCTCTATGCGGTGGTGCGCCTGTCGCGGATGCCGGACGGGGCGATTGACGCGGAGTATTGGAGCCGGAACATTACGAATGATGAGCTTTCTTCGCTCATTGAACGGGCTCTGACCCAGCAGATGCGCCGGGAAGCGCTGACCTCAGGCGGCGTTTCGGCTGAAACGGTTGCGCGCGCGGAGCGCTTGTCAGCGGACGTGCGCACATTTGATCCAGGCAGGCCGCCCGCAGCGGCTGGCGAGGCGGCGCGCGAGGTTGGCGTTGCCGACCGGATGCCGTTTCTTGCGGCGTTCGCGATGTCGGTTCTTCTGTTCTCAGCAGTGCTTGGCGTCGCCAACATGCTTCTGATGGGCGTTATTGAGGAGCGTTCCTCCAAGGCGCTCGACATGCTCCTCGCTGTCGCGCGCCCGATCGATATCCTGATCGGCAAGTTCGCAGGCGTTGCGGCGGTCAGCGTCACGCTGATCCTTGCCTGGAGCCTAGTCGGCCTCGCCCTCGTCACGGGCCTCGGGGGCGCAGGCGGCGCCGCGGGCGGGATTGCGACAAACTTCATCGCCGCCATGTCCCATCCAAGCCTGGTGCTGACCTTCCTGGCGATGTTTGGTTTTGGCTACCTGATGTATGGCTCGGCGTTCCTGGCCCTGGGCTCGCTCTGCGAGACAATCCAGGAAGCGCAGACATTGATGACGCCGATCATTCTGCTCCTTCTTGCGCCGATGCTGGTGCTGCCCAGCGCGGTCCAGAACCCTGATTCCGCAATCCTCAAGGCATTGTCCTGGGTTCCGCCTTTCACCCCGTTCCTGTTCATGGCGCGCGCGCCCACGGGCATTCCCGCCGGGGAAATAGCCGCCGCGCTGGCTATGATGAGCGTGACCTCCGCCCTTGTCCTTTGGGCGAGCGCCCGGGTCTTTCGAGCTGGCGCCCTTCGCCAGGCGAACGCACAGGGGTGGTGGAAAGCACTGAGCCAGGTTCGCTGATGCGGCCAGAAGCGCAGACGCGCCGGGTCGGATTGCAGCGGGGAATCGCGTACCATCCATCGTGGACGGGGCATTCTGTTAACAATTGTTAACGCTTGGCCTTGGGAGTTCCGAGGTAAACTTTCTCGTCCAGGCGCCTGCTTCCGGCCGCGTAAGTCCGGCGCCTGGGCCCGCAGAGGAGGTGACGTCTTCAGTCAGGCACTGCGCGCATCCAACGCCGGACGCATGGTTCGCAAGATCGAACGGGCCCTGCAGGTCACAAAGTCACCGCCTGCAGGCTATCCCGCGTTGGTGCTCAATGCGGATTTCCGCCCCCTGTCCTACTATCCCCTATCGGTCTGGCCCTGGCAGGAGGCTGTAAAGGCTGTCTTTCTGGATAGGGTCGACGTTATCGCAGAATATGAGCAGCTGGTGCGCTCGCCGTCATTGGAAATGCGCCTGCCCTCGGTTATTTCGCTCAGGGAGTATGTGAGCCAGAACCGCCCGCCTGCCTTCACGCGGTTCAACGTATTCCTGCGTGACGGCTTTCAGTGTTCCTATTGCGGCTCGCCCGCCGACCTGACGTTCGACCATGTGACGCCGCGGTCGCGGGGCGGTCGGACGACCTGGGAGAACATCGTGGCCGCCTGCAGCAGCTGCAACCTGCAAAAGGGCGGCAAATCGCTGAAGGACGCCGGGCTGCACCTCGCCAGGAAGCCGTTCCGCCCGACCATGTGGGAACTCCAGGAGATGGGCAGGCGCTTCCCTCCGCACCACCTGCACGATACGTGGATGGACTATCTCTACTGGGATGTGGAACTGGACGCCTGATGCTCGCCGGTAGGCGATGGTGCGAAGCCGCAGCAGGCATGATCCGACAATCTCTCCAGTTCGTGTTGAGTAAAGCCCCCTTGTTCGGGACGCCCATTTCCCGCATGGGGCGTACCGACGGCGCGCCTGTGGCGCGCAGCACACGCAGCATGGAAATTCGGCTCGCAACCTGGGCGAAACGTCTGTTCGCGACCCGGAGCGCGCCGCATAGAGGATGTTGGCGCCCATCTGCAGGGCAATACTTGCGGGTGGCAGGGGGAGAGATCCGATGCAGATCGTTCAGCACAAGACCACTCATGTATTGTTCACCGTCGCAGGCGCCCTGTCGGCAGCGGCCGCCTCCATGACGCTGTTCGCCGCACCGGCGTTGGCCCAGCAGGCCGCAGCTGAGGACAATGGAGTTATCATCGTCACAGCCCAAAAGCGGGAAGAGAACCTGCAGACGGTGCCGGCCGCTGTGTCGGTCATATCCGCTGATCTCATTGAGCGCTCGGGTGCGGTCAATATCGAAGGCCTCCAATCGGCGATCCCGACCCTCAATTTCCGGAAGGGCGGCACAACGCTGAATTCCTCACTGTTCCTGCGCGGTGTCGGCACCATCAATTTTTCCATCGCAGCCGAGCCGTCCGTATCGACGGTTCTGGATGGCGTCGTCTACGCGCGCTCGGGCGAAGCGTTCGGCGACCTGGTCGACATCGAGCGCATTGAGGTGCTGCGCGGCCCTCAGGGCACCCTCTTCGGCAAGAACGCATCAGCAGGCGTCGTCAATGTCGTATCGAAGCGGCCTGGAAGCACGTTCGGTGTTGAAGCCGAGCTGTCTGCCTTCACCGACAACGAATACAAGGCGAAGGCGTCGGTCGATGCGCCCCTGTCGCCGACCCTGCGCACCCGTTTGACCGCGTTCGCCGGCAGCTATGGCGGCAACATCGAAAACATTACGACCGGAAAGAGCATCAATGGCTATGACCGGTGGGGCCTGCGCGGGATTGCAGTGTGGGATGCAAGCGAGAAGCTGCAGGTCACCGTCATCGGCGACTATCGAAAGGCGGACGACAATTGCTGCGCGGAAGTGATCGGGACAGCGCCATCGGGTGCGAACGGGGCGGCGCTCACGGGCCTGCTTGCGGGTGTGCGGTTCCAGGGCGATGAAACCCGCCAGGTGCGCCATAACCTGGTCACGAAAACAGAAGAGACCTCGTGGGGGCTGTCGGCGCAGGCTGACTATGAGTGGCGCAACCATACCCTCACGTCGATCACAGCCTACCGCTCCTGGGACAACACAGAAGTGCGGGAGGGCGATTGGCTGGACCGCGCCGCCGCTTATGTGGGCACCGGATTTGCGCAACTTCATGACAGGGGCCCGCAGGAATCCACCACGCTGACGCAGGAGTTCCGGATCACCTCACCTGCCGGAGAGCGTCTGGAATATGTCGGCGGTCTGTTCTACTACCGCGCAGAAGCAGAGCGCACCTTCCGTCGTGACGTTACGTCGTGCACGGCCTCGACGCTGGCGATCGATGCGACGGGCCAGCGTCCGTGCACGCCGGCGGCCTCAACCATCGTATCGGCTTTCAGCCAGGCCAATTTTGGGTCAACCTTTGAGAACTGGGCCGCCTACGGTCAGGGCAGCTTTGCGCTCAGCGATACGTTCAAACTCATCGCAGGTCTGCGCTACACCAGCGACAAGCTCGACTACTTCCACAACCGCATTCCTTCGGCGATCGCGGGCCTGCCCGGCATACGCACCGACACCACGGGCTTTACGGGTAATACAGACGAAACAAACCTGTCCGGCAAAGTCGGCGCACAGTGGCAGGCCACTGACGATATAATGGCGTACGCGACCTATTCGCGTGGCTACAAAGGCCCTGCCTTCAACGTCTTCTTCAACATGAACCCAACCCAACGCAACGTGATCGAAGCCGAGACGGCGGACGCGTATGAGGCAGGGCTCAAGACGGCATGGTTTGATAACCGCCTCATCGCCAACGTCGCCGCTTACTATGCGCGTTACGAAAACTTCCAGGCGAACAATTTCGACGTGCTGAACGGCGTCGTCATCACGCGCCTGACGAATGCGGGCGAGGTGTCGACCAAGGGCGCTGAACTTGACTTCTCCCTGCGCCCCGGCGCCGGTTGGACGATCAATGGCGGTCTGGCCTACACGGATGCTCAGATTGAGACGTTCCGCGACGCAGCAGGCGTCATCACAGCCGCGCGCAAGGGCGAACCGCTGCCCCTCGCGCCCGACTGGAAAGGCACATTGGGCGTCGAGTACTTCCTGCCGCTTGGCGAAGGCGTGCCCTTTGATCTGCGCTTTAACACGCAGTACGCCTACACCTCAGACCAGAACTCCGACCTTGGGCGCAACCCGCTCCTGCAGATCGGCGCAACGGGCATCTGGGACGCATCGCTCGCTTTGGTGGACAGAAACGAGCGCTATACGCTCACATTCATCGCCAAGAACCTTACGGACCAAAGCTACACCTCGCTGATCACGCCGGGCGGACCTGGTGGGTCGCTGCGCTATCTGATCCCGCGTGAAGCCGACAGCTATGTGGGCGTGGCGCTCCGCACCAAGCTCGGCGAATGACCTTGCAAGGGCGCGACGCCGCGCTGACGCGCCGGCGGGCTTTGCTCGCCGGCGCCGCCCTGCTGACGACAGCGGCCTGCGCCAAGGCCCGGCCGCAGACTGATCTGGTGCGGATCGGCTATCAGAAGAACGGCGTGCTGCTGCTGGCCAAACAGCGCGGCGGCATCATCGCTGCGCTGTCCAGGGCAGGGGTCAGGCGGGTGGACTGGGTCGAGTTCCAATCGGGTCCGCCACTTCTGGAAGCGCTTGCGATCGGATCGATTGACATGGGCTCTTCTGGCGACACGCCGCCGATCTTCGCGCAAGCGGGCGGTGCGCCCATTGTCTATGTCGCAGCCCAACGCCTGTCCGGCGCCGCCGGCGGCGTGCTGACGCCAGCCGGCTCGTCGTTGCAGAGCCTGAACGACCTCAAAGGAAGAAAACTGTGCTTCACTCGCGGATCGAGTGCGCACAACTCGGCGATCGTCGCCCTGGAAAGCGTAGGCCTGACGCTTGACGATGTTGAGCAGGTCAATCTCAGTCCGGCTGACGCGGCGGCCGCTTTCAGTCAAGGCGGCATCGATGGCTGGGTGATATGGGATCCATACTACACCCTTGCGATCCGCGATCAGAATGCCCGTGCCCTTGTGACGCTGGCTCAGCTCGGCGGCGGACAGGCTTTCTTTTTCGCCAACCGGACGTTCGCGGCTGAGCGTGCAGACACAGTGCGCGCAGTGTTGGATTTCCTTCGCGCCGAGGGACGCTGGGCCGAAGCCAACCGCGACGCAGCCGCCGAAATCATCGCCCGCGAGACCAACATGTCGCTGGATCTGATCAAGGACACGACACAGCGGGCGGATTTTGCCATCGGCCCCATGACGCCTGACGCAATTGCGATGCAGCAGACAGTGGCGGATCGTTTCGCCACCCAGGGCGTCATCCCGAGTTCCATCAAAATTGCGGACGCAACCTGGACAGGTTGGAGCCCGGCCTGACCCCAGACCCCAAACAGATGTCAGGGGCGGTCATCACGCATCGCCGCCGTCGCGCTCGGTGAAGCGGTCAAGCGCAGCTGAAACCTCGCCAGCCCGCTCCAGCGCAACTTCGCGGATGTCTTGCCCGTGGGTGAATACATAGAATTCGCCCGCCGCCAATTGCTCATGGATCCGGCGCGCCGCGAGGTCAGGAGCGAGACCGGAAGCCGCGAACTCAGCAGGAGCAGACGTCAGTGCGCGTGGCCCGCCGAAACGCGCCGGTCGCGCGCGCGCGCTGTTCCAGATGGCGGTTGCGACGAGCCCCGGGCAGATCAGGCTCACACCTAGCGCGGTTTCGGCGAGATCGCGCCGCAGGCCGGCCGCCAATCCGTGCACGGCATGCTTCGAGGCTGTATACGCCGTTGCGAGACCGCCACGGCTGGGAAGTCCGAACGCGTGCTCCGACCCTGTGAGCGCGATGCGGCTGGGCCTCGCTTGCGCCAGCATTCGCGGCGCAAAGGCGCGCACCCCATGGAACAGGCCGCTGACGTTGACTGCAAAGACCCAATCGAAGTTCTGCGGCCTCATCAAGGGCAGCGCTCCGCCAGCGCCCACGCCAGCGTTCAGAACGACCAGACGTACATCACCAAGACTGGCGAAGGCCGCATCTGCGAGTTGATCAGCATCACCGGGGTTACTGGCGTCATAGGCCATCGCGAAGGCCTCCGCTCCCTGCGAACGGATCTCTTCCGCAGCGGCAAACGCACCGTCTGCATCAACATCCGCCAGCATGACCCTGGTCCCGGCGCGGGCGAGCTCTGCCGCCAACGCCCTGCCGATTCCGGAGGCGGCGCCAGTGATTACTGCTGTGGCGAAGGCTGGCGCGCTCACTCCTCGTCTGCACCCTCGTCTTCGAAGCCGTAGTCCCAGTCCCACCAGAAGAACCAATGGGTTTGCCCGATTAACTGTCGCGCAAGATCGTCCAGGGATGTCGTCAATTCGCCGATAAGTTCCGGACAGTAGAGCTCAAATTCCTGTGCAAGCTCATAGGCTTCTTCAAAGGATTGAGGCGGATCGGCGACCTCAGCCTCCAGAGAATCACCGGTGATTGCGGTAATCGTGGCGCCGAAGCGCTGCGCCCACCGCCGCCAGATGGCCACATGCTCCGCTGGGTAGGGCGATTCGCCCCAGCCGCCGAAACGCAACAGACCCGGCGCCTCGAAATTTTTGTCCGTAGGCAAAATACAAATCGCGACGACCTTGACCGGCTCGCCTGTCTCGGGATCAAGGTGGGAAACGAGTTCGCGCGGCATGCCAGGAGGCCCCCCCGCATCATCGTCTTGTCCCTGGTCGCCGTCGTCAAACACATCGGCGTCCCCGTCTTCATCCCATGCATCCGCATCAAGATCGACGGCGAGCCGGTCCATCAACGAGGGACTCATTGCAGCACTGGCTTCAAAGAACTCACGTCGCGCGGCGAACCAGTCTTCAACGTCAAGATCCTGCGCGACCTGCAGGATCTCATCGACCTCCCGGGCTTCGCGCTGAGGAGCGCGGCTGGCGTCGTATCGCTGGAATGCTTCGATCGCTTCCCTAGTAAACACGTCGGCGGCGACGCCCAGACCCTCCCGCAGCTCCTGAAGCGCTTCCGCAGGTGGTTGCTCGTCCACCGGAGCTGCCTCGAACACTTCTTTGACAACCGCCGCGTTTTGCGGGTCGCCAAGCAGGATCGCCGTCCTGCCTGGACCGGACAGTGCTGTCACCTGCTTTGCGGCGGCATGACCCGGCGCAGTGACGATACGGTATGGAAACGCCATAACAGCTCCTGGACGTGACTCTCAGGCTTCCCGTGACACACCCTGCGGGCGTGCGCCAGCCGGCGCCATGGCATTTCACTGGTTTCGCATAAGCCGCCGACAGCGAGGGGGCGTACGCGCAGTCCAGGCGTGGCGGCCGAGGCCTCCGCCCAAGCGGCCGGGATCAGCCGCCCATTCTGCTGCGACAGCCCCGCGCACACTGACGGTCGCGCCCCAGGCTGCAGTCAGTCGCGCTCATGCAGCGGGGGCGCGAACGGGCCGATGCCCCTTACACAGCCTATGACTTGGCCTGATGTGAGATCTCCGGCATGACCTCGCCGCAGCCGGGCCCGGCTTCGGCTGCGATGATGGGAGTCTCTTGAAAAAAGGCCTGCGCTGCTTCCCGCGCCGCCAAGCCTGCCCGCAGAGGTGCGTCCCTGTCATCCAACCCATCCGGCCGGCGCCCGGCCCAAGGCTTCCCGACAGCTTCGCCGTGCAACATCCGCGCGCGCCCATGACCATGAGGGCGTTACACGCGCAGCACCACGCACCGGCGTGATCAAACCGGCCGCGGCACTGATCTCATCAGGTCGCAGCGCTTCGCCGGTGAGCGCCGGTATGCAGCAGATCCATTCCCGGGCACTGCAGCCATACCTCCGACGCCTCACTGGGGAGGAAGACTGTGTAGGCACGCGGCAGCGTGGATCTCATGACCGCAAGGCGTCGTGGCGCATCAGGCAGCGCGACCCTGCAGACTTAGAACGGAATTTCATCATCCAGATCTGCACTGAAGTCCTCTTTGGGGCGACCACGCGGAGATGCATCCGCGACGCGCGCAGAAGCACGGGAAGCTCCAAAGTCTTCCTCCACCCCGGCATAACCGCCGCCCTCCCCGCCGCCCGCGCCCGACCTGCCGTCAAGCATCGTCAGCTCTCCCCGGAACTTCTGCAGCACAACCTCGGTGGAATATCGCTCCTGCCCGGCCTGATCGGTCCACTTGCGGGTCTGCAGAGCGCCTTCCAGGTACACTTTTGAGCCCTTGCGCAGATATTGCTCTGCGACCTTCACAAGGTTCTCGTTGAAGATGACGACCTGGTGCCACTCGGTCTTTTCCTTGCGCTCGCCGCTCTGGCGATCGCGCCACGTTTCTGAGGTGGCGATGCGAAGATTGGCGACCCGGTCACCGCTATTGAGCTGCTTGATCTCGGGATCCCGTCCGAGATTACCCACCAGAATGACTTTATTGACGCTGCCCGCCATCACCAAGTTCCCCGTCCGGCGCGACGATGTCGCGCATGTCAACCCAGAGCGCCATCCTAACCGACTGCCGCCCCGCCCCCAAGCGCTCCACGCCCTTCCAGTCGCCGGAACTCGCCCAAAGACGGGGATAACCTAACATGTTCTCTTTTTGTTCGCAACACGTGCGCCAGGTATTGCCGAAGTGTCGCAGTCTTTGAGTTACGCGCTGCGCTACTGCGCCGCGACGCACGAAACACATTATGTTCCCGTCACGTTCCGGTAACGAAACCGGCGCGCCGAGCTAGATGAAGGACGAGACAAGAACAGGCGAGCCCAGACAAGGACAGGCGACCAATGAGCGAATTGAATGTGATACGGGTTCGCGGGGCTCGCGAGCACAACCTCAAAGGCGTCAACGTGGACATTCCGCGGGGGAAGCTGGTCGTCCTGACTGGGCTCTCCGGTTCGGGAAAGTCATCACTAGCCTTCGACACCATCTATGCCGAAGGGCAGCGGCGGTACGTGGAGAGCCTTTCCTCCTATGCGCGTCAGTTCCTGGAATTGATGGCCAAGCCCGACGTCGACTCCATCGAGGGGCTGTCGCCTGCCATCTCGATCGAACAGAAGACAACATCAAAGAACCCGCGCTCAACCGTCGGAACGGTGACGGAAATCTATGATTATATGCGCCTCCTGTGGGCCAGGGCAGGGGTCCCATACTCGCCCGCAACCGGCTTGCCGATCGAGAGCCAGACCGTCTCGCAAATGGTTGACATTGTGATGGGACTTCCGCCGGGCGCTCGACTTTTCATCCTTGCCCCAATTGTCCGTGGGCGAAAGGGCGAATACCGCAAAGAACTCGCTGAGCTTTTGAAAAAAGGGTATCAGAGGGTCAAGATCGACAATGTATTTCATGAGCTGGAAGCCGCTCCGGCGCTTGACAAGAAATTCAAGCATGACATCGATGTCGTTGTTGACAGGATTGTTGTGAAAGCCGGCATTGAAGGGCGTCTTGCGGAGAGCCTCGAGCAATCCCTTCGACTTTCGGATGGCCTCGCGATCGCGGAATTCGCGGACGAAAAGGATGAGCAAGGCTTCCCGCGACGTGTTTTGTTTTCCGAAAAGTTCGCCTGCCCCGTCTCAGGCTTCACCATCCCGGAGATCGAGCCGCGCCTGTTCTCCTTCAACAATCCACACGGCGCCTGCCCAACGTGTGACGGTCTTGGCCTGCAGCTGAAATTCGATCCGGAAATGGTCGTTCCGGAAGCGGACAAGAGCCTGCGCGATGGCGCCATAGCTCCATGGTCGCGCGGCCCAGCGCCCTCCCCGCTGTACGCCCAGACTCTTGAGAACATCGTCAGGCACTTCAAGGCAAGCTTTACGCAGCCCTGGGCAAAACTTCCAGCAAAGGTGCGGGAAGCCATTCTCCATGGTACGGACGAAGCCATACGGTTTGTCTATGACGATGGCGTACGGCGATATGAGACCACGAAGGCTTTCGAAGGAGTCATTCCGAATCTTGAGAGACGCTGGCGCGAGACGGACTCTGCGTGGGTGCGCGAAGAGCTTGGGAAGTATCAAAGCGAAGCGAAATGCCCGGAATGCGCAGGCGCGCGGCTCAAACCTGAAGCTCTTTCGGTCAAGATAGCCGGGCAGGACATCTCTCAGACCAGCGGGCTTTCGATTCGCGCGGCGCGGGAGTGGTTTCAGGCGGTCGCGAAATCCCTGTCGCCCAAACAGCGGGCGATCGCGCAGCGAATCCTGAAGGAGATCAACGACAGACTTAAATTCCTGGTCGACGTTGGCCTGGACTACCTCACGCTATCCCGCAGTTCAGGAACGCTATCAGGCGGTGAAAGCCAACGCATTCGCCTCGCCTCCCAGATCGGTTCGGGATTGACCGGGGTGCTGTATGTGCTCGATGAACCATCGATTGGCCTCCATCAGCGCGACAACTCCCGGCTTCTGGAGAGCCTCAGGGGGCTGCGCGATCTTGGCAACTCCGTGCTTGTTGTTGAGCATGATGAAGAGGCGATCCTTACAGCCGATCATGTCATCGACATGGGCCCGGCGGCCGGGATCCATGGGGGAGAGGTAATCGCGCAGGGCGCGCCCGAGGATGTCATGCGCGCGGCCAAGAGCATCACTGGCGCATATCTTCGCGGCGAACGGGAAATCGCGATCCCGGAAAAAAGACGCTGGACGGACCCAAAGAGGCGACTGCGGGTGGTGGGAGCCCGCGGCAACAACCTGAAGAACATCAGCGTCGACATTCCGCTGGGGGTCATGACCTGCATCACGGGTGTGTCGGGAGGCGGCAAGTCAACGTTCACGATTGAAACGCTTTACCGCGCTGTCGCGCGACGGCTCAACGGAGCGCAGGACCACCCCGCGACTCATGATCGGATCGAAGGATTGGAGCATCTCGACAAGGTAATCGATATTGATCAGTCCCCGATCGGGCGCACGCCGCGCTCAAACCCGGCGACATATACCGGCGCCTTTACCCCGATCCGGGATTGGTTTGCAGGTCTTCCAGAAGCCCAGGCGCGCGGCTACGGCCCTGGACGCTTCTCCTTCAACGTTAAGGGGGGGCGGTGCGAAGCATGCCAGGGCGACGGAGTCATAAAGATCGAAATGCATTTTCTTCCAGATGTCTACGTGACCTGCGACGCCTGCAAGGGAAAGCGCTACAACCGCGAAACGCTTGAGATCCTGTTTCGAGGGAAATCAATTGCAGATGTGCTGGACATGACGGTCGAAGAGGGCGCGCGTTTCTTCTCAGCGGTGCCCTCGATCCGGGAAAAGCTCGTGACGCTTCAACGGGTGGGGCTCGGCTACGTCAAGATCGGCCAGCAGGCCACAACCCTGTCAGGCGGGGAGGCCCAGCGGGTAAAGCTGTCCAAGGAGCTCTCACGCAGAGCGACAGGCCGCACACTGTACATCCTGGATGAGCCGACCACAGGGCTCCATTTCGAGGATGTGCGAAAGTTGCTCGAAGTACTTCATGAACTTGTCGACAGCGGAAACTCTGTGGTCGTCATCGAGCACAATCTCGACGTGATCAAGACAGCAGACTGGCTGGTGGATCTCGGGCCGGAAGGCGGGGATGGCGGCGGCGAGATAGTTGCAGAAGGAACGCCGGAGGACGTGGCGAAGGTATCGCGAAGCTGGACGGGGCGTTACCTGAAGGATGTCCTCGACAAACAGCACAGGAGGCGCGCCAAGCCCAAGACACGCAAGCGCGCTTGATGGCGATCATCACCGTCCTGCATCCGCGAGGTCAGCCAGCGCCCACTCGGCGAAGGTTGCAAGATCACCGCCGCGATAGAGGAAGCCTGCAATTCCGGCGGCATGCGCTGCAAGCAGGTCAGTTTGTTTGTCCCCGATCAGAAAGGAACGTTCCTTGACAAGCGGGAAGTCCGCGAACGCGTTGAGGATCATGCCTGGACGCGGCTTTCGGTCAAAGGAGTCCCTGCGATAGGTCTCAATCGTCGCATCGGGATGGAAGGGACAGTGATAGATCCGATCGATGAGGGCGCCGGCTGCAGCCAGATCCATTTCCAATCGGTGATGCACGCGCGCCATGTCCTCCAACGTGTAATGACCGAAGGCCACGCCTGTCTGGTTGGTGACGACGAACACGCGCCAGCCGCGCATGTTGAAAGCCCGCACCATTGCAATGGCGCCAGGCTGCCAGGCAAAGTCTTCGGGTCGCGCGACAAAACCGCAGTCGACATTGAGGACGCCATCACGGTCCAGAAAAAGGGCTGGACGCGACGGCGTCACCTTTTCAATCCCTTTGCTGCGCCATTGGCCGCACACAGCGTCGAACACGGACTGCCGTCATGTGCCGATCGCCGTGGGCGCAGCCGCTGGCGGCCAGGATGCGTCGCCAAGGCCAGACGGCGACAGCGCCAGACCGACTTCTGGCCTGCGGCCCAGGGAGCAAAGGCTGGGTCTGTCGATGACGCCATGGGCCCATGGCTTAGCGACAAAGGCCCCGCCCCGCCATCCATGGCTGGATACACAATTCAGAGTACCGGCCCCGGTAGCCCGCCACGCGGCGGAGCATACGCTGACGGCCTTGCCCCAGCGCCAACCATCACGCCCGCACCGGCGGGGATGGTGATGCGGACGCAGCCACCGGCGCCCGACCAACCGAGGTTCGCCCGGGGGCCGCGTTCTCAGCGATGCGATCTTTCCTCGAAGGGCAAAGGTCCCGCGAAAAACAGGACGCTCAGACATAGGCTTCCGGTACGGCTCCGCAGCACAGAGCCCCCCGCCCCCCGGGATATATTCCCCGAAGACACTGGCCGCCATGAGGCAAGTTCCTGAAAGGAGACGCGGCAGCCATCGAACCGGATCGAAGACGCAACGGCCTCCGGCGCGCCGCAGCGCCTCCGCCACGGGTCTGGGTCCTTGTCAGTGCCGCAACCTACCCTGTATGCGCGCCTGCGAATCGACCCCGCAGGATCGGCCCGCGCCAGCGGCTTACCGGTACCCTGCCAATCGCAGAAAGCGGTCACGCAGTTCGGGCTGGGATTTGAATACTCCCGTGAACGTTGTCGTGACCGTCGAGACATTGGGATGGTGCACGCCTCGGGTTGTCATGCACTGGTGTTTCGCATCAACCAGGATCGCCACCCCCTGAGGGTTCATGGCGTCGTTGATCGCTTCAGCAATTTGCGCAGTCATGGTTTCCTGCGTCTGCAGCCTCTTGCAGAAGATCTCCACCACTCGGGCAATCTTCGAGATCCCAACGACCTTGTCGGTCGGCAGGTAGGCCACATGGGCCTTGCCCAGGATCGGGACCATGTGATGCTCACAGTGGCTCTCCACATCGATATCCCGAAGCATCACGATGTCGTCGTAGCCCTGGACATCCTCAAAGGTTCGGGACAACTCGGCGACGGGGTCCATCTCGTAACCGGCAAAAAACTCCCGATAGGCCTCAACGACGCGTTTGGGCGTGTCGATGAGTCCTTCTCGGTTTGGATTGTCGCCGGCCCAAGCGATGAGCGTGCGCACGGCTTCAATGGCTTCTTCACGGGTGGGGCGTCGAATATCGGCCTCCCTCAGCAGGGCACGGTCGGTGATGGCGTCCATGATTTTTGACTTTCCGTCTTGAGGAGCGGGGGTCGAGCCCAAGATCCGCGACGCAACGTCAGGATCGGGGACTTAACGCCAGCCCGGACTACGTCCCTCAGGACAACGGCCGATTACATGGCGATCTTTGGCGCAAGCGCAAGTGCGACGTTGGGTCGACCCACTGCTTGCCCCTTCGCCAGGAACCCGGCATGACAGCGCGACCGCTCGCATCAGCGTTGGCGTCACACCCGTGTATACGTCGTCGGCAGGATTTGGATCAGCATGCAACGTCTCTTCCTCACCAACAGCCTGACGCGCGCAAAGGAGGCCTTCGCCCCGCAGGACCCGAACCGGGTGACGATGTATGTGTGCGGGCCAACCGTTTATAATTATGCGCATATTGGCAATGCGCGACCAGTCGTCGTATTTGACGTGCTCTTTCGGCTGCTGCGTCATCTCTTCGGCCCGGACAAAGTCGTCTATGCACGCAACATCACAGACATTGACGACCGGATCATAGAAGCCCATCGCGTCACGGGCGAACCGATCACCGAGATTACGCGGCGCTATGCCGCAATTTATCAGGCGGACATGCGGGCCCTCGGGGCCCTTGATCCGACATATCAACCGTATGCGACCGACCATGTCCCCGGCATGATCGACATGATCGAACGGCTGGTCGACCGGGGTAATGCCTACCCCTGCACGTCTGGGGTCAACTTCCACGTGCCCTCGATGGCGGACTATGGCAAGCTGGCCCGCCGGGACCGCGACGAACAGATCGTCGGCGCGCGTGGCGATCCGGCCACTGACAAGCGCGACCCGGCGGACTTCGCACTGTGGAAGGCGGCAAAGCCGGGCGAGCCCTTCTGGGAGAGCCCGTGGGGGCGGGGACGACCGGGCTGGCACATCGAGTGCTCGGTCATGGCGGCGGCCACACTTGGGGAGACGCTTGATATTCACGGCGGGGGAATTGACCTGCTGTTCCCCCATCATGAAAATGAGATCGCGCAATCTGAATGTGCGAACGCCAGACCCCTCGCCCGCTATTGGCTGCATAACGGTTTTCTCGACATGAGCGGGGAAAAGATGTCGAAGTCTCTCGGCAACGTCCTGCTGGTGCATGACCTCGCCGCCAGCTGGCCTGGAGAGGTGCTCCGCTTCGCGCTGATGAGCGCTCATTACCGAGCGCCGTTGGACTGGACTCCCTCGCTGCTTGAGCAGTGCCGGATCACGCTGGATGGATGGTATCGGGCGCTCGCGCGTTTGAGCGTGGTGGATGCGCAGCCAAGCGCGCCCGAAACCGTAGTGGAGGCGCTATGTGACGACCTCAACACGCCGCGCGCCATCGCCGCAGTGGCCGGCCTCGTCACGGAAGCGAACAAGGCGGGGGCCGACACTGGCAAGCGCGCCGCCAAAGCTGCGCTGCTCGGCGCCGGCGCGCTCCTCGGCTTGCTTCAGCAGGACCCCGTCGCCTGGCTGCGCGGCGGGCATGATGACGCGGACACCGCGCGTATTGATGCGCTCGTCGAGGCCAGGGTCGCTGCACGAAAAGCAAAGGACTGGGCCAAGGCTGACCAGTTGCGGAACCAACTCACCGACCTGAATGTTGTGGTGGAGGACGGCCCGCAAGGATCTACCTGGCGATTTGGCGGCCAAACACCGAGATGATTTGACCAACCGGCGATCAAGCAACAGGCGACAGGCAACAGGTGACAGGCAACAGGCAAACGGGAAACACGAGGGCACACTTCATGCGCGACATTCAGCACTTCATCGCGGGCGCTCCCACAACCGGCGTCGGCGCACGTGTCGCCGATGTCTTCAACCCCAACACCGGGGAGGTCCAGGCCAAAGTGCGCCTCGCGGCGGTCCAGGACCTTGAAAGCGCGGTAGCAGCGGCGGAACGGGCGTTTCCCGGCTGGGCCGCAACCAACCCGCAGCGTCGCGCGCGGGTGATGTTCGCGTTCAAGGCGCTCGTGGAACAGCATATGGACGAGCTTGCCCATCTTTTGTCCTGCGAGCACGGCAAGGTGATCGCCGATGCACGCGGCGACATCCAGCGCGGACTTGAGGTGATCGAGTTCGCCTGCGGCGCGCCTCACCTGCTGAAAGGCGAGTACACCGAAGGGGCGGGACCCGGGATCGACGTCTACTCAATGCGCCAGCCGCTTGGAGTGGTCGCCGGGATCACCCCGTTCAACTTCCCGGCAATGATCCCAATGTGGATGTTCGGCGTGGCGATCGCCTGCGGCAACACCTTTGTGCTCAAACCGTCAGAACGTGATCCCTCGGTCCCGGTTCGGTTGGCCGAATTGATGATGGAAGCGGGGGCCCCGGAGGGCGTCTTGAATGTAGTCCACGGGGACAAAGTGGCGGTCGATGCGATCCTGCACCATCCGGCGATCCGGGCGGTGAGTTTTGTCGGCTCATCGGACATTGCACACTACGTCTACTCGACTGGAACAGCGAACGGCAAACGCGTCCAAGCCATGGGGGGAGCGAAGAACCATGGTGTGATCATGCCGGACGCGGACATGGATCAGGTCGTCAAGGACCTCGTGGGCGCGGCGTTCGGATCGGCCGGGGAACGCTGCATGGCGCTGCCCGTGGCGGTGCCGATCGGAAAGGATACAGCCGAGGAACTCGTTGCGCGCCTCATCCCGGAAATCGAGCGGCTGAAGATAGGCATTTCAACAGACCCTGAGGCTCACTACGGCCCGGTGGTGACGGCTGCACACCGTGAGCGGATCAAATCATACATTCAAATGGGCGTTGACGAGGGCGCAAAGCTGCGGCTCGATGGGCGCGGTTTTTCACTCCAGGGATTTGAGGGCGGATTCTTTATCGGGCCAAGCCTGTTTGACGAAGTCAAACCTACGATGACCAGTTATCAGGAAGAGATCTTCGGGCCAGTTCTGCAAATCGTCCGTGCCGAGACTTTCGAAGAGGCGTTGGCGCTGCCGAGCCAACACCAATTCGGAAATGGCGTCGCCATTTTCACCCGAAATGGACTTGCCGCGCGCGAATTCGCCGCGCGGGTGAATGTAGGGATGGTCGGCGTCAACGTGCCGATCCCCGTGCCTGTCGCCTACCACACCTTCGGCGGGTGGAAGCGATCCGCGTTTGGCGATGCAAACCAGCACGGCATGGAGGGAGTGCGGTTTTTCACCAAGGTCAAGACGGTGACGGCGCGCTGGCCGAAGGGACTGACTGAGGACTCGGCGTTCATCATCCCGACGATGCAATAAAGCAGATCGCACCAGTGCAAAGCCGCCGCGGCCCGGCCTTACGCTCTCTATCGGCCTTGCGCGCGCACGCGCCACCAGGCGACGGCGGGTCGGATCCGGGCCGTTAGCGCATGCGGGAATTGCGCACTGCAGCCGGCGGTTTAGGCAACGGCAAGGCGCTGCTGGACCGGCGCACCCGGCTCGAGTTCCATGATCACGGTCTCAACTTTACATGCCCGTCCAAGAGAGAAGCGGCGCTCCACAGCACCGGTCGGGCGGAACCCCGCCTTCTCAAGGACGCGACGCGACGCGGGATTGTCGCAGAAGTGACCGGCGCTGAAAGTCACGCCACCGCAGCGCCGCCAGACATGGGCGATAAGCGCCTGCAGGGCTTCACTGGCGTACCCCAAGCCCCAATGCGCTCGCCCAACCCAATACCCGACCTCGCAACGGCCGTCAGACAGGCCGTGTGCGCCAACAGATCCAATCAGCACGTGAGATGCGCGGTCGAAGATGGCGAGCGCAGCGTCGCGCCCCCGCGCTCGGTTGGCCGCCTGGATCAGGATCCAGCCCTCAGCGAGCAGCGGCGCATGGGGATGCGGCATGGAGCAGACCATCCGCGCGATTGCATCATCATTGGAAAGCGCAGCCAGAGCTGGGGCGTCAGCCTCAACGAAAGGGCACAAAATCAGGCGGGGAGTTTCGATGCTGAAGTCCATCGCCACCTCCTTGATCCTTGATGCGCGCCAGCGGCTGTCAGGCGCGCTGGAACGCAAACGGGGGAAACCGGATGGTCCGGTTTCCCCCGATGGTCTTGGAGACCGGACCAGCTTATCGCGCGGCCCGGTTATTGTGCGGTGGGCCGCTATTCCGCCGCCAGAGCGGGGACAATCGTAGCGAATACCTTCGCATCTCGCTTGCGGGCGAAAGCCACCTTCCCATCGCAGAGGGCGTACAGGGTGTGGTCTTTGCCAACGCCTACATTGGGGCCGGCCGCGATCTTGGTCCCGCGTTGACGGACAATGATGGTTCCAGCGAGCACGTCCTGCCCGCCGAAGCGCTTCACGCCGAGCCGCTTCGCATTTGAGTCACGCCCGTTGCGCGACGAACCGCCAGCCTTTTTGTGCGCCATGACAGGGTTTCCTTACGCTTCGCCGCTCTTTGACTGTTGAGCCGCCCTCGCGGCCTCCTGATCCACCTTGGCCCGTGGCGGTTTACCAGCCATCAAGTCCTTGGCTTGGCCCACCCAGTCCTCCCGGACAGCACGGCCTTTGAAACCGATGTCATCATCCAACTTGGCCAGTTCGGCGTCGGACATCGCCGCGATCTGGGCGAAGGTCGTGACACCAAGGGCGGCTAGCTTCTTCTCGATCGCCGGTCCGACGCCGCCAATCAGCTTCAGATCATCCCCGCCCGCGGCTGTCTTGGGCGCCTTTTTCGCAGACTTCGCCGCAGCAGTGCTTACAGCCTTGGCGTCATCCGCGGTCACGGCCATGATGCGCACAACAGTCTCGTGCTGGCGATGTCCCCTGCGGCGGCGATACGTGGAACGGCGCGTTTTCTTCACGACCAGTTTCTTGTCGCCCCGGCGCTGCTCGACGACTACGCCAGTGACGGCCGCGCCTGCCACGGTGGGCGAGCCCACGGTGACCGCGGTCCCGTCGGACATCAGCAGAACCTGGTCAAACGCGATCGCATCGCCAGCTTCGCCAGCCAGCTTCTCGACCACGATTGTATCGTTGGCGGCCACGCGATACTGCTTGCCGCCCGTCTTGATCACCGCGAACATCGCGCGTGTTCCTTGCGTCTGATAGGCCGGGGAAACCCAGCGAGGCATCTGTTGTCTTCTCGGCCCGCGCTGGCCAGACGCGGCTCGGCGCATCGAAACGCCACCCCGCCCAAGACCCTGACGACGACCCGGAGAGCGGTCGACAGCTGCCGCGAAAGAGCGGCGGACAATACGCAAGGCGATCACGAAGTCAACCGTCGCAGGCGCTCAAGCCGCACACCCGTCATGGGTGCGCCCGCCCACCGTCGGACCTTCGGGCAGCCGCGGCGCGCGCCCGACCTAGCCAGCGGGGCGAGGACATCGGCGCCCAAACCCCCACAGCCGAAGTGGGATCGCCGCGCCCGCCTGACGAAACAGCGCGCAAGGGGGATCCGCGCCGGCCGGCTCCATGCCGCTCCCGAGTGGCCGCAGCCGTGTTGCACGCCAGTGCCGCTTGGGCTAATCACCCCAGTCTTTCGATCGTCCCGGATGCGAATCTGGGATTCTGCGGACAGGTGGCAGAGTGGTCGATCGCGCCGCACTCGAAATGCGGAGACCGTGCAAGCGGTCCGGGGGTTCGAATCCCTCCCTGTCCGCCATCTTCCCATCGCAAACTCCGACAACGCCCTCGCTTAAGAAAAATTTTCGTGTTTTTTCAAAGGGTTTTAACGGGCCACCCGAACCTCAGAGAATGGCCGAAGGCCAGAATGCGGTCTCCGACCGGCTTTGGTCTCAAACGGAGCAAACCTCTTCTGATCCGGTTCGGCTTCGCGACAAGATATCACTTCAGCCAGTTCAGTCGCGGCACGCCGCCCCCGCGTCGCCGCCGCCAGGCGCCTCTCACCGTAGGCTTCCGTTCGGAGCCGTGGGACGTGTCGCCAGATCCTTGAAATGGACCATACCATGGTCCACCTCGCGGAGGCTCGATGGGGTCTATCACGAAACTTCCCATAACCGAGGCAAAGGCCCGCCTGACTGATCTCGTCCGCCGCGCTGAAGAAGGCGCGGATCTTGTGTCAACCAAGTATGGGCCTGCGGTCGCGCGCCTTGTTGCGATCCATCACAAGCCTTCTGCAAGAAGCCGGGCCAAACTGATTGCCGCCATTCGGGCGCGGGCCATAGCTAAAGCCACCCTCGGACCAGGTGCGGCGCGATGCTGGCCTGCGCGGCTCTGCCGCGATAACGCCAGCCGAGCGCTGGCGGCGGGCGATCCGCACAGCGGCCGGCGGCAGCCGGAACCGCCCCTGCAGGGTGCGACGCACCTGCTGAGTGGGCGCGCGCCTGGTCGCTCAGTGCGCCAACAAGCCCCACGCCGCCAGAGCCGCGATCGCAAGGCCGCCGATCGCGCGCCAGCGCGTCGCCTTGGCCTGGGACTGCGCCAGAGCCTGGACGGTCTGCGGCGCAAGCGTCAGGCCGCCTTCGGCAAGGCGTGTTTCCAGAGCGTTCATGGCGGTCAGGGCTGAGGGCAATCGGCGCGCGGCCTCCACAACCGCTTCGATATCCGACACGCCACGGCGCAGCCGGGCTTCGGGGCCAAGCTCCCGCCGCATCCACCGCTCCACAATGGGGCGCGCGGTTGACCACATGTCCAGGCGGGGATCAAGAGTGCGGGCGACGCCCTCGACCTGCACCATGGTCTTCTGCAGCAGGACGAGTTCTGGACGCAGGTGCATGCCGAACTGATGGGTTATGTCGAACAGCTGAAGCAGCAGTCTGCCCATGGAGACCTCGTCGGCGGTCCGACCAAAGATGGGCTCGCCGACTGCGCGCAGCGCCATGGCGAAATCATCGACATTGCGGTCTGCAGGCACGTAGCCAGCATCAAAATGCGTCTGGGCTATGCGTTTATAGTCACGCTGGATGAAGCCCCATAAAATCTCCGCCAGATAGCGGCGCTCCGCTGCGCTGATGCGCCCCATGATGCCGAAATCAACGGCTACAAGACGCCCCCCAGGCGTATACAGAATGTTTCCCTCGTGCATGTCGGCATGAAAGAAACCATGATCAAGCGCTGCAGCGAGAAACCCGCGAACAATGGACACTGCGAGGCTGGCGCGGTCCGCGCCCAGCGCGTCGACACGGGCGAGATCGGTCAGAGGCGCGCCCTCCACCCATGCGAACGCACACACCCGTTTGGCCGTTCGCGGCCAGTCGACAGCCGGGGCGGCAAGATAGCCGTCCGCATCGGCGATCTCGGCAAACTCGTTCGCCGCAGCGGCCTCAAGGCGAAGATCCACTTCACGCTCCAAAGCGGCTTTGAGCGTGGCGACGAATGCGACGGGCTCAAGCCGGCGGGCGGATGCGACATGGCGCTCGAGAATGCGCGCAGCGACCTCCATGCCCTGGATGTCGCGGCTTATCTGGCGCTCGACGTCCGGTCGCAGAACTTTGACCGCAAGCACCCGCCCATCGGCGGTCGTGGTCTTATGAACCTGCGCGATCGACGCGGCCGCGACCGGCTCGGAGAGGCGACCGAACAGATCTTTCGCCTTCGGCCCGAACTCCTGGGAGAGGGCCGCCGTGGCCGCGGCGATTGGAAATGGGGCAAGCCGATCCTTGAGCCCTGACAGAGCTGTTGCAGCGTCCGGTCCGACAATGTCAGGGCGCGTTGCGAGAAATTGCCCGAGCTTGATGTATGCCGGGCCAAGCCGTTCCAGGGCCCGCGCCATGCGGGCCCCCAGGTCAGTGGGATCGCGCCGTGCAAACAGGCGCAGCAGAACGCCGGCTGCGCGCAGCGGCGCGGGAAAGCGCGCCTGGAACTCCCGCGGCAGGAGCGCGTCGGCGCGGGCAAGCGTCAGCCCCGCTTGGAACAGGCGAAACAGAGACATTACAGCACCTGGCGTACAGCTATTGCCGTCGGGTTCACCCGGCGAGCCTGAGAAGGGAAGCGATATTGTTCTTCTGCATGTTTGAAGATCCTCCAACGATCGGCATGCCAAGCAAGTCGCGGACATGCCGTTCGAGGTCATAGGCGTCCGACAGCGCGTAGGCCCCCATCACCTGCTGACAGGCAAGCGCAATCTCGACCCCAGTATCTGCAATGAACAGCTTCGCCATCGAGGTTTCCACCGCGCACGGCCGGCCGGTCTGGGCGAGCCAGGCGGCGTG
Organism: Hyphomonadaceae bacterium; assembly: GCA_040381075.1. Classification (GTDB taxonomy): domain Bacteria; phylum Pseudomonadota; class Alphaproteobacteria; order Caulobacterales; family Aquidulcibacteraceae; genus JBEIHX01. Next base: position 244,319 of record JBEIHX010000002.1, read on the forward strand.
GTAGAGCATGTGGCGGCACGCCTGAAGCTTGGTCTTGGCCTCGACAAGCCGGTGGCGGACAGCCTGATGCCCGGAGACCGGTTTGCCGAACTGCACGCGCGTTTGTGCGTAGTCCCAGGCCTCGTCCACCGCGGCGGCCGCCATGCCGAACGCGACCGCCGCGACCTCCAGTTTTTCCACGTCAAGCGCCCGACCGGCGAGCATCCTCCAGCCCTGGTTCCATCCCTCCGCCCCACCCACAATGTTCCAGGCCGGCACGCGAACATCGTCCAGGAAGACGTCGCTGGAGAGCGTGTATCGCAAATTGACGTGCTCGATCGGACGCAGGCTGACCCCGGGCGCCGTCGGGGGAATGAGCACGAACGACAGATTTTGCCGTTTCGGGGCCTCTGGATCATGCACCAGACAATAGATGTAGTCTGAAAAATCTGCTCCGGTGCACCAGCGCTTTGCACCGTTGATCACCACGCTGTCGCCATCGCGGCGGGCGCGGGTCTGAACACTGGAAAGGTCGCCGCCGACGTCGGGTTCAGAAAGACCATAGGCGAAAAACAGCTCGCCCTTGGCGAGCCTGGGAAGCAGAGCCGCCTTCTGCTCGGGCGATCCGTTCTCGGATATGTTCATCCCGCCGTAGAACGCGCAGTGTATGTATGGCCCGGCAATGGCCGGACCAACGCGGCAGAGCTCCTCAATAACGGCCACCGCCGCCACAATATCCTGTCCAGCACCGCCATAGTCCTGGGGGACGGTAAGGCCCATCAGGCCCATCTGCGCGACCTTGGCCACAACGTCTCGCGGCCATGAATGGGTCTTGTCCCACAGGCGGCGCTTCTCCCGGGGCGCTTCGCGTTCGACAAGCCGGCGCAGTTGCGCGCGCAGCTGGGTGAGGGTCTCGGGTTCGTCAGTGAAAGCGGTCATATGCCGGTTATCGTGCACATGAGCCCAGCTGTCGACCGGCCTGCGGCGCCAGACGAGCGGGCATTCCCCGTTCGGCTGGCGTTCAGATTGATGACGGCATTGCCAATCGGGTCGCGGGCGGAGATCGCAATGTCGGGACACACTTGGAAAGCGCCGCACATCTGGGTCGCCGTCGCTGGGGCGGCCAGCATTGCAGCGGCATCGTCGTTCGTCACTGCGCGCGTGATCGCCAAACCAGAAGCGCCGCCGCACGGCGCACCGCCAGAGGACGCCGCCGCCCCGACCCCGGCGGCCGGAAGCGGAGCTGGATCCCCAGCCCTCGCTCCAGTATCGCCGCCAGCCGCGGATGCGCGCCTGGCCCCAGCCAAAGGCCAAAGCCGGGTGCAGGCGAATGCGAGGCCGGCGATCGCCGCGCAGACGGCTCCTCCTCCCCCGCGCAATGTTGGCGCGCAGCACGCCGGAGAGGCGCCTTCTGGCGCGCTGGCGTTTCCCCAGGCGGCGCCGGCGCCGCCCGACCCCCATCGGGAGCGCGCGCGCGCAGACGCGCGGGAGCGTGGATGGCGCCGGCGGGAACGGGCCGCCGGGGGGCGGGCACGC
>JBEIHX010000003.1:0-153067 GCA_040381075.1 Hyphomonadaceae bacterium
CGCCTCGCTTGCGTGCGCGCCTGCCTGGGCCGCGCCGACCGCTGCGCTGGCGGCGCGGATCGCAGCCTGGGCCTGGGCGGCGGCGCGCGGGTCCAGGAAGTCGGCCGCCTGCGGGCGGATGCGCGCAATTTCGCCCTTGACCGCAACCCGGTCGCCGGGCTTCAGCGTCAGACGCTCCAGGCGCCCTGCCACTGGCGCTGAGATGATGAACGCCTCACGCACCCGCATCGCCCCCTGGTCGGTCACGGCGTCAACGATCGCGCCGCGCGCGAGCGCCGCCGTCTCCACTTTGATCGGGCGTGGGCTGAATAAAAAGACGAGCCCGAGCATGCAGATGGCGGCTGCGGCGAGTGCGGTGCGCCAGGTGAGCTTCAGTCCTAAGGCCATTTTCACTCTCGTGTCTTCAGCACCGTCACAAGATTGAGCTGTGTGACGCGGCGCGCGATCAGAAGCGCGGTTGAGGCGACCGCTGCGGCGAACACAAGGATGGCGAATCCGATGGCGCGCGGCGTGACGGTCGCGGGGATGCGCATTTCATCGCGGCCGTAGGCCAGTGATACGCCGTTTGCGAGCGCCCACCCCAGCGCCACTCCGATCGGGATCGACGCCAGCGCGAGCAGAATCAGCTCGCCCAGCTGAATCTGCAGGATTTCCCCGTGGGTGAACCCCAAGACCTCAAGCGTTGCAAGATCGCGGGCGTTCTCGGACAGGGAGATGCGCGCCGCATTGTACGCCACGCCGAGCGCGATGGCGCCTGCAAACAGGGCGTAGAAGATGATGGTGGAGCGAAAGGCCTGCGTCATCGTCACGCGGTAGGAGGCGACCGTATCGTCGCGCGACGAGGCCCCGGCGATCATCGGAGTATCGCTCAGGGCTGCGTAGAAGTCCCGGCGTGTGGACGGGTCCACGATCAGCATGGCGCCGGTGGCGATATCGCCCTCTTTGAGCAGGCGATTGAGGGCGCGTCGCTCCAGGTAGGCGGACAGTCCCGAATAGTCCTTGGTCAGGGCGCGCACTGTGAGATACAGGCTCGGTCGGCGTCCTTCGGTTATCTCAACGAGGACGCGCTCGCCCTGGACCACGCCGAGCCTGTTGGCCAGCGCCTGCGATATCACAAGACCCTCGCCGGCGAGCGGGATTGCAGCACCCTGATCGTTCAGCGGCCCGGCCAGCGTCGCATCAACTTCAAGGCCGGTCAGGGCCATGCGTTCGCGACGCAGCGCGCTTGCAAGGGTCGCCGGGACCACCCGGACGGGTTCGGCGGCAAGAACGCCCGGCAGACGCGCAATGGCATGGACCGCCGTGACGTCGCGGGGCTCTGCGAAGGCTGCGATGTCGCTCCAGCGCTGTGCGCGAAAATATGCATGGTCAAGGACTTCATCGAGCGCGTCGAAGATGAACTGCGTTGCAAGGAGAAGCCCGATCGAGACAGCAAAGCCTGCGGTTGTCGTGGCTGCCCGCCACGGCCTTCGCTCAAGCCCGCGCAGCACCATCTTGGCGGGGCCGGTCAGTCCGATCATTCGGGTCAGGCGGTCGAGCGGGCCCAATTGGTAGCGCGCCGGGCTGGGTGGGGCCATGGCGACGGACGGAGACAGGCGCGCGGCGCGCAGGGCGGCGATGGTCGCGCCGGCGACGCACGCGGCCACGCCCACGCCTGCCGCGCCAGCGAATGACAGCCAGTTGAAGCGCGGCTCAAGCACCGGAAAGCGCATGTAGTCTGCGTAAAGATCTGTGATGCCGATGGCGAAGCCGTATCCAATCACGCCGCCCAGAAGGGCGCCGACGAGACCAATGACGCCGGCCATCGCCGCGATCGGTGCGGCCGCTGCAAAGCTGGAGTAGCCAAACGCCTTCAAGAGCCCGATCTGTTCGCGCTGCGCCTCCACCAGCCGGCTCATCACGAGATGCACGAGGGCTGCAGCCACGGCGAGGAAGATCGGCGGAAAGATCATTCCGGAGGTTGCGAGTTCCTTGAATTCCGCATCCAGAAAGGCGTTTGATACCTGATCTGCACGGCCGATCGCGGGGGTCCCGCCATAGGCCGCCAGAAGGCGGTCAACTGCGGCGATGACCGCCTCCTGGGAGGCGGATGGCGCAAGCGTCAGCGCCAGGGCGTTGAACGCGCCATCCATGTCCGCGGCATGTTCCAGCGCGTCGCGATTGAGCCAGAAGACGCCTTGATGCCTGTCGTCCGGCATCGCGGAGTCCGGCGCCGGCACAAATACATACTCCGGCGCAAGGGCGGCGCCGACGATGACGATGCTGATCCGCCGGCCTGCGATGACAGTGCTCAGGCGATCGCCGAGGCGCACGCCTGTCGCATCCAGGAACGTCCTGAGCGCAACGGCCTCATCCGAGGCGCCTGGTGCGGGCAGGCGGCCCTGCATCACGCGGATGCGGTTGAGCGCACCTCGTTCTGCGACCGGCAGCGACACCAACCGGGCGATCGCCGGCCTGACGAGACCGGGGACCTGCATCAGGCCCGCCTTGACGATCCTGGGATCAACCGCTGTCACGCCCTCTATGGCCTGCGCGCGCTCGGCGATATTGAGCGGCGCGCGCACGAGCCCCGCGAACACGTCGGCAAAGCGCGTTTGGGCGTAGTAGGCCTTTCGCGCGGCCTGCAGGGCTTCCTGCGAGGAGTATGCCATCACGCTCACCGCGACGCCCGCCCCGATCAGCACGGCGATGGCGAGCGCCTGCCATTTGATGCGCCACAGGTCGCGTCGGGTCTTGGCTGCGAGCGTGCTCACCAGGACAGCTCCCGCGGGGCCCTGCGGGTCGCATTGACCTCAACGGCGTGGATCCGCCCGTTGGAGAAGCGCAGCACCCGATCGGCGATGGCCGCGATCCCGGCGTTGTGTGTGACGATCAGGGTTGTGGCGCCGACATCGCGCGACACCTCCAGGATCGCCTCGAGCACGGTCACGCCGGTGTCTGAATCGAGCGATCCTGTGGGTTCATCACAGAACAGGACGGCCGGACGCTTGGCGATCGCGCGCGCCACCGCCACGCGCTGCTGTTCTCCGCCCGACAGCTGGGCCGGGAAGTGATCCATGCGATGCTGAAGGCCGACCATGCCGAGGGCCTGTTCGACGGGCAGCGGGTCGTCCGCAATCTCGGTCACGAGGGCGACGTTTTCACGCGCGGTCAGAGACGGGGTCAGGTTGAAAAACTGGAAGACGAAGCCGACCGAGCGCCGACGATAGAGGGTCAGTTCGCGGTCACTGGCGGTCGCCAGATCGCGGCCCTCGAACAGCACGCTGCCGGCGCTCGCGCGATCGAGCCCGCCGAGTATGTTCAGCAGCGTGGACTTGCCTGACCCTGACGGGCCGAGCAGCACCAGCATCTCGCCCCGCCGCACGTCGAGGTCCACGCCGCGCAGCGCATGCACCGGCCCAGCCTCGCTGGCATAGGACTTGGCGAGACCACGCACTTCATAGCAAGTGTCGCTGTTCACGTGCGCCATCGGCGCGCCTCAACCGCCGCGGCTCCTGCGCCGTCGGGGTCAATGTGGGCGCTCCTGCGGTGCGCCGCCAGCAGCCACGGCGCCGCAGCGGGACGCCGCGTCTGTCCGTCTCGCCGTCGCTCCGGCTGGCGACGAGGTTCGCGAGGCCCGCGAAGCGCAGCGGGATTTCCTGAAAACGATATTCATATCAGATAGTTATTGTTTGTAACAGTCCGAAACGCAACGTGTGTTGCGACCCCCTGGCCCGGTTTGTATGTCCCCGCCTCGGTTCAATGTCCGCAGTTGCGTCAGCGCCCAGGCGCCTGCAGCGACCGGATGCGAGCCGACAGGGGACCGGCTCTGGCCGGTCTGTCTGAACCTCAGTCGCCGCCAGATCCGGGGTGAGAACCGGCCTGGCGGATTTCAGCAGGCGGGCATTCCGGTGATGACGCACCAGACGACACTTGCGCAGCCCGCGATGTGCGCCGGCATCGGTTTGCATACCGGAGAGCGGGTGCGCGTGCGTCTGATGCCTGCGCCTGCCGATACTGGCCTGGTCTTTCGCCGCACCGATGTGCTTGACCGCGATAACGTCCTGCGTGCGCATATCGACCTGGTGGCTTCCGGGCAGCTCGCCTCGGTGCTGCGCAATGGCGCCGGCGTCGAAGTGTCGACCGTTGAACATGTGCTCGCCGCCTGCGCCGGATTGGGCCTTGATAACGCTGTCATCGACGTTGACGGGCCCGAGCTTCCCATCATGGACGGTTCTGCGGTCGTATTTGCGCAGCTGATTGCGCAGGTCGGGCTGAAAAGCCTGGCCGCACCCCGCCGCTTCATCGAGATCCTGAAGACCGTTGAAGTCAACGATGGGGTCAAATGGGCGCGCCTGTCTCCGGGGACGGGTCGGGTGTTTGACGTCACGATTGATTTCAGGTCCCGGGCGATCGGCAAACAGACGTCCATCCTGTCCCTTGAGCCTGACACCTTTGCCGAGGAACTCGCCGTCGCGCGCACATTTGGGTTCGCCCAGGACGTTGACGCGATGCGCGCGATGGGTCTGGCGCGCGGCGGGTCGCTGGACAACGCCATCGTGGTGGATGGGGACATGATCCTGAATCCGGAGGGCCTGCGCCAGCAAGACGAGTTCGTGCGCCACAAGGTTCTTGACGCGGTGGGCGACCTCGCCCTTGCCGGAGCCCCGATCCAGGGCGTGTTCACGGCGTTTCAACCGGGTCACGCACTCAACCATCGTCTGATGCGCGCCCTGTTTGCAGATGATAGCGCCTGGCGTTGGAGCCTGGGCGAAGCATCGCCGATGGATCTGGTGGCGGCCGGTCGCTGAGCCACCGGCGGTCTGGGTCCCCGTCCTGGGCCCCCGTCCTGGGCCCCCGTCCTGGGCCCCCGCCCGGAGCTGGAGTGGCTGAGAGCGGCCGCGCAGGCGGTCACGGGTCTGTTGGTCGCTTGTCCGGGGGTGCGGTGATGGACCTGTATCGGGTCTGACTGTTTCTGGCTTATCTGTTTCTGGCTTATCTGTTTCTGGCTTATCTGTTGCTGGCCTATCTGGTCCAGATCTATCCGTGGCAGACCTATCCATCGCCAGCCGGCATCGGCGGATACATCACGGGCCCTGCTGCCGCGCGGAGCGGCGACCAATCAGTCGATCGTGCCGCGATCAGCGATGTGGCCTGATCCATTTTCGCCTGTGCGCGCACCGCCGACGCCGAGAATTGCGTGCATTGAATTGCTGTCGCCGTCCTGTCCCCGCTCGCACAGCGCTTTCACCAGCCCGGTGACGGCGGTTCTGATCGAGGCGTCGGCGATCCCGGAGAAGTTCCGCACGAGTTCGATGGTCGCGCGGTTCGAGCCGTGCGCCGGATCTGATGCGGCCTGGCCCTCGAACTGATCAAGCCCTTCGAAAAAATGGCTGATCGAAACCTCCAGGCGCTGGGCGATCTGATAGAGCCGCCCGGCGCTCACCCGGTTGGCCCCTGTTTCGTACTTCTGCACCTGCTGGTAGGAGATCTCGAGCGCGGCCGCGAGTTGTTCCTGGGTATGGCCGAGCATGGTGCGCCGGCGGCGGATGCGCTCTCCCACATGGCGATCAATACGGGCCGCCAGTCGGGCGCCACGCCACGTGAGTGCATCCATGTCCGCCTCCCCAGTCGCCCATCCGCACCGATGTTCGGGCGCAGACGCCCAAAAATCGCGCAAAAACCCTCGCCCGCCCGACACGCGGCCCCACGTCAATGCGGGCGCGCGATGTCGACACATGTAAGTATATGTCAGTTTGCGTCATCGGCAAGCCGGCAGGAGGCGCCGACGGGAGATGGATGGCGCCGCCAGCAGCGCTGCGCCCGAGGTGGGGCGTCGGCGGGCGCGCCACAAAGCCGCCAGGAAAGCCGGGCATTGCTCCAGCCCGTATCGAATGCGCGCCTGCGGCGATTCCGTCTCGCCTCGCCTCGGCAAAGGCGGTAAACGGTCCGGGCGTCATGCGCTTCAGACCAGTCCGTCGCGCCCTTGCGGCCGGCGGCGTGAAAAGGTGAGCCTGCCCGATGGTTCGTTCGAAATCGTCCCTTGCCATTCTTCTGGTCGCCGGGGCCGCCTCCGTCGTCGCCGCCTGTGCTGGACGTCCGCGCGAAGAGGTGCAGTTCCGCGAGCGGCCGGTCGAGCAGCTGTATGAAGAGGCCCTGCGTCAGCTGGACCGCAGGTACTGGGCCGAAGCGGCGACCGCGTTTGACGAGGTCGAGCGACAGCATCCGTACACTGAGTGGGCCCGCCGGGCGATCCTGATGTCAGCCTATGCGAGCTATCAGGCCAACAAGTATGACGATGCGATTTCGGCCGCGCAGCGCTTCCTGACGCTGCATCCCGGCAATCGCAGCGCGCCGTACGCCTATTACCTGATCGCCATGTGCCAGTTCGAGCAGATCCTTGACGTCGGCCGCGATCAGAACACAACGGTCAATGCGAAAAACGCCCTCCTGGAAGTGGAGCGGCGCTTCCCGGCGAGCGATTACGCGCGCGACGCCCGTCTCAAACTCGACATGGTCGACGATCAGCTCGCAGGCAAGGAAATGGAAGTCGGGCGGTATTATCTGCGCCGCGACCAGTACATCGCCGCTGCGAACCGTTTCAAGACGGTGATCTCGGAGTACCAGACCACGTCTCACACGCCCGAAGCGCTGTACCGTCTCGTGGAGACCTATCTTGCGCTTGGCGTGATGGATGAAGCCACTGCGGCCGGGGCCGTTCTCGGGTACAATTTTCCTGGATCTCCCTGGTATGCTGACGCCTATCGACTGCTGAAGGGGCGGGGTTTGACCCCTGAGGAAAGCCCCGAGAAGCGGGATGGGTGGTGGCGGCGGACCATCGGGCGCGTCCTTTAGGTCCGTTGCAGGTCCCGTGGCTGCTCCGCCCGCCTTTGAAGATCTGGTGCGCCAGGCCGAGCGCATCGCAGCAGCGCTGGCGGCGCGTGGTGAGACCGTCGCAGTGGCTGAATCATCGGCCGGCGGTCTGATCAGCGCGGCCCTTCTGGCCGTTCCAGGCGCGTCAGCCTATTTTCTCGGCGGCGGCGTTGTGTATACGGCGGCGTCGCGGATGGTCCTTCTGGACATGCCGCGGGAGGCCATCCGTCGCTCCAGTGAAAGCGCTGTTCTTGACCTTGCCCATGCGGTGCGCACCCGCCTGAACGCAGTGTGGGGACTTGCGGAATCTGGAGCCGCCGGTCCCAACGCGCCCGCGGGGTTCACCTTTGTCGCAGTCAGCGGCCCGATACAGTCCGCCCACAGGCTGGAGACCGGGCTGGCGGCGCGCGCCGCCAACATGGCCCTGTTCGCAGAGGCGGCGCTTGGAGCGCTGGATGCGGCGCTCGGTGCGGCCCAGGGCGCGCGCTTCGCCTGACAGGTGAGGGCGGTGACGCGGCCCGCCCCGCAGGAGGCGAGGCGGACCTGTGGCCCTGTCAGTGAGACTGACCAGTGAGCCTGATCCGGGAGCCTGATCCGGGAGCCTGATCCGGGAGCCTGATCCGGGAGCCGAGCCAGGGAGCCGTGTCGGGAGCCGCGTCGGGGAACCGCATCAGGGCGCCTCGTCAGGGCGCCTCGTCAGGCCAGAGCCCGGCTCATCAGATAAACCTCCAGCATGTGGCGGGCGTCAGGCCCGGCCCGGTGGGTGCGAGGGGCGCGTCGCTCGGCGCTGTCCACAATGCCGGGAAACAACGGGTGGCGCAGCGCCGATCCAAGCGCCAGCGTCCAGTCCAGGATCCCGAAGGCCGGCGGGCGGCCTGCCGCTTCGGCGAGCCGGGCCAGCCAAAGGTTGTCGAAATCCGGAGCGTCGGAGAAGACCAGTGCGCCGCGCACCGCGGCTTCCAGCCGGGTCAGGGCGCGGTTCGGCGGGTCTGCCGACGCCAGGCTTTCACGGGTGATCTTGTGGACGCCGGCGGAGCGCAGGCTCCAGGCCTTATCCGGCCATGTCGGCGCTGGCGCGATCAGGCCGCTGGCCACTGGCGCGTCGCAGCGCGCCACGCCCCATTCGATCGGCCAGGACTCCGGCGACAGGCTCGAGGCCTCAAAGTCCAGGAACGCGAACGGAGGTGCAGCAGGTTGTCCCTGCGTCGGTGATTGCGGGAGCGGCGCTGACATGCAAGCCTTTCTGCGATCATAAACCGACACAGACGGGCGCACGCCGCCTGTCCCTGGGAGACGCCCTGATGACGCCGACCTGCTTCAACGTGACCATCGACAATCACATCGCCCATATCCAGCTCAAGCGTCCGGAAGCGATGAACACCATGAACCGCGCGTTCTGGAACGAGTTGCCCGAAATCGTGCGCGACATTGACGCGAATGCCCGCGCGCGCGTCATAGTCATCTCCTCCACCGGGCGCCATTTTTCGGCTGGCATGGAGCTGTCGGTGTTCACGGACGGCGCTGGCGTGACGATGCAGGGCGGCGCGGATCCCTGGACGCGGAATGAAGCGTTCCGGCGCCACGTGCATCACCTGCAGAGCACCTTCACCTGTCTTGACCAGGCGCGCATGCCGGTTCTCGTCGCCTGCCAGGGCGGCGTGATCGGCGGCGCCGTCGACCTGATTTCCGCGTGCGATATCCGGTATTGCTCGGCCGACGCCTTTTTCTGCATTCAGGAAATCAACATCGCAATGACGGCCGATGTCGGGACATTTCCACGTCTGACAAAGCTCATTCCCGAGGGCTGGGTGCGGGAACTCGCCTATACGGGTCGTCGTCTTCCTGCGGAGAAAGCGCGCGAGATTGGCCTCGTCAACGAAGTGTTGCCTGATCACGAGAGCCTGCTCGCCCATGTCATGGAGACAGCCCGCGAAATCGCCGCCAAGGCCCCGCTGGCGGTGGCAGGTTCCAAGGTCATGATCAACTACGCCCGCGATCATTCGATCGCCGACGCGCTCGACTACATTGCGGTGTGGCAGACAGGCATGTTCGCTCCGCCGCATATGGCGGAGGCCTTCCGGGCGAAACAGGCCAAGGAGGAGCCGCGCTATCCGGATCTGACGCCCCTCAAGCTCTCGATGTAACCGCCAGACGCCTCAGTTGAAGCTTGGAATTGCGTCGAAGCCCAGGAGGTCGCGCGGCCGGTCGTGCGTGGCGCCGGCGCGATCGCGCGCATAGAGGGTGTCGGCCGAAAAGTTCCACCGGATGCCGGCAAGAACCTTGGTGTTGCGGACTGCGGCGGCGTCGTCCTGGCCGTACTGTACGCCGGAATAGACGCTCACCGGTGAACCGCTCATCTGGTATTCGACCTCTCCGCGGGCGCCCCAGAACTGTTGTTGCGTGGTCGCCACTGCGGTGCGCGCGGTCAGCTCTGCAAGAGAGCCTGAGAGGCGAACCGCGAGGTTTTCCTGGGGAAAAAGCCGCCCCTGCACGCGTCCGCCCCGCACTTCCAGATCTCCGCTGGCCGTATCATCCAGCCGGGCGATGCCGCTTGAGGCGTACAGTGTGAACCGGTTCAGGTAGGCCTGGCTTTCCGCTCCGCCGCCGTAGAACTGGTCGTCGCGGTCCTGGGATGCGCCAAGGAAGACGCCTGCCATCAGATAGCGGGCGTGGCGAAACGCAAGGTGTGCGCCCACGTCAAGCCGGCCCTCATTCTCACGGCCGGGCTCCGCCAGGGTGTAGGCGGCGTCGACCTGCAGGCCGATCAGGCGCGCAAGCGCAAAGCTTGCCGCGCCCTCCACCTGCAGGATGTCAGCGTCCGCGTCCTGAAAGCCGCGCAGCTTGCTGGTGGATTGGCCATAACTGGCTCCCACATAGCCGGACGCGGCGTAATCCTCCGCCATCGCCGGACCGGCGCATCCAAAGGCGAGGCTGGCGGCGATGAGCAAACGCAGCGACATCGGGCGTCCTTAGAAAAGCGACAAGCTGAAACACCACCATGCCCGACGAGGGCGAATATTGTCTTAACCCTGAGGGATGCCGCCCAGGCCGGCTTCATTGGGGAAGGTCCGCTCTCGCCGTCGCCCGCAGCCAGCTGCGGCTGTGTTCGCGCACGCCTTCGCGCCCTGTCATGGCGCGCCGGCCGGCGTCTGGTCGCAGGCGTTGTCGGGTGTTGCTCAGTTATTGCCAGACCGCAGCAACAGCAGATCCCTGAAGCCGTCGCTCGTTGCGCCGGCCCGATCCCGATAGAACAGGCTTTCAGCGCCGAAGTTCCAGCGCACGCCCAAGGTTCCGGTTGTCGCGTTTTCGACTTCGCCGGCAATGCCGGCGCCGTAATCATTGTACCCGACACGTCCGTAAACCGACAGTGGCAGGCTGCTCAGCAGATACTCTGCATCCGCGCCGAGCGCATAGCCGGATCTTGACCTGAAGCCATTATCCGAGGAGCCGTAGCCGACCGTGCCCGCGATGCGGAGATTGTCCTGCGGGAAGTACCGCACCTGACCGCGGGCGGCCCAATAATCAATGTCTGTCTTCGAAACGCTCGGCGGCGGCGCGGAGGGCGGGGGCACGCCCTGCCCGCGGGCATAGCCGAGCGATCCATAGAGCGTGAACCGATTGATATAGTACTGCCCTTCGAGACCCCCGCCATAGACGGTGTCGTCGCCATCCCTTGCTGCGCCGAGGAAGCCGCCGGCAAGTCCGATGTCGGAATTGCGCCAGGCGACGTGCAGCGTCGCAAAGGGTTGCGTCTCGCCGGCCTCATCGAGGTAGGCGAGGCCGCCATCGGCCTGGAGGCCGATCGTCTCGCTCAGCGCGATCGACCAGGCGCCGGACACTTCCACAATGTTTTCATCGGCGTCCTGCAGACCGCGCAGCGAGGTCTTGCTCTGCCCGATGGAGGCGTCGACATAGCCCGTCGATGAGCCGTCGCCGGCGAACGCGGGCGCGCACAGGGCGGCAAGGCACGCTGCGGCGAGAAGAGGGCGCGACGGGCGCATGACGAACTCCCAGTGTTTTATCCTGGGACCGGGGTAACAGGCCATCTGCTACCAGAGGGTAAATGGGGTTCGCCAGCGCAAGGCTGAGCCCGGCTGCGACAAGTCTGGAGAAAAGCTCACCCGTCATCGGCTTTGCAGGACTTGACCAGGGCGCGCGCGATGCAGACCTAGACGAGCGATATCTTGCTGGAGCCGCCATGTCCGACAGACCCGCCCCCGTCCTTCGATCGCCCGGTCGCGGGCGGATCTATGACGACATCACTGCAACCATCGGCGATACGCCGCTTGTACGATTGCCGCGACTGACGAAGGCGAAGGCGGCTGGGGCGGAGGTTCTCGCCAAGCTTGAGTTCTTCAACCCGATCGCCAGCGTCAAGGACAGGATCGGCGTGGCGATGATTGAAGATCTGCTGGCGCAGGGCGCGATCGGGCCCGAGACCGTGCTGGTGGAGCCCACCTCCGGCAACACGGGTATTGCGCTGGCGTTCGTCGCGGCCAACCGCGGTATCCGGCTCATCCTTGTCATGCCGGAAAGCATGTCCCTGGAGCGCCGCAAGATGCTCGCTTTCCTCGGCGCAGAGCTGGTGCTGACGCCTGCGGCGGAGGGCATGAAGGGCGCGGTTGCACGCGCCCAGGCGATTGCGGCCGATAATCCCAGGGCGATCATTCCCCAGCAATTCGCCAACCCGGCCAACCCGGAAATCCATCGGCGCACCACCGCCGAGGAGATCTGGACGGACACGGACGGGGCTTTGGATATCTTCGTGGCGGGGGTCGGCACAGGGGGCACCATCACCGGGGTGGGACAGGTGCTCAAGTCGCGCCTGCCGCACCTGAAGGTGGTCGCGCTTGAGCCTGCCAATTCTCCCGTTCTGTCGGGTGGCCCGCCCGGCCCGCATAAGATTCAGGGCATTGGCGCCGGCTTCGTGCCGGACATCCTCGACCGGTCCGTGATTGACGAGATCATGCAGGTCACCAATGAGGACGCCGTTGCAACGGCGCGCGAGGCGGCCCGCCTTGAGGGCCTGCCGGGCGGCATTTCGTCCGGTGCGGCGCTGTGGGCGGCGTTCGAACTCGCGCGGCGCCCGGAAAACGCCGGCAAGCGCATCGTGGTCATCGTCCCGAGCTTTGCAGAGCGTTACATCTCCTCCGTTCTGTTCGAGGGCGTCGGCTGAGCTGCGCCGATCCGGGCCTGGATCCAGCGCCCAGCCTGAGCGATCGCCGCGCGCGCCGGGGTCAGCATCGGAAAGAATGCGTGGAAGACGTGGATCATCTGCGCGGCCGACACCAGGGTCGTTTCGACGTCAGCCAGGGCGGCCCTGGCGGCGACAGCGTGTGCGTCCGAGAGCAGGATTTCATGAGTTCCGGCGTGAATCAGAAGCGGAGGAAAACCCGCAAAATCGCCATGCACCGGGGATACGATCGGGTTGTCGGGGGCGAGGCCGGCGCGATAGTGCGCAGCGAACGCATCGAGGATCTCCTTGGTCAGCATGGGATCGACGCTGGCGGCGGTGTCATAGCTTTGACCTGTCTGGGAGAGATCAGCCCAGGGCGACATGCAGAAAATGCCCGCGGGCAGCGGACGTCCCTGACTTTTCAGCGCCAGCGTCATCGCCAGGGCGAGGCCGCCGCCGGCTGAGTCGCCGGCGACGACCATGCGCTCAGGGCGCGCGCCTGCAGCGGCGAGCGCCTCATAGGCTGCGACCGCATCCTCCACCGCCGCTGGCGCAGGGTGCTCCGGCGCCAGACGGTAGTCTATCACAGTCGTTGCGATGCCTGCCGCCAGCGCCAGTTGCGCCGCCAGACCGCGGTGACTGCGGGAGGAGCCGATCACATAGCCGCCGCCGTGCAGATACAGGATCCGGGCCCCTGGCGCGCTGTCGCGCGGCGACAGGGTCTGACCAGACACGCCGTTCAGCATTTCCGCAGATTGGTCCACCCCATCGGGCAGCGGCGTCAGGTCGCCAAACGCATCCATGGCGGCGCGTCTGGCGGCGATGTTGATGGGACCTGGGGCTGCCTGGCGTGCGCTGAGCACTGCGCGCAGGGTTGCGAGTTCGCCGGGGATTGGCTCAAGGGACATTCTGACGGTCTCCACGTTGCTCAGTTGCAGGGGCCTGCGCGAGGCCGTTGAGGGGCGGCGGCTGGCCAACGCCCGGACGCGCGCTCATCTGCGCGCGCCAGTTCCGCACTTTGGGCGCGGAGGCCGGCAATTCCAGTCCGATCAGCGTGGCGAAGTCCACCGTCGTAATGAGGGCGATGTCCGCCATTGAATAGCCGTCTGCGGCCACGTGGGCGTGCGCGTTGTCTCCGCCAGAGACCTGACACTGTGGGTTCCGGCCACGCTCAGTCCAATCCCGTTCCAGCCAATCAATGGCGCGGACGTAGGCTGCCGCGCTGGCCCGCCCGAACGCCAGGTTCTGGTCGGACAGGTGCGCGGTCAGGGGGTGCGCGTGGCGCCAGTAACTGGCCACCGGGGACATCACCACGAATTCCACCCGTCGGATCCACATGTCGATCAGCGCCGCCGTTCTGGCGCACGCGCCGAACAGCGGCGGATCGGGAAACACGCTCTCCAGAAAGCGGCAGATGGAGACGCTTTCACAGATCGTTGTTCCATCGTCCAATTCCAGAACGGGCGTCTGGCCGAGGCTGTTGCGGACCAGAAAGTCTGGGCTTCTGTGCTCGCCTTTGCGCAGGTCCACCCGTGTTTCTGGCAGTCTCGCGTTCTTGGCGGCCAGGAAGAGACGCACGCGGCGCGGGTTGGGTGCGGGATCGCGTTCCGTGAACAGCTGCACGTCAGGCCGCCGGCGATGCGGCGCGCGGGCGGATTGGCGCGCCCGCGCCGGCCGCGCGGGCCCGCTTCTCTCCGGCGGCGACTTCCTTTTCCAGATCCCGACAATAGGTCGCGAAGTCCAATTGGATGGTGTGGCGCGGGCTGTCATAATAATGGCCGGCATGCAGGCGCTCGTCCGCCGCGATCGTTGCGCGCATTGCCGTCGCATCGGGCAGCGCGTAGCGCCCGGTCAGCAATGCGGCGCAGAGTTTTGACTGCTGTTCGGGGAAGTTGACGAGTGTCGGCAGGGGCTGGGCAAGCCCCATGTAGAACAAATTCTCCACGCCAGGTTTCATCATCCGTTTCCACAATGGGATGCGATTGTGCGCATCCGGTTGAAATTCAGGCTGGTCGAAGAATGGAAACGATATCTTGTATCCTGTCGCGAACACGATGACGTCCGCCTCCACCTGTGTATCGTCTGCGAAGATCACGCGCGCCCCGTCAAACGCCTTGATGGCGGGCTTCGGCTTGACGTCGCCGCACTGCACGCGGGCCAGGAACTCGCTTGATACCGTCGCGTGCGCCTCCAGGGGATCATGGTCGGGCGTCGGCAAACCATAGGCCTCCATGCGGCCGACGCTCCGCACGATCATCGACTTGGCGAGTTTTCGCTGCCAGGAGAGGGGCATCCAGGCTGGCGCCGGGACCTTGTCGCTGGGTCGCCCGGCGATCGTTTTGGGCAACACCCAGACCCCGCGCCGCCAGCTGGTCCAAAGGTTCCTGGCGATTGCGCGCTGCGACAGTTCCGAGGCGATGTCAACCGCGGAGTTGCCTGCGCCAACCACGATCACGTTCCTGTCGCGCATGTCGATCGGATCGAATGGCGTGCGGTAGTCATGCGCGTGGATCATCCGGCCCGTGAAGGTTCCCGGATAGGGGTCCGGCCAGCGCGGATCCCAGTGGTGCCCGTTGCAGACGAACAGCACATCGTAGCGGCGGGTCTCGCCGGTTGAGAGTGTGACGGACCACAGTCCGTCTGCGTCCCGGTGCGCGCGCGTCACGGCGGTGTTGAAGGTGATGGTTTCCCTTAGGCCGAAGTGGGCGACGTAGTCCTTGAAATACTGGTGCATCAGCGTGTGATGCGGAAAGTCCGGCCAGTGGGAAGGCACGGGAAAGTCCTCAAAGGCGAGGCGCCATTTGGATGTGTCGATATGCAGGCTCGCATAGCAGGCCGACCGGCCATTCGGGTTGCGGAAGTACCAGTTTCCCCCGATGTCGTCTGACATCTCGAAGCAATCGTAGGAAATCCCGTGATCCTTCAGCCGCTTCGCAGTGGTGAAACCCGCACAGCCTGCGCCGATGATGCACGCCTTGGGCAGGTCCGCCCGACCGATAAATCCCATGCGCCGCCTCTCCTTGCGCCTGCACAGCGCCCCCGCGCCACGCGGACGCATATGGAGCACGTTCCTTGCAGTTTGCCCCTGTCGGCGGCGATCGGGCAATGGTCCGCCTGACATCGTCCTGCTTTGCCCAAGGTCAGCCTTCGGCTGGCCCGGTTCCTCAGGGCCTGCCGCGACGCCTCCAGGCTGTGATCGGACCAGCGTGCAGCCTCGCTGTCCTGCCGCAGCAACCTTGGGCCGCCGCAGGCCCCAGTGCGGCCTCGCCACGCTGCCTTGATCCGCCGCATCCGACCGTCCCGCGCCCGCCCCGGCAGGCGCCTGCATTGGTTCTTGCCATGCCTGACTGCCTGGCCTTATGTGACCGGGCAAGGCCGACCATGACGAGCGCCCATCTCAGATATCAGACCGCCGCCGCCGCAAAGGACCTTCGCGGGGTGCTCGCCACCATGCGTGAAGATGTGCGCCTGCACAGCCCGACCAAACTCAGGCCCTTTGAAGGCAAGGCCTTGGTCGGTTTTCTTTTCGGCCACCTGTTTGAGGTTCTCCAGGACTTCTCATTCACCCGCACAGCCACCGGCGAGGGGCGCTGCGTGCTGTTTTTTCGTTGCCAGATCGCCGGCCGGGAAGCTGAGGGCTGCGACATCCTCGACTTTGACGCTGATGGACAGATCGCCGATTTCAGCGTGATGATCCGCCCCCTGAGTGCAGTGGATGCGCTCAACCGCGAGATGGGTGCGCGCCTTCTTGCCGGAGCGCCTTCGCCATGACGCCGACAGTCGAGGAGCGCGCTGCATTGCAGGCGCGGGTGATGGCGGCGATCCCGCACGCGCGCGCCATCGGCATTGAGGTGCTCGGGGTTGAGGGCAAGACCTTCATGGCCCGGGTGCCTTTCCGGGAGGATCTGGTCGGGGATCCTGAAGCCCGGATCATCGCCGGCGGGGTCGTGACGACGCTGCTCGACCATATCGGCGGCTCCGCCGTTGCATTGGCGCTGCGCGAGTTTCGATCCATCGCGACCCTGGATCTGCGGATCGATTACATGCGTCCGGCCGCGCCCGGGGCAGGGGTCACGGCCGAGGCGCAGTGCACGAAGATTACCCGTTCGGTGGCGTTTATCAGGGCTGTTGCGTATGATCAGACAAAAGATGATCCAGTCGCCACCGCCGTTGGCGTCTACATGCTTGGCGCAACGCGCTTTGACGCGCCCTGGCTGGAAAATGGGGGCGAGGGCGTTCCGCCGGAGGCCCGACGCGCGCAACCCGCACTGCACGCGGAGTCAGGATCCGATCCGGGCGGAGTGCGCGACGGTGGCAAGGCTGCTCCAGCGAGCCATGCGGCGGAGTCGCAGGCCGGAGGTCCGCCATGAGCGGCGCGCCTGCCGAGACGTGAGCCATGCCATGACCGGAGCTTAACCGTGACCGGATCACACTCATGATCGGATCGTAATCATGACAGGATCGTAATCATGACAGGATCGCAATCATGACAGGATCGCAATCATGACAGGCGTGCCAGCCATGGCTGTGAGCGCCGAGCTGGAGCGCATGGCCTATGCCCGGTTCCTGGGCATCCGCGCTGATGTTCACGGAACAGAGCTCACGACCATTTTGCCGTTCTCCCAGGACCTGATCGGCAATCCCATACTGCCGGCGCTGCATGGCGGGGTGATCGGCGCCTTCATGGAGATCACGGCGATCGCCGGGATCCTGTTCGCGCAGCTGTCCCAGGGTGAAAGCGGCGGGCGGCTGGCGAAGCCGATCGATGTCAGCATTGACTATCTTCGCTCCGGTCGCCCGCGCGACGCGTTTGCCCGGGCCATCATCACCAAGCTCGGCCGGCGCGTGGCCAATGTGCGGGTGGAATGCTGGCAGGACGAGCCTGGCAGGCCGATCGCCGCCCTGCATGGCAATTTCCTGGTTGTCTAGGGGCCTGGACGCGAACGGACGAACAATGCCGCGAGGGCGCGTGAGATCGGGCGCGCGCCGGCGCGATGCAGCGCTCAAGCGCACCATCCTGGCTGTTGTGCATGATGAGGCTCCAGGACACCGCACTGGGCCGCAAAGTCGTCAAGACCATGGTTGGCGTCGGACAGGCAGCCCGTCGACCTCGACCAGTCCTATGCAATGATGGGTCATTCCCGCAGCAGCGGGCATCATGTCCATCATGCGGCCGAAAGGGGCGGCGATCCGGCGTCGGCGACGATGAGCGGCTGTCCGAGCCCAGCCTGAGGACACGCAGATCACGGCTCGTGGACGAGGCGGTCGTCGCGATGGCGGTGGACCAACCGGCCTCGCGCACCGTCTGCAGGCCTGCCGTGGGATGGGCGCCGCGGGCGATGCCCGTTCGCCTGCCATCGATGATGACGCGCATCTGTCGCAGTGCGCCGCCGCCTGCCGGTACGAGACGCCAGAGGCTTTCAGAGCCAAAAACCTCCTGTGGGGGCGCGAGATCCTGCTGTCCCTGCCCGGACGTCCAGGAGGCGCACGGGGGTCAGCAGGTGTCATGGAGCTCGCGCATCTGTCCTTCTCAGCGCCCAGTTGCTTCGGCGGAATGGGCTGATCCTGGTCAATCCCGGCGAGCGTCAGAAGGTTGATTGTTCCAGGCGCTGGGCCGTCGTGGCCTGTCACGCAGGAGGCCATGTGCTGGAGATGGCGGAATCGGCGCGCGCGCCCATCCTGCGCCTGCGGGGCGCAATGACTGCGCTGGCTGGGTGGGGGCCGGCCGGGCTGGGGTGGGCGTCCAGGGGGCTGCGGACGTGGCCCTGATGCGGTATGAGACATTGGCGGGGAAAGTTCGGGCGCAGAGGATCATGGTCCGCGCGGCCCTTGGTCGCTGCGTCTGCCCGCAACCAGGTCGGCCTCGCGATCGCCGGCGTCGCAATTCCCGCTGACCCGGGCGGGGTGCGCGCCGCCGGGATCCAGACCGACGGCCTGGTCCTGTCCTGGCTCATGCGGTGTATGGTGATGGGGTCCGGGATCGGGTCCAAGAACGGCGGCCCCAGGGTTCGCGGCCCTGGCGTCGGCGTGGTCCGGATGGGGCTGGCGATCGCGGCGCCCGGCCACGGGGAGACGGGGCCGCAATGGGTGGGCCGGGCTGCGCGTCCCATGGCCGTCGCCGGTCGCCGGTCGCCAGTTGCCGGTCGCCAGTTGCCGGTCGCCGGTCGGTCGTCAGATGCGCCGGCCGACCTGGGGGTCGGATGGCGCCCGCGCGGAGGGGTGCGTGATCCAGCGATCAGGATCGGGTCGACAGCAGGATTTTGGCAGCAGACAGGCCGCAGATCGGCCAGGAACTTGGAGCGGCAGTCAATGACCACCAGACGCAGTCTTCTCGCCACACTTTCCGCCGCCGGTCTCGCGGCCGCCGGCCTCGCCGCGCCTGTGCGGGCTCATGCCAGGGACACCTTCGAGGAAAATGAGGTGGTCCTGGCGGTGGCTGACTTCTTCGGCACGACCGCGGCGGCCGCGGGCGAAGCAGTCTCGCGCATATTCCGCGAACATGGCCGGCCCTCCGGCTATATCAAGGGCGAGGAGCTTGCCGGCGCCATCGGCGTGGGGCTGCGGTATGGTCGCGGAGAGCTGGTCCTCGCCAATGGCGGCCGGCGCAAGGTGTTCTGGCAGGGGCCATCGATCGGTTTCGATACCGGCGGCAACGCTGCAAAGGTCTTTACCCTTGTCTACAATATCTCCGATCCAGACCAGATTTTCCGGCGCTTTCCCGGCGTTGAAGGATCGGCCTATTTCGTGGGCGGGATCGGCGTCAACTACCAGAAAGCCGATGACATGGTGCTTGCGCCCATGCGGGCCGGCGTCGGTCTGCGCGCCGGCGCCAATGTCGGCTATCTGGCCTACTCGCGTCGTCGTCGGATCAATCCGTTCTGAGCGGGACCGGGCGCATGCAGGATGCACAGATCGTCGTCATCGGCGCCGGAGCGGCCGGGCTGATGGCCGCCGCCGCAGCCGGGGCGCGCGCGCGGCGTGTCCTGCTGCTTGAGCACACCGATGCGATCGGGGCCAAGATCCTGATCTCGGGCGGCGGACGATGCAATTTCACCAATCTGCATGTGGCGCCGGAGCGCTTCCTGTCGCAAAACGCCCACTTCGCGAAGTCAGCCCTGGCCCGGTACACCCAGCATGACTTTATTGAGCTGGTTCGTCGGCATCGCGTCGAATTCTATGAAAAGACGCTGGGTCAGCTGTTCTGCGAGGGGGCCGGCGCCGCACGGTCGATTGTCGCCATGCTTGTCAACGAGTGCCGTTCTGCGGGGGTGGAGATCCGCACCGGCGTCACGGTCGGCGCCATATCCAAGGCTGACCGCTTTCGCCTGGAGACCTCGCAGGGAGATATCGTCTGTGACCGGCTCATCATCGCGACGGGTGGGCTGTCTGTCCCCAAGATCGGCGCCACCGACTTCGCGCACCGGATAGCGCTTCGTTTCGGTCTTCCCGTCGTCGGGGTTCGGCCCGGTCTCGTACCCCTGACTTTCGGGTCTGACGACCTGGCCCTGATGCAGCCGCTTGCCGGCGTCTCGCTTGACGCCACCGCCAGGGCAGGCGGACCTGCTTTCCGCGAGGCGCTGTTGTTCACCCATCGTGGTCTGTCTGGCCCGACCATCCTTCAGATTTCCTCCTACTGGCGCGCGGGCGAGGCGATCAGCATCGATCTACTGCCTGGGCGCGACGGTGCGGCCTGGCTGATGGCGCGCAAGCGCGCGCGCCCGAAGGCGCGCATGGCGGCGATCCTTGATGAGGCCCTGCCGCAGCGTTTCGCTGCGACGCTCGCCCAGCGGTGGTTCGATGATCGGCCGATGGCGGACTGGCGCGATCAGGAGCTTATCGCCGCCGCCCAGCGCCTGGCGTGCTGGCGGGTGGCGCCGACCGGCACGCAAGGCTACGCCAAGGCGGAGGTCACGTGCGGCGGCGTCGACACGCGGGCCCTGTCCTCCCGGACAATGGAGGCGCAGGGCGCCCCGGGCCTCTATTTCGTCGGCGAGGCGGTTGATGTCACTGGCTGGCTGGGCGGTTACAACTTTCAGTGGGCATGGTCGAGCGGCTGGGCGGCGGGGCAGGCTGCGGCGGGATCGCTTATGTGATCGCCTGCAGCTCGGCGAGCGTCATCGCGCCAGGAACCACGAGCACCGGGACAGGCCGGTTTGAAAACTTCACGCCGCGCGCCAGCGACGCTACCAGTGGACCCGGTCCGCCGCGGCCGCATCCTGCGCCCAGCACCAGCACCTTGATTGTCAGATCGTCATCGAGGAGGCGCTGGATTTCGGTGCGCGTCTCACCCTCGCGCACGACAATCTCGGCGGTGATCCCCGTTTCCGCCTTGACGCGGGCTGCAAGCCCTGCAGCGAGCGCTTCGGCCTCCTGGCGCGACTGCCGGAGAATTTCGGCGCTGACCGTAATCCATTGCGAGAAGGCGCGCGGTTCGAGCACACACAGGATGACAAGCCCTGCACCGACCGCGCGCGCCCGCAGACCCGCCAGCATCACGGCTGTCGGGGCTTCCTTGCTGTCGTCGGCGATGGCCAGAAACTTCCATGTGACCGTGGTCATGGGGTGCAAGCCTGCCCGGCTCCGGCGCGCCTGGCAAGCTTGCTACTTCCAGAACCCGACGATGTCGCGCACCTCGGCGAGCACCGGCCCCGCGATGGCGTTGGCTTTGCGCGCGCCCTCGCTGAGCACGCCGTCGAGCAGTGCAGGGTCGCTGAGCCAGCGGCGCATTTCGGCGCCGATGGGCGTGATGCGTGCAATCATGAGATCCGCGAGCGCTGGCTTGAAGACACCAAACCCCTTGCCTGCGAACTCGGCGAGCACCTGCTCGCGCGTCATGTCGGCGAGCGCTGCATAGATGCCGACGAGGTTTTCGACTTCAGGCCGGCCTTTCAGCCCATCGACCGTCTCCGGCAGCGGCTGCGGGTCGGTCGTGGCTTTCCGGATCTTTTGACTGATGAGGTCGGCGCTGTCGCTCAGATTGATGCGCGAGGCGTCCGACGGGTCTGACTTGGACATTTTCCTGGTCCCGTCGCGCAGGCTCATCACCCGCGCGCCCGGGCCCTGAATCAGAGGTTCTGGAAGCGGGAAAAACGCCGGCGCGGCGAAATCATGGTTGAATTTTGCTGCTATGTCGCGGGTCAGCTCAAGGTGCTGCTTCTGATCCTCGCCGACAGGCACATGCGTCGCCTTGTAAATCAGGATATCGGCCGCCTGAAGGACAGGATAGTCAAAGAGGCCCACGGACATCTTCTCGGCGTCCTTGCCGGATTTCTCCTTCCACTGAGTCATGCGGTTGAGCCAACCCATGCGGGCCACGCAATTGAAGATCCAGGCAAGCTCGGTATGGGCTGGCGCGGCGCTTTGGACGAAGATCGCCGCGCGTTCGGGGTTGACTCCGCTGGCGAGGAAGGCGGCGGCGATTTCCCGCGTCTGGCGGGCGAGTGCTGCGGGATCCTGCCATACGGTGATGGCATGGTAATCCACGACGCAATACAGACAGTCGTAGGAGTCCTGGAGAGCGACGAACTTCTTCAGCGCGCCAAGATAGTTGCCCAGGTGCAGGTCGCCGGATGGCTGGACGCCGGAGAGCACGCGGGTGGGGCCGGTGAACACGGGCGCGGGGGCGTCGGTCATGACTGAAATTCCAATCTTGAGTGGCGGCGGGGCGACGGGGCTGGGGGTGGGAGGCTTCAGGGCCGAAAGGCTTTAAAGGCGAATGGTTCTGAGGCCAACCGACCTGGCAATCAACGGGCGATTTCCTCAGGATGTCGCCGGCGCTGGTCCGCCCTGAGGTAGTTGGCCCTGAGGTAGTTGGCCCTGAGGTAGTTGGCCCTGAGGTAATTGGCCCTGGGGTGATGGGAGGCGCAGGTGCGATGGGGCGACGGGCAGGCGACAGGCGACAGGCGACAGGCGACAGGCGACAGGCGACGGCCGGATCGCGACTGCTGGAGGTCGCTGTCTGGCGTGACCAGGGCCATCGGGCAGGGCGCCTGGGCCCCTTCGTCATGGGGCCGCCCGTGCCGTGGAGGCGTGTGGCGCGCAGGGGGGGAGCGCGAAGGTGGGGGGGCGCGCGCAGCCCTGCCTGGGCGGCGCCCTGGCCGCATCATGGAGGAACGCCGCCGGACGGCGTGGGCGTCTGCTGGTGTTTGCATCCGGGGCGAAGCGTGGCGCAAGGCGCGCGCGGTCAATCACCTGCAGCCGGAGCCTACTCCGGGCCTCCAGGCCCCGGGGATGCGCGCTCAGAACTCGCTGTCGCCGCGCACGCCTGGTGCGCCGGCCTCGCGCCGCAGCGCGCTGCGCACCTCGCTGGGCCGGACGGCGCGCAGCAGCAGCGCTGCGAGCGCGTAAATCAGCATCCCGCCGAGCGCAGCCGCGAGGATTGCGCCCTCCTTTGCGAAGCTGATGGCGGCGAGCTCCGCCCGGTGGGTCTGGTAGGCGAAGGCCGCCGCGCCGATCGCGCCGGCCATCACAAGGCTTGCAAGCCCGATGCGGACAAGCCGGCCCCAGACGGCTGCGTCCAGCACATACACGCCGCGCCGCGCCAGTCCGCGCGCCAGCAGGATCACGTTGAGCCATGCAGTGGCGCTGGTCGCGATGGCGAGGCCGATCACGCCGTCTACGCCCATGCGCGGCAACAGGAAGAACAACAGGGCGCCTGCAACCGTGCTGATGCCGACGGTCGCCAGGGCGAAGCGCATCGGGGATTTCGTATCCTGGCGCGCGAAATAGGGCGGGGTCAGCACTTTCACCAGCACGAAGGCCGGCACGCCCCAGGCAAAATGGCGCAGCACCTCGGCTGTGCGCGCTGCGTCTGCGCTGGTAAAGGCGCCGCGCGTCACCGTCGCATCAATGATGAAGAATGGCATCACAAGCAGCGCCAGCGCTGCCGGCATGGTCAGCGCCATGGCGAGACCTATGCCGCTATCCATCGCCTCGCGCGCCGCCGACTGATCATCGAGCGCGTAAAAACGCGTCAGCCGCGGCACCAGGGCAAGACCGATCGCGACGCCGACGAGGCCCAGCGGCAGCTGATAGAGGCGATCAGCGTTGTACAGCACCGAGCGCGCGCCTTCATCCGTGCCGGTCAGCAACTGGCTCACCAGTGAGTTGAGCTGGAACGCTCCGCCCGACAGCGCCCCGGGCACTGCGAGAGCCAGCGTCGTCTTCACCGTGGGAGTGAGTCTTGGCAGGCCCAGCCGCAGGCGCACGCCCAGTCTGGCGACCGCCCACCACAGCAGGCCGGCCTGCAGAACCCCGGCGAGCGAGACCGCTGCGGCTGTTGCGATCACCGCGGCGCGCGGCTCGCTGAAGGCGAGCAGCGTGGCCAGGGTGCAGATGTTGAGCAGGATTGGCGCACCGGCTGCGAGTGCAAATCTCTTATGGGTGTTGAGCACGCCGGACAGAAGCGATGCGAGCGTCATGCAGGCGAGGTAAGGCATCGCAAGCTGGGTGAGCAGCGTCGCGATCCGCATCATCGCCTGGTCCGCAGCATAGGCTGACAGCAGGATCGGCATCAGCAGCGGCATGGCGATCTGGGCGGCGATGCTGAAGCCGGCGACTGCGAAGCAGACGAACGTCATGGCTTCGCTCGCCTGGCGCGCGGCTGCTTCCTCTCCCGCCTCCACCCGGGCCTTGCCATAGACCGGCACGAAGGCGGCCGCGAACGCGCCTTCCGCGAACAGGCGGCGGAACAGATTGGGAAACATCAGCGCCGTGGCGAAGGCGTCCATCAGGGGGCCCTGTCCGAAGCGGTGATTGAGCGCCAGATCGCGCGCAAAGCCCAATACGCGGCTGCCCAGGGTCAGGCTGGCCTGCACGAGAGTGTTTCTGACAAGCGACATGAGGATCCTGGCTATGTCCTGGCAGGGTTCGGGTCAGCGCAAGGCGGATGCGCGCGCCTGGGCGAGGCGGCGACGCGCCAGCGTCAGAGGACCGTCCGGTTCGTGCGCGCGCAGCGTTTCTTCCAGACGGGCCTTCAACTGGGCGAGGCGGCGCGCATTCGTGATCGGGCCGCCGTCGCGGTCCTTCAGGTAGAACGCGTCGACGGCGCGCTCGCCGATGGTCTGGATATGGGCCGAGTGCACCGCCATCCCGCATTGGGCGACCGTTCGCGCCACATCACGCAGGAAGCCTGGCCGATCCCGGCCGGACACTTCCAGAACCGTGCAGTCATCCGACGCATCCGGATCGATCGAGATCAGCGGTTCAATGGCGAAGGCGGCTGTGCGCCGCGCCGCTGCGCCAGGCGCCGCCGGTTCTCCCGGCTCGCCGCCGACCGCTGCGGCCTGGATCTGGCCGATCAGCCGATTGAGGCGGCCCGGGTCATCGGCGGCGAAGGGACGTCCTTCCAGGTCCTGGATCGAAAACACATCGAAGGCCTGCGCGCCGGTTGTTGTGAAAACCCTTGCGTCGGTGACGCTCGCTCCCGCCGCCGCGAGCGCGCCGACGAGGGCTGCGAACAGGCCTTCACGATCCTGTGCGCCCACCAGCACTTCGGTCGCCGCCCGCTTGCTGACGACCCGAGCCGCCACGATTGGCGCAGCCCCGGCGCTCGCGCGTTCACGCACATGCCAGGCGAGTGCGTCCGGCTCAAAGGCGATCCAATAGGCATCCTCAAGGGTGTCGAGCCAGGCCTGGACAGTCGGAGTGAGGGCTGCGCCGACCGTCTCGGCAAGCTGCTGCTGGGCTTCCTGCGCGCGTTCGTGCAGACGTTGGCGAACCGCCGCCTCGCCGGCGCGCCCGCCGCGGAAGGCTGCTTCGCTCAGCTTGTAGAGTTCGCGCAACAGTGCGCCTTTCCACCCGTTGAAAACGCCGACCCCGACTGCGCGGATATCCGCGACAGTCAGCACGAGCAGCAGCCGCAACCGTTCCGGCGTTCCAACCAGATCAGAGAATGCCGTGATGGTGCGTGCGTCCGACAGGTCGCGCCGCTGCGCCACATCGCTCATCACGAGATGGTGCGACACCAGCCAGACGACGAGATCGACGTCCTCCTGCGGCAGGTTGAGACGCTCGCACGCTGCGCGCGCCGCTTTGCCGCCCTCGGTCTGCTGGTCGCCTTTTCCCTTGCCAGTGTCATGCAGCAGCATCGCCAGATAGAGCGCGCGCCGGTTCTGGATCAGCGGAAAGATTTCCGTCGCAAGCGGATGGTCTTCGCGGTGGCGGCCATGCTCGATGTCGGAGATCACCTCAATGCCGCGCAAGGTGTGCTCGTCGACCGTGTAGTGATGGTACATGTTGAACTGCGTCTGCGCCACGATGCGTCCGAATTCCGGGACGAACCGGCCGAGCAGTCCTGCCTCGTTCATCAGCCGGAGCGCGCCTGCAGGGTTCTTGCGGGATGCGACAATCTCCAGAAATGCCGCGATGGCGCGGGGATCCTTGCGCACGGCCGGCGTGACATGGCGCAGCGAGCGCCTGACGGCTGTCAGCGCATCGGGATGCAGGTCGAGGTCACGGGCGTCGGCAAGCTGGAACAGGCGCACCTGCTGGTGCGGCTCGCGTTCGAACAGGCGCGGATCGACGATCGACAGGCGCCCGGCGTCCATGATGAAGCCATCCTCGGCGATCAGGGTCCGGCCTGCGCCGTCGCGGCGCGGCAGGAAGCGGGTCAGTCCGCGCGGCGCCCGTTTCTGTTCGTCGGCTTCCAGTTTCGCGCAGAACACCCGGGTGAGGGCGCCGACCTCCTGAGCGACCAGGAAATAGTGCTTCATGAACCGCTCGACGCCCGAGGATTCGGCGCGGTCGCGATAGCCGAGCCGGCGCGCCATTTCGGGCTGCAGGTCGAAGGTCAGGCGTTCCTCCGCCCGCCCGGTCAGGAAGTGAAGATGGCAGCGCACGCTCCACAGGAAGTCGGTCGCACGCCCGAGGCTGTCGAGTTCTTCCGGCCGGAAAAAGCCGAGCTGCTCATAGTCGGCCCTGGTCTCCAGGCCGTAGATGTACTTGGCGATCCAGTCGAGCGAGTGCAGGTCGCGAAGGCCGCCCTTGCCTTCCTTGATGTTGGGTTCGACGAGATAGCGCGATTGACCGGCGCGTTTGTGCCGGTCGTCACGCTCCTTCAGCTTGATGGTGACGTAGGAGCGCTCCGATCCGGGCACGACGTCGCGCCGATAGCGTTGTTTCAGCTCCGCCGACAGCGCCGCGTCGCCGACGATGTGGCGCAGGTCCAGCAGCGCCGTTGCGATCGTCTGGTCCTCCCGGGAGAGACGAACGCACTCCTCAATCGTGCGTGAGGCGTGACCGACCTTCAGGCCCATGTCCCACAGCATGTAGAGCATGTATTCGATCACGCTCTCCGTCCATGGCGTCGACTTGTAAGCGCGCAGAAAAACCAGATCGATGTCGGATGAAGGTGCGAGAGCAGCGCGTCCATAGCCCCCGGTGGCCGCGACGGCGAGGCGTTCGCCGGTCGTTGGATTGCGGGAGCGGAAGACGTGCGTCGTGGTGAAGTCGTAGAGCGCGGCGATCACTTCGTCCTGCACCTGCGACAGCAGGCGCGCGGTCTCCAGGCCCGAGGCCCCGTCCTCCAGTCGTTCCTGGGCGATCATGCGGCCACGGAACAGTGCTCCAGACAGAAGCTTCAGCGCGCCTGCGCGCGTTGCGTTCTCGTCGCCGATGCAGTCCAGGGCGACGGCGGTCAGCTGCACGCGCAGCTTTCGCCCGTCCAGGACGTTGTCGATGAGCAGGGGTTTGAGGCGTGTTGGCATCTCAGGGTGCGAGGATAGACGCGCCGGCCGGCTGCGTCACGGGTCTGTGCTGCGTGGCGCTGCGCCTGTGACAGCGTGATCGCGTCCGGCGGCGTGCACGCCGCGCGCCACGGCGCGCGCGAGGCAATCGGCTGCGAGGGCGCCGATCCGGGCGATATGGCGCGCCCGTTCCGCCTCGATGCTGCGCCGTCCGGTCGCCAGGGCGAAGACGACATCGCCGTCGAAGGGCGCGAAGACAGGCCGGATCGCCCGCGCGAACCCTGCACTCGCCATCTGGGCGACCCGCTTGGCTTCCCCCTTGGTCAGGATCGCGTCTGTGGCGACGACCGCCAGGCTTGTGTTTTCGCGCGCGCCGCCCTGCGATTTGGCCGCGCCCCAGTCCTCCAGGTCGAAATCCGTCGGCGGGGCTGGGCCGCCCCCGAACTCCCTGTCCTGCTCAAGCGGCTGGGCCCAATAGGCGTCGCCGCCAGGCGCTGTGACGCTGCCGTAGCTGTTGACGCAGGCGAGTGCGCCCACAGTCAGGCCGTCATGCGTGACGATGCTGGCGGCGCCTTGACCGCCCGGGCGTGCGCCAGCGCGGGCGCCAAAGGCTGCGCCGCTCCGGCCGAGGGCCGCAGGAGCGCCGGCGGCGGCCAGGGCCGCGAGGCCAAGATCACGATAGGGCGGATCAAGTCCCCAGGCCTTGTCGCCGCCATTGACGAGATCAAACAGGATCGCCGCCGGCACAATCGGCGCGGTGATGGCGACGCCGGGGCCGAATGTGAAGCCGCGCCCGCGGGCCGCCAGGCCGGCGACCACCCCATCGGCCGCTGCGAGCCCGTAGACGGACCCGCCGGCCAACACGACGGCGTCAACGCCCTCCACGAGGTTCTCCGCGGCAAGCAGGTCGGTTTCGCGTGTGCCCGGTCCGCCGCCGCGCACGTCAACGCCGCAGACTGCAGGCGCATCGGCGAGGATGACCGTGACCCCGGTGCATGCTGCGGGGTCTGTCGCCACCCCGACTGTGAGGCCGGCGACATCGGTCAGGCAGTTCCGTGGTCCTGGTCTGGCCATGGCAGCCCGGTCAGGCTCCCGGGAGCCGGAAGTCGCCCTCGACATCGACGACCGCCCAGCCGATGAGATTGCGCCGCGCAAAAATCAGATAGGTTGTCCCATCGCCGCCCTCGATCGGCAGGTTGAACCTGTCCTGTCCCTCAAAGCGGCCGCGCACAGCCGCGCCGCCGACAAGTTCCGGAAACCCGTAGGTCTTGGCGTCGGCAGGGCGTTGGCTGGCAAGCGCTTTGGCCATTGTCTCGGGGGTAAGCGCGCGCGACAGCACGCTGTCGGCCAGGCTTGCCGCCCCTGTGCTGAGGCCAAGGCCGGCCAGGCCGGCGAGGCCCTCCAGGCCTCCAAGGGCGGCGCGGTTCTGTGCGGCGCGCACCATGTCCTGCTTCAGATTCTCGCGCACCGCCTCGACATCGACCTGACGCGCCAGTGCAGCCGCATCGGCGTTCTGCAGCGCCTGTAGGGTGTTGGCTGCGGCGATCCAGGCCGATCCGAAGTACAGTCCGCCCGACACGGCGACGATCGTGACAAGCGCGCCGATGAGCCTGCCGATGCCAAACATGGACCTCTCCCGTGCCGAACCGGGCTCAGTGTATCAGCCCGCGCCTGCCTGTGCAGCGCGCTTAACAGCGGGGCTCGCCAGGAACAAGCAGCGCGCTATGGTGCTGCCTGTGTCCTTATGCCCGTTCGATCGCGGAGCGAACGCCTGCCCGCCTGCCTGACGCACGCCCAGCCAATACCCAGCCCAAACCTGGAGCCCGCCAATGAACCGCATCATGAAATTTCTGACCCGGTCGCTTGCGCTCGGCGCGCTTGCGACGGTCTGCGGGTGCGTTCCGCTGACCGCGGCGCCCGAGCCTGCGCCCCAGCCCGTGTCGCGGCCGGCCGTTATCGAGGCCATGCCTGCGCCGGACTGGCGCCATGGCGCCATGATCAGCGCCGCCAACCCGCTGGCCGTTGAGGCCGGGCTTGAGATCCTGCGCGCGGGCGGCTCGGCGGTCGATGCGGCGATCGCCGTACAGGCGGCGCTCGGCTTGGTCGAGCCGCAGAGCTCGGGCATTGGCGGCGGGGCGTTCCTGATCCACTACGACGCCGCCACGGGCGATGTCACGGCCTATGACGGGCGTGAAGTTGCGCCGATGGGGGCGAGCGCGGACATGTTCCTGACGCCCGAGGGCAAGCCGATGCCTTTCCTCGATGCGGTCAAGTCCGGCCGATCGACCGGCGTGCCTGGGGCGATCGCGATGCTGGCGCTGGCCCACAAGGAGCACGGCAAACTGGCGTGGGCGGCTGGCTTTCGTCCGGCCGCACGCCTTGCCCGCGAGGGGTTTGCGATCTCCCCGCGGCTGCATGAGAGCACCCGGATGATGATGGGCGCAGGCGCCCTCGGCGCGGATCTGGCGGCGTATCTGACAAGGGACGGAGCGCCCTTGCCGGTCGGATCGATCCTGAAGAATCAAGCCTATGCCGAGACGCTCGAGCGCATCGCCGCCCGCGGGCCGTCCGGCTTTTATGAGGGCCCGGTTGCGGAAGCGATTGTTGCGGCGGCGGGGCGTGCGCCCACGCCAGGCGCCCTGACGCTCGCCGATCTCAAGGCGTATCGCGCGACCAGGCAGGAGCCGATCTGTCGAAGCTACCGGACGGTCTATCTGGTCTGCGGCATGGGGCCGCCGTCATCCGGGGGGATCGCCGTGCTGTCGATCCTTGGCGTTCTGGAAAATCTCGACATGGCGGCGACAGGTCCCACGCAGACGCTGGGCTGGCACCGTTTCATCGAGGCGCAGCGCCTGGCATACGCCGATCGGGATATGTATGTGGCCGATGATCGGTTTGTGCAGGTGCCGATCGCCGGCCTGTTGGACAAGGACTATCTCAAATCCCGCGCCGCGCTGATCTCGCCGGATCAGGCGATGGCGCGGGTTGAGGCTGGCGATCCGCCGGGGGCGGTGCGCCGCGGCAGGGATGCGACGGGTGTTGAGAACGGCACCACGCACTTCGTGGTGGTGGACAAGGACGGCGATGTGGTCTCAATGACCACCACTGTGGAATATATCTTCGGCAGTCAGCGCATGGCCGCCGGCTTTTTCCTGAACAATCAGCTCACAGATTTTTCGTTCCGCCCGACGGACGACGCGGGACAGCCGATCGCCAATGCAGTCGCGCCCGGCAAGAAGCCGCGGTCTTCCATGTCGCCCACCATCATCTTTGAAAACGGAGCGTTTCGCCTGGCGGTGGGCTCGCCGGGCGGCAACGCGATCATCGCTTACGTCTCCAAAGCGATCATCGCCATGCTCGACTGGCGGCTGACGCCGCAACAGGCGGTGGATCTTCCCAATGTCATCGCGCGCGGCCCGATTGTGGCGGAGACCCGGCGCATTGACCCCGCGCTGGTCGACGGCTTGAAGGCGATGGGCCATGTATTCCGCGATGGGCGCGCCGGCGGGGAGGGGTCGGGCCTGCACGCCGTGATGCTGTCGCCGCAGGGCGTGCTTGTCGGCGCAGCCGACAGCCGGCGCGAGGGCGTCGCAAAGGCGCCGTGATTCTGCCTGGCGTGCGGTCGGCTGGCCTGGCGCGGCGCCAGCGGGCGCCGCGTGCGGATCCGTCGGCCCGCCATGGCCGCGGCCTGGCAGGCCTGGCGGGGCGCGCACATCTTGCCCCCTGCGGCTGCGTCGGCGCGCGGCGCACAGATCGATGTCCCCCAGGCCGATGTCCCCCAGGCCGGTGTCCCCCAGGCCGGTGTCCCCAAGGCCGGTGTCCCCAAGGCCCCGGCCCCCCGGGCGCCACCGACTTGAGACACGGCGAAGGCCAGCATCGCGACGCTACCGCAGCGATCACCTGCGACAGGAGTGTCCTGAAGGGCGTTGTGACCACGCTTAGCCGGGATCGGGCTGCAGTACGATCCGGCCGACCGCACGGCCCGCCTTGAGGTCGGCGAGCGCGGCCTCCGCCTCGCTCAGCGGGCGCGGCAGGATCGGGATCGGCGCCACCTTGCCGCTGCGCGCCAGCGCAATGACTTCCCGCGCCTCCTCCAGGGTCCCGACATAGGAGCCTTGCAGGCGCAGCGCACGAAGCGGAAGCGTCGGCAGGGGCATCGAAAACGCGCCTCCATAAAGCCCCACGACGATGATGGCGCCGCCGCGCCGCACGCTCGCATTGGCGAAGCTGAAGGAGTCCTGCGATCCGACAAAATCCAGCGCCGCATAGACCCCGCCAGTGTCGGCGAGAAGGCGTTGGGCGTCAGCCTTGTCGCTCGGATCGTAGACGCTGAGACCCGCCGCCCTGGCGGCGGCGCGCTTGGACGGGGCGATATCCGCCGCCAGTATCGGCGCCTGCGGGATCATGGCTTTTGCCAGTGCATGCGCCATCATGCCGAGCCCGCCATAGCCCACGATCAGCACCGGATCCTCGGCTTTTGCGTCCGCCACCTTCTTCAGTGCGCCATAGGCGGTCAGGCCGGAGCACATATAGGCGGCCGCCAGGCCAGGCGCCACACCGTCGCAGTCGATCAGATAGCGGGGGTCCGGAACCAGACAGACGCTCGCGTACCCGCCAAAGCGCTGGATGCCCAGATTGGCCGGCTGCGGACAATAATTTTCTTCTCCGCGCCGGCACGCAGCGCACTGGCCGCACCCTATCCAGGGGTAGACTGCGACGCGCTGGCCGATGTGCACGCCCCCGGCCTGCGGCCCGAGGGCGGCGACGACCCCTTCGATTTCATGGCCCAGGACCAGGGGCAGGGGCTGCTGCAGCGCCATCCGTGCGCCGCCGCCGAGGTCAAAATAGCCGTCCCGGATGTGCACATCGGAATGACACACGCCGCATCCGGTGACCCTGACGAGGACCTGCGCGCCCTGCGGTGACGGATCTGGCCGGTCAAGGGGTTCAAGCGCTTCAGCGAAGCGGGTGACGGCCTGGCACTGCATGGTGGTTCTCCCGTCCTTGGCGCCTGTCACCTTCGGCTTGCCCCGATCCCGCGCCAAGGTCCTGGCCTGCGGCACAATGGCGCGGAGAAAAAGCGGCCGCACCCCGTGTCCTGCGGGCCGGACTGCGTCCGGGGCTTGACCTTGCGAGTGTTTCACACCATGTCCGGCGTGCTCGCTCGTGCATGGTCCCTTCCAACAGGGATGCACCGCGCGCAGCGCCCCGCGATCGCGTTCGGTTGAAGCTGTCTTCACCCTCGTGCGGCCCGCTCGGCGGACCCAGCTGATCGTAGGATCTGACCCCGCACACAGCGTCAGTCCCACTCGGCATCACCGCGCCCGCCGTCGCGTGTCTGCGACTGCGGGCCATGACCGCGCGCCCATGTGGGTCGCGCGGCGCAAGGACTTACAGTGACAGATTTCTCCCAATTCGGCCTCAATCCGACCATCCTCAAGGCTCTGGCGGGTGAAGGTTATGCGCAGCCCACGCCAATTCAAACACAGGCGATCGCCCCGCTGATGGAGGGCCGCGACCTGCTCGGCCTCGCCCAGACCGGCACTGGAAAGACTGCCGCGTTTGCGCTGCCGATCCTGCATCGGCTGGCGGGCGAACGCAGGTTCGCCGGCCCGCGCGGCGTGCGCTGTCTGGTGCTGGCCCCGACGCGCGAACTTGCAGCCCAGATCTGCGACAGCTTTCGCGCTTACGGGCGCGGGCTCGGCGTTTCCGCACAGGTGGTTTTTGGCGGTGTCCCGATTGGCAAGCAGATCCGTGCTCTCGAACGCGGCGTTGATGTGCTCGTGGCCACGCCCGGGCGCCTCCTCGACCTCGCCCAGAACCGCGCGGTGCGTTTCGAGAACTGTGAAATCCTCGTCCTGGACGAGGCGGATCACATGCTTGACATCGGCTTCATCGTGCCAATCCGCCGTATCGTGAAGATGATCCCGTCGCGTCGTCAGAGCGCGTTATTCTCCGCCACCATGCCGACGGAGATCCGGGGGCTCGCCAGCGAGATCCTGCACGAGCCGGTGGAGATTGCGGTCACGCCAACGGCGTCCACGGCCCAACGCGTGCGCCAAAGCGTGATCTTCTGTGAGCAGGGCCGCAAACAGGATCTTCTCGCCCACCTCGCCGCGGACACGGCAATGGAGCGCGTCATTGTCTTTGTGCGCATGAAGCATCAGGCAGACCGCGTTGTCGCACGGCTTGACGAAGCTGGCATCGACGCCGTGGCGATTCACGGAAACAAGAGCCAGGGTCAGCGCACGCGCGCGCTGGAAGCGTTCAAGAATGGCGATGTACGCCTCCTCGTCGCCACCGACATCGCCGCGCGCGGCATCGATGTCGACGCGGTGACCCATGTCGTCAATTATGATCTCCCGGATGTGCCAGAGGCCTACGTGCACCGCATCGGGCGTACGGCCCGCGCCGGGCTTGATGGCGTTGCGATCTCGTTTTGCGCCCGTGAGGAGCGCGGCAATCTGAAGGATATCGAGCGCCTCATCCGCCAGCGCGTCTTTGTTGAAGCCCATCCGCTGGGCGACGCCGTCGGTCCTGATCCCGATCGATCCGATCGCAGCGGGGCGCGCGCGCCGCGCAGCGCGCGGTCCGGTCACGGCGCTGCGGGAGGGCCAGGCGGTCACGGACGCGATCAGCCGCAGCACCGCGACCGCCCGCAGGGCGCGCGCGATGGCGCGAGGCAGAGCCGTGCGCCGCAGGACCGGTCAGCCAATGGCCAGCCCCCGCGCGATCAGGGCCGCCAGGACCGCGCCGGTTACGACGGTCCCCGCCGTGATGGCGCGCGCCATGACGGGCCTCGTCAAGACAGGCCGGGCCATGAGAGGTCCGCCCAGGGCCGGCCTGCGCATGAACGGCCTGCGCATGAAAGGAGCCGCCAGGATCGTCCCGTCCATGAAGGTTTCGGCCAGGATCGGTTTGAACGGCGCGACGGGAGGGTTCAGCGCCCGGATCGGGCGGCGCAGGACGCCGCACGGGATCCGCAGCGCCGCCCGGGCCGTTCGCATGGCGAACCCCAGTCGGAGCGGCCGGGTGAGGCTGGCGCGCGCGTGCGCAGGGACCCGCGTGATGACCGCGCTCCGCCGCGCGGTCGCGCCGGCGTGTGGTCCAACCAGGAAGAGCCGCCGGCAGGCGTGCGCTCTCCGCGCCGCGGCGCCGGTCGTCCGCGCTGAGCGCGGGGCCTGACCGGTGAGCGGGTGGTTTGCCGGGTGGTTGCTGGGCTGCTGATTGGTGGCCAATGGGCGGCCACTGCTCGGCCACTGCTCGGCCACTGGCGTCGGGGGCAGGGCCGGCGCCCAAGCGCCGGCTTAGCGCGTCAACGCGTCGAGGATCGGTGCGATCCATCGTTCACGGGTCAGGTCGTAGGCGGGAAATGCGCCTGCGAAGTCCCAGTAGCACCAGGCGATGGCGTGGCGTTCGGCAGAACGCCGCGTCGCCGCCGTCCAGGGCGCGCGTTGCGCTGTCTTGACGGTGCGCAGCACGCCGAATTCGCCCAGCAGCAGAGGCATGCCGAGTGCGCGCGCCTTCGCGGCGGCCGCGGCCATGTCCGCATC
This sequence comes from Hyphomonadaceae bacterium, assembly GCA_040381075.1. GTDB lineage: Bacteria > Pseudomonadota > Alphaproteobacteria > Caulobacterales > Aquidulcibacteraceae > JBEIHX01. Next base: position 34,266 of record JBEIHX010000003.1, read on the forward strand.
AACCTTGGCGTAGGCCTGGCGCCCGCCCCACGTGGCGCCCAGCGGCGGCGCAAACTCACCCCACCACAGGCCCTGGTGGGTGAATTCGAACGGATCGTAATAGTGGAACGTCGCGATCAGATTGGTCGGATCCAGCCCCGTCAGGGCGTCAAGACCCTCGATCGATCCCCAACGGTCGCCGCTGACGACGATCTTGCGGGTGGGATTGGTGGCGCGGATGGTCGGCAGGACGGCGGCGTAGAAGTCGCGCAGGAGCTTTCCGCCCAGACGCCCGCGCGGCTCATTGATGACTTCGAAATACAGGCTTTCCGGTCGCGCCTTGTAGTGCTCCGCCAGTTGTCGCCAGATCGCGACAATGCGCGGCGTTTCGCGCGCCGGCTGGTCATGGATGCGGTCGACATGGTGGAGATCCAGCAGCACGATGAGGCGTTCGCGTTCTGCCCAGTCGAGGATGTCGTCGACACGCTGCAGCAGGCGCGGATCGATCCGGTAGTCGGGCCCCGGTCCCAGATGGTTGGTGACTGCAACCGGCAGGCGCACCGCGTCAAAGCCGGCGCTGCGGATTGTTGCAAGATCGCGCGCGCGAACGGCGTAGCCCCACTCGCCTTCGGCGGGCGCATCGAGCGCATTTCCGAGATTGATGCAGCTTTTGAAAGGCGCGGGCGCTGGATGCTCGGCCGCGATCGCGCTCAGCGCCATGAGACCCGCCAGGATCGCCGCCCACAACAACTTCATCAACGCGATCGCCCCGCCATCCCACGCGCGCACGAAATCAGACCGGCGGCGCCGGTACAATCAGAAATCGCGTCGGATCAGGAGAAGCGCTGCGGATTGCGCGGCGGCCACCCCGGGCTGGCGCGCCGCTGGCTCACTGCGCGCCTCATCTGGCGGTGATGAGAAACTGCTCAAGGTTGCGCCGTTCGCCGGAAGTAAGCTGGGCCGCCGGCATGACAGAGCCGGGATAAAGGCCGCCAGGATTTGCAGCGAAGGCGGTGATCCGGCGCGCCGTCCAGCGCTCGCGCCGACCTGCGAGCGCATCTGAATACGCAAAGGCGGTCGCGCCGACAGTGCGTCCGACGACGCCTTTCAGGCTCGGGCCTGCGCCTGCGGCGTCCGTCAGGGTGTGGCAGCTCGCGCACTTCTCCTGAAAGACGGCAAGGCCGCGCATCGCCGCCGGACTGAGCGCTGCCGGGGCTGGCTGCGCAGATGGCGGCGCTCCTGCGTAAAAGCCGGCCACGGCGCGCGCGCGCTCGTCCGGGGTCATGTCTTCAGACCGCGTCTGCTGGCGGCGCGGATCGAGGAAGGGCGGCGCGCCGTCCCGGTCCCCGTTGCGCACCAGAATGACCTTGCCCTCATCCGTCATGGTGGCCAGGCGACCATCTGTGAGCTCAATGATGTCGCGCAGGCGATAGCCCTCAAAACGGATCGGCTCGTCGTAGACGACGCGTGATCCCTCCAGTCGCAGCCGGTGGATTGACTCCCCATAAAGCGAGGTCACCAGCAGATCGCCCGCCCACAGCGGGAATTGCCGCTCGCCGGCCTGGACAAGATTGGACACGCCGATCGAGGGGTTCCAGGCGAATGTCGGCGCCACACCGCCAGTGTGGCGGCCCTGGACCGGATTGCGCGTCCATGGCAGCGGCCCGTAGTCGGTGCCATAGGTATTGTCTGGCCAGCCAAAGTCGCCGCCTTCAACAATCTGGTTCAGTTCATCCCCGCCGCGCGGTCCGTGCTCCGTCTCCCAGATGCGCCCTTCGCGGTCGCGCAGCAGACCTTGCGGATTGCGGATGCCGATGGCGTAGGGGCGCGTTGCGCCGGTGGCCACGTCCACCTTGAGGATCTTGCCGAGCGTCACGGAAGGGTCCGCGGACAGCGCCGGATAGCCGCGCAATCCGATCCAGCCGTGGTCGCCGGTTGAGAACAGAACCTGGCGCGCGTTGAGCGGCACGATCCGCCCGCCGGAAAAATGTCCTTCAAAGGCGTGCTGATAGTCCGGCCCGTAGAAAGTGATGCACGGTTTGGCCTTCATCACGCGCTCGAACGGCCGCTCGAGCGTGATGCCGGGTCGGCTGGCGTCGATCACGCCCCGGCTCAACCACAACTCCATACACTGGTTTTCGGCGTCAAACCGGTGATGGCCAACGAGCAGTTCGTAGCGCCCTGAGCCAAGCGGGGTGAGGCTGATGTCGGTGACGCGGACCCAGAAGTAGGAGAAGTTGTGCGCCTTGAACACCGGGTGCTGTTGCAGCGCGGCGAGGTTCATGTCGATCGAGAAGTCGAGCGCGCGCGCCGTTCCTGTGGCGTCGATCACGCCGAAGCCGCCATGACCGACCGCATAGAGCAGCCGTCCGTCGGACAGTTCCCCAAGACCGCCGCCGCGCCCGTCCGCATTGGGAAGCTCGATCTCGCGATACTCGAGGCGCGCGAGCTGCGTTTCCTTCGGACGCCAGGCCCCTGCGTCAGAAGCCCGTTCGCCGGACCGCCATGCCTCGAGCGTCTGCCTGGCGCGATAGACGAAGTCGGTCTCGCTCGCCCAGCGCCCGGCAAAGGCCCCAGCGATGAAAACCCCTGCCCCGGCGGCCAGGAGTGCCAGAATGATCCAAAGACGTGCGCGCGGCATGATCACGTTGTGACACCGTCAAGCTGGAAGACCGGAATACCACGTGTGTTGCAGGAAGCTCGCCAGATCCCGATTGAGGGAGCCGCGGCCTTCGCGCTGGATGTCAGTTTCACTGATACGACTTCGAAGTTTTGCTCCCTTGGTGAATTTCCGCACCGGTCCTAGGTGTCAGGTCGGTGGCGACACGAACATGTGGCGAGGCGTGATGCAGGTATTGACCGCCAACCGGCTGAGCGACGGCGCGGTGGTTTACTGGGCCGGCGATGGTGCATGGAGCAGGCGGATCGAGCAGGCTCTGGCGCTGGACGCAGCGCAGGCGGCGTCGGCGATGGCGTGGGCGCTCGGGGACGACCGCGTTGTGGTCGCGCCCTATTTCGTTGCGCTTGCCGGTGCTGCAACGCCCGATGCACGGGTGCGCACCCGCGAGACCCTGCGCGCGCGCGGACCGTCCGTCCGGGTTGACTACCGCACGCCAGCGCATGCGGATGCACGGCGTCTGGGGGCGGGCCATGTACCGGTATGACGAGTTTGATGCAGCTTTCGTGCGCGCCCGCGCCGCGGAATTCCGCGACCAGGTTGCGCGCCGGCTCGCGGGAGAGCTGAGCGAGGAGCAGTTCAAGCCGCTGCGCCTGATGAATGGACTCTATCTGCAGCTTCACGCCTACATGCTGCGCGTCGCCATCCCTTATGGAGTCCTGTCGTCGCGCCAGTTGCGCAGGCTCGCGCGCATCGCACGGGTCTATGACCGCGGCTACGGGCATTTTACGACCCGTCAGAACATCCAGTTCAACTGGCCGCGCCTTGCCGATGCGCCTGACATCCTGGATGAGCTTGCCGAAGTCGACATGCACGCCATCCAGACGTCCGGCAATTGCGTCCGAAATGTCACATCCGATCACTGGGCGGGCGCGGCGCCTGATGAGGTCGCCGATCCGCGCGTGTGGGCAGAGGCGTTGCGCCAGTGGAGCACGCGGCATCCTGAATTCTCGTTCCTGCCCCGCAAGTTCAAGATCGCCATCACCGGCGCAGCCCATGACCGCGCCGCCGTACAGGCCCATGACATTGGACTGCATCTCCACAGCGGATCCGATGGCCGGGTGATGGCGCGGGTCTATGTCGGCGGCGGGCAGGGCCGCACACCCTTCATCGCGGCTCTGGTGCGCGATCATCTTCCGGCTGAAGAGATGTTCAGCTATATCGAAGCCGTGCTGCGGGTCTACAATCGCCACGGCCGGCGCGACAACATTTACAAGGCGCGCATCAAGATCCTGGTCGCAGCGCTTGGCGTCGACGCCTTTGCGCGCGAGGTCGAGGACGAATTTCAGGCGACGCGTCGCGAGGCGCCCGGTCCGCCGTCAGAGGAAATCGAGCGGATAGCAGCTCATTTCGGCCCGCCGCCATTTCTCGATGCGCCCGCACGCAGTTCCAGTTTCGAGCAGGCGAGGCTGGACAACAAGCGGTTCGCGCGATGGGCGCGCACCAATACGCATCCCCACCGCGCCCCAGGCTACGCAATCGTCACGGTGAGCCTCAAGCCGATTTCGCGCGACATGGCGCCTGGCGACGCAACGGCTGATCAGATGGACGTGGTGGCTGATCTCGCGCAGCGCTTCTCCTTCGATGAGGCGCGGGTCAGTCACGAGCAAAACCTTGTTCTGCCGCATGTCCGGCTCGATGATTTGCCCGCTGTATGGCGCGCCCTTGATGAAGCGTCCCTGGCGACGCCCAATCATGGTCTGGTGTCGGACATCATCGCATGTCCTGGCCTGGATTACTGCGACCTCGCCAATGCCCGCTCTATCCCGCTTGCCCAGGCGATCGCAGAAAGGTTCGATGATCTTGACGCACAGGAGAGCATTGGTGAGCTGAAGATCAAGATCTCCGGCTGCATCAATGCCTGCGGCCATCATCACGTCGGTCACATCGGTATTCTTGGCGTCGACAAGCGTGGTGGGGAGTTCTACCAGATCCTCCTGGGCGGGCGCGCCGATGAACGCGCGGCCCTTGGCGTGATCGCAGGCAAGGGTCTTGCCGGCGAGGCGATCCCGGACGCGATTGAGCGCGTTGTGACATTTTATCTCGGGGTTCGCCGCGATGAGCGCGAGCGCTTCATCGACGCGCTCGAGCGGCTCGGGCCAGAGCCGTTTGAGGAGGCGCTCTATGCGTCCGTCTAGCCCTGCCGCGCCGCGCCGTGCGGCGCCTTCCACCCTGGTGGGACCGGTCGCCCCGATCCTGGCCGACGCCTGGATTGATCTTGCCGACAACGCCCGCGCCGCCTGCGGGCATGCTGGCGGGGTGAACGGCGCGGATGACATGCAGGGGCTTCTTCCAGCGGGCGACATCATCGTTGAACTGGCGCGGCTTGCCAGCGTTCCGGCTGAGCGGCCTGGCCGGCTTGGCGTGCGCCTGAGGGGTGATGCGCACCTTGAGGCGGCGCTCGCGCACCTCCCGCGGCTCGGGCTGATCGCTGTGGAGTTTTCGACCTTTCGCGACGGTCGTGGGTACAGCCTGGCGCGGCTCCTGCGCCAGCGCCATGGTTTTGCCGGCGATCTTCGGGCGGTCGGCGACGTGCTGCGCGATCAGCTCGACCTGATGTGGCGCTGCGGCTTCACCAGTGCGCTGCTGCGCGACAGGGATCCGTTGGCGGCGCTGGCCTTCGCGCGCGGGCTGCATCGCGCGCCCTATCAGCCCGGGGCGGATGCGACAACGCCGATCTGGACACTGCGGCGCGCCGCGGCCACAAGGGCGTGAGACTGACGCCGGGGCGCATGTGTGGCTGAACTGAACCTCATGGAACCTGTCAGCTGGGAAAATTTTATCCCGGCCGCCAACGGACCGGGTGTGGAGAGCGTGCTGGCGGTGCGCCATTTCACAGACCGCCTGTTTTCGTTCCGCACAACCCGCCCGCAGAGCTTTCGCTTCCGCTCGGGAGAGTTCGTGATGATCGGTCTGCCCGTTGGCGGCAAGGCGCTGTTGCGCGCCTATTCGATCGCCAGTCCCGCCTGGGATGACGAACTCGAATTCTATTCGATCAAGGTTCCTGGGGGGCCGCTGACGTCACGCCTGTCGCTGATCCAGCCCGGAGACAGGGTCCTGCTCGGTCGCAAACCGACGGGCACGCTGGTGCTTGACGCTCTGACCCCGGGCCGGCGGCTTTATCTCGTCGCGACCGGGACCGGCATTGCTCCGTTCGCCAGCCTCGTGCGTGACCCGGACACCTATGCGCAGTTTGAGAGCGTCATCCTGGTGCAGACGTGCCGTTTGGCCGCCGAGCTCGACTACGGGTTTGATCTCATCGCCCGGACCCGAGAGGACCCTCTCGTCGGCGAGGCGGCGTGCGCGAAGCTGGTGCATGTGGCGAGCGCAACCCGGCAGGATTTCCCGCTGCAGGGGCGTATCACGGACCTGATCGACAGCGGCGATCTGTTCCGCCGGTTTGGGGCGCCGCCGCTCGATCCTGCGGTGGATCGGGCCATGCTGTGCGGCTCAATGGCGATGATCCAGGACGTCAAGCAGCGGCTGGAAGCGGCTGGCCTGCGGGAAGGCTCCAACGCAGCCCCAGGTGACTATGTGATCGAACGCGCCTTTGTCGGCTGAGACAGCGCTGGCAGCTGGCCTGCAGGCGTCAGCTCTGTGAGCTGCGCCTGTATGCTCAAGGGGGCGAGCGCGCATGGCGGCGTTGACCCGGCGCTGACCTCTGCGCGTCATGGGGCGCTTGAGGGGGCGCTTGAGGGGGCGCGTGATGCGGCGCGTGATGCGGCGCGCGATGCGGCGCGCGATGCGGCGCTCGGGGGGGCGCAGGGTTGCAGCCGCTGGCCGCCGTGGTCGCAGCCACGGACAGCCGGGCTGGGGTTCTGACCCTGGCGGGCGCCGGGGACCTGCTCGCGATGCCTGCGGTCACCAGGGCGGGCGCAGCCGGCCCATGCAGCGCCGGCGCAGGATTGTGCTTCACGTTGGCAGTCGTGTGGCGTGGATCCTCCGCTGCCCGGTCCCTGTCGATGCCCGCTCTTCTGTATCTGGGGAGCGGTTGGCGGCGCATGCTGACGATGGGCCGGCGGGCGATCTTGCGTGGATCGCAGGCGTTGCCGTCCGCCCTCGCCCCGTCCGCCCTCGCCCCGGTCGCCGCCACGACCGTCGCCGGATCAGGGCGCTGGCGGAGCGCATGCTGCGCCCCGTCAATCCTCTCTGAGAGGTTTGGTTTCAGCGGCCTCACCAGGCGGGATCGCCCCTGCAGCCGGCTGGCGAAACAGGTGATCCAGGATGCGGCCCTCGATGGCGGCGAGCGCGGCGTCGCCGCGGTGGCGCGGCCTCGGCAGATCGACCGCCAGGTCAAGCGCCACGCCGCGGTCTTCGATCAGCAGCACCCGGTCGCCAAGCGCAACAGCCTCGCTGACGTCGTGCGTCACCAGCAGGGCGGTGAAGCCTTGCGCGCGCCAGACCTGTTCGATGAGGCTCTGCATTTCAATGCGGGTGAGCGCATCCAGCGCCCCGAGCGGCTCATCGAGGGCCAAGAGGCGGGGTTTAGACACGAGCGCGCGGGCGAGCGCAACGCGCTGGCGCTGTCCGCCGGACAACTGCGCCGGCCAATCGGCGCCCCGCGCTCCGAGCCCGACCCGCGTCAGCGCCTCAAGCGCCGCCGGGTCCCCGCGGGCCGCCCGGGGACCGAGTCCGACCTCGACGTTTTGGGCCACTCTGGCCCAGGGAAGGAGCCTTGGCTCCTGGAAGACGATGCGCGCCTCGCCCGTCTCAAGCGCAGGCGAGGCGATCGTCCCGGCGCTTGGCGTTTCCAGGCCGATGAGCAGGCGCAGCAGGGTCGATTTTCCGCAGCCGGATTTTCCGACAATGGACACGAAGGCGCCTGGCGCGATATCGAGGTTGATGTTGTCGAGCACCGTGTTGGCGGCGAAGTTCTTGCGCAGACCGACGGCCGAGATTGCGGCGCCGCCCGTGCGGTCTGGGATGTCGGCGTTGACCATCATGAATCCGATCAGGCTTTGGCGTAGGCTGGGTTCCAGGAGAGGAAGGCGCGTTCAAGCAGGCGGGTGGCGGAGTCTGCGAGCTTGCCCAGCAGCGCGTAGATCACGATGGAGAGAACGATCACGTCTGTCTGCATGAATTCGCGCGCCTGCATGGCCATGTGGCCGATGCCTGAATTGGCCGCGATGGTCTCAGCCACGATCAGCGTCAGCCACATGATGCCGAGTGCGTAGCGCAGGCCCACAAAGATCGAGGGCAACGCGCCAGGCAGGATCACCCTGGCGAACAGCGCCGCCGGCGTCATGCCATAGACACGCCCCATTTCCACGAGCTGGGGGTCGACATTGCGGATGCCGTGCAGGGTGTTCAGATAGATGGGGAAGAACACCCCGAGCGCGACCAGAAACACGCGCGCGCTCTCCTCGATCCCGAACCAGACGATGACCAGCGGGATCAGGGCCAGGTGGGGCACGTTGCGGATCATCTGAAGCGTCGGGTCGAGCAGTGTCTCGCCCAGCCGCGACAGCCCGTTCATCAGACCGAGTGCGAAGCCGATCGCCCCGCCGATCAGCAGCCCTGCGACGGCCCGCAGGAAGCTCACCGCGAGGTTTTGCTGCAGGTCGCCTGACTGGACCAGTCGAAGGCCGGCCTCAGCTACGGCGCTTGGCGCCGGCAGCACGCGCGCCGGCAGGAGGCCGGCGGATGCGCTGATCTGCCAGAGGGCCACGAGTCCGAGCGGCATGAGCCATGGCAGGGCCGCTGCCAGCGGCGATGGTTTGTCGGCGGTCATGGGCGCGCTGTTCCCCTGCGATGCAGTCTGGAAGCTTTCACACCTGAGGGTTCGGCTCAAGATGGCTGACCGCCAGCGCCCCCGGATGGGTCACCCCGGCGTCCGGTGGCTGCGCCCCGACATAACCTGCCGGGCGTGCGCGCATGCGGGTTGTTCGCCCCGCTCGGGCCGGGTGCGCTTTGCGCGCCGCCGCCTCTGGCGCTTGCGCGCGCGGTTTCTTAGGTTAGGGCGTCGGTCGCAGGGCCGGGAGTTCGGAGGATGAGCCGACATGCGCCCGTGGTGGGCCCGCTTGGGCATGGCGGCCGGCATGGGCGCCTTCATGTTGGGGGTGCTCTCTGGAACAGCCGGGCTGCCGTTGCTGGCTGCAGGAGCGCTTGCCGCCCTGATTGGGTCGAGCATGCTGTGGCGCGGACCGGTCAACAAGAAGGCCATGCGTCGCCTGATGCGCGATCCCCTTCCCGACGAACGGGCGCGCATGCCGTATCTGGGCCATGTCGCGATGGCGGGCTGCCTTGGCGTGTTTGTCGGCTCGATCCTGTGGCAGGTGGCCGGCCTTGGCGCGCTCGCCGGCGCTGGACTCGGGGCATACCTGTTCTTTTCCGGGGCCACCTCGCGACGTGCGCTGCGCGACCTCATGATCCAGCGCCACCGGTCGCGGGAGCGTGAGGCGGAGCTCATGGCGCAGCGCGCCGCCGAACAGGCGCTCGCCGGGCCCGCCCCGCCAGCGGTTCACGCCGACATTGGCGATCCCGTGGTGCGCAAGCTCGTGGAGGAGGCCCAGGCGCCGCTCGCGCACCTCGAGAGAGCGCGCGCGCGCATCCGCGATGGAGAGCTCTCAGCCAGGCTCGGACGCATCCTTGCGACCACCCGCAAGGCGATGGAGGATCTCACGACGCGTCCGGAGCGCGCCACCCACGTGCATCGCCTGATGACCTATTATCTTCCGCGGGCTGCCGAACTGGCCGAAACCTATGGCGACCTGGAGCGGCGCTCCGGGGATCACGGTGCGCGCCTCAGTGAGCTGGCGCAGCTGTTCGCCCAGATGGAGACCGCCTTTCTGCACTACGCCGACAAGGTGCTTGAGGCTGATCTGGTGACGCTGGACGCGGAATTGCGGGTGTTGCGCCAGTCCCTCGAGCAGGACCTCAAGACGCGGTAGGGCGGTTGCGCGCACCACAGGCTGTGGCCCCCGCCTGGACCGCCTGTCTGGCGCCCCCCCTGTTTGGCCTTCCCCTGTCTGGCCTTCCCCTGTCTGGCCTTCCCCTGTCTGGCCCCCCCTTGTCTGGCCCCCCTGTCTGGCCCCCCTGTCTGGCCCCCGTATGTACCATCGCGGCATCCGCGACAGATGATTTCTCCTGCTGCAGGGAGGGCTGCATCCTGGCGCCGGATAGTCGCGCCGGACCCTTGCGCGCGGCGTTGCTGCAGGGTCCGGATGTGGGGGCGTGGTGCGGACCCGCGCGAACTGCGTCGCCTGGCGCGCGGTTGACGCCGCGTGCGCGCTGGGGCCTCGCGCCGGGACGGTCTGCGCGCTATACGCGCGCCATGAAGTTTCTTGATCAGGCGAAGATCTATATCCGCTCCGGCGACGGCGGGGCCGGCGCGGTGTCGTTCCGGCGTGAAAAATTCGTGGAGTTCGGCGGCCCCGACGGCGGCGATGGCGGGCGCGGGGGCGATGTGTGGATGGAAGCTGCAGAGGGGCTTAACACCCTCATCGACTACCGCTACCAGCAGCACTTCAAGGCCGGCACCGGCGGTCACGGCATGGGTCGCAACCGCACTGGGGCGGATGCGCCGGACATCATCCTCAAGGCCCCGGTGGGCACCCAGATTTTCGAAGAGGATCAGGAGACCCTGATCGCCGACCTCGATCACGAGGGGGCGCGCGTCCTCCTGGCGCGCGGCGGCAATGGCGGTTTCGGCAACGCCCACTTCAAGGGGCCGGTCAACCAGGCGCCCCGCCACGCCAATCCTGGTCTGGAGGGGGTGGAGCGCTGGATCTGGCTGCGCCTGAAGCTGATCGCCGACGCTGGTCTGGTCGGGCTGCCGAATGCGGGCAAGTCGACGTTCCTGGCGGCTGTCTCCGCCGCCAAACCGAAGATCGCCGACTACCCGTTCACCACGCTGCATCCCGGTCTTGGCGTTGTTGATCTTGGCGCTGACGCCCGCTTTGTCCTTGCCGACATTCCCGGTCTCATCGCAGGGGCTGCGGAGGGTGCGGGCCTGGGCGTGCGGTTTCTCGGTCATATCGAGCGGTGCAAGGTGCTGCTGCACCTCGTGGATGCGACCGAGGAGGATGTGGCGGGCGCCTATCGGACGGTGCGCCGCGAACTGAAGGCCTATGGCCATGGGCTCGACCGCAAGCGCGAGATTGTGGCGCTCAACAAGATCGACGCCGTCAGCGCGCAGGACTGTGAGGCCCGGGCGGCCGCCCTGGCCAAGGCGGCGCGGCGCAAGCCCCTGCTCGTCTCCGGCGCCACCGGACAGGGCGTGCGCGACCTGCTGTTCCGCCTTAACGCCGTGATCCGGGGCGATGATGAGGAGGCCTGCCAGGACGTGCAGGACTGGGCGCCGTGAACGCGCTGGGTGCGGCCCGGCGGGTCGTCCTCAAGATTGGCTCTGCGCTCGTCACCGACTGGGAGACCGGGCGCGTATCGGCGGCATGGCTGCATGCGCTGGCCCTGGACATCGTGCGCCTGCGCAGGCGCGGGGCAGAGGTTGCTGTGGTTTCTTCCGGCGCCGTGGCCCTTGGCCGGCGTCGCCTCGGCCTCGCCAGGGGCAAGCTGCGGCTGCAGGAGAAACAGGCCGCGGCAGCCGCCGGCCAGTCGATCCTGATGCGGGCGTGGGAGGAAGCGCTCGGCGCCCATGAGGTTGTTGCGGCCCAGGCGCTGCTGACGGGGGATGACACCGAAAATCGCCAGCGCTGGCTCAATGCGCGCGCGACATTGGAGACACTGCTGCGTCTCGGCGCCGTCCCGGTGATCAATGAAAACGATACGGTCGCCACGGACGAGATCCGTGTGGGCGACAATGACCGCCTGGCCGCCCGGGTGGCGCAGATGCTCGGTGCGGATGTGCTGATCCTGCTGTCGGATGTTGACGGTCTGTATACCGCTGATCCGCGCAGCGATCCATCCGCCGTGCACGTTGCGCATGTCGAGCGCGTGACGGGCGAGATCGAACGCATGGCCGGAGGGGCGAATGCGGCGGCCGGCGTGGGCTCCGGCGGCATGGCCACCAAGGTCGCGGCCGCCAAGATTGCGACCGCGGCCGGGTGCGCGGTGATGATCGCCCGGGGCGATGCGCTGCGTCCGCTGTCGGCTCTTGAGGCCGGCGCCCGCGCCACGCTGTTCGCCGCCGCCGCTGAGCCCAAGGCCGCCTACAAGGCCTGGATCGCCGGGGCCTTGAAGCCTGCCGGCGTCTTGCGGGTGGACGCTGGCGCGGCCCGCGCGGTCAGGTCTGGCAAGAGCCTGCTTGCGGCCGGCGTGACCGGCGTCGAGGGGCGTTTCGGCAAGGGCGAGGCGGTGCGCATTCTTGGTCCGGACGGAGGCGAGATCGCCCGCGGCCTGATCGCGTATGACGCGACGGAGGCGCACCGGCTCCTTGGACTGCAGTCAGACGCCATTGAAGCCGCGCTTGGCTATGAAGGCCCGGCCGAACTTGTCCATGCAGACGATCTTGTCCGGGTAGACGCCTAGAGTGGGCCGCGGCGACCGGCCGCCAAGAGAAGGCTTGTGCGCGCCCCCCTTTGTCGCCATGAGAGCATAAGCTTGCTGTGAGCCGAGATGAACGTCCCTGTTTCCCCTGCCTGCCTTGACGCGGAGATGGCCGAGATGGGTCGGCGTGCGCGCGCGGCGGCCAAGACCGTGCGCGACGCTGCGCCGGGCGTGCGGGCGGCCGCCCTGCGCGCCATGGCGGAGGCAGTTCGCGCCCGGGCTGATGACATCCTCGCCGCCAACGCCCGGGACATGGCTCGGGCGGCTGCGGAGGCGATGAGTGCGCCGATGCAGGACCGGTTGGCCCTGACGCCGCAGCGCGTCGCTGCGATGGCCGACGGCGTTGACGCCATTGCGGGCCAGCCCGAACTTCTCGGCGAGGTGATGGCGCGCTGGACCCGCCCGAACGGACTGGTCATTGAGCGGGTGCGCGTGCCGATTGGCGTGATCGGGATCATCTACGAAAGCCGGCCCAATGTGACGGCCGACGCCGGCGCCCTGTGCGTCAAAGCCGGCAATGCGGTGATCCTGCGCGGCGGTTCGGATGCATTTGCGTCGTCGACCGCAATCGTCGCGGCGCTGCAGGCAGGCCTGCGCGCCGCCGGACTGCCGGGGGAGGCGGTTCAGCTCGTTCCCACGCCCGATCGCGCCGCCGTCGGCCTCCTGCTCACGGGGCTCGGCGGCGCGGTGGACATGATCGTGCCGCGTGGCGGCAAGGCCCTGGTCGCGCGCGTCCAGGAGGAGGCCCGGGTGCCTGTTCTCGGGCACCTTGAGGGGCTGTGCCATACCTATGTGCACGCAGCCGCGGACCCGCAGACGGCCGTCAGTGTCGTTGTGAACGCGAAGATGCGCCGCCCCGCGGTGTGCGGCGCCACCGAAACGCTGCTGATCGATCGCGCTGCAGCACCGAGGCTGCTGCCTGCGATCGTCCAGGCGCTGCAGGAGCGCGGATGCGCCCTGCGTGGCGACGAGTCGGCGTGCGCCATTGCCCCGATGGCCCAGGCGCAGGAGGACGATTGGCGCACCGAGTATTCAGCGCCCATTCTGGCCGTTCGCGTGGTGGAGGACATTGCCGGCGCGATGGCCCACATTGCGGAGTATGGCAGCGGTCACACCGATGCGATCGTGACGGAGGACGGCGCGGCCGCTGAGCGCTTTCTGACGGAGGTCGACAGCGCCATCGTCCTGCACAATGCATCGACGCAATTCGCCGATGGCGCTGAGTTTGGGTTCGGCGCCGAGATCGGCATTGGCACCGGCCGCCTGCATGCCCGCGGGCCGGTTGGGGCCGAGGGGCTCACAACGTACAAGTATATTGTCCACGGTCAGGGCCAGATCCGGCCATGACCGTTCCTGAGGCCTCCGCAGTCGTCGCCGGCGCCGGTGTTGCGGCGCCTTTGTCCGGCCGTTGCTGCGGAGCGACAGCCTGATGCGCCGGCGCGGCGCTCCGGCGGCCTATCCCGGCGAAGTGATCGGCCTCTATGGCGGCACCTTCGATCCTGCGCATGAGGGGCATGCGCATGTCGCCGAGACGGCCCTGAAGCGTTTGGGCGCGTCGCGGATCTGGTGGCTGGTGTCGCCGCAAAATCCACTGAAGAGCCGCCAGGCTGACCAACTCGCCGCCCGTGCGGCCAGCGCGCGCACGCGCGCCAAACGCTGGCGGATGCGGGTGACCACGATCGAGACCCTGCTTGGATCCCAATACACCATCGACACCGTCACCGCGTTGCAGCGCCGCTACCCGGGGGTGCGGTTCATCTGGATCATGGGCGCTGACAGTCTCGCTGATTTTCCGCGGTGGGGACGCTGGCGGGAAATCGCCCGCCGGGTAGCGATCCTCATTGTTTCGCGGCCGGGGGTTGGTCTGGCGCCACGGCTGTCCGGGCCCTTCGCACGGCAGTTTGCGCCAGCGCGCCGACGCGCCGACGAGGCTGCATCGCTCACCAGGGCGGCGCCGCCGGTGTGGTGCTTCCTGCCGGCCCGGCTCCATGCGGTGAGTTCGACCGCCCTGCGGGTGCGTCGCAGGTAGTTGGGCGTCCGGAAGTCCGATCCAGCGCAGTCGCCGCCGGCGCGTCTGCGCCGCCGGGCCCCAGTGATCGCTGATGCAGGAGCCTGCACCTGACGGGCGCTGAACTGCCGGCGCGCTGTGATGCGGGCGGTCCCATGTGATCGCGCCCCTTGCCCGAAGCGTCCGGCGTCGCGATATTGCAGCGGCAAGCCGGCGCGGACGGACTCCTCGCCAACCCGGTCAGGTCCGGAAGGAAGCAGCCGCAACGAGTTTCGGTTCGGGTCGCGTCGGCTTGCACGCGCCCAGCCGCGTCGATCGCTGCCTTGGCGCCCCGAATTTCAAGTCAGGCGCCTCTGGCGCCGCCCCCAATCGAGGGTGGCCCAGTGTGGGGTTTGGTGCAGCGTGGGGTTTGGTGCAGCGTGGGGTGTGGCTCAGCGTGGAGTGTGGCCGCTCCTGACGTGCGGGCTCGCCTGGAGTGATCTGTCCTGCAGGGCGGCCGCTTCTTCAGTGCGGCATCCGGGCGCCGCGCGACCAGCCGGAAAGCCGGCGCGCATGATCACAGACGTGAATGATCACAGACGTGAATGATCACTGGCGCGTATGATCGTTGGCGCGACTGATCACTCCTCGACTGATCACTCCTCGACTGATCACTGGCGCGGCCGATCGCTGGCGCGTCTGGCGAACGGGCGCATGATCACCGGGGCCCGGCCAGTGCGCCCGCCGCGCCGGAGGCGAATGTCGGTGCAAGCCCCAGTCACGCCGGCCCCTCACAGCGCCTCCCTGTTCGTTCAAGCCGCATCTGACTGGGCCAGCCCCAACATTGCGGGCCCCTCAAGAGCCTTGCGCGGCGGCTGCGGAATTCAGCCATCCGCCCGTGCGGCCTGGCGTCAGCGCGCATTCGCCCATGCGGGCCTCGCACGCGCTTTCAAACGCTGGCTTGCGATGCGTGCGGACTGGCCAGGCGAGGCCATGACGCCTCAGCGGCGCTGGCAGCCCCGTTCGAAGCGCGCGGCGGTTTGGCGCATTTCGCCCCGGAAGGTTTGCAGACGCACTGTCCAGGTCAACCTGCAGCCGTGGGCTGCGAGAGTGCGGGTGCAGGTGAAGCCCTGACTGGCGACGTCGCCGCCTGTTTGCGTGGTGTCGGTATTGACGACGCACACAATGCCTTCCCGCTTGAGATCAGCGATGGCCGAGACTGCGCGCGCGTCGCTGTAGCGCTGCGCCACGCCCCTGGAGAAGGCGCCTGACAGACGCCCCGTCGGTTCGCGAAGCCAGCGATTGTCCGGCTGCGGTGCGTCGGTGGGAAGATCGAGCGGGTCCGCGCCAAAGCCCGCCTGCGATGCAGCCGGCATGGCTGCGGGCGCGGGAACGGCCAGGGCGACCAGAACCCCTGCCGCGACAAGCGTCCGCCATATCGCCGGTCGGCGGGTCCCGCCCGGCCGGGGTATGGGCCATGCTGAAAACTTCAGGTTCATGTCTCCTGTCATCGCCATCATCGCTGTGACCCCCGCCATCGGCGCCATCGCATCTGGACCGCCGCCTCACGCACCGCCGGACGTACGGACCCCGGCGTGTACCGCCAATTGTGACCGTCTGCACCCCTATCGCGCCGGATCTGCGCCACGCCGCCGCCGCTGACCTCGCCCCAGCCCATGCTGATCCCCATCATGCCGACTTTGATGCCGCCGACCGCCGCGGGTGCTGACCAGGCGTGATTTTGACCCAATGCATCATGGGGACAGTCATGCCTGGCCTCGCCATGGCGCGCCCGGGGGGCGGACCCGGTCGGACGCATCCGATCCACGGTCATCAGCGCGCGGCGGGGTGAAACCGCCGATGGCGCGCGCAAGCGTTGCGCCGTCAGCGGTTTCAAGCCTGACGGTGAACACGGCCGCGCCCTGGGGCCTGGCGACGGTCCTGCGGCACACTGCTGCGAGATAGGGCAGGCGCGCCTCAACCGGGGCGACCGTCTCACAGGTGAAGCCGGCCCTGCCCAGGTCGGCGCGTACGTCGTCGAGGGATCGCCGCAGCGCAAGGCGCTGTGCAACGGCCGCGGCGAAGGCCTGGTCAACAGCCGCTGGATCGCCCTCGGGCGAGAGCGCCAGGTTCGCGCCTGCCTGAGTGGCGCAGGCTGAGAGCGCCAGCAGGCAGACAGGAGCCACAAGGTGCAGGATGCGCATGGGCCACCTCCAGATGAACACAAGCGTGCAATTGCGGCGCCGGCATGATCGGCGGAGCATGGGTGTTTGGACAGGGCGGGCGGTGGCCATGCCACCTTCGGGGTTGGCGGCGCCCTAAATGGCGGTGGCGGCGTCTTCGTCCGCCCTGAGCGCTGCAGCGCGGCGGCGCGCATTGTGGATGAGTTCGCCCGGGCCGTCCTCGTCGTCCGGGCGCGAGGCCGCCAGCGCAAGAACCTCGCGGTAGCCTTTGCGCACCTCCAGGCGCGCGCCGTACGGTCCAGACATCAGTAGGCGGTGCAGTTCCGGCAGGTTGTAGCAGGGAACGTAATGGAGCAGGTGATGTTCAAGGTGGTAATTCACATTGTAGGGGGCGAGCAACAGCCGTTCGATCGGGTTGGCGAGGGTCGTGCGGGCGTTTCGGAACGCATCTGAGGTGTCGACCACCGCGTGTTCTGCGATGTTGCGGATACGCAGCGCGACCATATGCCAGGTGAGGAGCGGGACGATCCACAGGAGCGGATAGGCCCACCACACGCCGCACGCGGCAAGCAGGCCGGCGAGGATCGCATTGGCGGCGAGCGCCCCGCCGAGCTTGCGGCGGAAAAGGGCGAGCCGTTCGGGCCACGCCGCCCCTGCCGGTCCGAGAGCATTGGCGAACTGGGCTTTGCGCTGTTCAAAGCCGGTCCGGCCCGTCACGTCCCGGATCAGTTTGCGGCGCAGGCTCCTGGCGGTGATCGGAAAGTGCCTGGAGAGGATCAGGTCGGGATCGTGCTGCTGGCCGGTATGGGCGTGGTGCCTGAAATGATAACGCTGGTAGGAGCGGGTCTCTGCAAAGACCGGGAAGGCGCACAGCCACTGTGACACCCACAGGTTCAGGCGCTGGTCCTGCGCCAGACCGCCATGCGTGCCTTCGTGCATCAGGATGGCGAGCCCAAGCTGGCGCCCGCCGATCACCGCGACCGCCAGCAGGTAGGTGACTGGATTGGGCAGGGCGGCGACGAGCGCGATGGCAAGGGTGATCAGGGCCCAGGCATGGGCGACCATGGCGAGCCCCTTGAGGGTTGACCGCCTGCGCACGCGGATCAACTGCGCCGGGGTGAGAAGGTCCCGCGCGGTTATGCGCGGCGTGCTCACGGCCGTCCCTGCCAGGCTGCGGCGCGCCGGCGCCGGGCTGGCGCAGCGGTCCCGCCGCACGGGGCCTGCCGTGCGGCTGCGTCACTCTGCCTTGCCGGGCTGTTAGACATGGATTGGGTGTAGCGCCCGACGCCGGTGTGGTCCAGGCGGGCATGATGGCCGCCTCGCCAGGCCGGGCAGCCCACGTCCCTTCGACGGCTCCCTTTCAACGGCTCCCTTTCAACGGCGCCTGGTCGACCCTCCCCCCCTCGAAGGCCCCCCTCGAAGGCCCGTATCCAGGGCCCGTATCGAAGACCAGTATTCCAAGGCCTGTACTTGAAGGGGTAGAGTGAGCACGCGGCGCTGCCGACGGACTGTCTGACGCGCGGTACAGCAAGAGGGAGACGCGCTATGGCGCATACGCGAATTGGCGCGGCTGCTGCGCTGCAGCAACTCCGGGGGTGGTCTGCGACGCCGGATCGGGACGCGATCTTCAAACGGTTTGTTTTCGCAGACTTCAAGGAAGCCTTCGCATTCATGACGGCGGCTGCCCTCAAGGCTGAGCAGATGGATCACCATCCCGAATGGTTCAACGTCTATCGGACGGTCGATGTGACGCTGGCCACGCATGACGCTGACGGGGTCACCGCGCTTGACGTCGAACTCGCCGCCTTCATGGACCGGACGGCGGCGCGGCTGGAGCCGGCGTGACGCGCGCGGCCAGATTGGCGAGCACGTCACGGGCGTCGAAGGCGTCTGCACGGTCGGCTGGTTTGGGTCCCTTGAACATCGCCACTTCGGCGCTCGCCGTGTACCGACTCGTTTCGCGGACCAGATAGGGTTCATCCCACAGGTCTGCGAAAGGATCATGGGCCGGGATCCAGCCAAGGCGCGGATGAAAGTACCAGTAGCCTGCGCGCGGTCCGGAGGCGCGCGGCCAGGCTGACCCGATCCGGTTGGTCTTCTCGTCGGTGGAGCGCCCGGTGATGACGAAGTGGTCGAAGCCGTTCGCCAGTGTGAGTTCTGCGGCGCGGTTGAGCAGGTATGTTTCCACGATATCGCGGCTGGTGAGCGTGTTGCCGGCGAAGGTGACCCGCCAGCGGTTGGCCTCGATGCGGCTCTCGGCGTAGCCGCCCTGGCTGGCGTCCGACAGCGGAGCGTACATTGTGGGCGTGGCGCAGGCGGCAGCGAAGGCGGCGATGAGCACGATCAGGGTAGAGCGCACAGGCGACATGGTCTTGCTCCAGGCGGTTTGAGAATCTGCGCCAGCTTCCGAAATGGCGACCACTCCATCCTACCACACCAGCCCGTCCGCCGTGGAGCGGACTGCTCAGGCGCGCCTTCGGGGCTGGCGCCGGGATCCCGACCTGTGATCCCGGTGAGGGTGGTCGCGGGCGGGAGCTTTCGGCGGGGAGCGGCCGTGGGATGTTTCTCCTGGATGTTCCCCTTCGATGGTTTGGGTGGATGTCTCTTCGGCGTGTTGCAGTGGGCTGTTTCACGGGGAGCCCCGCTCGCGGGTCTGGGGGACGGGTCTGGGAGGCAGTCCCGATGAAGCGGTTCGCGGGCGCGCGGGTGCGCGGGTGCGCGGGTGCGTCGGCTCCTGCCGGCGGCGACTGTCGCCATTGAAGGCGCAATTCGGCGGGCGGGCGGCTATGCGTTCATCGCAGCGTCATATTCGTGCGTGCACACCTAGGGCAGAATCGGGAGCGCGGTCGCATGAACACCATGAGTTTCCACACAGGGTCCCTCCTGCGGGCTGCAGTCCTCGCGATCTGGTGTCTGGCCGGTGCGGGCCTCTGCGCACCGCTCGCGGGCGCCCAGGCGCAGACCTCCCCGCAGACCTCCCCGCAGACCTCCCCGCAGGGCGCTGCGCCCGCCGACAGCGCCCGCGCCATCCAGGCCGCATGCGTGCGACGCGGCGAGGGGGTTGCAGTCTGCGCGTGCGGGGTGGGTCTCGCCTATGCCCGGCTCGACCCGCGGGTCTTCGCCTTGATACCCGACGTCGAGCCGCTGCTGGCCGAGCGTGATCAGTTCAAGGCGATCGCCGGTCTTGTGGCGCTCGCCGGCGCCAAGGGGCTTTCGCTCAGCGACCTTCAGACCGCGTACCAAACCATCCGCGACAACCGAAAGGAAGTTGCAGTCGTGTGCAGGCCGCTTGGCTAGAGCACCGTCCGCCGTCGGTGGGGCGGCGGGTATGAACCAGGGGGGGAAACGTCATGCTTCGGATCAGGAATGTCTCGGCGGCGGGGCTTGTGGTGTCCGGTCTCGCGTTGCTGGCTGGCTGCGAAACCACGCTTGGCTATCGTCAGCAGATGGATTCGTGGACCGGCCGGACCGGCGATGACCTCATCATTGCATGGGGCGCCCCGATCGCACGCGAGCGGCTGTCCGATGGGCGCGCGGTCTGGATCTATGACCGCGAGACGGTCAACCACCAGGAGGGCTACTGGCGCACTGAGCGACGCGAGCGCCGCGAGACGGTGGTCGTTGACGGCGTCAAGCAGGAGCGCGTGATCTCGGTCGATACGCCGGTGTGGGAGCCTCCGAAAACCACCGTGACCCAGTGCGAGACGCGGTTCGTCATGACGCAGGATGTGCGGGTTGAGCAGGTCGCGTTCGAGGGCGGCGGCTGCGTCGCGCCCGAACGCCGCCAATAGGCATCGCCAGGACGCATCGCGTCACAGGAAGCGGCCGTCCTGTCATTGTGGCGCGCGGTCGTGACCCGCTGGTCCCCGGCCCGGCCGCTCGCAGGCCGCGCGGCCTCCCGGGCCGGCCCATCATACAAAGGCAGCCATACCGGGCAGCCATACCGGGCCGCCATACCGGGCCGCCATACCGGGCCGCCATACCGGGCCGCCATACCGGGCAGGCGCGCAGCTCGTGCGAGCTTCCGATCCGCCGCCCCCAGGTTTGACGCGATGCGTTGCACGTCAGCGCGACTGCGGCGCGTATGTCGGGCGTTTCCGCCCCGGGTCTGGAGGCGCTGCGCGTTCAAGAGATGTCGTCCAGGCGCATCTCCGGCGCCGGATCATCGCGGCGCCTGAACCGGCAAGGGCGGAAGTTCGCGCTCGATGACGGCGGATGGGGCGGCGAGCGCATAATCGAGGAACGCGGCTGCGTCACGGGCGCTTTGCTGGGGGATCTCCTCCTGCGGGATGTGGCCGACGTTCCTGTAGACGATCAACTCGGATGACGGGATCAGGCGATCGAAGGACTCGGCGACTGCAAGCGGCGCCAGCGGATCGATCTCACCGTGCAGGATTAAAGTCGGGCGCAGGATCTCGCCGAGCTTCTGGGCTTCGGCGGCGTCATAGACCTGTACCGCGGGAATGCGCAGCTGCAGGGCGCGATTGCCGGGTCCCCTGGCGAGCTGGAGATGACGGTCCACGAAGGCCTTCGTGACCAGCGCATCATCGCCCACCATCGCCTTGAAGCCCCGCTCCATCAGGCCGCGGTTTTCCACGTAGCGCAGCGCGCCGCGAAATGCGGGGTTCGCGAACATGGCGCGCGTGCTCGCCAGACGCGCCATGCGCGCCGGGTCCTCTGGCACGCCCACAGCGTCTACGAGGATGAGCGCCGAGACCTTTTCCGGATGCGCGAGCGCGTAGCGCCACGCGACATGGCCCCCCATCGAATTGCCGGCGAGCGCAAAGCGCCCAATGCCGCGCGCAGCCAGCACCCGGTCGGTGAATTCCACAAGTCCAGGCACGCTGACGTCAGCCTGCGGGGGGGGCTGCGTCAACCCATGGCCCGGAAAGTCAAACCGGATCACACGATATTGCGTGCTGAGATCCGCCGCCCAGGCGTCCCGTGTCTGCAGGGACGAGGCGTAGCCGTGCAGGAGCACCAAGACCGGCGCATCGCGCGGCCCCTCATCGCGCAGATGCACCTGCGCGCCGTCGGCCAACGCCACAGTCTCCGATTCTTCGTTTGCATACTGAGCGAAAAGCCGCTCCCGCGGGAGGTCTGGCCGCACATAGACGGCTGCGCCCAGCGCTGCGAGACCGATTGCCGCCACCGCGGCCCAAGTCACCACCGATTTGATCACCGAATCACCTCCAAGGCCCCGGTCTGATTCGTCTTTCCAGAGACGGTATCGCCGCCTCCAGGCCGGGTTTGACCGGGTCCCGGCGCCGTCGCCACCTGCTTCGCCAACGAAAGCTAGCACTTTTTGCGATGACTCCGCACTTATCCCCATGACTTTTGCTTCAATGCGCGCTAGCCAGTTGCGCACAGACCCGAGAGCGCTCACGCTTTTGGCAAGCAGCGAGTGGGGCTGCTGTCTGGGAGAGGGAACAGTCATGGCAGAGAAGAAAGCTGCTGCGAAACCCGCGGCGAAAAAACCTGCAGCCAAGGCGGCGAAGCCTGCCGCGGCGAAAGCTGCGCCGGCCAAGAAGGCTGCTCCGGCGAAGAAGCCGGCCGCCAAGCCTGCCGCCAAAGCCGCCGCCAAACCGGCTGCAAAGCCTGCGGCCAAGAAGAAGTAAGACGAAGGCTGCCACGGCAGTCTGTCGGGAGGCGCGCTGGTTTCGGCGCGCCTTTTTCTTTTGGGGTTTGCCGTC
This sequence comes from Hyphomonadaceae bacterium, assembly GCA_040381075.1. GTDB lineage: Bacteria > Pseudomonadota > Alphaproteobacteria > Caulobacterales > Aquidulcibacteraceae > JBEIHX01. Next base: position 56,229 of record JBEIHX010000003.1, read on the forward strand.
CTGTGAGGTCTGCGTTTCGCGCTTGCTGTTGGAGCGGTGCGCAGGACGCGCTGCAATCGACGCCTGATCCACATCTTCATCACCCCCTGCGTCGGTCGCGCGCACCCACGTCCTGCGCCAGGATCCGGCCATGGAGCCATCGCAGAAGAAGACCAGGTGATGGCGCCGGGTCATCGCCGCGACCTGCCCGGTGATGGTGACGCGACCGCCGGCGCGCCGGCTTTAGCGCCCGTCTTCGACGCGCGTGGGGCGCGGCGCGCGTGCAGCCCGGCGCGCGTGCAGCCCGGCGCGGTGCTGCGTTCGCACGCGCCTTCGCCGCACCGCGAAATCAGCCGGGCGCGCCGCCGCACACAGGGCAGTCTGGATCCGGGGCAAGCCGGACGGTGCGTGCTTCGCCGCTGAGCCCGTCGATGATCGCCAGGCGCCCAATGAGCGGGTCGCCTGCCGCAGTGATCAGCTTGACCGCCTCGAGCGCCATCAGGGAGCCGGCAAGGCCGGCAAGCGCGCCGACGACGCCGACTGCTGCGCAGGTCGGCGCCTGCGGCGGCGCAGCCGGCACGAAGCATTGATAACAGGGATTGCGCTCCGTAGTCGGACGCCCCTTCGTGCACCCTGACGCGAAAACGCCGACCTGTGCCTCCCAGCGACCGATTGCGCCGGACACGAGCGGTCTGGCGGCGCGATGGCAGGCCTCGTTCACCACAAAGCGGGTTGCAAAATCGTCGCACCCATCCAGCACCACATCGATGTCGCGCAGCAGATCCCCGGCGCTGTGCGCGTCGAAACGCTGCGCCAGGCCTTCCAGCCTGATGTGGGGGTTCAGCGCGGCCAGACGCTCGAGCCCCGCTTCCACCTTTGGCCGTCCGACATCAGCGCTGGCGAAGAGCACCTGGCGCTGCAGGTTGGACAGGCTGACATGATCATCATCGACGAGGCGCAGCAGTCCGACGCCTGCAGCGGCGAGATAGAGGGCTGCCGGTCCGCCAAGACCGCCGGCGCCCACGATCAGGACCCGCGCCTCGGCGAGCCGCTTCTGGCCTGGGCCGCCAATCTCGCGCAGCATGATGTGGCGCGCATAGCGCTCCACGTAGGAAGGGTCGCTCATGCGTGCAGACTGGCCGTGCGCCGGTGCGCCTGTCCAGGGTGCGCCTGAGATTGCGGTGCAGCTGGCGCCCCAGGCGATGCGGCGCGACCGGCCTGCAAACCCTGGGTGAGGCGCCAAGCCGGCGCAGCGACCGCAAAATCACGCACACGCCTGTGCAAAGCGCGCTAGGGTGACGGGGAGAATCCTGAGGTTCCGTGTCGGCCCCCACCCCCTATCTCGCAGTCCACCGGCTTCTGGAGGATACCGGCGCGCCGGTGTTCCTGACCGGGCGCGCCGGCAGCGGGAAGAGCACCCTCCTGCGCGACTGGGTGGGCGCAACCAGGAAAACCGTCGCAGTGCTCGCGCCCACCGGAATCGCCGCGATCAACGTCGGCGGACAGACGGTGCATTCGTTCTTCAAGTTTCCTCCCCGCTATCTGGAGGCGCGCGACATCCGCAAAGGCCCCAATGGCGGCGTGATCCGGCGGCTCGACGCGCTGGTGATCGATGAGGTGTCGATGGTGCGGGCCGACCTCATGGACGCCGTCGATGGAGTGCTGAGGCTGGCCCGCAACGACCAGTCCCCGTTTGGCGGGGTTCAGATGATCCTGGTCGGCGACCCGCACCAATTGCCGCCCGTGGTGGATCGCGCCCTCGCCCAGCACTTCGATCAGCGCTTTGGCGGTGGGTACTTCTTCAACACCTCCGGGTTTCGCGCGGCCGGTTTCACCAAGGTTGAGCTGCGGCGGGTGTTTCGCCAGTCAGATGGGGAGTTTCTGGCCATCCTCGACCGTATCCGGCGGGCGGACATTCGCAACGAGGATGGCCAAAGGCTCAACACCTGCGTCCGTCCGCGCCCTGACCTGTCGGCCGATGAGAGCGCCATTGTGCTCACGCCGACCAACGAAGTGGCCGGCAGGATCAACGCCGCCCAGCTCGCCCGTCTGCCTGGCGACAGCACGGTCTATCCCGGCGGCGTGGACGGCGACTTTGACGCCAAGCTGTTCCCGGTGGAGGCTGATCTCGCGCTCAAGCCGGGCGCCCGCGTGATGATCACAAAGAACGATCCTGACGGGCGATGGGTCAACGGCACCATTGGCGTGATCGAGGAGCTCGGCGCGGCCGTTATTCGCGTGCGGGTGGGCCGGCTTGTTCATGACATCGAAAAGACCACCTGGGAGCGTTTCCGCTACGATGTCGACATCATGGCGGACGCGGTGACCAAGACCGCAGTCGGCGCCTTCCGGCAGTTTCCGCTGCGGCTGGCCTGGGCGCTCACGGTGCACAAGGCCCAAGGCCTCACCTTCGACGCGGTTCACATCGACTTCGGCTCCGGCATGTTTGCGCACGGCCAGGCCTATGTGGCGCTGTCGCGCTGCCGCACGCTGGCGGGGCTCGGCCTGTCGCGCCCGCTGCGCCGCAGCGACCTGGTGGTGGATCCACGGGCCTTCGACTATGGCGAGGAGGATGTGCTGGTCGAGGCTGACGACTACGTGATCACGCGCCTGACGGGGCGACAGCACATCCCGATGGACTGACCGGCGCCGGGCGGGGCGGCGGCGGGGCGCGGGGTGTCCCTCTGCAGTTCAGGCCCGCTCACGACCCATGCGCCGACCCTGTGCGCCGAAACCGCGCGCCCTGGGATTTCATCACTGCCAGCGCCAGCTGGTCGGGCAGGATCTTGCCCAGTGCGGCGATCGCCTTGTTCGGTCCGCCGGTCACGATCACCGCCTGGTTGCGCTCGCATGCGTCGGCGCCCTGGCGGGCCACGTCATCGGCGCTCTGCCACAGGGCCTTGGGCAGCTTCGACACGATCCCGCGCGTACCGTTCACGTCGTGAAACTCCGAATACGTAAAGCCTGGGCAGACCGCGGTCGCATGCACGCCCTGCGGCGCCCCCTCAAGATGCAGGGCCTGGGTGAAGCGGATCAGGAACGACTTCGAGGCTGCATACATGGTGTGCCCGGCGGCGCTCGGCAGATGGCCGGCGAGTGAGGCGACATTGATGATTCTGCCGAAGCGGCGGGCAAGCATGCCGGCCCAGACGCCATGGGCGAGCTCGCAATAGCTTGTGACCATCACCTGCAGAAATGCGCTGTGCGTGCGCCAATCGGACTCCGCGAAGGTCCCGGGCAGGCCATAGCCAGCATTGTTGACCAGGGCGTCCGCCGCCCGCCCTTCACGGGCGAGCGCGGCCAGAAGGCCGGCCGGGGCTGCCGGATCGGCGAGGTCCGCCGGCAGGACCAGCACCCTCACCCCGTGGTCGCGCCGGATCTCCCTGGCCAGATCCTCCAGACGGTCCGCGCGACGGGCGGTGACGGCGAGATCGTAGCCGCGACGGGCGTATTCACGGGCGAAGGCCGCCCCGATTCCGGCTGATGCTCCGGTGACCAGACACAAGCGACCCATCATGACCTCCCTGTGGCGCACGCCCTGCCTTGCGGGGCGCAGATCCGCACGCAGTGCTGCATGCCGATTGCCGCGACGCGCGGCAAGGAGTATTCGAGCCGCCTTTCACAGGCGCGCCCGGCTGTGTCTGGAGGCTGTGGGCGCGCTCCCAGGGGGGCAGCATGACGGGTGCGGGCGCGTCTGAACCAGTGTCGCCGCCGGAAACCGATCACGGGGCGCCTGCGGCTCACGGTCGCGGCGGCGATGGCTTCTGGAAGCTGGCCCTGGGCGCGTGCGGGGTCGTCTACGGGGATATCGGGACAAGCCCGATCTACGCATTCCGCGAATCGCTGCACGGCGCGCGGGAGGGCGGCGTCGCACGCCACGAGATCCTTGGCGTGATCTCGCTGATGCTCTGGGCGCTGATTTTTGTGGTGACCATCAAGTACGTCCTGTTCGTGATGCGGGCCGACAACAAGGGCGAGGGCGGCGTCCTGTCGCTGATGGCGCTGGCGCAGAAGGCGACCGGGGCGCGCAGCCAGTTCGTGTTCATTCTGGGGGTGATCGGCGCCGCGCTGTTTTACGGCGACGCCATCCTGACCCCGGCTATTTCGGTTCTGTCGGCGGTCGAAGGCTTCAAGCTCGCCGTCCCCAACTTCAATGACGCACTCATCACGCCGATCGCCGTGGGGGTGCTCGTTGGTCTGTTCGTGGTTCAGGCGCGCGGCGCCGGCAGGGTCGGCGCGCTGTTTGGGCCGATCATGGCGTTCTGGTTCCTGGTGCTTGCGGTCCTCGGCCTTCTGCACATCAGCGATGACTGGGCGATCCTGCAGGCCTTCAACCCGGTCTTCGCCTTTTCCTTTCTGTTCACCCATGGTGTTGCGGCGTTCATCGTTCTTGGCTCGGTTTTCCTGTGCGTGACCGGGGCGGAAGCGCTCTACGCCGATATGGGCCATTTCGGCCGCCGGCCGATCCGCATCGCGTGGCTCGCCTTCGTGTTTCCCTGCCTGGCGCTCAACTATCTGGGACAGGGCGCCATGGTGCTTGCCCACCCGGAGCGGGCTGACAATCCGTTCTTTCTGCTGGCCCCGGACTGGGCGCTTCTGCCCCTGGTTCTGCTGACCGGCGTGGCCACCATCATCGCAAGCCAGGCCGTGATCACGGGCGCCTTCTCGTTGACGCAGCAGGCGATCCAGCTTGGCCTGCTGCCGCGGCTGCAGATCCAATTCACCAATGAGGAGCAGCGCGGTCAGATCTACCTGCCGCAGATCAACTGGCTTCTGCTCGCGGGCGTGCTGATGCTGGTCTTGATGTTCCAGACGTCATCCAACCTTGCGTCGGCCTATGGCATTGCAGTGACGGCGACCATGCTGGTCGATTCCTTTCTGCTGTTCATCGTGGCGTGGAAGCTGTGGAAGTGGCGTCCGGCCCTGGCGGCGCTGTTCGTCACGCCCTTCATCGCGGTCGACCTCGCCTTCCTCTCGGCGAACCTTCTCAAGGTCGCAGCCGGCGGCTGGTTCCCTCTTCTGCTCGGCTGCAGCCTTATCATCCTGATGCTCACCTGGGTGCGCGGATCCGGCATCCTGTTTGAAAAGACGCGGCGCGATTCGGTGCGTCTTGCTGAGCTGATGCGCATGCTGCAGACCAAGCCGCCCGCCCGCGTTCCAGGGACGGCGGTTTTCCTGACGAGCGACGCCGACATGGCGCCGATCGCCCTGATGCACAATCTCAAGCACAACAAGGTGCTTCACGAGCGCAATGTGATCCTGTCGGTCAAGACTGCAGACGTGCCCCGGGTGAAGCCGGAGGATCGCGTCCGGATCGACCGGCTCGGTGAGGACTTTATGCGCATGGAGATGAACTTCGGGTTCATGGAGAGCCCCAACGTGCCAAGGGCGCTCGCCCTGCTGCGCAAGAGCGGCGGGCCGAAATTCGACATCATGTCCACGAGCTTCTTCCTTGGCCGGCGCACGCTTGTCGCCTCACCGACCTCCGGCATGCCGATGTGGCAGGACAAGCTGTTTGTCGCGCTCGCCAAATCGGCGGCCAATGCGACTGATTTCTTCCACATTCCTTCCGGGCGTGCGGTGGAGCTTGGCGCCCAGATCGTCGTCTGACGGGCTGGCTCCAACCCCTGCCGGCGTCCAGGACTCCGGGTGTGGGGACTCTGGGTGTGGGGACTCTGGGTGTGGGGACTCTGGGTGTGGGGACCCTGGGTGCTTGGCCCCTGTTGTGCGCAATCTGGCCACGGCTCAGGAGAGGCGTCCGGCCGGGCGTGTGCAGGCCCTCAGGGCGTGAGGCGGCGCGCCGTCTCCTCGCCGAGCGCCAGGCTCGCCGTCAGGCCCGGACTGTCGATGCCGAACAGATTGACGAGTCCCGCCAGCCCGTGAACAGCCGGATCGTCGATGCGAAAGTCGACCGTGTGCGTCGCCGAGGGGCCGATTTTCGGGCGGATGCCGGCATAGTCCGGGGCGAGTTTTTCCTCCTCCACACCCGGCCAGAAGCGGCGGATGGCGGCGGCGAACATGGCCCGTCGGGCGACGTTCGGGCGGTAGTCGATCTCCTCCACGGGCTCGACATCAGGACCGAAGCGGGCGCGCCCTGACATATCCGGCGTGACGTGCAGGCCCTGGCTGCCGAGCGCAGGCGTCGGATAGACCAGGCGTTGGAACGGCGCCTTGCCCTCGTAGCGGAAGTAGTTGCCCTTGGCGTAACGTATGATCGGCACGCTGGCCGGATCGACGCCCTCGATGGCGAGTGCAGCCGCGCGCGCGCCAAGCCCTGCCGCATTGACGAGGCAGGTCGTTTCGATCACCGCAGGCTCAGCGCCGCCGACCTGCACGCGCCACCCCTGCGCCGTGGGCGAGGCGCGCTCAAAGGGCGCCGCACGCGCGAGGGCGCCGCCGGCGTCCTCGATCTCGCCGAGCAGGGCGAGCATGAGGCCGTGACTGTCGACGATGCCGCTTTCCGGCGAGTAGATCGCCTGGATTGCGGTGACGGCGGGCTCCAGGGCGCGGATGCGCGGCGCGGCGATCATCTCAAGGCCTTCCACCCCATTGGCGAGACCCTGGTCCATGATGCGGTCCAGATCGGCGCGCTCGTGCTCCTCCACTGCGATGATGATTTTCGTCGTCTTCTGGGCCGCAACTCCGCGGGCGGCGCAATAGGCGTACATCATGTGGCGGCCGGCGACCGCGAGGCGGGCCTTCAGCGAGCCGACCGGATAGTACATGCCAGCGTGAATGACCTCGCTGTTGCGCGAGGAGGTCTCTTCGCCGAAATGGGCGTGACGCTCGAGCACGATTGCAGTCTGGCCCCGCCGCGCGAAGGCTGCCCCCACGGCGAGCCCCACCACGCCTGCCCCGATAACGACTGCATCGACATCCGCCATGCCTGCTTCCTCGCATGATCCGCGCCGATCTGACCAGATGTCGGATCAGAAACCCTGTCAGGCGCGGGTCATCTCCCGTCGGGGGGAACGGCTCAAAAGTGGCTTTCGACGACGCGTCTGACCTCATCGAAATGCCGCTGCGCCATGTCCTTGCGCATGTTCGGCGCGATCGATCCGAAGTGTACGTGATCAATGGGAACAAGGCCGCAGATCTGCGCAAAATAGGTATCCTGCAGGGCGCGTGCGGCCTGCCAGACGCCCTGCGAGACGAGCCATTCATTGGGCGCGCCGGAGGCGGAGAATGCGATGAGCCTGCGTCCTGACAGCAGCGGCGTCACGCCCTCGGGGCCTTTCCCATAGGCGAAGCCGTAGCCGAACACGCGCTCCAGATAGCCCTTCAGCATTGCGGGCATTGATCCCATCCACATGGGAAAGACCAGCACGAACACATCTGCGTCGGCGAGCATGGCGCGCTCCGCCGTGACGTCCGCGCCCGGGCTGGGTGCGCCGGGGCCGGGGATTTCACCTGCCCTCAGCACCGGATCGAAGCCGATGGCGTAGAGGTCGCGCACGATCGCTGTGTGGCCGTGATCGTGGACGGCGTGGACATAGGTTTCAGCCACGGCGCGGGTGAAGCTCTCCCGTCTGGGATGACAGACGATGACAGCGTGTTTCATGGTGCAGCCTCGCATCTCTCTGGGCTGACCCTAGAGCCCGGGCGTGGGTGCGAAAACCGCGGAGGAGTGCGTAGCCGAAGGTCGGTTGCGGCGGGCGAGCAGGCGTCGCCACAGGACGGGACTGGTCTGCGGCGGAGGCGGCGTGCGCGATATGTTCTGTCTCAGTGACGCAAGGGCCGGCGGCGCTTCGGCGTTGGCGGCGCGTCTGCAGGCGGACCATTTTTCGGCTGGTGGCCAAGCCGGCGGCGGTTGACGGCCCGGCGGCGCGCGGACGAGGCGCAACGAACCCGGCCAACCGGACAGGCGCGATTGCCCCGCTTGCGCCGCGACGTCCGCGCCCCGGCTGGATGCGCCCCTGCTGGATGCGCCCCAGCCGGATGCGCCAGGCAGGAGAATGTCCTCTGCCTTCAGCTCCTGACCAAAGCCGATCGCGGAGAGGTCGCGCACGATCGCTGTGTGGCCACGATCGTGCGCGGGGGGACATGGCTTTCAGCCACGGTGCAGCCTCAGGATCGGCGCCGCCAATGCAGGCGGCGTGTCCAGGGCTGGACACCCCGGGAGAACGCTTATGCGTCGCTCCCGCTGCGCCGGCCGAGCAACCGGTCCCAGAAGCTGATGCGGCGGGCTGGCTGGGCCTTCGAGCGAGGCTCGGGTTCAGCCGCAGATCGCTTCGATATCGCCGCCGTCGCCGCGTCCGCATCCTGGCGCCGTGCGCCCGGCGGCGATGGCGCTGTCGCGGACGCGGGGCGCTTGTCGATGCGCCCGTGCACGACATCGGCCAGGCGCTTCGCGACCAGATCCGCATCGCCGTTCCACACCAGCCAATCCTTGCCGCGGATCAGCGGGAGCCTTGAGAGATCCGGCTTGCCAACGATCAGGGGCGCGACGACCTTTTCTCCCGCGACTTCCATGGCCAGGGCGGTGTTGATTTCAAGGATTGGCCACTCCTTGGCGACCGAGTGGTTGGACACGATGACGAGCACCGTGCGCGCTGCGCCGAGCGCGGTGTTGATCTTGCGCGTGAAGCTGTCGCCCCAGCCGATATGCGCCTCATCGAAGAAGGCCTTTACGCCGCGCCGTTCGCAGGCCTCGAAGATCGGTCGCGCGATTGCGTCCTTGTCCTCGCTTGCGTGGCTGATGAACACGTCATAGTCGCCGGCGCCGAAGACCATCTGGCGCACGAACTTCGAGGGGTTCGGATCAAGGTCAATAAGCCGCGCACAGAGCTTCAGGAACACCGGATCGTCTGCGCCGCGGACCATCTTCACATAGGCGAGTTCGCCATAGACCACGTTTCGGAAGGCCCGTGCGGGGTCGTCCGGCGGTCGGGCGAGGCCGCGCCAGCGCATGAAGTGTTCCACGCCGGCCGCCGCCAGGCCATGCCTCTCCCAGGCGTGCAGCATGGCGCGGATCCGCCGGATGCGATCGCGCGTCACATTTGCGGTCCGATTGACCACGAGGCCTGTCACGCTCTGGCGCTGGTGGCGGGTCTGCAGGCGCACCTTCTTGCGGTTGATCTGGAACCCGGCTGAAGCAACCGCCCGCTCAAGCGCTTCGCCGGGCGCGGCGGTCAGCGCGCCCGCCGCCGTCGCGGCGTAGACCGCAAGGGCGGGGGGAAACATGTCGCCGCCCGTGGAGAAGGTGATGTCGTCGGCATATCGGGTGTAACGGGCGCGGTTCTCGCGCGCGAGGCGCGCCAGGCGCCGGTCGAGCGCTGCGGCGATGAAATTGGACAGAACCGGCGAGGTCGGCGCACCCTGCGGCAGCCCGTTTCGATGGGTGCAGATCTGGGCCAGCACCGCCGCCGCCGCCGGTCCCGCTCCGAACGGCGCAGCCATGAACAGGCCCCGGATACGGCCGAAATTGATCGAGGGAAAGAAATCTTCCAGGTCGACGTTGAAAACGTATCTCTGACCTTCATGGACCCGCGCATTGCTGGCGACGCTGCGGTCTGGGACGAAGCCATGGGCTGCGGGATGCGCCTCGTAGAGTGCGGTGAAGATCGGCGCCAGGCGTTCCTGCCAGGCGCGCAGATTGTCCTTGGGTGCGTGGATGATGCGCATGCCGCCGGTGCGCTTGGGGATCTCGAAGCGGGCGTAGCGCACGCTTTCGGGGGCGGCATACAGCGTCCAGGTCAGCGTGTATTCTGAGACGCCAAGGAATTTCGCGACATCCTGCGCCGAGGTCAGCGCGCGTCCGTCGAACAGATCCGGCCGGAAGGCGCGCACGCGCGCGGCCTTGCCCTGCGCATCGCTGCGCGCCTCGTCGGGCGCGCCCCGCGCCGGATCGGCCGCAAATGACCCGGCTACCAGTGACCCATGCTCCAGTGACCCGGCCTCCAGTGATCTGGCCCCAAATGAAAGGGACCCAGGCGACGAAGCCCCATGCGTCAAAGCTCCAGGCGGCGTCGCCTCTGCCGCATCGACCTGGCCTGGATCGCTGCCGGCCTGACCGTTCTGGTCCTCACTGTTCAGGTCCTCACTGTTCAGGTCCTCACTGTTCAGGGCCTCACTGTTCCGGGGCTCGCTGTTCTCCGCTGGACGCGGCTGGCCGGCAGGTTCCGGCAGGTCTGGGGAATCGGATGGAGCCATCTCATCCCTCGTACCTTGCGTCAGGCCGGTCGCTTGCGACCGGCCTGAAAGACAGACTTTGTTTGTTCCGCCGCAGGATCAACAGCGGACATAGAAGGAGAGATGGCTCTCGCGACAATGGTCACCGGCGCGCCGCCTCCTGTCAACCGCCACACACTCTCACCGCCACACACTCTCACCGCCACACAGTCTCACCGGCGCAGCGGCTCGCCGGCAGCGGCTCACGCCACAGCACGTTCGCCATGGCGCTGCGCCGGTTGGGTCAGCGGGGCCGGTCGCTGCGGGCCGATCCGACGCGCCGGCATTGGGTAGCCGCGCTGCGGGGGGCGGTGCGCGGCCTACACCACCCGTTCAACCATCATCTTCTTGATCTCTGCGATCGCCTTGGCCGGGTTCAGTCCCTTGGGGCAGACTTGCGCGCAGTTCATGATGGTGTGGCAGCGATAGAGGCGGAACGGATCTTCCAGATCGTCGAGACGATCGCCGGTCGCCTCATCGCGGCTGTCGGCAAGCCAGCGATAGGCCTGCAGCAGCACCGCCGGTCCAAGATACCGATCGCCGTTCCACCAGTAACTCGGGCAGGAGGTCGAACAGCAGGCGCACAGGATGCACTCGTACAGGCCGTCGATCTTTTCGCGCTCTCCCGGGCTTTGCAGCCACTCAGTCTGCGGTTCCGGCGTCGCGGTCTTGAGCCAAGGTTCGATCGAGCGGTACTGGGCGTAGAAGGTCGTCAGGTCGGGCACGAGATCCTTGATCACCGGCATATGCGGCAGCGGCGCAACCGTGATCACGCCGGATATCTCGTCCATGCCCTTGGTGCAGGCCAGCGTGTTGCGCCCGTCAATATTCATTGCGCAGGAACCGCACACCCCTTCGCGGCAAGACCGCCGGAAGGTCAGCGTGGAATCAATGTCATTCTTGATGGTGATGAGAGCGTCCAGCACCATCGGGCCGCAGCGGTCGAGATCGACCTTGAAGGTGTCCCAGCGGGGATTGCCCCCGTTGTCCGGATCGTAGCGGTACACTTTGAAGGTCCGGATGCGTTTGGCCCCGTCGGGCTTGGGATGGGTCACCCCTTTGGTGACCTGCGATCCCTTCGGCAGTGTCAGCTGAACCATGCCAGTCCCACCCTCATGCTCTGTCCTGCGCAGCACCCTCGACGGGCGTGGCTGCGCCGCCATACCAATTGATGTTGCGGGTCAGCCACATGACCAGGGCCAGCACCGCGAACACCGTCACGGCTCCGACCAACAACGCGTCGTCCTCCCGCGTCAAGAGGACATACAGCAGTGCGTAAACAAACGCGAAAATCACACCGGCCTGAAGGCCTTTGGCGAGGCCTTTGAAGACTGCCGCAGCGTAAGCTGCGCTGACAAGAACCGTCGCGCCTGCCGCAAGGCCGAAAGCGCTGTCGAAGCCGATCCTCTCCGCCAGCGCAAGAAGCAGCAGGTAGAACACGCATTGCGCCAGCCCGACGAGCACGTACTGCGCCGCATGGGCGCGCCGGTCCGACACGGCCTCGAACATGAAATAGCTCAGGAACACGACGCCGATGAACATGAGCGCGTATTTGAGCGCCCGGTCCACGCCGACATAGACGTCCCTGGTGTCGAGCAACGACACGGCGAAGGTTTTGCCGGCGAGGGTGGCGATGCTCACATCCTCGTCGAGGACGCCGGCCTTGGGAAGGCCGCGCGCCAGGTAGGTCGCCCGCCAATCAGACGTGAATTGCCCAGGCGCCGTTCTGGTCCAGGCGCCGTCAGCCGTCTCGTCCCCGCCTGACGGGGTCCCGCGCCGCAGCGGCGAAAATGCGCCCACGAAGGCCGGATCGTCCCAGTCGCCGCGGATGGAAGCGCGTGTGTCATTGGCGAAGGCCGCGACGGCGAACGCATCCGCGCCCGCGAGCTTCAGCGCAATCCGGGCGGTGAACGCACTGCGCGGCCCCGTCCGGTCGCCGACGCGCACCGCCATGGCCTGCAGCCCGGCGCCGCCCTGTGCGGCGTCCCGCACCATCTGTGCATCCTGGGCGCCGGGCGCAGCGCTCAGCGCCTGGTCGCTGGCCGGCTCGAAGGCGCGGGCCGGCGCATCGGGCAGGTTCAGACTGATGACGTCGCGCGCCCCCCGCAGGTCGGACACCCACATGACGATGCGCGCCTCCTGCCAGTCCAGGACGGCGCCCGGATCCAGCCCCTCACGGGCTTTGGCGAGGTCGAAGGCTGCGCTGATGGCGATGTCTGCGGTGTAGACGGGAACCCGGTAGACCGATCGGGCGCGCAGATCGGTGTCGAGTACGGCCGAAACGGTCCCTGTCTCGGCGAAAACCACGGTGCGCCCGCGCCGCAGTTCGGTGCGTCGCACGCTGCGTGTCGAGCCGTCCGGCTGGGGTATGATCTCGGTCAGTGTGCTCGCCCGGGTATGGGGAACGACCAGCACCGGGCCGATAAGCGTCTGGCGCCCGCCCTGCACAGCGCCGATCTGCGCGCGCACCCCCGCAGCCGCGGCCGCCCGTTCGCGCACGATGTCGTTCACCAGCATCGCCGGGATGCTCATCAGCAGTGCGAGCGCGCACACGAGCAGGAACTTCAGGCCCATGGAGCGGGCCGGGAACAGACGCGGAAGCGCGAAGGCGATGCGCTGCTCAGGCCGTTGCCCCGGTCCCTGCCCCGGTCCTTGTTCAGGCCGTCCTTCAGGCAGCTGCCTGCGGTCATCGCCGGGCTGAGCGTCGTCCATTGGTGTTCCTCGGAAGTTGGAATGGTTGCGCGCCAATGGGGCGGAAACAAGAGTGCGCCCCCGCCGGACTGTGCGATACCGGCGCGCCGGGCGCCATTTCCGCGGCCGGGGTGCGGGAAATCGGTGCGGAATCGCCTACATTGCGACCATGGCGAGCAAAGCAGGCCCGGAAATCGACCGTCTGATCACGCTGCTGGCGAAGGTGCCAGGCCTTGGGCCGCGCTCCGCGCGCCGCGCGGCGCTGCAGTTGCTCAAGAAGCGGGACACCCTGATGAAACCGCTCGCCGAGGCCCTGGCGAACGCGGCGGATCGGGTCACCGCCTGCAGCGTATGCGGCGCCCTTGATACGGTTGATCCCTGCGGCGTCTGCCAGGCCCCCGGGCGTGATGACGGCGTGATCTGTGTGGTGGAGGATGTCGCCGATCTGTGGGCGATGGAGCGGGCCGGGGCCTATCGTGGACGCTATCATGTGCTTGGCGGGGTGCTGTCCGCGCTCGACGGCGTGCGGCCGGAGACGCTGCGCATTCCGAAGCTGATTCAGCGGGCGGGCGCGCCGGGCGTGCGCGAAGTAATCCTCGCGATGAACGCCACGATCGATGGTCAATCCACCGCCCACTATCTCGTTGAGGCGCTGAAGCATCTTCCCATCGCCGTTACCCGGCTGGCGAGCGGGGTGCCCGTCGGCGGTGAACTGGACCACCTCGACGACGGCACGATCCAGGCCGCGCTCATGAGCCGCCGGCAATTCTGAGCGCGCTCAGCGGGGCTCGCGGAAGTCCTCGCGCAGCGCGTCCTCCAGAAGCTTCAGATCGATTGAAACTGCTTTGTCGTCGTGCGCCGCGACGGCTTTCTCAGAGGCGCTGAAGGCGTCCTCCAGACGCATCAGCATGGCGCGCGCAGCCTGTGCTGTGTCCTCGCTCCCGCGTCCGCGCTGATCGCACGCGGCGACATGGGCGGCGAGGTCGGCGGCCCGCGGCAGGTAGTAGGTAAGAAGACGCTGCGCGTCGGCGAGCCGGTCTGGGTGATCGCTGATTTCGTGCAGGATGTGCTCGGCTTTGCCCGCAAGGCTCTCCAGGCGTGTGCGCGTCGCTTCGTCAGCAATCGCGCTGCGCGCCGCGAGCAGACGCCCAATGTCGTGCGCGGCCTGGTGCAGCACAGGCCCAGCGACCGCAGCACGGGTCAGCTCGCCGTCCTGCGCGGGCGGATCAGGGCGGGGGGTGAGCAAAGCCGCCAGCGCGACAAAGCCGACGACCGTCACCAGGGCGGCAAGCGGGAACGCCACACGGAACTCGACCACCAGAAACGCCAGGACCACCGCCGCGGCGAGCGCGCACAGACCAAAGGTCAGACCGCGCCGGCGCCGGCGCTCAGAGCCATTGGGCGCGGGCGGCGTCAACAGGCGGCCTCAGGACCCGAGGCCCGTGTTCGCGAGGCTCCGGCGAAGCTCCTCGGTCATGACGGCCATCTGCTTCTCGGCCTCGGCGCGCTTGAGCCGGCCTTCCTGCTGGATGCGCAGCACGTTCTCGATCGTGTCGATCAGTTCCCGGTTGGTGTCGGCCAGCGTGGCCATATCGACAATGCCGCGCTGCGACTGCTCCTCGATGGCCATCGCCTGCTCTTTCATCATGCCGCTCGCCTGACGCATCATCTGGTTGGTGGCGTCCGTCACCGACTTCTGCAGGGCAAGGGCCTCCTGCTGGCGCTGCAAGCCGAGCAGCAGCACCATCTTCTGCTTCCACACAGGGATGGTGAGCTGGGTGGAGGCCTGCAGGTTCTCGATCAGGGTTTCGTCGCCCGACTGGACAACGCGGATCTGCGGCAGTTGCTGGATGCCGATCTGGCGCGCCTGCTGGAGATAGAACACACGCTTTTCCAGCCGGTCGAGCGCCTGCACGGCGTCCTGGTACTCCTGGGCGCGGATCAGCTTCTCGCTGTCCTCTGCAGCAGTCTGGGCGCCTGCCTGCAGGCGGGGCAGTTCGTGGGCCTTGAAGTCTGCGGCGAAGACCTTGCCGGCCTCGATATAGGCCTCGAGGTCGATGATGGCCTGCCGGGTCTCCTCATGCAGGCTGTCCATCATCGCGATGTCCCGGCGCAGAACGTCCTTGCGCTTGTCCAGCTCGATGGCGATGGCGTCGATCTGGGCGGCCACGGTCTCAAACCTGGACTTGAATTTGGTGATCTCGGCTTTGACGTTGCCGAAGATGCGCGCGATCAGGCCCCGGTTCTGGACCGCGGCCGGATCGAGCCCCTTGGCTTTCATGATGATGTCGGAGAGCAGCCGGCCTGTCTCGCCGATGTCCTTGTTGCGGGTCTGGGACAGGATCCGATCGGAGAACTCGGTGACGCGCCTGTGGGCGCGCTCGCCGAACTGCGTCATCCCTGCCCGGTCCTTCAGCTGGATCTGGCCGCGGATCTGGGTGATGAGCTCCGTCGCGGGTCGGACCGCAGGAAGGGCCTCCATCCTGGCCTGTGTTGCGGGCGCGGCCTGTGCTGCGGGCGCGGCCTGTGCTGGCGGCGGTTCGCCGGTCGCGACGGGCTGGGCGCCAGACGTTTCATCGACGGCCATGGGCGAGAATCCCCTCTCGGCGGCACAGTCGCAGCTGCGCGACCGTGCAGTGATATCGCCCCGACCCGGCAAGGTTACAAGGCGCCGCGTAGCGGCGCGCAGGACCGCCTGGTGATGCCCGACCCTCGCCTGCCCGCAAAGCGCCCGCGCCGCGCCGCCTGCGCGCCTCGTGTCGGGGGGCTGGTGCACCCGGGGGAGAAATGGGGTATCAGGTGCGCCGGCGCGTCTGGCGGACAGGGCCGGCCGACGGCGCAGACGGGAGCGTCCCAGCATGAGCCTTACAGCATGAGCCTTACAGCATGAGCCTCCCAGCATGAGCGTCATCCGACCTGCCATCCTGTGCGGCGGCGCCGGCACGCGGCTGTGGCCGCTGTCGCGCACCCGCGCCCCCAAACAGCTGCACGCCCTGGTCACGGATCGCACAATGGTGACCGAGACTTTGGTGCGCGCCCGCTTGGCGGCGGGGGATGACGCCGGCGCGCCGATCCTGATTGCGTCGGCGGACACCGCCAGCGCAATCGAGGCGGCGAGCGCGGCCGCCGGGGAACCTGAGGCGCAGATCATCCTGGAGCCGGTCGCCAGGAACACAGCGCCAGCCGCCGTGCTTGCCGCGCTCGCCGCGCAGTCACAGACGGCCGACGCGCTCGTTCTGCTGATGCCCTCCGATGCCCATGTCGGCGACCCGGACGCCTTTCGCCGCGCCGTGGCGGCGGGCGCGGATCTCGCGCGCGCCGGCCTCATCGTCACCTTTGGCGTTCGTCCGAGCGAGCCCAACACCGGCTACGGCTACATCCAGCGGGGGGCGCCGCTCGCGGCGGGGTTTCGCGTGGCGCGGTTCACCGAAAAGCCCGAAAGGCGGCTGGCCGAGGCCTATCTTGCCGATGGCGGCTACGACTGGAATGCAGGCATATTCCTGTTTCGCGCGGATCTGCTGCTCTCTGAGTTTGCGCGGCTGGCGCCGGAGGTGCTCGCCGCCGCACACGCCGCCTGGCGGGCGCGCACCAGCGAAGGCCGGTTCACCACGCCCGACGCAGCGCTGTGGGGCGCGGCGCCATCGATCTCCGTCGACTACGCCATCGCCGAGAAGACAGACAAGGCCGCCGTGGTGCCGGTGGACATGGCCTGGAGCGATGTCGGCTCCTGGTCTGCGCTCTGGGACATCGGCGTCAAGGACGAGGCGGGAAATGTCATAGGCGGCGATGTGGTCGTCGCCGATGCGCGAAACTGTCTGGTGCGTGCGGGCGCGCGCACGGTGGCGGTGGTGGGCGTTGAGGACCTTGTCGTGGTTGAGACGCCCGACGCCGTGCTGGTGACGACCCGGTCGCGGGCGCAGGATGTCAAGCTCATTGTTGATGCCCTGAAGTCGGCCGGCCGCACCCAATTGCTGGAGGGCCTGACGCAGGGTGAGGCGCTGTGAACACGCGGTTGACGCGCGCGGCCGCGCGGGCGGTGGACTGGGCGCGCCGGCAGGCCTTGCCCCTGTGGTGCGAGCGGGGATGGGATCGCGCTGGCGGATTTGTTGAACGTCTATATCCTGATGGAACGCCAGACCGCGCCGCCGCACGGCGTGTGCGGGTGCAGGTGCGTCAGATCGCCGTGATGTGCCAGGCCTCGCTCGCAGGCTGGAGCCCTGACGCGGCGGGCCTGGCCCGCAAGGGAGCTGATTGGCTTTTCACCCGGTGCAGGCCGCGCGACGGCGCTCCGGGCTTTGTCCATGTTGTGGACCCGTCGGGCGAGGTGCTGGACGGGCGCCGTGACGCTTACGATCAGGCCTTCGCGCTCTACGCCCTGTCCTGGCTCTATCGCCTGGATCGCGATGCGCAGGTGCGCCGCGAGATCGATGCGCTTGTGGGCTGGATGGAGGAGGCGCTTTGGGATCGCCAGCACGGCGGCTATGCTGAGGGCGACTACGAGGCCCCCCTGCGACGCCAGAACCCGCAAATGCATGCGTTCGAGGCGATGCTCGCCCTCTACGACGCGACGCAGGATCGAGCCTATCTGCAACGGGCGGACCGGCTGTTGGCATTGCTGCGCGGGCGTCTGTTCGACGCCGGCGGTGGGGTGCTGCGGGAATACTTCACGCAGGATTGGCGTGCGGCGCCGGGCGATGCGGGGCGCCTGGTCGAACCCGGCCACCACTTCGAATGGATCTGGCTTCTGGCCGCCTATGAACAGCGCAGCCGAACGCCAACGGCTGATCTGCGCGACGCGCTCTGGCGGTTCGCGTCGCGCTTCGGCTTCGCGCCCACCGGCTTTGTCATGGACGCCTGCCGGGATGACGGCGTCCCCCTCGAGATGACCCAGCGCTTCTGGCCGCAGACGGAGTTCGTGAAGGCGTGTCTGGCGCGCGTGGAGCTTGGCGAACCTGCTGTCGCTGAGGAGGGCGCCGCCATGGCCGCAGCCGGCGTCGAGGCGTGGTTCCTGGGATTCTTGAATGTCATCCCGGCCGGCGGCTGGATCGACAGGCTCGGTCCGGATCGCAGCATCCGCGACGCCAGCATGCCCGCATCCACCGGCTACCATGTCTTCGTGGCCATTCAGGAGGCCGCCCGGGTGTCGTCCCTGTCGGCGGCCGGTCCCTGGCCCTAGGCGCCTTCCCGCGTCGCTGACGTGTCCTGCAGGCGCTCGCAGCGCGCGACCGGAGGTGATCGACGCACCCATGCCGCACGCGTGTCGCCCCTGACGGGGCGTTGCGCTCGCCCGCCCAACATCGCTGCGCGGGCGCGGCTGCCGGTCTGCTCCCGTACACGCATGCGCAACGGCGCGGCGCGGCGGATCAGGACGGCGGCTTCAAATGGCTGAAGATGGCCGTCACGCCGTGGACGTCATACCAGTCGAGCATGCGGGCGATGGTTTCCTTAAAGCCATACCGCGCCCGCCACCCGAACGCCTCCATGGTGCGTGAAGGATCAAGAACCACCGCAGGAACATCATCCGGACCGGGATCAACCTCTGGAACGGGTTCTGGCAGGCTCACGCCAACATGCGCGGCGACGAGGTCGAATATCTCCCTGATCGTATGCCCGGTACCGGTCGACACATTGAAGGCGCCCTGGGGCGCATCGGCGGCCATGGCCATGTCTACAATGGCGAAAAAGTCTTCCATATCCAGGAAGTCGCGCACCGTGCGTGAGCAAAAGCACTTCTGGCCCGCCTTGAGGCGTTTGTAGAAGGTAGGGATCGGGCCGATCGCCAAGCGGGGACCTGTCACATTCGCCAGGCGCAGCGTCACATAGGCAAGGCCTGACATGGCGAGATACTGCTCCCCCGCCGCCTTGGACACGCCGTAACTGGTGAACGGCTTGAGCGGCGCGTCGGCCGCTATCGGGATTGTGTCCGGACGCCCATACGCAAGCGCGGTCTGGAAATTCATGAAGCGCGCGACGCCAGCCCGCCTCGCGGCCTGAATGACATGGGCCGTTCCCTCGACGTTCGTGCGCGCATCCTCCGCCCAGTCGTCTGGGTCCTTGTAGGCGGCCGCGCAGTGCACGACGTGGGTCGGGCGAAAGTCAGCGAACGCGCGATCCACAAAGCCCCGATCAGCGATCGTGCCTTCGCGCACCTCAAGACATGGGTGCGTCGCCGGCAGATTGTCGCGATGGCCCGTCGCGAAATTGTCGAGCACCAGGACGTCTATCCCCTGCTCCAACCAGCGTTCGGTAAGATTTGAGCCGAGGCATCCGGCGCCTCCGGTAGCCAGGATGCGCATCAGCCTGTTTTCTGTTCAGGGTTGAGCTTGAGGTGCGTGTACTCGCCATGCACGCCATGCTCCCGATAGTAGTCGATGGCTTTCGGAATGAAGTCAGCCAGCGGCGTAAACTCGATTGCGCCGAAATCCTCATAGGTCCGGGACGGATCAAGCAGGATGGAGCGCGCATCGTCAGGTCCCAGCGGGCGGATCTCCGGTTCGGGATACTCGTTGATGCCCATGCCGACGACCACCGCATCATAGAGTTCCTTGATCGCGATGTCCTTGCCGGTTGAAAAGTGGTAGGCGCCGCGCCCAGCCCCGTTCACCGCTTTCACGACCGTGCGCGCCAGATCCCCAACATAGACAAAGTCCCGCCGCGCCTGCGTAACGAAGCATTTCTTGCCGTCGCGCAACCGGGAAAAGAAAATCGGCAGCGGTCCTGACACATTGCGCGGCCCGATCACGTTGGCGAGGCGGAATGTGACGTAGTCCAGGCCGGAGATTTCGAGGTAATCTTCCGCCGCTGTCTTGGAAATCGCGTAGCTCGAATTGGCTGGAAACTTCGGATGGTTCAACGTGATCGGCTGTTCCAGCGGTTTGACGCCGTAGCACAGAGCGGTCTGGAAATAGATGAAGCGTGCGACCTTGTGGTCGACCGCGGCGCGGGTGAGGTTGGCGCCGCCGACCACATTGGTCATCGCGTCGGAGCGCCAATCCTCGGGGTTCTTGTAGGAGGCCGCGGTGTGCACGACGACATCCGGCTTGAAATCTTCAAACAGGCGATCGATCAGCGCCTGATCCGCGATGGAGCCCTGGACATAGGTCAGGTTCGGCGCAGCCTGCGCGAGATGCTCGCGGCGGCCGGTCTCGAGATTGTCGATCGCGAGGACGTCATCGCCGCGCGCCAGAAGCATTTCAGCGACGTGGGAGCCGACCTGGCCGCAGCCGCCCGTGATGAGCACTTTCATGGAAAAGATCCCGCTTCGATCGTAACGCAGCAGTCGGGTCCGCGGCGACGGCCCCGGCCCTGCGCGCCCCGCGGTATCTGGGAGCAGGGGAGCGATGTCAACCTGAGAGGGCGGCTGGACGCGACGGGATGGGTCGCGGTCCTGCATCGCAGCCATCGATCTCCCGGCAGTGCTGGTGTATAGCCGGGCCTCTCAGCAGGACCCTTCGGCATGTGCGGCATTGCGGGCGTCATTCACCTGGACGGACAGGCCATTCCTGGCCTTGAGGGGCGCCTGCGCGCCATGAGTCTCGCCATTGAGCACCGGGGGCCGGATGGCGACGGCGTTTGGGTCAGTCCCGGCGCCAGCGCCGGTTTCGCCCACCGCCGGCTGGCGATTGTGGACCTCTCGCCTGCCGGAGCCCAGCCGATGGTCGGCCAGAACGGCGCGGTGCTGGTGCACAATGGCGAGGTCTACAACTACGTCGAACTGCACGACCAGTTGGCCGATCGCTGGGCCTTCCGCAGCCGCACCGATACGGAAGCCGTACTTGCCGCCCATGCCCGGTGGGGCGACAGCGCGCCTGAGCATCTTCGGGGCATGTTCGCCTATGCGCACTGGGACGACAGTCAGCGTCGCCTGTTCGCCGCCCGCGACCGGTTCGGCATCAAGCCGTTTTACTATGCGCTGGTCGGCCGGGTTCTCTATTTCGCCTCGGAGATCAAGGCGCTGCTGGGCTTCCTGCCGGACATCACAACCGACCCCAGCGCCCTTGCCGAGTATTTCACCTTTCAGTTTCCGCTTGGCGAGCAGACGATGTTCGCTGGCGTGCGCCAATTGCCGCCGGCGCATACCTTGATCGTGGACAACGGCGCAATCCGGGTACAGCGCTACTGGGACGTCGACTATTCCATCGATTGGGATCACACGCCGCGATACTTCGAGGCTCGTTTGAAGGAGTTGCTGCAGGACAGCCTGAAGATCCACCTGCGGTCGGATGTGCCAATCGGGGCCTATGTGTCCGGCGGCGTCGATTCCAGCCTGATCGCCATTCTGTCGGCGCAGCACAGCCCCGAGAACACCGCCTTCTTCCACGGGCGCTTTCGCGAGTATCCAGGCTACGACGAGAGCGCCTATGCGCAGTTCGCCGCCGATCATGCCGGCGGCGTCATGCATGCTGTCGACATCACGGCCGACATGTTCCGGGACCACGTCGCCAAGGTGATTTATCATCTCGACCACCCTGTCGCCGGGCCGGGCTCGTTTCCGCAATACGAGGTTTCAGCGCTCGCCGCCCGCCACGTGAAAGTCGTTCTGGGCGGACAGGGCGGGGATGAAATCTTCGGCGGGTATGCGCGGTATCTTGTGGCCTATCTGGAGCAATGCATCCGCGCCGCCATCGACGGCACGTATCGTAACGGAAACTTCGTGGTCACGCTTGAGTCGATCATTCCCCGGATGGGGGTGCTGCGCGAATACAAGCCGATGCTGCAGGGGTTCTGGAAGGAGGGCCTCTTCGGCCCCCTCGACGAACGTTATTTCAGGCTGATCAACCGGGCCGCCGACATGGCGCAGGAGGTCGATCTGTCGCTGTTGCCGATGGCGGACGTGTTCGAACGGTTCCGCCAGGAATTCAACCGCTCCAACGTCGGCAAGGACGCCTATTTCGACAAGATGACCCATTTCGATTTCAAGTTCCTGTTGCCTGCCCTGCTGCAGGTTGAGGACCGGATGGGCATGGCGCACGGTCTTGAATCGCGTGTGCCCCTTCTCGACCATCCGCTCGTCGAATTCGTCGCCTCGATACCGGCAGATGTGAAATTCAGGGAGGGGCAGGCAAAACATCTCCTCAAGGATACCTATCGCAACGTGATTCCGCGCCCGATCCTGGAGCGCCGGGACAAGATGGGGTTCCCTGTGCCGCTCAAGGAGTGGCTCAACGCAGAGATGCGCGACTTCGTGCACGATGTGTTTTCGAGCACGGCTGCGCGATCGCGCGGATATGTCGACAATGAGCGCGCGCTGGCAGGGCTCAGCGACATGGGCGCGTTTTCCCGTAAGTTCTGGGGGCTTCTCTCGCTGGAGCTTTGGCACCAGCAGTTTCACGATCGCGCCAGTGAAATCCGCCGGAGCGCGATGGCGGTCGCTGCGTGACCTGTCTGCGGCGCTGCTCTGGCGCCGCGCGGCCGAAAGACCCTCAGGATGGGGTCTGAGCGGCCTTATGCTGCCGGCGCCATCGGATAAGGCGTTGCAGTCCGTCGCGCAGGCCGATCTCGGCTGTGAATCCTATCTCAGCGCTGGCGCGCCGGGTGGCCCCGATGCGATTGCGCACCAGAGTGGCTGTGCTGGCCGGCTTGTACTGGATGGGCTTATCGCAGCCGGTCAGGTCGCACAGCAGACCGGCAAGCTCCCGCAGCGACGTGCGCACCCCGGTGCCGACGTTGTAGAAGCTGTCGCTCGCCGATGCTTTCATGGCGCAGATGTTGGCGCGCGCGCAGTCTTCCACGGCCACGAAATCGAACGCTTCACTGCCGTCGCCCAGGATGGTTGGCGCATCGCCGCGGTCGATGGCGTCCAGCATCTTCATGATCACGGCGATGTAGGCGCCTTTATAGTCCTGGCGCGGGCCGTAGACGTTCATGTAGCGCAGGCCGACGAAGTTCAGCCCATAGCGGTGATGAAAGGCGCGGGCCATGGCCTCGCCTGCGATCTTCGTGGCGCCGTAGAAGTTGCGGTTGTTGAAGGGGTGGTCCTCTTCCATAGGCTCCTGCACGGCGTCGCCGTAGACGGAGGCCGAGGACGAGTAGACCAGTCGCTCGACTTTCCTGTCGCGACAGGCTTCCAGCACGTTGAACGTGCCATGGATGTTCACGTCGAAGGCAGCGCGCGGGAACTCGTGGCACTGCAGCAGCCAGAGCGCCGCGAAGTGGAATACGCCGGACGCTCCGTCCAGGGCGGCGCTGAGAAGATCCGTCCGGCAGATGTCGCCTCCGGCTTCAAACAGGCTCACCCGCGGGTCTTTGAGCGCGGCGCTGATGTTGTCCATGACGCCGCGGGCGAAGTTGTCGAAGATGACAATCTGACCCACGTCCTCGCGCAGGAGCTGATCCAGGGTGTGCGACCCGATGAGCCCGGCGCCGCCGAGCAGGACGAGTTTCTTGCCCCGGATGTCCATGTGCTCTCCAGACCGGACGCCGCGCCGCCAAGGGCTGCGCCGTGAGGGTTATCGTGGCGTGTGCACACCGCGCAGCGCGGTCGGCGGACAAAGGATCCCGCGCGCCGGAAAGGGCTGGGCGTCAGTCGCGCTTCGCCGGCGGCGGGGTGAGCACGGCGTCGATCACATGGATGACGCCGTTGGAGGCGTCGATATGCGATTGGATCACCTTCACACCGTTGACGTGGATACCGGTGTCGACTTTGAGCGTGAGGGTTTCGCCGTCGAGGGTGGTCAGCACGGTCTCGCCCTGCGCCATGTCGGCGGCGGTGATACGGCCGGCAACCACATGATACTTCAGCAGGCGCGCCAGTTCCGGCTTGTTGGCCAGCAGAGCCTCAAGCGTCTTCGGCGGTATCTTGGCGAAGGCCAGATCCTCCGGCACGAACACTGTGTAAGGGCCTGGTCCGGCGAGCGTCGCTGACAGATCGGCCGCCGCAATCGCTTTGGCGAATGTGGAGAATATCCCAATATTTTCAGATGTCTTGACCAGGTCGACAAGCGGTGGTGCAACCGGTGCGGGGGCCTGCGGGGGCTCAGCTTCCTTGGGAGCCTGCTGCCCGCATGCGGCCAGCAGGCCGAGACTGAGGCCCATCAGGGCGACGACGACGAGTGACCGGGCGGTGCGCATGGGGCTCCCCTTGCAACGATGAACAGGCCCCGGCGCGGGGCGATTTGCGGCGACCCTGTTACCGCCGCCGACGTGGGGAGACAAGCGGGCAGTGCCCCTGCGACGGCCCGGCGTCCCGCCGCCAGCCGGCGTCCCGCCGCCAGCCGGCGTCCGGCGCCGGCCGCGCCGCAGGCCGCATCGCCCGGCTTTCGCCAGTTTTGGCTCTTGCAGCACGCCCGGGAGCGTGATCAGAGGGGGCGCCGGCGACCGGCCCGGGGCGTCCTCAGGGAATTCACATGAACGTGCGTCAGGGCGTTGCTGTCGTGGGGTGCGGGTATTGGGGCCGCAATCTCGCGCGCAGTTTCGCTGAGCTTGGCGTCTTGCGCGCGATCGTGGATGCCGACCCGGCCGTGGCGGGCCGCGAAGCCCAGAAGTATGGCGCTGAGGCCCTGGACGTTGCGGCCTGTCTGGCGCGCGACGACATCGCTGGCCTGGCCATCGCGGCGCCGGCGGAACTGCACGCCGAACTCGCCCTGCGCGGGTTCGCCGCTGGAAAGCACGTTTA
Organism: Hyphomonadaceae bacterium; assembly: GCA_040381075.1. Lineage (GTDB taxonomy): Bacteria > Pseudomonadota > Alphaproteobacteria > Caulobacterales > Aquidulcibacteraceae > JBEIHX01. The sequence continues at coordinate 80,683 of JBEIHX010000003.1, forward strand.
CGTTGAAAAGCCCATGGCGCTCACCGTCGCGGACGGCGAGGCGATGGCGGCGGCGGCGAGGGCGGCGGGGCGGGTCCTGATGGTCGGTCATCTGCTGCAGTATCATCCGGCGTTCGTCACCCTGCTGTCGCATGTGCGCGATGGCGCCCTGGGGGCTGTGCGGTCGGCCTACTCGCACCGTCTCTCCCTCGGCAAGACGCGGCTGGAGGAGAATGTCCTGTGGAGTTTCGCCCCGCATGACGTCTCCATGCTGCTTGCGCTTTTCGGGGAGGAGCCCCTTCAGGTCACGGGGTCAGGCGGCGCCTACCTGACGCCCGGCGTGGAGGATGAATACCGCCTCGACATGACGTTCTCAGGTTCGCGCCGCGCCCATGTTTTCGCGTCCTGGCTGCACCCGTTCAAGGAGCACCGCCTGGTCGTGACGGGCGAAGCCGGCATGGCCGTGTTCGAGGACTCAGCGGCAGGCCCTGACAAGCTGCGCGTCTACCGGCACAGCTTTGACATGACGAGACGCCCGCCAGAGCCTGTCAAGGCGGCCGCAGAGGCCTGGCCTTTCCCTGCGGATGAACCACTGCGCAGCGAGTGCGCCCATTTCTGCGACTGCATGCAGACCGGGCGCGCGCCGCGGACGGACGGCGCGGAGGGACTGCGGGTCCTTCGCGTCCTCACCGGGATTGATGTGCGCTGACGTGTGTGTGGCGCGGCTGGCCGCAGCCGGCTGTCGCGCCATATCCCGAACAGCCTGAGCAGACCCAGTCTTAACCAGTGACGGAAGCACTTCATGGCGATCGAATTCATTGATCTTCAGGCCCAACGCAGGCGGATTGGCGCCCGGATGACAGAGGCCATCATCAAGGCTGTCGAAGGCGGCCAGTACATTATGGGGCCCGAGGTCAAGACCTTTGAGGCGGCGCTCGCCGGTTACGGCAACGCCCGCCACGCGCTGTCCTGCGCCAATGGCACGGACGCCATCGCACTGCCGCTGATGGCGTGGGACGTCGGGCCAGGCGACGCAGTGTTCTGTCCGAGCTTCACCTTCGCCGCCACGGCCGAAGTTGTGCCCTGGGTGAACGCCGCGCCGGTCTTTGTCGATATCCTGCCCGACACCTACAACATGGACCCGGCCCATCTCGAAGCGTCCATCGACGCGATCAAGCGTGAGGGCAAGCTTGTTCCAAAGGTTGTCATCGCGGTTGATCTGTTCGGCCAGCCGGCTGACTATCCGGCCATCTCGGCGATTGCAAAGAGGCATGGCCTGCGCGTGATCGCCGATTCCGCGCAGGGCTTCGGCTGTACGCTCAATGGGGAACATCCGCTCCATTGGGCGGATGTGGCCACCACATCGTTTTTCCCGGCGAAGCCGCTTGGCTGCTACGGCGACGGCGGGGCGGTGCTGACCAATGACGCAGCGCTTGCTGACCGGATTGACTCACTGCGCGTGCACGGCAAGGCGACCAAGAGCGACATCGCCGGACGCACGTTTGACCATGACCCGAAATATCTCAACATGCGTGTCGGCATGAACAGCCGTCTCGACACGATCCAGGCGGCCATTCTCAACGAGAAACTCGCGGTGTTTCCTGACGAGATCGCAGCGCGCAACCGCGTTGCAGCGCGCTACAGCGAGCGTCTGGGCAATGTGGTCAAGGTTCCTCAGGTCATTGCGGGCGGCGTATCGGTCTGGGCCCAGTATACGATCGAGACCGATCGGCGCGACGCGCTGGCGGCCCATCTGAAATCCAAGGGCATTCCGACGGCCGTGTACTATCCCATCCCACTGCACCGTCAGGCGCCCTATGGCGCCTATCCGCTGGGCCCGGGCGGCCTGCCCGTCTCCGAAGCCAAGGCCGAGCGGGTCATCTCTCTGCCGATGCACCCCTATCTGGAGCCGGACGTGCAGGATATGATCATTGACGCGGTACGCGACCACGTGGGGAGCTAGAATACCGATGAGCGCTTTCACTGACGCCCTGGCGGGCGCACCCCACAACCCGGGCGGTGATCCCGGGCGCCGCATGGCGGACGATTTCGTCAGCCGCGCCGAGGCGCGCGACCTCACCATCTGCGTGATCGGGCTTGGCTATGTCGGTCTGCCGCTGGCGGAAGGCTTCATCAATCAGGGTTTCCGGGTCCTGGGCTTTGATGTGGATCAGTCCAAGGTGGACGCCATTCTCGCGGGACGCACCTACATCCGCCACATTCCCGACGAGCGCATTGCCGCCATGCGCGCCACCGGACGGCTTGAGGTCTCGACCGACCCACAGCGCCTCGCGCAGGCGGATGCGCTGCTGATGTGCGTGCCGACGCCACTCAACATCTATCGTGAGCCGGATCTGTCCTATGTCGAGAACACCACCCGGGTGATCGCGCGGCATCTGCGTCAGGGTCAGCTTGTGGTGCTTGAATCGACCACCTATCCCGGCACCAGCGACGAAATCGTGCGCCCGATCCTCGAGCGTGAGAGCGGTCTGAAGGCGGGCGTCGACTTCGCCGTCGCCTACAGTCCGGAGCGCGAGGATCCCGGCAATCTGCATTTCGATACAACCAGCATCCCAAAGGTGGTGGGGGCCGACTCGCCGGGCGAACAGGCTATGGCGCGCGCAATTTACAGCGCAATCACCAAGGTGGTTGACGTCAGTGACCTGCGCACGGCCGAGGCGGTGAAGCTGACGGAGAACATCTTCCGTCTGATCAACATTGCACTTGTGAATGAGCTCAAGGTCGTGTTCGACGGCATGGGCATCGATGTGTGGGAAGTCATTGATGCCGCAAAAACCAAGCCATTCGGTTTTATGCCGTTTTATCCCGGCCCGGGGCTTGGCGGACACTGCATTCCGATCGATCCCTTCTACCTGACCTGGAAGGCGCGCGAACACGGCGAAGCCACGCGCTTCATCGAACTGGCCGGGGATGTCGTGACGCGCATGCCGCGCTATGTCATTGAAAAGCTCTCAGACGCGATGAGCCGACGCCTTCGCAAGGCTGTCAATGGCTCAAGGATCCTGGTGGTGGGGCTCGCCTACAAGAAGAACGTTGATGACATGCGCGAAAGTCCCTCGCTGCATCTGATCCACATGCTGCGTGAACGCGGGGCGGAGGTCGCCTATTACGACCCTCACATCCCCCAGGTCCCACAGACGCGCGATCATCCCGAATTCGCCGGCATGACGTCGATTGAGTGGTCGCACGAGGTACTTTCCGGGTTTGACTGTGCGCTGGTGTCTACCGACCATGACGCCGTCGATTATCACGGACTGGCCGCGTCCGTGCCTCTCATCATCGACACGCGCAACGCCACGGCCCGTCTCAATGGCGCGTTTGCCGAGCGCATCGTCAAGGCGTGAGCGGGCCGGGCGCGCCGGGACTGCGCGTCCTGCTGCTGACGCGCCACTATCCGCCGGCAATCTCCGGCGGCGCGCGCCGGCCATTTCTGTTTGCGACGGCGCTGCGCGAGGCTGGCGTCCACGTCGATGTCGTGGCGCCTTCCCTGCCGCCTGGCGAGCCTGGCTGCGCCGTGCCCCATCCCCATCGCGATCCAACGGGCGCAGCATCTGCGCCGGCGACGCTGCGCGATGTCGCCCGTGAAGCGCTCCTGTGGCCGGACCCGGACATCCGCTGGAGCATGCGCGCGGCGCATGCAGCGCTCGATCTGCCCAGACCGGATTGGGTTTTGACCACCAGCCCGCCTGAGTCCATCCATGCCGCCGGCGCCTTGCTGAAGCGACGCACCGGCGCCCATTGGGCGCTCGACTTTCGCGACCATTGGCTTACGCGGCCGCACCGATTGCAGCGGCGTGCGCCCTGGCGGCGCTGGGGGGAAAGCCGGATCGCGCGGGCGTGGTTAGGCAGGGCCGATCTCGTCATCTGCGTCGATCGCGAGGTGTGCGCGGAGCTGCGCGAACTTGGAGCGCGGGCGGTGAATGTCATCGCCCATGTACCGCCGCCGGCAGAGACGCCTGTCGAGCTGTCCCACGACACGATCAATGTCGTTCATACCGGGGCGATCGGTCTGTCGGATCCAACCTGCCGGATTGAGGATCTGATCGAGCCCTTCACCGCAGCTGCTGCGCGCAATCCTCTTCTGCGCCTGCATCTGGCCGGGCGCCTGAGCGAAGCCGAGCGCGCAGCCATCGCCGCCTCGCCGATCGCCGCCCTGTGCGTCGACCATGGCGTGGTGCCGCTGTCGCAGGCGCGCGCGCTGCAGGCCGGTGCGGATGGACTGATCCTCGTGGCGTCTGAAAAGATGCATGTTCCCCCGAGCAAGATCGTCGAATATCTCACCTGCGATGCGCCGATCATTGCGTGTGGCAATGGCCCCTGGCGGCGCGATCCGCGAACGCCTCAGGGCGATCCGATCAGCATGCTGATCAGCTTGCGCAAGGGCGCTGGCGCCCCGCCCGGTCGCCCCCGCCCGCTGAGTGCGGGCGATGCGGCCCATCAATTGCTCGCATGCATGTCGGAAGCGACCCGTGACCGTTCCTGAGGCTCATGTTTCGTCACAGCGTCCGGCTGTCGGTGTCGTCGTCGTCACCTATAATTCGCGCGCGCACTTCGCACGTCTCAAGCAGACGCTTGAGGCGCAGACGCAGGCCTTCACCCTGATCGTAGTTGACAACGCATCACTGCCTGCGCAACGCCCGACGCCTGCGGATTTTCCTCCCGGGGCGGAGATAATCCAGATGCAGGTCAACGCCGGCTTCGCCGCAGCGAACAATCTCGGCGTCGCCAGGCTTGAGACGCCCCTGGTCGCACTGCTCAATCCTGATGCCTTTCCCGAGCCCGACTGGCTTGCCGCGCTGGTCGCGGCGGCGCAGGCGCATCCGCAGGCCGGCGCATTCGGCTCGACGCAGATCGCCGCGCTGAAGCCGTCCTTCTTTGACGGGCTTGGCGATTGTTACCACGTGGCGGGCGTGCCGTGGCGCGGCGGCTATGGCTGGCCAGCCTCGGTTGGCGCGCGCGATGGCGAGGTGTTCAGTCCATGCGCCGCGGCCGCACTCTACCGCCGCGCCCTGTGGCGCGAGCTCGGCGGGTTCGACGAGAGTTTTTTCTGCTATTGCGAGGACGTCGATCTTGGCTTTCGCATTCGTCTTGCCGGACAGGGCGTGCGCCAGGTCGGGGCGGCTGTCGTGCGCCACATCGGCGGCGCATCGTCCGGGGCGCGCTCCGACTTCGCCGTCTACCATGGCACGCGCAACCGTTTGTGGACCTATGTGAAGAACATGCCGGCGCCTGCCTTCTGGCTGTTCCTGCCGGCCCACATCGCCGTGACTTGCGCGTTTTTGATGATTTCTCCCTTCCGCGGGACTGGACCTGCGACCTGGCGCGGCGTGGCTGACGGGCTCAAGGGACTGCCGGCGGTCCTGCGCGCGCGCGCGCAGCTTCAAAAGGACCGCAGGACAGGCGCGTGGAGGATCCTGTCCGCGATGAGCTGGTCGCCGCTGGCGCTGCTTCGTCGCGCGCCTGTCGTGCGCAAACGCTGAGCGAAGGCAGGACGGGGCGCGGCGCATTGTGCTTGCGGGGTGCTTGCGGGGTGCTTGCGGGGTGCTTGCGGGGTGCTTGCGGGGTGCTTGCGGGGTGCTTGCGGCGTGCGTGCGGCGTCTGCCTGCGCCGGCAGGGCGGCTTGGCGTCAGGCCCCGGGCGGCGTCAGGCTTCGCCTGGCGGCCACCGGACCGAGCGCTCGCCGCGCGTGACGCGATGCAGGACCCCGCCGTGCACTGCATAGACGTCGCCGCTCCACGGGCACGTCATGTCCTCGCGCAGGACTTCGCCGGCATGGCTCACCCAGCCGATCTGCGTCGCCGGAACGCCCGCCACCAGAGCATGCGCCGCCACGTCCTTGGTCACCACGGCGCCGGCGGCAACGAAGCAATACTCCCCAAGCGTGACGCCGAGCCGGATCGTGGCGTTGGCGCCTATCGAGGCGCCGCGTCGCACGACAGTTGGTTCGAAGCGTTCCTTGCGGCTGACGAAAGCACGCGGATTTCGAACGTTGGTGAACACGCAGGACGGCCCGCAGAATACGCCGTCCTCGAGGGTCACGCCCTCATAGACGCTGACGTTGTTCTGGATCTTGCAATCATCGCCGATGGATACGTTTGGGCCCACCACCACGTTCTGACCGAGCGAACAGCCGCGTCCGATCCGCGATCCCTTCAGGATGTGGCTGAAGTGCCAGATGCGCGTGCCCTCGCCAATGTCGCAGCCCTCGTCGACATAGGCTGACTCGTGCGCGACAAATCCTTGCGACGCTTTGGACACCGCCTGCTCCTTCGCCAATCAACGCCGCGTTCTCCCATGGCGATCGCCGCTCGGCAAGGCGCGCCGCGCGCGGTCGGGCTGGTCGGCGAAAAGCCCTCGCTGCAGATGTGACCGCCAGCCCCAGCCGTCGCGCGCCGGCCCATCGCAGTCGCGGATGCGGGGCGTGGCGGGGAGGGCCGGCTCGCGGCGATGGCATGAGCCCGTCGCACGCCTTGAGGTCCGTGACGCCGGTTCCATATGAGCGCCCTGCGTTCGCCCCGGGGCGCGCCTGCCTCGCTTCCGCTTCGGGAGCGGCCGGGAGCGGCCGGGACTGGCGCCGCGGCGTCGCCCGCGCTATGGAGGCCGCCCATGTCTGCCGCTCCGTCGCCTCAGAGGGTTGCGTATCTTCTTGCTGATACGCCAATCCCCGATGACCCGCGTGTGCGGCGCGTTGGAGATCTGCTGCACGCCGCCGGCTGGCAGGTTACGGGCATCGGCCTTGGCCCCTGGCGGTCGCCGGCCCCGGCCTGGCGCATTCTCACCCCTCCCGGAGCGACGCCGCCCGACGCCGCACAGACGCCGACGCGGCCGCCGGAGCAGCCCCTTCCGGGGTCGGCAGGCACGCCCGCCCCTGTCGCGCCACCGGCTGCGCCGGGTCTTCTGCTGGCCTCAGGAAGTGTCGGTCGGGAGGCTTTGAAAGCCGTCTGGCGTCTGCTGGCGCGCAGCATGGCGCTGGCGCTTGCGCCGGCGCCTGTGCTTGTGCGGGCGCTCTCGCGTTCCGCTGGCGACGCCCTGGAGCGGGCGCGATGTTCACTGCGGGATGACGTCGGCTGGCTGGTCCGGCAGTTCCATCGCGTGCGCTCCGGGTGTGTGATCCTGGCTTTCTGGGCGCGTCGCGCGCCCGTCTGGGCGCGGCTCCATCTGGGGCAGGGTGATCGGGTGGAGGATGACTTTCTGTACCGCGCGTCTCCGCACCTGCGCGAGCTGGAGGCGATCGCCCTCGCGCAGACGACGCCTGGGCTGTGGATCGCCAACGACTGGCGCATGCTGCCGATTGCGGCTGCGGCCGCTGCCAGGGTCGGCGGTCGATATGTTTATGACAGCCACGAGTTTGCGGTCGAAGAATACGGTGAGCGCCTGTCGTGGCGCCTTTTCCAGCGTCCGATCGCTGCTGCCGTTGAACGTCGTTTCATCGGGGCGGCGGGGGCGGTTGTCAGTGTGTCGCCAGGAATCACGCAGGCCCTACAAAAGCGCTACGCGCTTGCCGCCCCGGCCATCACGGTGCGGAACACGCCTGTCTATCAGACCACGACGTTTCGCCCGACCGGGCCGCAGATCAGGGTGCTTTACCACGGCGTCGTCTCTCCGGGACGGGGGCTTGAAGCCGCCATACGGGCGGCCCCGCTCCTGCGGCGGGAATTCTCGATTTCGATCCGTGGGCCGACCGGCCTCAGCGGCTACCGCGAGAGCCTTCAGGAGCTCATCACGGACCTGGGGGTGGGCGAACGGGTGCGGCTCCTGCCGCCGGTTGCAATGACGCGCCTGGTGGAGGAAGCGAGCGCGTTCGACATCGGCCTCATGGCCCTTCCAGGGCACTCCGCACACAATCAGTTTGCCCTTCCCAACAAGATTTTCGAGTACATGATGGCTGGTCTGGCGCTGTGTGTTTCCGACCTTCCTTCGATGTCTGAAGTCATCGACGCCACGGGCGCTGGCCTGCGTATTCGCGCCGTTACGCCCGCCGCGATCGCCGACGCGTTGAACGTGCTCGACGCAACACGCATCGACACCATGAAGAAAGCTGCGCTGGAGGCGGCGCATATCTACAATTGGGGTGTGGAGGGGAGCCGGTTGATGGCTGTCTTGAACCAGACGCAAGACAAGGCGGCCTGATCATGTGCGGTCTTTATGCCTCGATCGGGTTCGCGCCGGATCCGAGCCGAATTGAAAGGGTCGCCCATCGCGGCCCCGACGGCCAGGGCTGGCGGGTGTTTGACAGCGCTGCCGGGCCAATCTCGCTCGGGCATCGCCGCCTCTCGATCATCGATCTGGAAGAGCGCGCCGCCCAGCCGATGGCGAGTGAGGATGGGCGCTACTGGCTTGTGTACAATGGTGAGATCTACAACTTCCTTGAGTTGAAGGCAGAACTTCAGGCCAAGGGCGTCGGCTTTCGCACGGCATCGGATTCTGAGGTCATCCTGGCGGGCTACGCGCAGTGGGGTCCGGCCCTGCTCGATCGCCTGATGGGCATGTTTGCGTTCGTCATCTGGGATGCGCGTGAGCAAACGCTCTTCGCTGCGCGCGACCGGTTCGGCATCAAGCCCCTGTATTTCGTCGCCAACAGTTGCGGACTGGCGTTCGCCTCGGAAATCAAACAATTGCATGGGCTTGCCGGTGTGAGCACGCGCATCAACACGGCGCGCGCCTATGATTTTCTCAGCGCTGGGTATACGGACCACACAAGCGAAACCCTTTTTCTGGACGTGCGCCAGTTGCGCGGCGGGGAATGCCTCACCCTTGATCTCACCCGCTGGACGCCTGGCCATGATGCGCCTGTGCATCGCTGGTACGACATCCCGCGCAGCCGCGGGGAGAAGATGAGCGAGCCTGCAGCGGCTGCGCGCTTCAGGGAGCTGTTCATCGACTCGGTGCGTCTGCACCTGCGCTCGGATGTCAGGGTCGGCTCCTGCCTCTCCGGCGGTCTTGATTCATCCGCGATCGTCTCCGTGATGGACCGTCTTCTGAAGGACGGCGGGTCGGGCGATCCAATCCATACCGTGAGCGCATGCTACCGGGCCAAGGAGGTTGATGAAAAACCCTTCATGGAGGCGGTCGTCGCCCACACACGCGCAACGCCGCATTACATCTACCCCGATCCCGAGACTGCTTTCGCCGCTGCAGAAAAGATCACCTGGCACCAGGATGAGCCCTATGGCTCGACCTCGATCTATTCCCAGTGGTGCGTGTTTGAGGAGGCCAAGAGGCAGTCTGTGAAGGTCATGCTGGACGGTCAAGGCGCCGATGAACAGCTGGCCGGATATCACGGCGGCTTCTGGTATCAGCAGCAGGCCCTGCTGCGCGCGGGGGCTTGGCCGCAGCTCCTGAGATTAATGCTTGAGCGGCGCCGATGGCACGGGCTTGGCCTGATCCATCAGTTAACGGAGAGTCTCGGTCCGCATGCGCCGGCATGGCTCAAGGCCTGGACAAAACCGGTTCTTGCGTCGCCTCAGGCTGGGGACGGGTGGCTATCCTCGGACCTGATGGCGTCTGCGGCAGGTGGTGGCGGCGCCCTTGCGGGCGTCCTGGAGCGCGACGGCCTGCCTGCACTCTCCGGAATTGGAGAATTGTGCCTTGCCTTCATGAAGGGCGTCAGCCTGCCTTTTCTGTTGCGCTACGAAGATCGCAATTCGATGGCGCACTCCGTCGAGGCGCGCGTGCCATTCCTCGATCACCGCCTCGTGGAGTTTAACCTCCAGCTGTGGGACCAGCACAAGATCGTGGGCGGAGACACCAAGCGCGTGCTTCGCGCCGCGATGGCGGGCATCCTGCCGGAGGCGGTGCGCCAGCGGCGCGACAAGCTCGGCTTCTCGACGCCCGAGCAACGCTGGTTTCGCGGCCCCCTGCGTCCGCTCGTGGAGCAGGGCGTTCGCGAGACATTGGCGCGGTACCCCGATCTTCTGAACCGGTCTCAGGTGGAGGCCTACATGAAGGCGGCGCTGGATGGCGACCGTCCTGTCGACTTTACGCTGTGGAAGATCATCAACTTCGGCATGTGGGGACGCATGTTCAACGCCTCATTGTGAGGCCAGGCGCGCCATCAGCACGACGTCTTTCCAGTCTCCGGCGATCCAGGCCGCCCGACGCGCCACTCCTTCCTGCACAAAGCCGGCCTTCTGGTAGGCGCGCAGGGCCGGCGCGTTGTCCGCGAAGACCTGGAGGGCGATGCGCTGCAGGGCGAGATGGTCGAAGCCAAACCGGCAGCACAGATCCACCGCTTCGACGCCAAATCCGCGGCCGCGATCGCCGGCCTCGCCGATCCGGATGCGCAGTTCGGCGCTGCGGAAGACCGGGTGAATGTCCGTCAGGAAAACGACACCGATCAGGCGTCCGTCTGACCGGGTGCGCACTGCAAATGTCACCTGCGAGGAATTGGCGCGGATTTCCCTGAGCCAGGCCCTGTGCGCCGACTCATCCACCGGCCGGAATGGACCATGCAGACGTACCAGAGCCGGATCATTGATCCAGCGGAACAAGGCGTCTGCATCCGCCTCCATGACCGGACCGAGCTCGACATGGTCGCCTTTCATGCGTGAGCTCCCTTGGTCCACGGGGCGTGCATCAGATAGTCGATCACCGAAAGCCCCGGAATGAAACGGGCCGGATCTCCGTATGGCGTGGGTGTGAAATTCTGCTGCACCAGTGTGATGCCTGCCCGTGCGAACACGGTGTCGTCCTGATATCCCGATGCGCCCCCGCCCGCGAGATAGGCGTTGCATCCGACGGCGCGGGTGAGTTCGGCGAGAAGCTCGGTGCCTGCGCCAGTGCAGGCGATCGAGGACTGGCGGACAAACCGACAGCTCAGGCCCAATCTTTGCGAGATATTCTCGATCGCCCCCATATTGAAGGCCGCCAGCTCTCCAGTCGGCGCCCGCATCAGATCGCTCAGCCAGTCGCGCACGGCGGCGTAGCCCGGTGCGCGCCTGTAGCAGGTTTCCAGCGTACGGCACAGTTTCATGCGCCACGGCTGGTCGTCATCGATCAGGATGCTGCGGATCGGCGTCTCAAGCGGGGCGCGCCGCACCGGACAGCGCACCCAGCGTGCTTCCCCATTGATGGCGATGCGCACGCGATTGGTCCAGCTTCCCATCCCGCTGGATCCGCTGCGCGGATACTGCACGTCGTCCAGGAACACGAACACATCGGCGCGTCTGATCTTGTCGAAGTATCCAAGCCAGGGGAAAAAATTCGGTTGATGGATTGCGCACAGCATACGTCCTAGCCCGCCTTTTGGGGGACGATTCTGGGCGGGGTCCGCACCATGGGCGCGCCGCCGAGGATCTGGGCGTCTGACCAGATCTTGAATGAGACTGCGGCGTGGGCTACCGGCCGGTCGTCGTTCACGATTTCCATATGCGCCTGATACATGAATGGCCGCCAATCGACCCTGCCGAGGGGCACGCGCACCGTGGAGGGGCCGGTCGTGGTGATCGGGGCGGTTTCATCAATCATCACGATGCCATCATTTCGCTCGATCCAGATGCGCAGCCGGTCGCCCGATGCGGGCGCGACGCCATGGAGGTTCGCGCAGAGCTCGGCCTCGGCCCCGGATTCGATGACCGTCGCGCTGTCGTCGCCCACTTTGATCTGGAGCCCTGTCACGCCTGCTCCCGGCCGGTGCGACCAGCTCGCCCCTGCGGCTCCAAACTTGCGGGCGATCTCGGCCTCCTCCCGACGGTTGATGGCGTCACGGTAGGCGGTGGCCACGTCTTCGCTGGGCCCGTCCATGCGCACCTTCCCCTGCTCGATCCAGATGGCGCGATCGCACATGGTCTTGATCGCCGCGAGGCTGTGGGAGACCAGAAGGACGATGCCGCCCTGCGCACACAGTGCGCGCATTCGTGCAGCCGCCTTCTCTGCGAACATGGCGTCGCCCACGCCGAGGGCCTCGTCGATGATGAGAATGTCAGGTTCAATGAAGGCGATGGCGGCGAACGCGAGCCGCGCCTTCATGCCAGTGGAATAGGTGCGCAGCGGTCGGTCGATGAATTCGCCGAGGTCAGCAAATTCGATCATGGCGTCGATATGCCTGTCGATCTCGGCGCGCGACTTTCCCTGCACTGCGCCGTCGAGATACAGGTTCTCGCGGCCTGTCGCCTCCTCGCGCACCCCAATCCCTATTGTCAGTATGGCGTTCACCCGTCCGTTGACTTCGGCCTCACCGCTGGACGGCGGGTTCACCCCGGCGATGATCTGCAGCAGCGTCGATTTGCCTGCGCCATTCGGACCAATGATCCCGACGCGTTCACCGTCGGCGACCGAAAACGAGACGTCCTCAAGCGCCACAATCGACGGGCCGGCCCCTTCGCCGGGGTAGGCCTTCGAAACATTGCGCAGGTGAATGGAACGCGTTGTCATGCGGCTGCGCAGTCCGCCTGCAGGTTCAGGGGTTCAAAGTGCGGCGTCAGCGGCAGGCGCAGGGCGCCGCGCGAAGAAGCGCCGGTCACCTCCAGGTCTATGCCGTTGCCGTAGGTCCACGACCTGGCGTCCACCACCTCGGTTGCTCCAGACTCTGAGCGATGCAGCAAGAACAGGCCGAGCGCGTATGCGCCTGCCGGCAGAAGGAGCGGGTTGATCTGGATCTGGGCTGCGAACGATCCGAGACCGACGTGAACCGGCGCCGGATCAGCGTGCAGCACGTGTTCCCATCCCGCGCCGGCGATGAACCGCTCGACCGCAGCGCCGATCAGCCATTCGCCCGGCCTGGAGGCGTCAAACGCGACGTCGATCGTGAGATCCTGCAGCGAGCGCGCTTCCACGTGCTTCGGGGTCCGGGTGAAGCGCGCGCCGTCTGCGAAGGCGTCCGCATTGAGGCCAAGGTAGCGGCGCACGATTTCCGGGCTTCGCCCCTGGGCTACGACCCGTCCATGGTCGAGAATCACCGAGCGCGGACACAAACGCAGGATGGCGGACCAGTCATGGGTGGCGATGACGCCGCCAGCGCCAGAACCCAGCCGTTGACGCAAGCGCCGCCAGCACTTGTTCTGAAAGTACTCATCGCCCACGGCCAGCACTTCATCGATTATGTACACCTGTGCTGGCAGCGCGGTTGAAAGGGCAAAGAAGAGTCGCGCCTTCATTCCAGCGGAATAGCCGCGGATTGGTCGGTCGAAGGCGTCGCCCAGCTCGGAAAAGTCATGCGCGTCCTCAATCGCCATCCGGTTGCGCCTGGCGCCCCCGCCGAAGACATCGAACCAGCGCATGGCGAACTGGCGTCCCGTCAGCAGGTCATTGCCGGTCACGCCAAGTTCGTAGATGGAGGAAAGATCGCCATGAACTTCGACCGTTCCCTCGTCAGGCGCATAGACCCCGCCCAGGATGCGCAGAAGCGTGCTCTTTCCTGCGCCGTTGCGCCCCAGCACGCCCACGAACTCACCAGCGTCCACGGTGAGGCTGACCCTGTCCAGCGCTGTGAAGCGCGCCGCGGCTTTGCCGGCGAACAGGACCGCATGCAGCGCCCCCGCCTGCTCCAGCAGAAAGCTGCGGGTGACCTTGGTGCACCGGATCGCCGTGGACATCTTACAGCCGCCCGTGAAAATAGGTCTTGAGCTTGCGGAAGAAGCTCAGTGAAGAGACGAACACAACAGTCGCCAGGACCCCGAGATAGACGTATTGCCAGAGAGGAGCCATCTGCCCGTTCAGGATTGGTTCGCGGTAGCAATTGGCGATGACATAGAACGGGTTGAATACGGCGACTGTCTGGATGGCGTCAGGGTAGGCCGAGATGGGATAGAAAATGGGCGACAGGAACAGCATCATTGTCAGGACGCTGGGCAGGGCCAGCGGGATATCCCGGACAAAGACGGTCAGTGCGCCAAGGTAAAGTCCCAGCCCGGCAATGAAGAGGTACTGCAGCAGCAGCACGCCCAGAAGGCTAAGCCAGACAAGCGTTGGCGCACGGCTGTCGAGGACAAGCAGCACCGCCAGCATCACGATAGACACCAGCAGCGGCACGAAGCCGAGCGTGGCTGAGGCGATCGGCAGAAGTTCGGTCTTGAACGCGAGGTTTTTCACCAGGCCTGTCTGACCCACCACCGAGCCGGCCGCAGAATTGAGCCCCTCGCTGACGAACAGCCAGGGCCCATAGCCTGAAATCAGCCAGATCACAAAGGCAAGGCTTGAGGAAGAGCCAGGCGCCCGTGAGGGGAACACCACCGTGAACACGAACACGAATACGGCGAGCATGAGCGCGGGTTGCAGCAGCGCCCATACTCCGCCGAGCGCCGATCCCAGGAAGCGGTCGCGCAGCATCATCCGCGCGAAGTTGAAGAGCAGACGCACGTCGTGCCCGTTAAAGCCCAGGCGCCAGCCTGCGCGGCTCGGTTGTGTCATTGCGTCTGCGCTCATCCCTGTCCCAGTTCCGGAAAATGCCGATCGACCCATGCTTCCAGACACAGCAGCGACCAGATCAGCAGTCGGTGATTGCGTCGTCCCGAAAAGTGCTCGTCCAGAATTGTGCGAACGAATTCCGGGCGGACAAAGGCGCCGTTTCCCCCCTGGCCGAGCCGCCGTCGGACATACGCGCTGGCGGCCCCGCGATACCATGAGGCCTCGGGTGAGGAAAACCCCTGCTTTGGGCGCGTGCGCACCTCCTCCGGCAGGAGACCGTACATCGCGTGTCGCAGCATGGATTTGCCGTCGTCATGAAGGGCGAAGCGGGTGCGGATCTTGGCGAGGTCATTCTCGTCCATCCGCTTCATCTCGGCGAGGTTGGCGAGTTTGTGGCGCACCGGCGCCCTGAGCGCGAAGTCAACCAGATCGTGATCCAGGAAGGGAGTGCGCTCCTCCAGCCCATGGGCGGCCGACAGGCGGTCCGACACAACCAGCAGACCATGCAGGAATGTCTTGGTTTCGAACGCGAGGCTTGCGGCGATCTGGTCCTCCGGCGTGTCGAACCTGGCGGGCACGCCGTCGAAGACCGACATGAAAGAGGCTCGCGCTTCCTCTGCAAAGGGGGCCACTGGCGCGCTCAGCGCATGTTCGCGATGCGCCTCGGGAATAAGCCTTTGCCAGTACTGGAAATAGCTTTCGAGATACTCCTCGCGGCTGACGCTTCTGAACACCCTGTAATAGCGCCAGGGATAGCCGCCAAAGAGTTCGTCTCCACCCGCGCCTGACAGGGTCACCTTGACGAAACGCGAGGCGAGTTCGGCGACGAAATGGTTCGGGTAGGCCATGCCCAACCGCAGGTCTTCCAGGTTGTCCACCACAGCTTCGACGCCCGCCTCGATGTCATGGGCCGTCAGGACGCATTCGTAGTGGCGTGCGCCAATCGCCTTGGCCATGTGCTCGGCCCGCTGGCGCTCGTCAAAATACGCCTCTTCCCCCGTGACGCCAGACAGATCAAAACCGCACGTGAACGTTGACAGGCGCGGGGTCGCCTCGCACGCGAGCGCAGCGATTGAGCCGGAGTCAATCCCGCCTGACAGGTAGGCGCCGACCGGAACATCGGCCACCGCCTGGCGCCTCACCGCCTGGCGCACCAGGCGACGCGTTTCTTCCGTCGCGCTGTCAAAGCTCAGCGTCTGGTCGGGGTGCGTGAAGTCTGGCGCCCACCAGATGCGCTGGGTCGACGCCCCCGATCTGGCGTCGATTGCGAGGTGGCTTGCTGCTGGCGCGAGTTCTATGCCGGCGAACAGGGAGTGCGGGCGGAGCAGGTTCTGGAATGTGAGATATTCTGCGAGGGCGGGCAGGTTGGGCCGCTTTGCAACGTCCGGGTGCAGGAGGATGGCGCGGATCTCCGAAGCGGCGATCAGCGTGCGCGCGTCGCGCCAGATGTAGAGCGGCTTTTGCCCGAACCGATCGCGCAGGAGGTGCAGGGTCGCCTCGCGCCGATCCCAGGCGGCGATGGCGAACATGCCGTTGAACGCGGTCGCCCCGGCTGGCCCCGACCGCTCAAGCACATTGACCAGGACTTCCGTATCGCTCTGGCTGTGAAAGCTGACCCCCTCCGCCTGCAGTTGCGCGCGCCGGGCGCGAAAGTCGTACAGTGCGCCGTTGAAGCTGACCACGAAGCGCCCCTGCGCGCCGAGCATCGGCTGGCGTCCGGCGTCGGTGACATCGAAGACCGCGAGACGCCGGTGTCCAAGGCCCATTGGCCCTTCCACCCAGACCGACTGCCCGTCGGGCCCGCGCCGCGCCAGGGATGCGGTCATGCGCTCAAGCAGGGACCTGTCGACCGGGCGGCCGTCCAGGTGGAGCAGGGCGACTATGCCGCACATCTGGTCAACGCAGGTTTGGTCGACCGGACGCGGCGACTATGTCGTCATACCACTTCTCCATCGCGGCGGCATAACCGTCGATGGCGCGCTGCAGCCGCCGCCGCGGCGCCATCGTGGCGGGGGTCCACCATTCCGGATGCGTCAGCACCTGCAGCCGCGGCTCAAGGGCCTGGGCAATCACGTCGGGAAGGCGGCGATGCAGCCAGACCCCATTTGAATCCGAGACGTAGGCATAGTCACGCTTGAGCCCGTCGCCATAGGCGTTGACCATGCCGCAGACGGTGTCCTGTGACGGAGCGGGTTCCTTCAGCACGCCATAGAGGTGAAAGCTTACTGCGCGCGGCGTTGCGCCAAACTCCCTGGCCAGCAGATCGCGTTCGTGCGTGATCGCAGCCTCCCAGGCCGCTATGCCAGCATTCGCGGCAAGACAGGTTGGATCAAAGTGCAGCCCGATGTCATGACCAAGGTCGATGATGCGGCGCACCGCATCCTGAACGTTCCGCTCAAGGAGGTTATAATACAAGCTGCGGAGGGAAAGGAAATATGTGGCGACGACGCCCTCTTCCCGCTCAATTTCGGCGAGCGCCACAGCCCGATGGATGGAGACATCCACGTCATGGCGCCATAGGACGTGCTTGCCCTCACACGCAGACCCGAAGCGGGCGAACTGGTAGGAGCGGCGCGCAAGCGCGACAATATTGCGATATCCAGTCTCAGTGAAATCGCCGAATTCCGCGCGGTGGTCTGCGTCCCCTCTCATCGGCTGTCACTCGCTCCGCTGTGGTTTCGCCGCATGGACGTAGAGCACGTGACGATGCCGGTCTCCCTTCCATCCGTAGCGCCGGGCGGCGCGAATTCCAAAGCGCGCCAGCGCGCCGCGGATCTCAAAGTCGCGAAAGTGATGGAAGTGAATGTTGTCGCGACACAGTTCGGCGCGATCCTCCCAGATAAGGGTCGCCAGAAAAAGTGATCCGCCTGGCGAAAGCACCCGCCATGCCTCGTCGATCGCCGCGTGGTGATCAAGCACATGATCGAGACTGGTGAGCATGGCGACGCCGTCAAAGACATCGTCGGCAAACGGCAGGAACTCGGCCATGCCGGCGATGGAGAAGCCCTGCGCCGTGGCGAGCGCGGGCTCCAGGCCGAGATATCTGACGCCTTGCGGAAAAAGCCGCCGGCTCAGTTGCGGGTTGTCGCATCCGACATCAAGAACCAGACCTGCGGCTGGCGCGAGAAGGTCGGCGGCGCGGCGCATATGGCGCAGGAACCATGGGTCGTCCGGCTCGGAATTGGCCGACCAGCCCGACGCCTTGACGCCGGTGAGATGGAGGTACTGCGCGAGCGCGTCTCGGCGGGTCGCTTCGAGTGGAACCCGCACCTGGTTGCTGTCAACAAAGTCGAGCGCCCTGTGCGGCAGGAGCCAGGGCCGCCGTGCCACGATTGGGTATCGACGCCCGGCTGAGTCCACAAGTCCATCGCCCTGGCGGGTCAGGGGGGAGCGATCATCGGGTGAGGCGAGCAGCTGTTGCGCCTCGGCAAGATCGATCGCACGGGCCCCATTGTCCATGTCCGCAGACGCCAGCGGGTCGTCGCCGATCCAGGGTGGGTCGCTGTTCCAGGGATCGATCACGTCTGCCTCACACCGCTTGCAGCCATCGCCTGCAGCCCCGCCTCCAGGCCAGTGCGCGCCTGATATAGCGACGCAATGGCTGACACGTCAGCCACGATATCCTTCGGGGTCTCAGAAGTCTGAGTGATCACGGGAGCGACGCCCGTCACCTCCCCGATGATGCGCACCACCTCAACCAGCGATCGCGTCTCAGGCCCTGCAATGTTGAACACGGCTGTCACAGGGTGGTCCATCGCCGCAAGCGTGGCGTCGGCCGCGTCATCGACAAAGACAGGGTTGAGGCGGGGGCCCACGCCCCGGGCGAGTGTGATGGGCGTTCGCGCGCGCACTGATGCGAACAGGCGGGGCAACAGGAATTCTTCGCGCTGGCCCGGACCGTAGATAAAGAAATACCTCAGGATGCTGGTGGTGAAAGGGGCGGGCGTGAAGGCCTGCGCCAGCATCTCGCCGGCAGCCTTTGCCGCGAGATAGAAGCCGATCTCGCCAGCGGGGCGCAGCGGTGCGTCCTCCCGGATCGGCGCCGGCGATGGTCCGCACACCCCGCCTGAGGACGCATAGACGAATTTCACAACGCCGCTCCCCGATGCATATTCCAGCAATTGGGCTGTGGCGCCCGCGGCGACCCGGGTGATCCGGCTGCTGTTGGCGGGAAACTGATGCCAGCCATGCTCCTGCGCCAGATGCAGGATGCAATCCGGCGGCGCGATGCCGGCGAGCGCCGGGGCGATGTCGCCGGCAAGGTCGAGCTGCAGGGTCTGTGCGCCTGTCGGCGCAGCGCCGTGTCTGACTGCTGCAATGACGCTGTCGCCCCGGGCGAGCAGGCGGGCGACGCAGGCGCGTCCGAGCAGTCCATTCGCACCCGTCACCAGAATGCGCCGCGCCATCACGCAACTTCCTCGAATGACGGGACCTGGCCTGTCGCCCGCAGGTGGTCGTAGACCCTTTCAAACCGCTCGGCCAGCACGTCGGCAGCCCACCATGTCTGGGCGTAGGCGCGAGACGCCGCCCCGATTGCCGCGCGCCTTGCAGGATCGCGCGCCAGGCCGGCGAGCACATCGAGGATGGTGTCGGGCGTCGCGTGGACGATCGGACACTCGCTGATGCACCGCGAGGGCTGTCCGAACGGCTCACGGGCATTCACGGCTCCCACGACAGGGCGTCCCAGCATCATGCCCTCGCGCGCAGTCGCGCCGTAGCGCCCGTAGTGCAGCTGGTCGATAATGATGTCCGCCTGGGCCTGGAAATAGCGGTTCTGCAGGTTGGGCGTCTGGCGCACGAACATCAGCCGGATGGGTGCGCCCTGCGCCTGCAGGGCCTCGATGGCGCTCACGACGGCGTGTGTGCCCTTCACATTGCGTCCCTCGCGCAACCTGGTCTCGAAATTGCCCACGCCATGATAGACCAGCACCTCGTCGGGGGTGGCGCGTTCCTGACGGAATTCTTCCGGGATCTCAAGGCCGGGACGCCACACCTGCGGGTCAAGCGCGTAAGTCAGCGGTTCGTGGAAGACGTTGGGCGACAGGCGCGCATCCAGGCGCACATCGGTCTCCAGCGAGATCAGGTCCGCCAGAGCCGCCACCTTCCACCCCCAGGCGAGGTTCTTGGCGTCCGAGCAGATGGCGTCCTTGTGCTCGTTCGGACACAGGGCGCACATGCCGGCGCTCCACGACCGGAATGACGACTGGCTGACCATATCGAGACATCCCGACGTCGAGTAGCCTATCAGCGCCCCGCGGCGTTTCCATTCCAGGAAGTCCCAGGGCATCTTATGATGTGCAGGGCTGACGTCCCAGTTTTCATAAAACACGCTTGCCGCCCCGACGCCGTAAAAGTGCACGACGCCGAAACGCTCCTGGTTCTGTGCAAAGAAGCTGGCGATTTTGTGCCTCATGACGACGGGATCGGGATCGTACAGAACGATGTCGTGTCCGTGGGTGTAGAGAGCGGGGTAACCCGCAGGATCTGCGGTGGACACGGAGACTGCGTCCCAGCCGCGCGCCCGCAGCGCTTTGGCGAGATAGCCGAAATTGTAATAGGCGCTGTGCAGGAACAGCGCCGAGCGGGCTTTCGGCGCGCCGGTTCCTGTGACCTTCGCGCGATCGTCGGCCCGGTCCCCAGGCGCGCAAGGTCCGCGTCCGACTGACCGCATCCACGGCGTGAGGGATGGCGCGGCGAAAGCGAGCCTCATGAGAAAAGCGCGGCGCAATGGGCGGGTCAGCGCGCGCGTCTCGCCGTAGGCCGGCGCCAGAAGGCGCGCCACCCTGATCCGCGCCGAGGGGGACAGGCGCGCACACGCCTGGCGAAACCGGTCGAACTGCGCCGCCTCCGGCCAGGCCGCTTCCGGCGCCATCAGCCGAAGCAGGCGGCGCGCTGACGCGGCCACCCGGATCGTCGGTTCCATGTCCGGGGCGGCCAGGAGCGATGACAGGGCGACGAGGCCGCCTGGGACAACCGGAACCAGCACGTTTCGCCCGGCCAGCCGCCACGCGGCGAGGGTCACGCCGGCCGCGCGGGCGACACGACGAAGGCTGGCGGCGAAACCGAGGGCGAAGAGCAGGTCGCGGGGGTCGGCGAAGGGCGCCATGAACTTTCTACTGACCGAAGCGGCCGACCGCGGGAGACAGCGCCGCGAATTGAGCGAACCCTCCCGCGGGCCGGCACCCTAGCGGGCGACCGGCCTGATGCAAGCCCCCTGATCGCGGGTTTTCCCGGACCGACGCGCCGGCGGGCGCGCCACGTCCCGCGCCGGCGGGCGATGCGTCAGACGGGTTGACGCCGCCTGGCGGCTCAGCTTGCTTCCGGCTCTCTTCGCCCGGCCGGCGCGTCGCCCTCGACAGGGGCAGGCCCGTGCTGGACACTCCGGGCGATCCAGGGCCGGGCCCGTCCGGCCCGATCACGAGGTACGACCGATGACGCCTCCGGCGACGCAGACAGTGACCGGCCAGCAGACAGGGACCGGCCAGCAGACAGTTACCGCCCAGCAGACAGTTACCGCCCAGCAGACAGTTACCGCCCAGCAGGCAGTCATCGACGATCAGAACGCCAGTTTCTGGAGCGAGTTATGCGGCACCCAGCTTGCGCGGTCGCTCGGTGTGACTGACTCATCGCCTGCCAGCCTGAAGAAATTCGATGACTGGTACTTCGCGTTTTATCCCTATCTGTTCCTGCATATTCCGTTCAACCAGCTGGCCGGCAAGGATGTGCTGGAGGTCGGGCTTGGATATGGCACGGTCTCGCAGAGGATCGCCGAATCCGGCGCCCGCTATGCCGGGCTCGACATCGCAGCCGGCCCCGTGGCCATGGCCAATCACCGTCTGCGTCAGGCTGGCCTTGCGGGCGAAGCGCGTCAGGGAAGCATATTGGCGCCGCCCTTTGCTCCGGGGTCATTCGACATCATCATCGCGATTGGTTGCCTGCACCATACGGGTGATCTTCAGACGGCCATCGCACGCTGCCATGAGCTGCTGCGTCCGGGCGGACGTCTGATTTTCATGGTCTACTATGCCTATTCCTATCGCAGGTTCGTCCAGTCCCGCGCCGAGACCGTACGCTACTGGCTGTCTGAAACGTTTGGCCGGCGCGGCTGCGTCGGGGCCTCGAGCAACCGCCAGCGGGCCGCGTACGACCAGAGCGCGAGCGGGGAGGCTGCGCCTCATACGGACTGGATCTCGGTGCGCTCGCTGCGCCATCTTTGCCGCGGCTTTTCGCGGTTCCGCGCCACGCTGGAGAACATCGACAGCGAGCCGCCGTTCGCACCGCGCACGCGCGAAGATCTCCTACTGTCTTCCTGGCCGCGCCGGATGGGTCTTGACCTCTATGCCACCGCTGTCAAATGACGACATCCCCAAGGCTGCCGGCTCGGGCCTCTGGCGTATGAGCGCGGGAGGCTCCAGCGGGCAGGCGCGTGGCGGAGGCGGTCGGGATGGGTCAGCTTCCGCGTCCGCGCATGCAGCGGGAGCCGCCCCGCGCGGGTGTCGCGCCACTGCGTCGCCCGATCAGCTGCGTGCGTCCAGAAGCATTCGGCAAGCACCATGACCGACAATACGTCGACGGATCAACATCTGCGATCCCAGGGAGCAGACCGCCCGCTGCAGATCCTGCTGATCTGTTCGGGCGCTTCCGTTCATATCGGAACGGTGATTGATCATATCTCCGCCTTCGTCGCCCACTCAGCCCACGTTGTAACGCCGATTGACGCCACGTTCTGCGCGGAGGCCGGAATCGCGCTTGAACATTTTGACGTTGTCGTGATGCATTATTCCGTCGTTTTGTCGGACCCCAACCACATACGACCATCCCTTGCGGCCAAGCTGCGCGCCTTTGACGGATTGAAGGTCGCATTCATCCAGGATGAATATCGATGGATCGACCGGCAGAATGCGGCGATTGAGGACCTTGGCGTTCAGGTCCTGTACAGTGTGACCAACCCCGAGGTCACGCGCGCCATCTATCGAACGGCTTATTTCGATCAGATCCGCATTGAGCACACGCTTACGGGTTTTGTTCCCAGACACCTGACTGCCCTGGCGGTTCCCGAGTATGAAGCGCGTTCCATCGACGTTTCCTACCGCGCGCGGCGGGGGTTTGCCTGGTACGGCGCCTTTGCGGAAGAGAAATTCCTGATCGGGGAACGCTTCAAGGAAGACGCCAAGGCCTATGGACTTCGCTGCGACATCGAATCGGCGGAGGACAAGCGAATTTATGGCGATGATTGGATTCGCTTCATTGCGTCATCCAAATGCACCCTCGGGGTTGAAAGCGGCGTCAGTTTCATTGACTTCTCCGGCGACATCCAGGCGGCGGCCGAAGAGTTCGAAAGGAACAATCCGGATGCGCCGTCCCGGGTGATCCGCGACAGGTTCCTCGGCGATCGT
Organism: Hyphomonadaceae bacterium; assembly: GCA_040381075.1. Classification (GTDB taxonomy): domain Bacteria; phylum Pseudomonadota; class Alphaproteobacteria; order Caulobacterales; family Aquidulcibacteraceae; genus JBEIHX01. The sequence continues at coordinate 103,422 of JBEIHX010000003.1, forward strand.
GACGGTCAGATCGCGATCAAAGTCATTTCGCCTCGGGTTTTCGAGGCGGCGGCCCTGCGCACGCTGCTCGTGCTGTATCCGGGGTCTTACTCAGGCGTCCTGCAGCCTGGCCGGCATTATGTCGAACTGGCGCGTGACCATTCAAACATGGCGTCTGTGGCGAGTGTCATCCGTGACCCTGCCCGTGCACGCGCCATCATCGAGGCGGCCTACCACGAGGTGGCGCAAAATCCGCGGTGGTGGCTCGAGAGTCAGATCACTGCCTTTGACGCCGTGGTGCGGGAGGAGTACAGCAAGACAAGGCGTTATGCCTGCGGCGCGCCAGTTCTTGAGACGATGCTCGCCGGGCGCCTGCGCGGCCAATGGGACCGGCGCGTTGAACTGGATGTCGCCGGCGCTGGCCTCGCCACCTATCGGCAGGCCCATGACACGGTCGCCGCCCAGTATCAGGTGCTGGCGGATCAATATGCACAGCTTGCTTCACATCATCAGGACCTCTCTGGCCACTACGATTTTCTTGTGAGGTCCTATCAGGATCTCGCCATGCACCATCAGATGCTCGTGCAACACTATCAGGATCTCGTGTCGCACAATCAGAGGCTTGGCGATGACCATCAGGCGCTGGTCTCGCGCCACGCAAGTCTTGCTGGCGAGTTTGCCGCTCTGCAGACGCTCAGCGGCGGCGGGCAGGGGAGCGTTGCGCTTTTGAGCGCCGTGAAAGACGTCCTTCGCAAGCCTTGGCGGTGAACGTCGCGCGATCATGAGGCCATTGGCGGATTGGCCGGCTTGAGGGCCGGAACGCGGTGCGCAGCCATGCGCAGTCTGGGGCAGCGTCCCGGCTTTCTGACTGCAGCGCCGGTGCGACGGACAGTGAGGACGAATGTCGCACGCAGGGTAATCAGGGCCAGCGCCCTTGTGCAGGTGTTCAGACATAGATGCTCGGTCTGCGGAGGCGTTGGCCAGGGCGTTCGCCGCTTCCAGCGTCGCCTCGGCGCGGCAGAACCCGGCTATGATTTCGGTTGCGGCCCCGGTCGAGACGAACGACCTTATCGACTTGCTGTGTTCGGCGAGATGGATCTCGCGGGCGACCGCGGGCGCCGACGCCGTGGTGGGTCCGCTGCGCTAGCGGGCGCGCAGCCTTCGCCACACAGCGTGCAGTTTCGCCAACACGCAGCGCGGCCCCAGACGCACCGCGAGTTTCAGTTCGCGGGCTCTGGTCCGGGCCCCCCAGCGGAGTCTCTGCGCGACCACCCGCGCCTTGAGCAGGGCGGCGCGTGCGCCGACCCGCGCGCCGCCAATCCCCAGGCCACGCGCCGCCGCGGCCATTTCCGCGAACGCCTGGTTCGCGCGCCGCGCCGCGCTGTCCCAGGCGGCGAGATAGTCGCTGCGCTGGCGCGCGGCGAGAGCCAGACGATCCTGAATCTCCCGGCTCACGCCAGTCCAGTCAACAGGCTCGCCGCCCAGCGCGTGGGCCTGGTGACGCAGGCTGGCGACAGCCTCCTCCATCCTGTCTGGCGGGCATGGCATCGTCAGATCCAGCCGGGCCGGGGGTCCTGCATGGCGCCATTGTCCTGCGGACATGGCCGCGATGCGGGCATGTTCGACCGCATAATCGTGCTCCAGACGTGTCTTCTCCCTGACAATCGTCTCCTCGGTCGCGCGCCAGCCCAAGGCCTGGCCCTCAAGGGTATTGAGAAGGATCAGGACATTCGCCCGTCCGACGAGATCCTCATACGCAGCATTGATCTGTGTGAGGTGAGCATTGAGGGCTGCAATACGCTCCTGATAGAGAGTGCTCATTCGCTTCCAGGCGCCCGGCGCGGGGGCGGTCTTGAGGGCCGTCTGCTGGACGTTCTCTGCCTCGCGGAACGCTGCATCCTCATCGGCCCCGCGTCTGCACGATGCTGCGAAGCGGGCGTCGGGCAGGGCGGAGACGGCCTGCCTGCCGTCTGCCTGGCGGCTGTGCGCCTCCCTGTGGCGGCTGCTCTGATAGACCGCGTTCAGGCGGGCGATCTCGGCGTGCAACACGCCCATATGGCGGGCGATTTCTGCGTTGAGACGTTTTACCTCATCGCCATAAACGCCCGCGTAATAGCGGTTCTGTTCATCCAGGAATATCTCGTGGCTGCCGGGTGCGGGCGTGGGCCTCTGGCCGCGCAGCTGGAGATCTCTCTGATCGGGCTGTGGGATGGGGTCTGCATGTATGGGGGGCTTTCGGCGCCGTGCGATCTCCTCACGGATGATCTGACCGGTGCGTGCGCCGAACGCTCGATAGCTGAATTCTCCAGAGCCAACGAGGTGGTCGTAGGCCCTCTGCGCCATCGCCTCAAGCGCAGGAATGTCGCTGAGGCGATCCAGAACGTGGTCCGCGTTGGAGAAATCCTTGTCCAGCGGAATATAATGGACATCGGGCAGAATGGCGTCGGAATAGCGGCCGCGGAACAGCACCATGGGCGTGCGCATCACGGCGCACTCAAAGACGCGCGGCGAGATCTGGCCCATGTCGATTTTCTCCTCGTGCGCGCGCACGATCGGCTCAAAGTCCTCATAGGAGACTGCGCCGCCCCGGGCTTTCGCCATGTCCTGATAGGTGCGGGCGATGGAGCCGTCGAAGTCGAATACATTTGAGCCGGATTCAGAGCCCAACATGGCGCGACAGGCGCCGACGAAATCGAACCATGCGGAGCCATAGATCCGGCTCTGCTCATCTACAGCGATATCGCAACGGACTCCGCGCGCTGTGCAGATCTCCTTCATCCGAACGCCGATGATGTATTTTTCGTAACCCAGACGTCCATACCGACCGCCGATGTCGCGACCGCGATATCCAAGAACGATGGGCCGCTCGCGCAGCGGCGCGCCGGCCCCATGCGCTGACACGAGGTCATCGCTCACATAGCCCGTGAGGACACGCTCAAACCGCACCCCGGGAAACTCGGCGGCAGGATACACGTAGTCGCGCGGTTCTTCCGGCGTGCAGGTGAGCACCACGTCAAACTGCAGATCCCTGATCGCTGCCTTCAGCGCGTCTGTCTCGTCATACTCGTCCTGAACAGCGAGCACCTTAAGTCCGCGAAACCGGCGCAGATGCGCCAGATAATGCGACGATACGTAGCCCGGGAAGCACAGACGCGCACAATAACTGTGAAACACGGCGTCGTACTGCGCCATGTCGAAATCCATGATCGCGCCATGGGTCACATGCACGAAGTCGACATCTGCCTGAAGGTGCTTCTGCAGGGCGGTGAGATAATCCAGCGTGTTCTGCACAAACGTGCTTTGCAGCGAGTAGGCGACAAGGATCCGCATCAGGCCATCCCGGTACGTGCGAACATGTGCAGGCCCTCGGATGTGTATTCCCATACGAGGCGATAGTGGCTATGTGAACCGGTCATGAGTCTATCAATCGTCACAATCGTCGGGGCGAGACCCCAGTTCATCAAGGCTGCGCCGGTCGCGCGCGCACTCGCACAGGCGGGTCTGCGCGAGACCATGGTTCATACCGGCCAGCATTTTGACGCCACAATGTCCGACGTATTCTTCACCGAGTTCGACCTCGCGTCGCCGAAGCATCATCTCGACGTCCACTCGCTGCCGCACGGCGCGATGACCGGGCGGATGCTGGAGCAGATAGAGCAGATCCTCCTGGCGGAGCGGCCGGACTGGGTTTTGGTCTATGGCGACACCAACTCGACGCTTGCCGGCGCGCTTGCCGCGGCCAAGCTGCACATCCCGGTCGCCCATGTCGAGGCTGGACTGCGGTCGTTCAACAGGCGCATGCCGGAGGAGGTCAATCGCGTAATGGCGGACCATCTGAGCACGCTGCTGTTCTGCCCGACCCAGACCGCGGCCCACAACCTGCGTGCGGAGGGGGTGGAGCGCGGGGTCCAGGTTGTCGGGGATGTCATGTACGACGCGGCGCTGGAAGCGGCTGCGCGCGCCCAGAGCCAGTCTTCCATCCTTCAGTCGCTGGATCTGGCGCCCAAGACGTACGCGGTGGCCACGATCCATCGGGCGGAAAACACGGACGACCCGACCCGGCTGAACGCGCTCATGGACTGGCTGTCGCACCAGGGCCGCGCGGCGCCGGTCATTTTTCCGGTTCATCCGCGCACCCGCAAGATCCTTGAGTTGCGGGCTGCTCCTCCTGACGGCGTGCGTTTGGTCGACCCGCTCGGCTACATCGATATGACCCAGCTGGTGCGAAACGCCGAGGCGGTTTTCACCGACTCCGGCGGTCTGCAGAAAGAGGCCTACTTCCACCGGGTGCCGTGCGTCACGATGCGTGACGAGACGGAGTGGGTGGAGACCATTGCATGCGGATGGAACCGCTTGTGGACGGTTGACTCCTATGCCCCGCGCCGCGACATCAGCGACTACGGAGACGGCGACACCGCACGGCGGATTGCAGAAATCCTGCGGGCGTCTGCCTGAAGCAGGGCTGGGCTGCCTGACGGGGCTTCGCTGCGGACGGTTCGCCGGGGTCTTCCCGGGCAGCCGGGCATGGCTGGCGCCGGTCATGCCCGCGTTCCGCGCACGCGCCTGCGCGCACAGTGGGAACAGGCCGCGATCAGGACTGGGGCCCGGCATAGGCGCGCACAGCCGGCACGAACAGCGCGTGGGCTTTCATGCAGGCCAGAATGGTGGCGCGATTCGCCCTGGTCCAGGCGATGGTGCGCTCAAGGCCAACCTCGTGGGACACCGTTGCGACGAAACCGAGCTTTTCGCGCGCCTTTGCGGGGTCGCCGAAGCGCTGGCCAGAGCGGTCCCAATCGCGCGCCGGGGTCATCGCGATCGGCGTGGTGTTGTCGGTGAGGCGGTTCACCCGCTCTGCCAGTTCCCGGATTGTGGTCTCGACGCCTGAGGCGAGATTATAGGTTTCCCCTGCCTCGCCATGCACTGCACAGGCGATCAGGCCCCGCGCCATATCTTCCACGAAGATGAAGTCACGACTGGCGACGCCGCCATTTTCCACGGGCAGCGCCTCGCCATGGAGGGCTTTCCAGATGAAGGTCGGCGTCACATTCCGCCAGACGGTGTGAGGCGTGCCGCGCCATTGCCCGGCCCCGAGGATCTCACCGGGACCATAGACATTCTGGAACCGGGCCTTCACGAAAGGCATGGCGTGCCGCGTGAAGTAGTAGTTGCCGTACATTTCTCCGATGAGTTTGGAAATCGAATACGGGCTGTCGTGAAAGAGCGAGACGGGTGCGTCTTCGCTTGTAGCGGTTGCCCCATCGAAGGTCTTCTCCGCCACCGCGCAGCCTGCGGCGGCATAGACTACCTTCCTCAGTGATTTCATGTCCTTAAGCCGTTCAAACAGCTTGAGGCTCGTCAGCGTATTGTTGTCGTGATCGCGCAGCGGATCGGCGATGGAGGACTGGTTTCCGTGGAAGCAGGCGAGATGCCAGACATAGTCAAGATCATCGGGCAGCTCGCGCAACACCCGATCTTCCACGATGGAGCGCGGAACCAGGGTTATCCTGGGATCGTCAGGGACGTTGGACATGTCTGCTGACAGGAAATTGTCCACGATGAGGATCGACCCGACGTCTCCGGCGAGCAACTGGCGCACCAGATTCGAGCCGACAAACCCTGCGCCTCCGACGACCAGCGTCCTGCTTCCCTGCAACCCTGCGCTCATTCGCCCCTCGATGCGTTGTCGTTCTCAGCGTTTTGGCTCAGCGCCTTTTGGCGCCGGTTCCGCGCCGCCGCAATGCCGGCGGGCGCCCTGGCCGGCCGTCCAGGTGCGTCGCACTGCGCTTCCTGGCCCTGGCCCTGGCCCTGGCCCTGCGGCCGGGTGTCGTGGCGTGGCCGGCGTCAGTATCGGAACAGAACCGGAAGATCAGCCAGCCGGGGCGCCGCCGCGTCCCTGGCCGACAGGCGTGCGGCCTGCGCCGCAACAGGCCAGTCAATGGCAAGATCGGGATCGTTCCAGAAGATGCCCGCGTCGTGATCTCGGGAATAATAGGTCGAGACCTTGTAGGTGACTTCCGTATCGGGGGCCGTGGTGCAGAAGCCGTGCGCCGTCCCGATCGGGGCCAACGCCATCACGCCATTCCCGGCCGAGAGTTCAATGCGGACATGGCGCCCGAAGGTCGGGCTGCCGTGTCGAATGTCGACGATCACGTCGACGCAGGCGCCGCGGATGCAGCGCACCAGCTTGGCCTGGGCGAAAGGCTCGGTCTGGAAGTGCAGCCCCCGCACCGAACCTGCATGGGCGGTGTAGGAGTGATTGTCCTGAACGAAATCCTGGTCCACGCCGGCCTGCGCCAGGGTTCTGCGCGCATAGGTCTCGGCGAACCAGCCACGGTCGTCATGGAGACGTTTGGGGGTCAGGATCAGAACGCCCTCGATCGCCGTACGCTGGATCTCCATCGCCTCACTCCGCCCGCGCGCCCAGCCGCTCGCCGGCGTAGACCCCGTCCCGGATCGCACTCCACCATGCGCGGTTGTCCAGATACCACTGGATGGTCAGGCGAAGCCCCTCTTCAAACCCAACCGACGGCCTCCAGCCGAGTTCGCGCGTGATCTTGCTGTGGTCGATGGCGTAGCGGAAGTCATGGCCGGGTCTGTCTGACACGAATGTGATGAGGCGCCTGCGCGAACCGGCCGGATCGGGCTGCATCTCATCCAGCGTGTCACATATTGCCTGCACCACCTGAAGGTTGGTGCGCTCTGCATCGCCCCCGACATTGTATTTTTCGCCGATGCGCCCGCGTGTGACCACCTGATAGAGTGCGTCCGCATGATCCTCCACAAACAGCCAGTCGCGTACGTTTGAACCATCGCCGTAGACCGGCAGGGATTTCGCCTCCAGGGCATTGAGGATCGTGAGCGGTATCAGCTTTTCGGGAAAGTGATACGGGCCGTAATTGTTCGAGCAGTTTGTCATCACGACCGGCAGGCCGTAGGTTTCGCTCCAGGCGCGCACAAGGTGATCGGACGCCGCCTTGCTCGCAGAGTAGGGCGAGCGCGGATCGTAGGGCGTCTGCTCGGTAAATTGACCTGTCTGCCCAAGTGATCCGTACACCTCATCAGTTGAAATGTGATGAAACCTGAACCGGCGCCGCCGGGTTTCGTCCAGTCCGCGCCAGTAGCGGGCCGCCGCCTCGAGCATGACGTAGGAGCCGACGATATTGGTCTGGATGAAAACGGCCGGTCCATCAATGGACCGGTCAACATGGCTTTCCGCCGCCAGATGCATGACCAGGTCGGGCTGATGGGTCTGCAGGGCGGCCTCTGCTGCGGCTGGATCTGCAATATCGGCCTTGACCAGCGCGTCCACCGGAGAGCCGGCTTCAGCCACGCCTGCATAGGTGAGCTTGTCATAGCCTACAACGACGGCCCCCGCCGCCTTGAGCCGTCGCACGACGGCGGACCCGATGAAGCCGGCGGACCCGGTCACCAGCACGCGCATGGGTCATGTCCCCTGTTCGTCATGGCCAATCTGTGGTCGCTGCGATGGGGTTGGGCCCCGCCTTCAACGCACCGAGGCTGCAGAATTCCACAAGAGCGCCCCGGTAGCCAGTCGCCAGGTGCTGCCCGTACAGCATCGCCGGATTGTCGGCGCTTCGCCCTGGACAGGTCCCAAGGCCGGCGCCAAGAGGGGCGCCAAAAGGGGTATGCGCGGGACAATCGAGGCGAAACGTGGCGACAATCCTGGTTCTTGGCCAAACCGGACAGCTCGCGACCAGCATTCGCGTCCATGCCGGGGGGCGGGCGGCTGGCGTGCAGCCGCACACGCTGGTCTGCGCCGGGCGCGCTGCGTGCGACATGCAGGATAGCGCGGCGCTGCGCGCCTTTCTGGGCGATGTCCGGCCGGACGTCATCATCAATGCGGCGGCCTATTCAGACGTCGACGGCGCCGAGACGCACATGTGGCGGGCGCTCGGGTTGAATGCGGTCGCGGTGCGCGAAGTGGCGCGCTTCAGTGAGGCGAGGGCGATCCCGCTCATCCACATTTCGACCGACTACGTCTATGACGGCGAGAAGGGCGCCCCTTATGTCGAGGCTGACCCGATGCGCCCTATTTCCGCCTACGGCTACTCCAAGGCGCTGGGTGATGCGGCCGTGATTGAGCATGGCGGAACGGTGCTGCGCACCGCCTGGCTGTTCAGCGCACACGCACGCAATTTTGTCCGGACCATGATCGCAGCCGCCGCACGCCAGGATGTCGTGCGCGTCGTCGCCGACCAGGTCGGCAACCCGACATGCGCCGACGATCTCGCCGCAGCGTGCCTCTCGCTGGCGGAGCGACTGCTTGCGGGCGAACGCCATGCCGGCCTGTATCTGGCCGCGGGGGCGCCGTGGGCGAGCTGGGCAGATCTTGCCGAAGCGGTGTTTGACGCCATGGCGCGCCGGGGGTTGAAACGCCCCGGACTGGAGCGCATCGACAGGGCGCAGTACCCGACGCCGGCCAGGCGCCCGCGCGATACCCGCCTCGACACCACCCGGTTCAGCGAGGCGTTGTCTGCCCCGCCCTTTGATTGGCGCGACGGTGTAGAGCGCGTCGTTGCGGCTGCGGCGGCTGACTGATGCACACCCCCGCATCGCCCTGGCCTTGCACGACGGTGACCTCGCATCGCCGCCACCTGGCATCGCCACGGCTTGGCATGACTGTCGTCTTGTATCAGCGTGGCTTCCTGTCAGCATGACTGTGCGTGGCCTGGGCGGCTGTGACGCCGACGCGCCAACGTCCTAGCGCCAACGTCCTCACGCCAACGTCTTCACGCCACTGCGCACGCCCGTGAGATGCTCAAGCGCCCTGCGCCACCCGCAGCAGATATCGTCCATAGTCGCTCTTGCCCAATGCGCTGGCGAGCTGTTCCAGCTGGGACCGGCTGATGAACCCCATGCGCGACGCAATTTCCTCGATGCAGGCGATGCGCTGTCCTGTGCGCTTTTCAATCGTCTGCACGAACTGGGCGGCGTCCACCAGACTGTCGGGCGTGCCTGCGTCCAGCCACGCGAAGCCACGGCCCATGCGTTGCACCGCCAGCCGGCCCTGGCTCAGGTAGGCCTGGTTGACGTCGGTGATTTCCAACTCACCGCGGGCGGATGGCTTGATCGATGCGGCGATGTCGATAACGTCGTTGCTGTAGAAATACAGCCCGGTCACGGCAAAGTTCGATGTGGGCGCCGTCGGTTTTTCCACGATCGCGACCGGATTGCCGGCGCCGTCGAAATCGACGACGCCATATCGTTCGGGGTCGTTGACGTGATAGGCGAAGATGGTCGCCCCGTCCGTGCGGTTATTGGCCTGCGCCAGCTGCTCTTCAAGCCCGCCGCCGTAGAACAGGTTGTCGCCCAGCACCAGGCACGCCGGGTCGGAACCGATGAAATCGCGACCGATGAGGAAGGCTTGCGCGAGCCCATCCGGACTTGGCTGCACGGCGAATTGGATGTTCATCCCGAGCTGTGACCCGTCCTTGAACAGATGCTGGAAGGCGGCCTGGTCCCGCGGGGTGGAGATGATCAGCACGTCACGAATGCCGGCGAGCATCAGCACGGACAGGGGGTAGTAGATAAGCGGTTTGTCGTAGATGGGCAGGAGTTGCTTGATCACGCCCAGGGTGATCGGGTGCAGGCGTGTGCCAGAACCTCCGGCCAGGATTATCCCCTTGCGCTGCATATGCTGACCCTCGTGCGCGCGACGCGCGCGCCCCGCGGGTGTAGTGAAGCCTTTGGCGTCCATCAAGCAGGGAGGTGGGGGCTGCCTCCTCCCCCCGCGCCGGGGCCGGTTGCGGGAGCGTTGACGCTGCCGGCGTCGTGCGCCCGCCTCTCGGCGTGCTGACAAGTCCTGCGCACGGGCGTATAGGACACGCCATGGTGCTGCGGGTTGCGGCCTTTGATTTCGATGGGACGCTCGCGCCGGGCGATGCCGTTTGGGGCTTTCTGAGCCATCGGCGCGGCCTGTGGGCGAGCTGCGCCCTGGCGGTTGCAGCCGCTCCGTCGATTGCCGCAGGCTGGCTGCTGCGCCAGCGCACGGGTGCGAAAGAGGCGCTCCTGTGCGCCGCCTTCGCCGGCGTGCGCGAGGCGGCGCTCGCCGCACAGGCCGAAGAGTTTGCACGCAGCCGGCTGCTGCGCCGCCTTCATCCTGCCGGACTCGCCACTGTGAACGCGCACCGCAAGGCCGGCCATCGCGTCGTGATCGTGTCAGCGTCGCCGGAGGTCTTGCTGCGCCCGGTCGCGGGCGCCCTGCAGGTCGATCTTGTCGCCACGCGCCTGCATGCCGCTGACGGGGTCCTGACCGGAAAGCTGGACGGCGACAATTGCTGGGGCCCTGAAAAACTCCGGCGGCTCGAGGATCATGTCGCTGCTCCCTTCGAGCTGATCGCGGCCTATGGCGACAGCCGGGGTGACCGCGAGCTGCTCGACGCGGCCCGGACTGCGTTCTTCCGGCGTTTCCCGGATGAACTCAGTTTCTGAGCTGCCCTGCGGTGTGTGTCGCGAAGCGCGCGAGCTGTTCGGCAAGGACGCTGTCGACGCTGGGCGCAAGAGTGTCGAGGCCCTGCGGCGCATGGCCCGAAACCGCGTAGGACAGGGTCACCCTTGAGCCGCCTGCGACCGCTTCGAAGCGCACGGTCATTGATCCGCTGACGGCCAGTTCCTGGAGTGGTCCAAGCCCGCCCTGAAGGCGCAGCATTTGTCCCGGCGCCGCATAGACCACCCGCAAATGTTCGGCAAAACCGCCCCTCAGACCGAGGTCCTCACACCAGCATCCCTGGGCCCTGTCGTCCAGATCAAGTTTGCCTGCGTCGCCGCCATAGGTGTGCGCGTCGGACCACCAATCACTGATTTTCACGAACCTGCGATAGGCCTGCTGCGGCGTCGTGGCGGCGAGGGCCTCCAGATTGAGCGTGAAATGGTCTGGTCCTGCCGCGACCACGCGGGCGTGCGCCGGCGGCGCGCACAACGGCGCCAGCCAGAGGGCAAGCCAGAGCGCAAAACAGGGCGCAAAACAGGGCGCAAAACAGGGCGCCAGACCGGGGGCAAGAGCGGGGCGCAGCGCGCGGCGAATCATCATGACGGGCTCCACAGCCAGCGAGCATAGCCCCGCCCTGCGGCGGACGGGAGCCGCATTGAGGCGCGGGGTTGGGCGCGGACGTGCTGGTGGCTGTGTCCTGCGTCCTGTGTCCTGTGTCCTGTGTCCTGTGTCCTGCTGCGGACCGGCTCCGGCGCCGGCGTCATGAATGAAAGGAGCGCACCGCCGCGATGATCCGGTCCTGGACGTCGGCGTCGAGATAGGGGTGCATGGGCAGGCTGACCACCCGTGCGGCCGCCGCCTCGGAGCGCGGCAGCCCCCCCGGTCCCTGCGGATAGGCGCGATAGGCCGGTTGGGTGTGCAGTGGCCGCGGATAGTAGACGGTCGTTGGAATGCCGTACGCCCTGAGATGCGCCATCAGGCCATCGCGGTCGTCCACCTCGATTGTGTACTGCGCCCAGGTCGAGCGATAGCCGGGCGCGACGACGGGCGTTGTTGCGACCCCGGCGAGGCCAGCGTCGTAGCGGGCGGCCGCTTCATTGCGCCGTTCGATTTCCTCAGGAAAAATTGCAAGCTTCTCCATGAGGATCGCCGCCTGCAGCGTGTCCAGTCGCGAATTGACGCCGATCCGGGCGTAGGCGTAGCGGTCCTCTCCCTTGCCGTGCCAGCGCAGCGAGTCCATCAGCTCCCACATGGCGTCGTCGCGCACCAGCGCAGCGCCTCCGTCGCCATAGCAGCCAAGGGGCTTGGCAGGAAAAAAGCTGGTTGTGGTCACGTCCGCCCAATGAATGGGGTGGCGGGCGTCGATTGTGGCGCCGAAGCCCTGGGCGCTGTCGGCGATCAATTTAAGCCCATGCGCGTCAGCGATGCGGCGCAGTTCGGGATAGTTGGCCGGCTGACCGAACAGGCACACGCCGATGATCGCCTTCGGCGAGAGTTCGCCGCGCGCCTGCACATCGGCGATGGCGGCTTCCAGATGGGTCGGGTCGATATTGTAGGTGCGCCGATCGATATCGACAAATACCGGGCTTGCACCGCGCAAGGCAGAGACTTCGGCGGTTGCTGCGAACGTGAAACTTGGGCAGAACACGGCGTCGCCGGGGCCGATCCCCCAGGCCATCAGCGCCAGAAGAAGCGCGTCCGTGCCATTCGCGCAGGCCAGCGCGCGATGCGCCTGTCCGAAGGAGGCGAGCGCGGTTTCGAAGGCGCCGACTTCCGGGCCCATGATGTATGCGCCGCTGTTTACGGCGCGCATCACGGCGTCATCAATACGTGCACCGAGCCGTCGGCGTTGCGCCAACAGATCAATGAACGCAATCGGGGCATGCTCGGGGGCTGGCTTCAACATTGATCTTCGCCGTGTCTGCGGTTTCACCAAGGGGCGCGCGCTGCGTTATGGCCTGATCACGGCGCAGTCTCATCTCACATTCTGTTTCTGAACGCGACGATCCGGGGGCCTCAGGAGGTCATCCTGCAGCGTTCGGACTGCGCAGGCGTCCGGCGGCGGCGGCGAGGCCCGCAGCGGCAAAGCCAAGCGCGCCATACCACTCCTGCCAGAGGCCGAAACTGAAGAAGCCGAGGCAGAAAAATGCGGCAAGGCTCGCAGCTGCGGCTGCCCCGCCGACCCGGTCGTCGCGCCGTGCGCGCGCCACCTGCACGCCGAGCGCGAGCATGCTCAGTGACGCAAGACCGGCGCCGATTGCGCCGAGCTCCAGCCAGATCTGCAGGCCGATATTGTGCGGGTGAAGCATGACTGCGGTGGTGGTGAGACCGTCCACTGTCATCGGCGCCTGGAAGGTGCGGGACGCATCAAGACCCCAGCCCGCAAGCGGTCTCTCAGCGACGCGCTGCGCGACGAAGTCCATCATCGCCAGCCGTTGTTTCCAGGAGGTCGGAAGTGTCTCAAGCCAGGCCGGATCTGCAAGCTGGATGAGCGGGCCGAGCAGCGGCGCCGCCAGGAGCCCCAGCGCCGCCGTGGCGGCAGTGAGCAGGACGGCGAAACGCGGCGCCACGGATGCGATCAGAAAGGCTGTGAGGGCTGCAGCGAAGGCGGTCGCATTCGTGGTCAGACCGAATTGCAGGCTCAGGAAACCCGTGACGCCGATAAGCAGGACGCCAAGCCCCTGCGCCTGGCGACCGCCGCGCGACAGCGCAGCAATTGCGCCCCAGGCGAGGGCGATCAGGCAGGCCGCCCCGATTGCGTGGTTGCGTTCGATCATTCCGGGGTCTTCGCCGGCCCCGCGGATGATCCTGAACAGATGTCCGTCGCTCGCCAGTTCGAAGAGCAGGATGGCCGCCAATCCCACGACCGCGGCGATCCCGGAGCGGCGGATCAGCTGGCGGTCGGCCGGGTCGGCAGAGGCGGCTGCCCAGGCGAGCGCCGCATAGAGGGGCCAGCCGAGGATCGTGCGCGCCATCTGGGCGCCGATCTCGTCTGTGGCGCCCCGGTACGGGGACCACAGTGTGGCGAGGGCGGCGTAGATCAGGAAGGCCGCGCCGAAATGCAGCGCCGCGCCCCCCCTGGTCAGGGCCGGCATGAGACGCCGGAGCGGGAATACGGCAAGGCCCGCGAGCGCGGCGACTGGCGCAAGCCCGAGCCCGCCCGCCGCCGCGACAACGCCAGCCACCAGGAAGAACGTCGCGGCGACTCCGGCGCGCCGTGAAAACCGCCCGCTGCTGTCAGCCTCGTTCATGGCGCCGTCACCTGCAGGCTGCGCAGCGCGGCGACAGCGCTCCCGAATGGCGTTGGGATCGCCACGCGGACCGGCGCGGCGAAGGATCCCCTGGCATCGACGCCGAGCCAGAATTCCGCCGTGGGCAGTTTGGGCGCTTCTTCCCGTGTCGCCGTGTTGAAGCCTGCGACCGGAACGTACTGCACTCGGCAGCGAAGCACCCGCCCGCGGTAGTCGCCGACATGGGCCTGACGAACGCCGAGGTCTGTTCCGACAAGGTCATAGCGGAAGCGTCCATCGAATACCGGAAACCGTTGGGCGCATGTGCCCCGACTTGCCGCGAGGTGCGCAACGGCGAGCATCGTGGACAGGGGATCGCGCGCGGCGTTGATCTGCTCCGGGCTTGCCGGGGGATCGCCCAGGTTGGAGTAGCGCGGCGTGATCGCCACCTCCACACCCGTCGGGCGGGCTGACATCTCGGTGCGCCGGAACTTCCGGGCGTAGGCATGGTCCAGGGCATATGTCGACCAGCGCACCCCGTTCGCGTCGGCCACGCCGGCGGCGCGGGCGGTGAATTTTGTGTCATCGAAGATGGCGGCGACGCCCCCCGTTTCCATGGTGGAGTGGATCGAGAAGTGTCCCCCTGAGAAATCGACGTTGTAGGTGATCTTCCCGAGCGGCAGGCCGAGCCAGCTTGCCGCGTAGACGCTGCGCAGGCGTTCACCGGCCTGGATCGGCGCAGCGAAGCCGACGGATGCGGCGAGGATGGCGGTGAGCGCGAGGATCGGGCGATGCACGCGGATGACCTCCATGGTTGGCTTCCTGTCTCCCAGCAACGTCCACGGGTCAATCCCGCCCTCGACTGCGTCATGCAGTGTGCGCCGGCGTCGGGCGTCGGCATCGCGTTGCGCTCCGCCGGCCGCCTTCACAGGCCGCGGTGACGGCGCGCCAGCGCCATGTTCGCGATGAGATGCGCGCGCCGCGTTGTTGTGACCGCCACGAGGTCGCAGGGCGCTTCCTGCAACGCCCATGTGAGAGCCTGCTCCGGGTCTTGGGACTGCTTCCGCGACGGGCTGGGGCGAGGTGGTGCGACCACGGCGCGGGCGATGTGGAAGAGGTCGCTGGCGCGGGTCGGCGTGCGCCAGCGGGCCTGGGAGGGGCGCAGCGTTTCGATGGCGATGACCCTGTGGCCATCGGCGCGGCGCCTTGCCAGAGCGGCGAATTCATCGTCTGGCATGTCGCAGCATGCTGGCGCCATCACCCAGACGAGGTCGGGATGGCGCAGGGCGTTGATGGCGTCGCGCCCGCGCACCGCGGCGCCCAGATGCCGGAACAGTCCTTCCTTTCGCCAGTGCGCCAGAGTGTCGAAAAGCTCAGCCGTCAGCACGTCGGGCGCCGGACCATGCAGGATCAGCGCATCAAGGTGATCTGTCCCCAGACGCGTCAGGCTTTCTTCCAGCGACCGGCGCATCCCGCCGGCTGAGAAGTCCTTCACCAGCCGGCGCAGTCCCGCCATTTTCGTCCCGACCTTGCTGGAGATATAGACCCCGCCGCGCGCCACGCCCTGCAGGGCGGCCCCAAGTCGTCGTTCGGCCTCCCCGCGCCCGTAAGACGGGCCCGTGTCGAAGGCGTTGATCCCGCCTTCCAGCGCTGTCGCCACGAGCCGGGCCACGTCCTGCTGCGAGGTCAGCGGCAGGCCGAGCGGACCGGATACGCCAAACATCAGTGGAAAGAGCGGTGCGCCATCGCCGGTGCACGCCAGCCCCTGGCTGGCGATGGGGGAGTGACCACTCACGGGGAAGGGGTCTGCAGTGTACCCGGATCGGCCGGGGCGCGATCCGGCGCCGGCGACCTGACGGGCGCCGCCGTGGCGGGCCCGGCTGGACGCGGCCCTTCCGGGCTGATCGTTCCGGGCGCTGGCGGGGCTGGGGTGGTGAGGGAGAGCGCGGACGCAGCGCCGACCTCCCGCCCCGCCGGCGCAACGCCCGGCGCTGGCGAGCCCTGCTGACCGGATGACGCGCCCAGAGCGTCCTGGCCAGTCGCCTGCGGGCGCGCGGCGATGTCGTAGCCGAGCAGCGCGAGGAGGTCCGGCTTCAGCGTTTCGAAGCCTGTCCCGGCGTAGAAGGCGCGCTCCCCGCCCACTGCGATCGACCCGTCCGAGCGCGTCACGCGGATCGCGAGGCGATGGCGCCCGGGCGCCAGGTTCGCATTCTTCAGGTAGAAGTCCCAAAACACCTTGGGGTACCGGGGATCAAAGGCGAGGGTACGGCTGACGCGCCCGTCAGTCGGGTCAAGGCCAAGGCGCGCCTCGCCGATGACGGCCCCGTCCAACAGCACTTCCACGCGCTTGATCCCACTTGGGTGGACGGCGATCCCGGCGAGGTTCTGGCCTTCCGGCGGCAGCGTCGCGCCGCGCTCGACCTTGAACATGTATTCCGTCGGCAGGAACCCGCAGACCGCAGGCGGCGGCGTTTCGAGCGCGCGCACCCTTGCTGCATAGATGTCAACGCTGCGCAGGCCTGGCTCGAGCTCAACGCGCATCACCTTTCGCGGCGCAGCGAACCGGCGGCACAGATCCAGACGCAGGTCGATGTCGGGTTGCTGATCGAGCACGTAGCCGGCGTCCGGAATGGCGATCAGCGCCAGCTCTCCTGGATAATCGAGGGCAAGCGCATCAAGGTCATCGCCCCACCGGCTGCGCAGATCGTCGAACCCCTTCATCGGATCGTCCGTATCAGGGGCCACAAACAGGGGCTTCAGCGTCTCGCCGGGAAACTGCAGGCGCACGGCGGGGATATGTCCAACCATCACGACCGGCGCGCCCGGGTGTCCGAGGACGCGCCGTGCGGTGTCGAGCGGGCCGATCAGCGCAGACCAGCGTTCGTAATCGCCGGTCAGGAACCGCTGGTAGGTCGGCTTCAGGCCAGTCGGATGCGCCCAGGCCAGCAGAAGTCCTGCCCCCACGGCGGCGAACATCAGCGCCAACGCCGGCGCGCCCGCCACCAAGAGACCGCGCAGGGAGCGGGTCAGCCAATTGCGCCCGGCCGCAACGAAACCGATCAGCGCCTGGGGCATGAATGCGATCAGCGGGGCATAGGCCATGAATGGCCAGTGATAGAGGTATGCCTTGTTGAACGGCGCCATGAGCGTGTACGGCAGAAAGATCGCAGCAGCCACGATCAGAATGAGGCCTGCGGTGGCTTCGCTCTCGCGCCACCGCCGCAAAGCCACCCGCGCGGCGCCGATCAGGCCTGCGAAAAAGATCGGCGTCACGATCAGCGCCTGTTCCAGCGTGTGCAGCAGCCCGGGCGGCCAGAACGCCCAGCGGTGGCGCGCCGCCGCCTGGAACTCGATGGCGGCGAAATTCTCGCGGATGTTGTACCATATCGCTGGCCCCAGCCCGGCGAGGGCGATGGCTCCGGCCAGATACAGGCCCGGGCGCAGGAACAGCTGACGGCCATGGGCTGTCGCCAGGAGGAAGGCCAGGACGCCGGCCCGGCCAGCGCGAATCGATAGTGCAGAAACAGGCCGGCTGCGCCCGTGAGGCCGGTCAGCAGCCAGTCTGACAGGCGGTCGTCATTGATGGCGCGCACCAGGAAGGCCAGCATCAGCACGAGCGCCAGCTGCAGGAAGGCCTCCGGGTAGTAGAAAGCGCCGAGCAGGCCGGTGGTCGGCAGAAACACTGTGATGATCGCCGCCCACACAGCCTCGCGATGGGGGCAGAACTGGCGGGTCAGAAAATAGACCGCGAGCGGCAGGAGCTGGGCCGCCGCCAGACAGACAGCCCGCAGCCCGATCGCCGTGTCGCCGAACAGTGCTGTGGCCCTTGCGGCGAGCAGGGCCGGGCCGGCCGGGATATCGGGATAGCCCCAATCTGGGTGGCGACCGGCGACCACGAAGTGGGCTTCATCCCAGAGCAGGTTGACGCTCAGCGCCAGGTAAAGCTTCGCCGCCGTCTGGAGGACCAGGAGCACCAGCAGCAGCGCGACGAGCGCCTGGTCGGAGGTCAAGGCCTGCAGGGGGCGCTGACGGTCGCCGCCCGCCTCAGGGCCCCGATCGCGCTGCTTGAACACATGTACCATTGACGCCCGCTGGATCGGAGACCTCCGCCACTACACCAGAAGCGACGGGACAAAAACAGGGCCGCGCCGCGGCGATCGGCGGCGCAATTCGGGCGGGCCTGATTTGACTGGACTGCGCCGGGGGCGATCGCGCAGTCTGTCGCCATGCTTCTTGCGTTGACGCCTGCAGACATCGCCTTCCGCGACGAGGCGCGGGCCTTTGTGCGTGCTCATTTCCCGCCTGGGCGGCCCTATGACGACAGCCCCCAGGCCCGCGCCCGCTGGGCCGCGGCGCTTGAGGCCAGGGGCTGGTCGGCGTATCGGTGGCCTGTCGAATTTGGCGGTACGGGATGGACGGCGACCCAGAAGTTTCTGTGGGAGCGTGAGACGACCTCCATCGGCGTGCCGGCCCAGCTTGGCGGCATGGGCATGGGAATGCTCGCGCCCGTCCTTTACACCTACGGCTCGCCGGACCAGTGCGCACGCCATCTGCCGGGCATCCGAAGCGATCAGGTCGTCTGGTGCCAGGGCTATTCCGAGCCGGGCGCCGGCTCTGACCTTGCCAGTCTGCGCACCTCAGCCGACAGCGATGGCGACGACTATCTCGTAAATGGGGAGAAGATCTGGACGAGCTGGGCCCACATCGCTGACTGGATGTTCTGTCTGGTGCGCACCTCGCGCGAGGCGCGCCGCCAGGACGGCATTTCCTTTCTGCTGATCGACATGCGCACTCCGGGCGTCAGCGTGCACCCGATTGTCACCATCGACGGGCGCCATCACCTCAACCGGGTGACGTTTGAAAATGTGCGCGTGCCGAAGGCGAACCGGATTGGCGAGGAAGGCAAGGGGTGGATCTACGCCAAGGGCCTGCTGACCCATGAGCGCACCGGTCTTGCCTACGTCTCTGAGTCCCTGCGTCTGGTCACGGTTCTGCGGCGCGCGGCCGGCGCAATCGCGGCGAACGGCGCGCGCCTGATCGACAATCCCGACTTTGCGCACAAGCTTGCCGCGCTGGAGATCGAGCTTTGTGCGCTTGAGCACACGGAACTGCGCACCCTGTGCGAGACGGCGGCTGGCGGCGCGCCTGGGGCGCAATCCTCGTTTCTCAAGCTGAAGGGCACTGCAGTGATCCAGGCGATCACCGAGCTCTTTGTGGAGTGCGCCGGTGCGTATGCCGCGCCATGTCCTGATCGGCCTGAGGCGCCCGACGGGCATGTCGAGCCCATCGGCCCGGATTGGGCGCAGATCGAGGTGACGCGCTATCTGACGGGGCGTGCGGCGAGCATCGCCGGGGGATCGGATGAAGTGCAGCGCGACATTGTCGCCAAGCATGTATTGGGGTTGCGATGAGTTCAGGCCAGACTGCGGGCGCCTGGCGGCGCCCGGTCAACATTGCGAGAGCGGCTGAAGGCACCATCCACCATGATGAAACCGCCCAGTCCCTGGGGCTGCGCGGCGGCACGGTGGCGGGCTCCATTCACATGGAACAGTTCGCCCCCCTGCTGATTGGGCTCTTCGGGCCAGAATGGCGGGCGACTGGCGGGCTGTCGCTGTTTTTCCTGCAACCGACCACGGATGGCGAGCCGGTGCGCTGCTGCGCCGGGCCGGTGCAGGCGGCCGGCGCCCTGCGGCGCTGCGAGGTGTGGATGGAAAGCGAGGCTGGCCAGCGGGTGATGGAGGGCAGCGCCCATGTCGGCGGCTGCGACCCTGAGAGCGCCTTGAAGCAGCGCCTGAGGCAGGTCAGGCCGGCGCGCGCGTTGCGCATCCTGGCCGCCGCCAGGGTCGGCGCGGCGGTGCGCGATGTCGCCACACGTATTGATGCTGCGCGGCTGGCGGACTACGTCGCCGGGCGTGACGATCCTGCCTACACGGCGCTTGGCCGGTCGGCGGACGGGCGCGCCATGTTGCCCGCCAATCTCGTGGTGGATGCCTTCAGGGCCGTGGAAGCGGGTCTTGTTCCAATCAATGACGAATTTGTCGGCCTGTACGGCGCGATCGAGATAGAGCACCTGGCTGGACCGATCCTGGCGGATACGGATTACCGCGTGTCGGGCCGCATCCTGGCGCTTGGAGAAAGCCCGAAAACCGAGACGATATGGTATGAGGCAGACCTGAGCGAGGGGGGGCGCCCGATCGCGCGCTTCCTGCACATGTCCCGTCTTTTGAAGGCGTCGTCTCCGCTGTGGGCGCAGGCCTGAGTATTTCTCGCCTGGATGGCGTGGCTGCAAATCGCAACGGGTGGCTGCATCCGGGTCGTCAGGACTGTTTTCATCCGCGAGGCCAGGAATGGTCCTGCGGGATTCGCGCACGCGGCCGACCGGGTCGAGGTGATCCGTGATCTGCGCACCTGCGCGCCTGTGTTTGAGGCGCCTCAAATCGCGCAATCGCGGGCTGAACCTTGCGGCGTTCTGTGCGTTCAGGTGGCCGCAGGGCAGTGATCCATTCGCGGTGGTCTGCCGTCGGCGTTTGATGCGCCGTTGCTGGAAGACATCCTGTTGAAGCCCCTGAACCGCAAATCGTGACGTCTGTGCTGCTGCAGCTCATGTCTTGTCCGCGCGCCCGGAGGAGGGCGGTGTACGGATCGCGCTGTCGATGCTGCGCTTCCTGTCGGATGGCCAGACCCTGTGCTTTCCCAGCGCTGCGAGGCTTTCCCAGCGCTGCGACGCTTTCCGAGCGCAGCGAGCGTCTTCAAAACCCCGCCACGCATCGATTGGGACGGCTCACGTCTGGCGTGCCCCCTGCTGTGCCTGTCGAAGCAGGCAGCCTGGGCTGCGGGATCTGCCGATCCGAATCAGCCACGTTCAGGCTGACCTCAAGCCGGAGGCGCCAGGTTGCGCCCATTCCAATTGACTGCCGCCGGCGCAGGCGCAGACGCAGATCCATGTGATGGACTCCGCCACGCCCGACACGCGACCCGTGGCCCACCCCGTGTCCCGGCGTTAGGGCGCTCAGGTCCGGCGCGTTGGATCAGGCGAAATCGCGGGCGAGTTCGGCGCGGGTGGCCGGGCTCAGGATCGCCAGATGCGCATAGAGCTCGTGGTCGCAGCCTACCATGATGGTGGTGCGCGGATCGCGGAACACGCCCTTGTGCGCATCGCTGACCCGGAAATGCAGGAAGTGGACGGATGACGTCTTGCCGTCCTCGCGCGTGCGCTCGATGTCGCCCTCGCGTTCCGCGTAAACCCGGTCCGGGCCAATCTGCAGGAAGAATCGTTCTTCAACCCCTCCCAGACGGCCCAGGACGGCTGCGCGCCGCCGCTCGTCGTCGATCTCGAACATGACCGTCGCAACCAGATCCGAGCCTTGCGGGATCAACGGATTGTAGGCTGCGATCTCGTCGGCAAGCTGCTCTGTCCCGCCCTTCTCGATCAGCAGCATCTCCTGGATCTGGAAGAGCATCGTGTCGAAGCACTCGAAGTAGAACGTGCAGTAGGGCCCCAATTCGATGCGGCGCAGGCGTTTCATGGGCAGCAAGGCCTGGCGGCGCTCGCGGCGCTGGCGCGCGAACTCAGCGGTCGGCACGATGTCTGCCGTGGTGACGCGACGTTCATTGGCTGGCATGGGCGGACTGGCTCCTTGGCTGCTTCAGGGTCTGCTCACACAAGGCCGTAGGCCTCAGCGAAAACCTGGATCGGGTGGGCGGTCTTGGGCGTGGTTGCGCCGGCGATTTCCGTGGTCATCAGAAGGCCGAGGTGATTGCACGCCAGCGGACAGTCTGAACACACAGTGTCATTGCCCTTCTGGGCCAGCTGGCGCGCCGCTGGCTTGCCGACCTTCCTCGCAAGGGGGCGGGTCGATTTCATCACCCCGAAAGTGCCGCCATGGCCGGAGCAGCGCTCCACGAGATCAACCTTGGTGTCCGGGATGAGCTTCAGCATTTCGGCGGATTTTGCGCCCATGTTCTGCGCCCGCGCGTGGCAGGCGTGATGCACGCTGACGCCCCCTTTGACAGGAGACAGCCCCGGCGCGAGGCCGTCGGCCTTGGCGACTTCGACCACGTATTCGGAAATGTCGCGCGTCGCGCGCGACAGCTGTTTCACGTGCTCGTTTTCCGGCAGGACGAGCGGCCATTCGAACTTCATCATGAGTGAGCAGCTTGCGGTCAGCGACACGACGTCATAGCCGTCGGCGATCCACCGGGCGAACTCCTGCGACACCGTCTCGGCGCGGCGGGCCACTTCGGCGATGTCGCCATGCTCCAACTGCGGCATGCCACAGCAGGCCGGATAGACGACCCGCGCTTCAACCCCCTGGTTGGCGAGCACCTTGAGGGCTGCGTAGCCGGTATCTGGCGTGTTGTAGTCGACGAAGCAGGTCGCGTAGACGACGGCCTTGCGCTTGCCGAAGGAGGGGCCCTCCGGGTTCGGCGGAAACGGCACGGCGGCGAGATCTTCGAGCGTCAGCGTGTGATATTTCGGCAGGACCGCATCGCGGGCCACGCCTGCGACCTTCTCCAGGATTGGGCGCGTGAAGTCGTTGCCGACGTCGCTCACCCAATTGGCAAGACCTGCAATCGGTTTTGCGATCCTGCCGTTGCGATCCGTTTTGGCGAGCGCGCTGCTCATGCCTTCGCCGGTTTTGCCGTCGCGTTTCAGTTCGGCGGCCCGGTAGCGCAGGATCAGATGGGGAAAATCAAGATTGAAGGCGTGCGGCGGGACGTAGGGGCACTTGGTCAGGAAGCACATGTCGCAGAGCGTGCAGGCGTCGACAACCTGCTTGTAATCCTCCTTCTTCACGCCATCGAGCTCGCTGGTCGGGCTTTCGTCCACCAGATCGAACAACCGTGGGAAGGAGTCGCACAGATTGAAGCATCGACGGCACCCATGACAGATGTCGAAGACGCGCTCCATCTCCTCTTCGATCCTGGAGAAATCATAAAACTCCTCGGACCGCCAATCGAGAGGATGGCGGGTCGGCGCCTCGAGGCTGCCTTCGCGCGCGCCGCCTGACCCGCCAGTTGCTGAGCCTGCAGCTGACCCTGCGGCTGACCTCACGGATGAAGGCTCCGATGATGACGCTGTGTCCGACATCGCACTACCGCTTTCTGTATGACCAGGTTCCGCCCTCGCGCCCCGCCTTCACGCCCGGATCCGCCGGCTGGCGGTGCAACCGAGGCTGGCGGTGCAACTGAGGCTGGCGGTGCAACTGAGGCTGGCGATGCAACTGAGGCGCGTGCAGGCTGCTGGCGCAACCGGCGCTGTCGTCGAACGGGTCCGGCGCGCGAGCCCTGAGACAAGCCCTGAGACAAGCCCTGAGACAAGCCCTGGGACAAGCCCTGAGACAAGCCCTGGGACAAGCCCTGGGACAAGCCCTGGGACAAGCCCTGGGCCGAGCCCTGGGCCGAGCCCTGGGCCGAGCCCTCAGACAGGCTCGGGCGTCGCGCGCCGACCCGACGGTTCGGTCTGACGGGACCGCGCCGCGTGGGCTTACTGGCCGAGGCTGTCCAGCGCCTTCTGGAACCGGCCAGCGTGCGACTTTTCCGCCTTGGCGAGGGTTTCAAACCAGTCGGCGATTTCCTCGAAGCCTTCTTCGCGCGCCGTGCGGGCCATGCCTGGATACATGTCCGTGTATTCGTGCGTCTCGCCGGCGATCGAGGCCTTCAGATTGTCGGCGGTGTTGCCGATCGGCAGGCCGGTGGCGGGGTCGCCGACGGCTTCCAGGAATTCGAGGTGGCCATGGGCGTGGCCTGTCTCGCCTTCCGCAGTCGAGCGGAACACGGCGGCCACGTCATTGAAGCCTTCGACGTCCGCCTTCTGGGCGAAATACAGATAGCGGCGGTTGGCCTGGCTTTCGCCGGCGAATGCGGCCTTGAGGTTTTCAACGGTCTTTGACTCGGCAAGTTTCATTATGGCGTCTCCACAAGGCGACGGCGGGCGCGCGCGCCGGTTTCCGGTCGGCGCGCCGCACATCGCTGCGGGTCGAAACCTAGTTCTGCGGGCGCCAAAGGCCAATCGTTTCTGTCTATGTGAGCGATAGGCTGGCTTTATGCCGCGATCGCCGCCGCGGGTGTGCGCCGCTGGCGCCGATGGGCTGCCGATGGGCCGCGGGCGCCGGGGGCTGCCGGGGGGGCTGCCGGGGGGGGCTGCCGGGGCGCGAGGTGGATGGTGACCGTCGGGCGCGGTGCTCCGGGACCCGCCAGCCCGGCGCGCCCCGCGGCTGCGGGCGCAATCCCGCGCCGCGCAGCATCCGGCAAGCCTGCGCCAGGGCGCGTGGAACTCCCCGATTGGCCGCAATCCGGTCATGCGCGCGGCCAAACCGCCCGGGATCGTGAGAAGCCGCTGGCGCAGCGCGACGGGTTAAGCTTTATTAAACCGGTCGATCGAGGGGAGTGCGATCCGTGAGGAAAACCCGCCCAAAGCTTGCAGGCATGGCCGCGGCGACGGCCCTGTGCATGGCTCTGTCCGGTTGTGACGACCTGCGTGCGGTCACTGCAGCCTTCAGCCAGCATGTGCGCACCGGCGTCGAGGCGCGATTGGCGCAGGGACCAAAACCGCTCGCCGCCGTGGACACAGCGGCGCGCACCGTGTCGGAGGAAATGCTGGACTATGCGCGCGTGCGCCCGGCGATGTTCGTGCCCGGCGAGATCATCGCCAAACCGAAGGAAGCCGTGATCGAAGCCCAAGCGATGGCTGTGGAGGACGGCGGTGCGCCGCTGCGGGCGATGTCGATCGCCCCGCCTGCGGACCCGGAGCGCGTGGCGGCGCGGGCGCTGGAGGCGCTGAAGCTTGACGGTCATGTGCGCGACCTGGCCGGAAAGGACAGGGACGGTCTTGCGGACGCCGTCTCCGAGCCTGTGATCGTCATCAATCTCGACGGGATGGCCGCGCCCATGGCCTTTGACGAGACCGCGCGCCTGGCCGGTTCCGGCGCGGCGTCCGGGCCGCAACGCGTGTCTGAGTCCGAGACTGGCGGTCCGTCTGCCGTTGAGCCGGCCAGCGTCGCCCGGACTGCAATCCCCGGCGCAATCCCCGGCGCTCAGCCCAGGCGCGCCGATGCGCCCGAGCCTCTCCCGCCGCCGCCGGACGCGGTGGCGCTGCGCCCCGACGGCTGCCCGCAGGGCGTGTCGACGGCCGAACTCAGGAAGGACATGGGTCTCGCTACGGAATGCGCGGTGAAGCAGATCGAGGCGACCGGCGCGTTCGAATATGTCGAGCCCAACTTCGTGGTGCATACCGAAATGGAGCCCAATGTGGTCGGCGCCCCGGTGACCGACCCGAGCGATCCCTTGTGGATCCTGCAATGGCATATGCGCGACCAGGGCGCCGGGACCGGCCAGTCGCCTGGCGGCGCGAGTTTCAGGTCCTACTGGTCGCGTCACCGCAACACCGGCTCGCGCCGGGTCGTGGTCGCGGTGATCGACACCGGCCTCGACCTGTCGCACCCCGACTTTGCGGGCTCGCCGAACATCGCCCCGGGTTTTGACATGGTGCGCGACGTCGACCGCGCCGCCGACGGCAATGGTCGGGACGCGGACCCGAACGATCCGGGTGATAAGTGCGACCCCAATGATCCCAATGCGGAGTCGAGCTTCCACGGCACCCATGTCGCCGGCACCATCGGGGCGAACTCCAACAACGGTGTCGGCGTGGCCGGCGGCGCATGGAACGTGACGTTGGTGCCGGTGCGCGCCATCGGGCGGTGCGGCGGCAGCCTGACCGACATCAATGATGCGATCCGCTGGGCGGCGGGCACGGCGGCGGCCGTCGACTCGAACGGGGCGACGGTGGTGAACCGCAATCCCGCCAAGATCATCAATATGAGCCTGGGTCTCTTCACCACCTGTCCGCGTTCCATGCAGGATGCGATCGACTCGGCCACGGCCGCCGGCGCGACGATCGTGGTCGCGGCGGGCAACGCCCGCACCGACACCCGCAGCTACGCCCCGGCGAGCTGCCGGAACGTGATCGTGGTTGCCGCTGGCGACGCGCGTGGGGTTCTCGCGCCCTATTCGAACTACGGGGCCGAGGTGGACATCCTCGCCCCTGGCGGCGACCTGAAGCGCGATGACGACAAGGACAGGCGCCCTGACGGCGTGCTGTCGACCAAGCGCAAGACCAAGGGCTGCAAGGATCCGATGTCAGGGGCTGCGATCACGGCCGGGTGCCTGTACTCCTATGAGATGGGGACATCCATGGCCGCGCCGCACGTGACGGCGGCGCTTGCGCTCATTCGCTCGGAGAATCCCCAGGCCACGCCGGCGCAGCTCTCCTCGATCCTGCTGTCGCGCGCCGTCTCGCCGATCGGGGGCGAACTGATGTGCTCGGGCGATTGCGCCGCCTACCCGAACTCCCGTCCCATCGCCGGTCAGCCGGGGGTCTGTTACCGCCCCTGTGGCGTGGGACGCCTCGATCTGGCGCGGCTTGACCCACCGCAGACAGTGCGCCGGTGACGCCGATGGCGACGCCTGACCCAACCGGGGCGCCCGTCTGGCTGCTGCGGACCGGGGCGCGCCGATTCGCATGCAGGATTGCCTGCCCCGGGGGAGGCGCGCCATGACGGGCAGGACCCAGACCATCGGGTGGTTCGGTCTCGGCGGCGTTGCGGTCGCTGCGGTTGCTGGCGTGTTCCTGGGAGAGACGCCGAAGCCTGCCGCGCCGGACGCCCCGCCGCCGGTGATGTCCGAGGACGCCGCCGTCCATGCGTCGGGCGCGCCGATGGCGGTGGCCGATGCTGAGGAGGTCGCAGGCAGCCCGGGCCCCGGTCCGGCTGGCGTTGGTGAGACCAGGCGCATTCTTGAGCGCGACGGTCCGCCGCCGCTGTCGGTCACTGCACGTCCTGCCGCCGGCGGTCGGGAGGTGTCGCTGGTCGTGAAGCTGAGGGACCCGAAACTCGCCCAGTCGCTGGCTGCGCTCTACGCGCGGTCTCCTGCAGAGGCGGAAGCGCGCGTGCGCGCCCTGCTGTCCGAGGGCAAAGTCGATCCCCGACTGATCGAGGGGCTCGCCATCAACAGTTTCAGTCTGGGCGGGGAGGCCGACATTCGGGTGAAGATCGGCGGCGGCGGCGATCTGACGCAACGCACGAAAGAGCTCGCCGCCGCGCTGGAACGCGCCCCCGGCGTCGCCTACGCTGAGCCCAATTATGAAGCCGCGCCCTTTGGAGACGTGAAGCCATGAACCTGCGCACGCCCGCCACTGCGGTTCTTGCCGCGACCTGTCTTGCCGCGACCCTGTCGGTTGCGGCCTGCGACCGGCTCCCCTGGGCGCCCAAGCCGTCGGACGAGGCGCAACCCCAGCAGACGCAGCCCCCCGCACAGGCCGCGTCAGGGCCGCAGCGCCCGGAGGGCACAGTGCCCGTCGAGGTGGAGAGTGAGATCGATTGGCCGGCTGCGCGCCAGGACGCCAGCGGCGACGCCGGGATCGCCGTCGCCGTCACGTCGCCGATCCCGATCCTGGCGCCCTCCACCGCCACCGCGCAATCCTTCGATCCGGCCCAGAAGAATTTTGGGGTCACCGCCGATGGCTATTATGCGAAGTTTCCCGGCCCGCGCTTCGACATGATCGTGAACGGCACCAAGACAGGGATCCTGGCGCCGCGGTCTGCGCCGCTGCCGCGGGAGCCGGTCAAGGATTTCTCGTTCAATTACTCCGAGACTGGCGCTGAGGTTGCGTTCAGCCGCTACGGCGCAAGTTACCTTGTGACCTTCGAATGCAAGAACAATGTCGCCCCCGAACAATGCATCACGGAAGACCAGGCGCGCGCGGCCATTGAAGAATTCATCCTGGTCGGATCGAGTTAACGTCATGACGCCGATCAAGACCCGCCGCCCTTTGACATTGGCGCCAATCATCATCGCCGCGCTCGCCCTTTCGGGGTGCGATGTCGTGCAGCGGGAATGGGAGCGGATCCAGAACTGGCGCAAGGAGCAGGGCGGCGACAAACCGTTGCCGCCGCAGCCGACGCCGGCGCCAGCTCCAGCCCCTGGTCCTGGCGAAACCGGACCGGCGGCGCCGGGACCTGCGGGGCCGGGACCTGCGGCGCCGGGACCTGCGGAGCCGGGGCCAGGCGACGCCCAGCCGGCCCCCCCGACACCTGCGCCGGGCGAGCCCGCCCCTGGTCAGCCCGCCCCCCAACCGGATCAGCCCCAATCGGGTCAGCTCCCGGTCAGTCAGCCGGATGCGCCGCCGGACGCGCCGCCGCCGGGGCCCGCCGGACCGGGCGCCCCCGCACCTGCCGGTCCTGGCGGGCCGGCGCCGACCCCCGCCCCGGCGCCGGTTGCGATTCCGGTGGAACCGGTGCGACCGGCCAGGCCGGGGGAGTTCCTGTACTACGCGCCGGGCGATCTGAAGCCAGGTTCGGGGACCGGCGTGATTGATGAAACGGTCTATGCTCCGGGCATCCGCTTTCCGGTTGCGACCACCGCATTCATCAACAGCCAGGTGTTTGGAGCTGGCGGCATGAGCGGCCCGCCGGGCGGCCAGTGCGATGGCCCGAACTTCAGCTATCCCTGGCGGGAGAACTTCTGCGAGCAGCGCGCCGGGCGCACGCGTGCGACGCTCAACTGCCCGTCCAAGGCCGTGCACCAGGGCGTGGACATTCGCGGCGGCACGTCGTCGATCTGTCGGGCGATGGCGCGCGCACTGAAGGTTGACCGCACCCAGGTGACCCAGGTGGAGGTGATTGCGGTTGAAGACGGCGTGATCTCCAATGTCGGGACCTACACAGTCGAGTTACGCGCCGGCGGGCGGATCTACCGGTATCTGCACCTCAACATGGCGAAACTCGCTGTCACCCAGGGGCAGGCGGTCAAGGCTGGCGACCGGGTCGGGTATCTGTCGAGTGATTTCGGCGACGCAGCCACGACCTTCCATCTGCACTTCGAGATCAAGGCCAACATCGCCGGCGTGGGATGGACATGGGTCTCGCCATATATGTCCCTGGTCCAAGCCTACGGGCGGGATCGCACCCTTGCCGCGGTGCGCGTGGCGGATGCGACGCCCGCGGCGCCGGTTGTCGCCGCCGTCCCGGACGCCTCTGGCGGCCAGGCGGCCGCGCCCTGATCGCCGGACGCCGCCCGTGCGCCGGGTCCGGCGGGCCTTCCGGCCGTGCGCGGGTGTGAGGGGCGGCATGCGGCCAGGTGTCGTCTGGCGGTTGGCCCGCGCGCGCGGCTGCAGCCCAGTGTGCAGCCCAGTGTGACGTGCGCCTCGAAACCTGCGGGCGCTTGGGCTATCTGAGCGGAATGACCTCAGTCACGCTCGATCTTGCCCGCGCCACTCCGCCTGCGGCCCCGGTTCCTCTCGTCGGGCTCACCCGGCAGGGCCTGCGCGCGGCGCTCGAAGCTGGCGGCGTTGAAAAGGCCAAAATGCGCGCCGAGCAGATCTGGCGCTGGCTCTACCATTACGGCGTCACGGATTTCGAGGCGATGAGCAATATCGCCAAGGACCTGCGCCAGACGCTGGCGGGTCGTTTCAATCTTGGGCGGCCCGAGATCACGGCGCGTCAGGTCGCGCGCGACGGCGTGCGCAAGTGGCTGATCCGGCTGGGGCCGGGTGTTGAAGTTGAAACCGTTTTCATTCCGGATGTTGCGGGCGCGGGCGCGCTGTGCGTCTCGTCGCAGGTCGGCTGCACCCTGACCTGCTCCTTCTGCCACACGGGCACCCAGAAGCTGGTGCGCAATCTGACGGCGGCGGAGATCGTCGCCCAGGTCATGGTTGCGCGTGACGATCTGAACGAATGGCCAACCTCCAATGAGGACCGGCAGCTCACCAACATCGTGTTCATGGGGATGGGCGAGCCGCTCTACAATCTCGATGCGGTGGCTGACGCGATCGAGATCATCACCGACGGCGACGGCATCGCGATCGGGCGCCGGCGCATCACCGTCTCCACGGCAGGGGTGGCGACGCACATCCCCGAACTTGGCGCGCGCACGGGTGCGATGCTCGCGATCTCGCTGCACGCCACCAACGACGCGCTGCGCGATGTTCTCGTGCCGCTCAATCGCAGGTTTCCGCTCGCCGATCTGATGGCCGCCATCAAGGCCTATCCTGGGCTGTCGAACGCCAAACGCGTCACGTTCGAGTACGTGATGTTGAAGGGGGTCAACGACAGTCTCGCCGAGGCGCGCGCACTCGTGAACCTGATCAAGGGCGTGCCGGCGAAGATCAATCTGATCCCGTTCAATCCCTGGCCGGGGACCGAGTACGAATGTTCGGATTGGTCAACGATCGAGGCGTTTGCCGCGGTTCTCAACCGCGCCGGCTACGCCTCGCCGATCCGCACCCCGCGCGGGCGCGACATTCTGGCGGCCTGCGGGCAGTTGCGCTCGCAGAGCATCAAGGAGCGCGCCAGCGCCCGCAGGGCGCGGGCCGACGCAGGGTAGCGCGCTGTAGGCTCAAGGCTGGGACAGCCAGGGCCGGGCAGATATCCGTTGCTGTGCGCGTGCCTGCAGCCTGTCCGGCGTCCGCCGGGTAAGGCTCCCGGGAAAGGCGCTCCGCGGCGATGCGTATGGCAGTGGTCACGCGGCGCACCAACGGAGCGTTGTCACGCGGCGTGTCGTCCAGACGGCGGGTTGTTCAGACGGCGTGGTGTCCAGGCGGGGTATTGTCCAAGCGGGGTATTGTCCAGGATTGCCTGGACCAACCGTTGCCTGGACCAACCATTGCCTGGACCAACCATTGCCTGGACCAACCATTGCCTGGACTGACCATTGCCTCGGCCGGGCGCATTCGCGCGTCAAACCTGCGACTGCCGCCTGCCGCATTGGGCAGGCGGCGGCGCATGGCCTTACTCCGCCGCGATACGTTGCAGGGCGTCGGTGCGGGTGTTGAAGTTGATGGTCTGCAGGAAGCGGATGCCCTGTTCAGCGATGTCATCGCCGACCATATGGTCGCCTTCCTGTTCGAACTCCGCGAAGTTCACGTACATCGCGTAGAACGCCTTTGTCCGGTCGGTGATGATGTTGGCGTTCCACAGGGTTTTGACGAGAACCCGGAAGATGTTGGTCGCTTCCTTCATGCGCTCACGGCGCTCATGGTCGGTCGCGACTTTCTGGAACTCTTCCATGACTTTCATCGGGTCGAGCCCGAAGCGGGCGTAGATCTCGCTCATCTGGTGGGGCGCAACCAGGTTGAACAGAAGGGTCTGGAAGCAGTGCGCCGCCCAGTCCTCAACGATCGCGTGTTCTTCCGGCGTCAGCTTCGGGATGGTGCGATCGGCCCAGATCTTTCCGAATTTGTGGTGGAAAGCCTCGTCCGTCATCACCAGCTGGGTCAGCTTGCGGGCGAGGGGATCGCGCCATTCATTGAAAATCGTCGCGAACGCGCCCATCGCAAGGCCTTCGATCAGCATCTGCATGCCGACGATCTTCTTGTAGACTTCCGGGGCGTGGACGATCTCGACCAGGAGACCCTTCAGGACTTCGCCGCACGGCAGCGGCGACCCCCAGCGCGACTTGATGTAGCGCGCGAAGGCGGTGACGTGGCGCGCTTCCTCGCGCGTTTGATTGGCGGCATATTCCTGGGCGCCGGCGTCCCGCAGCACGTGGCAGAGCGAAGCGGAGAGGTTCAGCGCGCCTTGTTCGCCATGCAGGATCGCAGACAGCTGCCAGCGCGCCATTTCATTCACGAAGGCGATCCGCTCTTTCGGCTTGTCGGCGAAGAAATCGCGGACGTAGTCGGTTTCCAGGGCCGGAACGAGGTAGTCCGGCATGATCTGGGTGTTCGCCATATCAAACGGCTCGTCGAAGTCGATGTACTTCTTGTCGAGCGGATCCCAGAAGTGATCGTGAGTGGCTGAGATGATCTTGTCGAACGCCGTCGAGCGCGTGGTGTGGCGGTCGACCGCCAGCATCGCGGCGAAGTCGGTCGGCGCCACCGCGTCGTAAATCTGGTCCTTCGTGATTTGATTGCCCAGGCCGCCATCCGCCATGGTTGTCTCCATCTGTCGACGGCGCTGCAGGTCGCCGCGCCCTAGACCTCTATAGGCTACGGCCTAACCAATGACGCCTTTCGGATCAATGAAAAAATGACGCTAGCGTCACTTTAGTGCGCGCGGTGATCGCGGCGCATTCAAACCAGACTGTGGATAACTTCAATGAACCGCGCGATCGCCCGCGGAAAACGCCCTTCCTGTGCTCCCATTTCGCGCAAAACTTGTGTAAACTGCCCGTGACTATCGCAAAAAGATGGTCACAGCCCCAAGGCAGCGACCCGCGTCTGTCCTGTGTTTCCCTGTCATCGGGGGACGCGGGCCGCCGTCCCTGGGGGTGTTCGGTGGCTTCGCTGGGGAGCTTCCTTTGGGAGCCCTTTCGGGGAGCTTCCCTTGGGGGTGGAGCGGCCTGCGCGCGCCCAGCTTGGGCGAAGTTCCCGTGCGGCGCAGCCCGATTACCCCGAGTTCCTGTCACATCTGAAGCCCGAGGGTCGGGACCAGGTCGAGCCCCGGGTCAGGCTCCTTCTGAGGCTCAAGCCAGCGGCGCGGGTGTGGGCTTGACGCTCGCCAGAGGCAGTCGGCGGAGGCAGTTGGCGGAGGCAGTTGGCGGAGGCAGTTGGCGGAGGCATTTGGCGTCTGCGGTCGGCGTCTGCGGGCGCGCCGCCCCGGCCCTCAGGCGCCCGCGGGGGGCTCCGCATCACTGATGGTCTGCATTGGGGCGGTTTGCCCGGGAGAGGTTTGCTTCGGCGCACGCGCCCCATACAGCCGACGCGCCCGATCGCGGCGCATGCCGAGGAGGGGCTCCTCCGGCGTCTCGGAGCGCGCCTTGATCTCGGCCCTGAACTCATCGCGCTTTTCATGGATCGACGCGATGACCAGTCCCATCGGCACGCCGATGTCGACCAGCAGCGCCTCGGAGAGCAGCAGGCTCGACTCCAGGGTTTCGGGCACGGCGTCTGAGGCGCCGGCTGCGTACAGCGCCGCGGCATGGCGTGCGTCGCGCGCCCGTGCAACGATCAGAAGGTCCGCGCGCAGCGCCCGGGCCTCAGCCACCACTGTCTCCACCGCCTTGGGCGCGTCCATCGTGACAACGAGCGCGCGCGCGTCGGCAAGATCGAGGCTCGCCAGGATCGAGGGGTTCTTGAGGTCGCCGAAATAGACAGGTTTACCCTGGCGATGGGCGCGCGCCACTGTCTTGGCGTCGCTGTCGACGGCGATCCAATCGACGCCATGCTGGTCCAGCATCGATGCGATGACTGCGCCGACGCGGCCATAGCCCGCCACCACCACGCGCGGGGCAGCGGCGAGATCGCGCGGCACCTGCAGCGCCGGATCGACGCCATCCTGGCGTGTCGCGCGCACGTCCAGGCGGGCGCCCAATTGAAACAGCGGGGGGATCAGCGCCATGGTGAGGGCCGCGACCATGGCCGCGTAGCCGGCCGCGGTCGCGCTCACCACCCCGCCGGCCAGCGCGGCGGTCAGGATGACAAAGCTGAACTCGCTGCCGGGTGCGAGGACGAGCGCGCTCTGGGCGGCTGGTCTCGCCGCCACGCCGATGGCCCGCGCCAGCAGGAAAATCACGAGCCCCTTGCCGCAGATCAGCCCGATGATGCCGCCAGTCACCCAGAGCGGGTTCGCCGCGATTGCTGCAAGGTCGATCGTCATGCCGATGGAGATCAGGAAGACGCCCAGCAGGAGGCCTTTGAACGGCTCGATCAGCACTTCGATCTGCCGGCGGTATTCCGTCTCGGCGAGCAGCAGCCCTGCGATGAGCGCGCCCAGCGCCATCGAGACGCCCGCCGCCGCCATGGCGACGCTCGCGCCAAGAACGACCAGCAGGCAGGCCGCCATGAACAGCTCCGGGCTGCGCGTTGCGGCGACGGAGCGAAACAGCGGGCGCAGCACCAGACGCCCCGCGGCGATCACGCCCACGATGGCGACCGCCGCCTGGCCAAGCGCCAGGGCGAGCGCAGATCCGGTGGCGCGCTGCGGGTCGGCGAGCATGGCGACTGCAAAGAGCACCGGCACCACGGCCAGATCCTGGAACAGCAGCGCCGAGAAGGTGGTCTTGCCGGACTGGCTGCCGAGTTTTCCGTTCTCAGACAGAACCTGCACGATGATGGCGGTGGAAGACATCGCCAGCGCAAGCCCGATGACGATCGCTGATCCGGCAGGCTGGCCGGCCGCGAGCGCCACGCCGGCGATGAGCGCTGCGCAGCACAGCACCTGCAGGGCGCCGAAGCCGAACACGAGGCGGTGCATCAGGCGCAGTCGCTCAAAACTGAGCTCCAGCCCGATCATGAACAGCAGCAGCACCACGCCAAGTTCAGCGACCTGGGCGATCATCTCCTTGTCGGCGATGGTGATGTAGCTGAGGAACGGTGCGTCGCCCTGCAGCGCTCCCAGGCCGAACGGTCCCACCACCATGCCGATCAGCAGAAAGCCGAGCACGGGCGAGAGCTTCAGACGGTGAAAAACCGGAATGACGACGGCGGCGCTTGCCAGAACGATCAGCGCTTCCTTGAACATCCCAGGATCGACAGGTCCAGCCATCCCGCTACCATGGGTTCATCGTGGCGGCTCTTCAAGCCTTCAGGCGCTTCGCCGGAGCGCGCGTCCTTCGGTTGCAGGCGTCCGTCGCGCGCGGGTGGAGCGCAGCGCCGTCCGCATTCGGATGGCGCTGCGCCATGGACCAGCCTGGCGTCTGACCCGCCGCGCAGGTGTGCGGGCGGTCGCCGCCAGGGCTGGCAGCATCGCCCGCCTGGGATCACGCCGGCCTGGGATCACGCCGGCCTGGGATCACGCCGGCCTGCGCGCCGCGGCGCGCAGGCGCGGCTGACCGTGCGTCATCCGATCGGCAGGAGCTCGACGGCGATCACGCCCAGTCCGGCGATGGACGCAAGCCAGACGACAGTGCGCAGCCAGGGAACCCCGGCGACATAGACGGCGGCGTAGACGAGGCGCGCGACCACGAAGATCTGAGCGCCCAGGGCGGTTTCAGGGCCAGACCGTCCGGCCGCGTGGGCGACCAGAACCAGCGCCGCGAACAGCACCAGGTTCTCCAGCATGTTGCGATGCGCGCGAGCAGCCCGCCCGACCCATCCGGTCAGTTCGGGAAAGCCCTCGCGATTGCCGACCAGCGCAGGCAGGCCGATCTGGGCCGCCGCGCCCGGTATCACGATGAGCAGCTGCGCGAACGCGAGCAGGCATGCATAGACCAGCATCTGAAGATCGACTGCCATAAGCTCCTCCCAGCCAAAGCGCACGCCTCAACCGCTTCTCCCGCCCGGCTCTGTGACGCGTCCCCCTGGGACGTCTTGCCTCAGCGTCTGGGCGCCGTGCGCGGCAGGCGTGGTCCGCGCATCGTGGCTGCGCCTGCAGGCGGCGTCGAGCCTCTTCGCGCGCCGTCCCGACGGGCCGCGCCGCCGCGCAGCGCCTGGCGCAGGAGTCAACGAGGCGCTCGACGCCAGCCGCGGCGCGCGTGGGCGGCCGGGTGAGCGAGCGCCGACGCGGGCGCGGGGCCTGCCGGTTGCGGCGGCCGAAGTCTGGACGCAGTGTCGGCCGCGCGCTGGGCGCGCAGCCCCTGGCTCAGCCCGCGATCGCCGCGGCGATCAGCGCCTTCGCTTCAGGGCTCGCCCAATCGGCTTCGCCGGCAAGTCGGGCGATTTCCTGGCCTGAGCGGTCGTAGAGGATCGTCGTCGGCACGCCGCGGGCCCGCGCCTCGAAGGGAATTTTGTAGCTCGGGTCGTGATAGAAGGAGAGGTCAGTCCCGCCGTGGCGCGCGAGGAAGTCCCTCGCGAAGGCCGCATCGCCTGCCTCATCCAGGCTGATCGCGATAATCTCGAACGGCTGACCCCTGTTGGCTGCTGCGAGCGCCCCGAGCGACGGCAGCTCGGCGACGCAGGGCGCGCACCAGGTCGCCCACAGGTTCACCATGATCACCTTGCCCCGGAAGTCGGCGAGCGTGCGGCTGCGCCCGGCCGCATCGGTGAAGGGCAGGTCCGGCTGCGCCGGCGGCGTGGGGATGACCTCAAGCTTGGCGAGGTCGCCCCTGGCGAAGCGTTGCAGTCCGCCAGCCGGCGCCGGGTTGCCGATCGCCTGAAAGAGGGCATAGACGATCGCCAGTGCGCCGAAGACGAGGGTGGTCGCCAGTCCGAGCTTGATCAGGGACGGCGGGCGGCGGGGCGGGGCGGTTGGCGGAACGGGCGAGGTCATGACAGACAACAGATCTAGAAGCCCCGGCGGCGCCGGCAACGAGATGTGGGGCGGGCGCTTCGAGGCCAAGCCGGATCTTGTCATGCAGCAGATCAACGCGTCGATCGACGTCGACCGGCGCCTGTGGCGCGAGGACATCGAGGGATCGAAGGCGCATGCTGGCATGCTTGCCGCGCAGGGCGTGCTGACGGCCGCAGACGCGGCGAGCATCTGCGCCGGACTGGACGCCGTGGCGCGCGAGATCGAGGCCGGCGCGTTCGTCTTCGCCCGCGAGGACGAAGACATCCACATGGCGGTGGAAAAGCGTCTGAAGGCGCTGATCGGCGAACCGGCTGGCCGGCTGCACACGGCCCGCTCGCGCAACGACCAGGTTGCGACCGACTTCAGATTATGGGTCAAGCGCGCCCTGGCCGGGGCCGATGACGGTCTCGCGGGCCTGTCGCGGGTGCTCGTGGCGCGCGCCGAGGCCCATGCCGATTGGGTGATGCCGGGCTTCACCCATTTGCAGACAGCCCAGCCGGTCACGCTTGGCCATCATCTGCTCGCCTATGTCGAAATGTTCCTGCGCGACCGCAACCGGCTCGCCGCCGCCATTGAGCATCTTGATGAGTGTCCCCTCGGGGCGGCCGCGCTGGCCGGAACGAGCTTTCCGATCGATCGCGCGGCGACAGCCGCGGCGCTCGGCTTCCAGCGCCCTACGGCCAACTCGATGGACAGCGTGGCGAGCCGCGATTTTGCGCTGGAGGCGCTGGGCGCGCTGGCGATCGCCGCCATGCATCTGTCCCGGCTGGCCGAGGAGATCGTCTTGTGGACCTCGCCGCAATTCGGTTTCGCGCGCCTCGCCGATGCGTGGTCGACCGGTTCATCGATCATGCCGCAGAAGCGCAATCCCGACGCGGCCGAGCTGATCCGCGCCAAGGCGGCGCGCATCGCCGCGAACCAGCAGGCCCTGCTCTCGATCATGAAAGCGCTCCCGTTGACCTACGCCAAGGATCTTCAAGACGACAAGACGCTCACCTTCGACGCCTTCGATGCGTTTGCGCTCGCGGTTGCGGCGATGCGCGGCATGATGGAAACCATCGCGTTCGACCGCCAGCGCCTCGAGCTGGCCGCCGCATTTGGATATGCAACCGCCACCGACCTCGCCGACTGGCTCGTGCGCACGCTCGCCATGCCCTTTCGTGACGCCCACCACGTGGTCGGCGCAGTGGTGAAGCGGGCCGAGGCGATCGGGGTGAGCGACCTGGCGCGGCTGCCGCTGGCCGAGGCCCAGGCGATCGAGCCGCGCATCACCCAGGCCGGGCTTGATGCATTGACGCTGGCGCGGTCAGTGGAGAGCCGTGCTAGCTATGGCGGCGCAGCGCCGGCCCAGGTGCGCGCCCAGATCGCGCGGTTGAAGGAGAAACTCGCATGAAACTGTTGAGCGCACTCGTGTGTGGCGCGCTGGTCGCCGGCTGCGGCCTGCGCGGCGATCTGGAGCGCGCGCCGCCGCTTTGGGGAGAGGCTGCGAAGGCCGACTACCAACGCGAGCAGGCCAAGACGCCGCCGCAGACGCCAAAGCAGGGCGAGGCTGCCACGTCTGACGCACAAAAGACGGATGAACAGAAGACGACGCCTTAGCGCGCGCCCCGAAAGACATCCCGCCGATGCGCCATTTCGATTATCGCGAGTCCGTTCTCACGGCGGAAGATGTGCCGCTCACCCGAATTGCGGAGGAGGTCGGCACGCCCGTCTACGTCTATGCGGCGGCCACGCTTGAGCGACACTTCCGGGTGCTCGACGACGCCCTCGCCGGCGCCCTCGGGGCCACCCCGCGCCTGATTGCCTACGCCGTGAAGGCCAACTCCAATCTCGGGGTGATCGCGACACTGGCGCGCCTTGGGGCTGGAGCTGACGTGGTGTCGCAGGGCGAACTCGAGCGCGCGCTGCGCGCCGGGACCCCGGCGGATCGGATCGTGTTCTCCGGCGTTGGCAAGACCGAGGAGGAGCTGGGTGCGGCGCTGCGCGCCGGCATCTCTCAGATCAATGTGGAGAGCGAACGGGAGTTGCGCCTGCTCGATCGCCTCGCCTGTGCGATGGGCCGGCGCCAGGCGATCGTCTTCCGGGTCAATCCGGATGTCGCCGCCGGCGGCCACGCCAAGATCTCGACCGGCAAGAAGGAAAACAAGTTCGGGGTGAGTCTCGCAGAGGCGGAGGCCCTGTACGCTGAGGCCGCAGGCATGGCGGGCGTCGAGCCGGTCGGGCTCGCGGTCCACATCGGCAGCCAGATCGTGGACTTCGCCCCGCTCGAGCAGGCCTACGCCACGCTGGCGGGTGCTGTGGCCCGTCTGCGCGCGCGCGGGCTCAGCGTCAGCCGGCTCGATCTCGGCGGTGGTCTGGGAGCGCCCTATGAGCGCAGCGCCGCCGCCCCAGACCTGGACGCCTACGCCGCCATGGTGGCGCGCGTGGTCGGCGGCCTCAACGTCGCGCTGACCTTCGAACCGGGCCGCCTGATCGCTGGCAACGCCGGGCTGCTGCTGGCGCGGGTGATCGATGTGAAGGCGTCTGGCGCACGCTCCTTCCTGGTCCTGGACGCTGGCATGAATGATCTGATGCGCCCCGCCCTGTACGACGCCTGGCATGACCTGATCCCCGTGATCGAGCCGCGCGCCGACGCGGCGCTGGCGCCGATGGACGTGGTCGGACCAATCTGCGAGACGGGCGACACCTTTGCCGTCCAGCGCGACCTGCCGCCTCTCGCGCCGGGCGATCTGGTGGCGATCATGACCGCCGGCGCCTATGGGTCGGCGATGTCCTCCCTCTACAACACCCGGCCCCTGACCCCCGAGGTGATGGTCTCCGGGGCGCGGTACGCCGTGGTGCGCGCGCGCCCCAGCATTGATGACATTCTGCGCCTTGAGAGCGCCCCGGACTGGCTGGCCGCCGGCCCCTGAGCGGCCCCTGAGCGGCCCCTGAGCGGCCCCTGAGCGGCGCGCGCCCGCGCCGGCGGCCAGCGCTGCAGCCCAGGGCCGCAAACTGGCCGTTTTCATGGGCTCTGTGGCGGGCGCAGTGATAGGGTGATGCGATGAGCCCGGCCGAAATTGAGTCGCTTCTGGCGGTGGAGACAGGCCGCGCCCGGCGCGCGCTCGTCTGGGAGCGCGCCGCCCCGCTGGCCTGGCCGCCGCTCGCCATCGTCGGAGTCTATCTCGCCGCCGCCCTCGCCGGGGCGTGGGACCACGCGCCGCCTGTCGCGCACGCGGCGGCGGGGGGGTGCGTCGCTGCCGCGCTGGTCCTTGCGGGGTGGCGGGCGGCCCGCAGTTTCCGCTGGCCCGGCGTCGCGGAGGCGCGCGCGCGGCTGGAGGAGGATTGCCCTGCGGCTGAGCGCCCGCTGACGGCGCTGGAGGATCGCCCGGCAAGCGGTGACGCAACCGCGCTCGCACTCTGGCGGTTGCATCAGCAGCGCATGACGGCGCGCGCGGCCGCGCTCAAGGCTGCGCGGGCGCGTCCGGCGCTTGCCCTGAGCGACCGCTATCGCCTGCGCTACGTGGCGCTCGCCGCCGTGGTCGGCGCTGCGGTCCTCGCCGGCGCCGACGCCCCGCGCCGCCTGTTGACCGCTCTCGGGCCGCCGTGGGGTGCGCTCCTTGGCGACCGCGAGCTCGCCTTTGAGGCCTGGGCGACGCCCCCGGCCTATACGGGTGCGGCGCCCATCTACCTCACAGATCGACGCGGCGGGGCCCCGGTCAAGGCGCCTGAAGGCTCGGTGGTGACGGTGCGCGTCACCGGCGCGCGCGGCGCGCCGGTGCTGCAGCGCCGGGACCGCGAGGGCGCACGCAAGGTTGCGTTTGTCCGGGTCGGGGAGGAGGCCTGGGAGGCGCGCCTGACGCTCAGGGCAAGCGGCCATGTCCGGGTGCTGCGCTTCGGCGAGCGCGCGCGCTGGCGCTTTGACGTGATCCCTGATGAGGCGCCCAAAGCGCTCTTTGCGCAGGCGCCCAATCGCGGTCGCAGCGCACGCATCGATTTTCAATGGTCTGGGCAGGATGATTATGGCGTGGCGCGCGCCATGCTGAAGCTGACTGTGGTTGATCCCGGCCCGGGATTGAAGCCTGATCCGGTCGACGAAGTTCCGCTCGATGTGACCGCCGCTGATCCCCGGCGCGTTGAAGCGCGCGCGGAACTCGACCTCACCCGCCATGCGTTTGCGGGCCTTGCGGTGGATGTGCAGGTTGTCGCCATCGATGCGCTTGGCCAGCGTGGAGAGAGCGAAAGGCAGCGCATCGTACTGCCGGAGCGCGTGTTCGAGGACCCCGTCGCACGGGCTGCGATCGAGGCGCGTCGCGAGATTGTGCGCGAGCGTCGGGGCTATGGCGCCGCGCCGAGGCTGCGCGCCCTGACGCTGCGCGATCTGCAGCGTGCGCCGGAAGTCGCGACCGACGATGCGCTGTCGCGCCTGACGCGCGCACCGGCCGGCATCAAGCGGGCTGCAGCGTTGATCGACGCCCTGACGCTGT
This sequence comes from Hyphomonadaceae bacterium, assembly GCA_040381075.1. GTDB lineage: Bacteria > Pseudomonadota > Alphaproteobacteria > Caulobacterales > Aquidulcibacteraceae > JBEIHX01. The sequence continues at coordinate 143,710 of JBEIHX010000003.1, forward strand.
ACCCGGAAGGCCTGTTTGAGAGCGCCGCCGCCTATCTCGGCGTTCGACGCGCCCGCGCCCAGCTGGACGTGGCGCGCACCAATCCGCAGGCGCAGATCGCTGCAGAGATCCTCTGGGACGCTGCGCTCGCCCTGGAAACCGGCGATCTCGGCGACGCGGCGCGCCGGCTGGCGGAAGCGCGCAAGAACCTCGCCGACGCCTTGAAGCGCGGCGCGAGCCAGGAGGAGCTGCAGAAGCTGATGCAGGAATTGCGTGAGTCGGTGGACGACTACCTCAAGGCCCGGGTCGCCGAAGCGCTGCAGCAGGGAGACAGTGCGGGGCGTCAGGCGGAGGATCAGGTTTCGCTGAGCGAGCAGGATCTGAAGGCGATGATGGACGCCATTGAGGATCTGTCAGAGCTTGGCGCCCGCGAGCAGGCCCAGCAGATGCTCGACCAGCTGGCCGAAACGCTCGCCAATCTTCAGATGCAGATGGGCGAGGCTGGCGATGGCCAGGACGGCGGACCGGGCGCGCAGGGGGCCGGTCAAGGCTCCGGCGAACAAGCCGGCGAAGGAGCGGGCGGGATCGCCGGTCTGATGGACCAGCAGCGCCGCCTGCGCGACCAGACCTTTCAGGAAGGTCAACGCGGCGAGCCGGGGCAGGCAGGCGACGGCAAGGGCCGCGGCGCTTCTCTCGGCGAGCGCCAACGCAGCCTCGCCGATCAGCTCAGCCGCAGCCAGGAGGGCCTTGCCCAGGGCAGCGAGGCTGCCAGGGAGGCCATCAGGCGCGCTGAACGCGCGATGCGCACCGCCGAGCAGGCGCTGCGTCAGGGCGACTTTGAGGGGGCGCAGCAGGCCCAGGCTGATGCGATCGCCCAGCTGCGCGAAGGCGCACAGTCGCTGGCGGCTGAGCGCATGCAGGCCGATCAGATGAGCCTTGATCCACTCGGGCGGCGCATGGATGGCGTCGGCGGCGCCACCGGTGATGGCGGGGTGAGCGTGCCCGACGCGGCGGCGCGGGCGCGGGCGCGCGCCATTCTTGAAGAAATCCGCCGCCGCGCTGCGCGGGGTGAAGCCACGCCGGAGGAGCGCGACTATCTGGAGCGTCTGCTGGAGCGCTTCTGATCGCGCCCGCGACGCCAACCGCCAGCCCGCCAACCGCCCGCCAGCCCCGCCCGTCGCCGTCGTCTGACCCGCCTCGTGCGGATTTCAGGCGAAGTAACGGTCGATGATGGTGCGGTAGATCCGTGTCAGCGTGGCGATGTCGGCCACCTCGACCTGCTCGTCGACCATGTGCGCGGTGGCGTTCTGCAAGCCGAGTTCTGCAACCGGGCAATGCGATCTGATAAAGCGGGCATCCGAGGTGCCGCCGGAGGTGGACAGCGTCGCCGCGGCGCCGGTGACGTCTGCGATCGCGGCGCAGACAAGAGCGGTAAACGGACCTGGCGGCGTGTAGAAAGGCTCGCCCGTGACGCGCGCGTCGATCTGGATGGCGCAGCCTGGATGGCGCGCCGCCGCTCCCGCGGCTTCCTGGCGCAGCCAGTGCGTGAGCGTCGTCCCGGAGTGGTGCGTGTTGAAGCGTATGTTGAGCTTTGCGACCGCGCGCGCCGGGATAACATTGTGCGCGGTATTGCCGACATCAACGCTCGTGACCTCGAGGTTGGACGGATCAAAGCCGGGCGCGCCGTCGTCAAGCCGGCGCGCGGCCACGCCACTCAGGAAATCGAGCAGTGCGCGCACCGGGTTGGCTGCGAGCGCAGGGTAGGCCACGTGACCCTGGCGGCCGTCCGCCGTAACGACCGCGTTCAGACTGCCGCGGCGACCATTTTTCACCACGTCGCCGACCGCAGACACGCTGGTGGGCTCGCCAACCAGGCAGTGATCAATGCGCTCGCCCCGCGCCTCGATGGCTGCAAGCGCCTTGACTGTTCCGTCCACCGCCGGGCCTTCCTCGTCGCCTGTGATGAGCAGGCTGATCGAGCCCCTGGGCGGGCCTGCTTCGGCAAGGCGCGCCGCCGTCGCCGCCACAAACGCTGCGATCGCCGCCTTCATGTCGGCTGCGCCGCGCCCGATCAGCCGTCCATCGCGCACCACAGCGGCGAAAGGATCAACCGACCATGCCTGCGGATCGCCCGGCGGCACGACATCCGTATGTCCGGCGAAGCACAGGTTTGGCGCACCCTCGCCCAGGCGGGCGTAAAGATTGTCAACCGCACCGAAGCGCATGCGCCAGCAGCAGAAACCGAGACGTTCCAGCGCGCCGGCGAGCACGTCAAGCGCCCCCTCGTCCTGTGGAGTCACGCTGGGACGGCGGATCAGGGCCCGGGCAAGCTCCAGGGCGTCAAGCGGCTGCGCGATGCTGTCAGTCATGCCTCCTGCTCGCCGCAGCCCGCGCGCCTGTCAAGCCTCTGCAGCGCCTGCAGGCCGCCGCCCCCGACCAGCTCCCCGACAGGCGGGCCGCGATGCAGGCGCAGTCCGGGCTGCAGGCCCGCCTTGCGCCGCGCGCCCGGCCCCAGGCCCCGGCTGCGCGTGACCGCCGAGGACCGCAACGCCGGCGGCGCGCGCCGCCCTGGGGGCCCGGAACAGCGGCAGTGGTCCCCGGCGCGGATCGCCGCAGCGTTAACTTTCACATTGGCGGCGGGACGGATTTTCTGTAGGGTGAGCACATCAGGTCTGGGCGCCGGCGGATGAAAACCGGCGATGCGCAGCTCTGATCGAGGTCGTTGTCGACGATCGGATCATGCGTGGTCAGGCGGGCTCGCTCCAAGGCTGGACGGGTCACTGCAAGGTGGCGCAGTGCAGCAGCGGGGGCGGCGATCGCCCCGTGGCTCGGACGCCCGAAACCGACGCGCAGGACGATCGCAGCAAGGGAGCACAGACGCGCGCCATCGGGCGCGCGCGATGACGCGCCGCAGTGCGGCGTTGTCGATCACGCGCCGCAGTGCGGCGCAGTCGATCACGCGCGTGATATGGCGTCAACGGACGATCAGGATCTGCGGGACGGTCCGACACTTGGGTCTGTCGAAATCCGGGTGGTCATTCGCTGATCACGCCGAATTTGGCGGATGGGCCCAGGCGCTGTCCCGGTCCAGCAGATTGGGGTCGGCCAGATGCGGAAAGTGTCCGCGCCGTTCGCCCGGCGGGCGTAGGTCCAGGGCGAGGGCTGATTGCGGCGCTTCTGCGCGACCGGCGAAGGGCCCCGGACGCGGCTCCCGGCCGCTGCTCCCGGCCGCTGATCCCGGCCGGGAACAGCGGCAGAAGGGGGCGCCAGGAGGGTCTGCTGCGTCCGGCGTGCGGCCCGCGCGTCTGCCCGGCGCGATGAGAACGGCCCCGCAGGATGCGGCGGCGCTGAGCCGTCGGGTCCCTACAATCGATCGTCGATGCTGTCGCGCCAGGCACAGAACGCGAGAGATTGCCCATCCGAGCGGTCCAGAACAAAAGATGAACATCTGACGTCCGTGCCGGCGTCATGGCCAGCGCCGTGTGCGGCCGCCTGGCGCCTCCCGCGTCCAGCCGGCGACGCCGTTCGGCACTTCGGTCTGGCGTTGGCGCCGCACGCGCCCTAGAAGGCGCGGGTCGTTATTCCCTACCGAGGACCCCTCCCGCCATGGCGCGTCAGTACATCTTCCAGATGCAGAACCTCACCAAAGCCTATCCAGGCGGCAAGAAGGTGTTTGAAGGCATCTGGCTCAGTTTTTATCCGGACGCCAAAATCGGCGTCGTCGGCGTCAACGGCTCGGGCAAATCGACGCTGCTCAAGATCATGGCGGGACTCGACAAGGATTTTACCGGCGAGGCCTTCCCCGCGACTGGCGTCAAGATGGGCTATCTCGCCCAGGAACCCGAACTCGATCCCGCCAAGACCGTCTGGGAGAACGTCATCTGCGAGTGCCCGGAAAAGATCCTGTTCGATCAGTATTCCGCCGCCGCCATGAAGCTCGGCGAGGACTATTCTGACGAACTCATGGAGGAGATGAACAGGCTGCAGGAGCAGGTCGACGCCCACGCAGCCTGGGATATCGATTCCAAGATCGAGATGGCGATGGACGCGCTGCGCTGCCCGCCGGGCGAGTCGGAGGTGACGAAGCTGTCAGGCGGCGAGCGTCGGCGCGTTGCGCTGTGCCGGCTCCTGCTGTCGAAACCTGACATGCTGCTGCTCGATGAGCCGACCAACCACCTCGACGCGGAAAGCGTCGCCTGGCTGCAGCACCATCTGGAGGAGTTCCCGGGCTGCGTCATCCTGGTGACCCATGATCGCTACTTCCTGGATCAGGTCACAAAATGGACGCTCGAGCTCGATCGCGGCAAAGGCATCCCCTATGAGGGCAATTACTCCTCCTGGCTTGAACAGAAGGCCAAGCGGGCCGCGCAGGAAGAAAGCGAAAAGGAGGGCCGCGCCAAGATGATGGCGCGCGAACTCGAGTGGGTGCGCCAGAGCCCGAAGGCGCGTCAGGCCAAATCCAAGGCCCGTCTGGCGCGCTACGATGAAATGGCGGCCCAGGCTGAGCGTGAAAAGCAGACCTTCGCCACCATTCAGATCCCGCCGGGCCCGCGGCTGGGGACGAATGTCATCATCGCCGAGCACCTCAGAAAGGGTTTCGCCGATCGCCTGCTGATCGATGACCTGTCGTTCAAGCTGCCGCAAAACGGCATTGTCGGGGTCATCGGCCCGAACGGCGCCGGCAAATCCACCCTGTTCAAGATGATCACCGGCCAGGAGCGCCCGGACGGCGGCGCGATCACTGTCGGGGAGTCGGTGAAACTCGGCTTCGTGGATCAGTCCCGCGACACGCTCGATCCAAAGAAAACCATCTGGGAGGAGATCTCCGGCGGTCTCGACATGATCGCCGTCGGTGGGCGGGAGATCCCGTCCCGGGCCTATGTGTCGACCTTCAATTTCAAGGGGGCTGACCAGCAGAAGAAGGTCGGACTTCTGTCTGGCGGTGAACGCAACCGCGTCCACCTCGCCAAGACGCTGCGCTCCGGGGCCAACGTTCTGCTGCTCGACGAACCGACCAATGATCTCGACGTGGAAACCCTGCAGGCGCTTGAAAGCGCGCTTGAGGACTGGCCGGGCTGCGCCGTGGTGATCAGCCACGACCGCTGGTTCCTGGATCGTCTCGCCACCCACATCCTCGCCTTTGAGGGCGACAGTCACGTGGAATGGTTTGAGGGCAACTTCGAGGCCTATGAGGAGGACAAGAAGCGCCGCCTCGGCATCACCGAAATCATCCCGAGCCGGATCAAATTTCAGAAGTTTGCGCGCTGAGGTGCTGGCCCCGTGCGCAGGTCCCCGGGGTCTCGCCGGCAGGCCGTCAAGAGCCTGCGCGCCCGGTCGGTCCGGCTGGGTGTGTGATGCGGGCGCCTACTCGCTCTCGTCATCATAACCCGCGAGGCTCAACGGTTTGGCGACGAGATTGTTGAGCTGCGCCCAACGCGCCAGCGCGTCATCACGTCCGTGGGTGATCCACAGCTCCTCGGGGCGGATCTCCAGGGCGGTGGCGGTGAGTTCGTCCCAGTCGGCGTGGTCGGAGATGATGAGCGGCAGCTCGACCCCGCGCTGGCGGGCGCGCTGGCGTATCCGCATCCAGCCCGACGCAAAGCAGTCGAGCGGATCGGCGAAACGCCGCGCCCAGGGATCCCGGCAGGCCGAGGGCGGAGCGATCACGATCGCGCCGGCGAAGTCCCTGCGTGCGCTGCGCGCAGCCATGGTGGCGGGCTTGAGCGGGCCAAGGGCGATTCCTGACGCCTCATACAGGGCGCACAGTCTTTCCATTGCTCCATGCAGGAAGATCGGCTCCGCATAGCCCGCCTCCCGCAGCAGGGCGATGATGCGCTGGGCTTTGCCGAGCGCATAGGCCCCGACGAGATGCGTGCGGTCGGGGAACTGCGCCACGCTGGCGAGCAGGCGGGCGATCTCGCCGCGATCGTCGGGATGGCGGAAGACCGGGAGGGCGAAGGTCGCTTCCGAAATGAACACATGGCAGCGCTGCGGCTCGAATGGCGCGCAGGTTGGATCGCTCCGGCGTTTGTAATCTCCAGACACCACCATGGTGAGGCCGCGCCAGGACAGGCAGGCCTGCGCCGCGCCGAGGATATGCCCGGCGGGCGCCAGCGTGACGCCTACGCCTGACATCATGGTTGCTTCGCCATAGGCCGCCGGCTGGGTGCGGCCGGTGAAATCCGCGCCATAGCGAACGGCCATGATCGCCAGCGTCTCCGGCGTGGCAAGCACCGCGCCGTGTCCGGCGCGCGCATGATCAGCATGGCCATGGGTGATGACTGCGCGGTCCACCGGGCGCACGGGATCAATCCAGAAATCCCCGGGCGGACAGTAGAGCCCGGCGGGTTCGGGGCGCAAAAGATCAGTTGGCCGGATCACGCCCGCGTCTTACCCTCTCCAAATCTGAGCCTCAATGGGCCGCGCCGCGAAGCCCGGAGCACGCCCGATGGATGCAACTCGACTTGTCATGGTGGCCGTCACGGCCGCGCTGATCGGCTGGGCGCTTGTGATCCTGGTCAAGTTCCTGACGCCCCGTCGGCGCGGCCGGGCGTCCGGGCGCGGCCAGGCCCGCGCACGCACGCACGCCCCGGGGCGCCCGGATGATCCCGGCGCGCCGCGCGATTGACAGCCCCGGGCGCACCGTTAGTGTCCCAGCCGGGAGCTGCGCGGCGTGCGCTGGGGGAGGCTCGCGGTGCGCGTCATCGTTACGGGGGCGGCGGGGTTCATTGGCTTTCATCTGAGCGCGGCCCTGGCGAGGGCCGGCGCGCGCGTGCTCGCCATCGACAATCTCAACGCCTATTACGACGTCTCGCTGAAAGAGGCCCGCCTCGCCGAACTGTCCCGCATCGGCGACGTGGCGTTTGAACGCCTCGACATCGCCGATGCGCCGGCGCTGGCGCGCCTTACAGGCGCTTTTGGCCCGGAGCGCATCGCGCACCTCGCCGCCCAGGCCGGGGTTCGCTACTCGATCGAAAATCCGATGGCCTATGCTGCGTCCAATCTGACCGGCCATCTTTCTGTTCTGGAGGCCGCACGGCGCACGCCTGGCCTGGCGCAGGTGCTCTATGCGTCGTCGAGTTCCGTATATGGCGATCGGGCTGGGCCATTTCGCGAAACCGACCCGGTAGATCATCCCGTGTCCCTCTACGCCGCCACCAAGCGCTCCGGTGAGCTGATGAGCGAGACCTACGCCCATCTCTACGGGCTCACGCTCGCGGGGCTGCGCTTTTTCACGGTCTACGGGCCTTGGGGCAGGCCCGACATGGCCTATTGGACCTTCGCTGACGCCATCCTGTCCGGGCGACCGATTACGCTGTTCAATCATGGCGAGCTGTCGCGTGACTTCACCTATGTGGATGATGTGGTCGAGACGCTGGTGCGGATGCTGCAGGGCGACCCGCACAAGGGGCACCGGATCTACAATATCGGCAATTCCCAGCCGGTGACGCTCACCCGCTTCGTTGGCGCGCTGGAGGCGGCCCTGGGCCGCCCCGCGACGCGGATCCTGGCCGACATGCAGCCTGGCGACGTGACCACCACCTTCGCCGATGTGTCGGCCCTGGCGCGCGACTACGCCTATCGTCCGGACACCCCAATTGAAGAGGGGCTGACGCGGTTCGCCGCCTGGTTCACGGCGTGGCGGGCGCGAGCTTCAGCGCCGGCGCCATCTCCCGGTTGAGCAGTGCGAACGCGGCTGCAACGACGCCATCCAGGGATGTGAACATGCAGGCCTGGCTGGCGTCCTCGGCGTCGGGACGCGCGTCTTCCTTCTCCCAGGAGGCGTTGAACCGTGCGAGTTCGGCGCGCGTGAACTGGTTGCAGGAGAGGGGGTAGAGCTGCGCCCCCGCGCCGGCGCGTTTCACCACGCCGTAGGTCCACAGCCCCGAGGGCTGCTGCGCCTGCATGATGTAGACCGATGGGGAGGCGCGGTAGAGCAGGAACCGCACCGGCGCCTCTTCCTCCGCCATGCTCAGCACATATCCGTCCTTCTCGCGGGCGAGGGTGGCGGGTTTCGGGTCTTCATTGGTGTCCGCCGGGCCGAAATCGCCTGCCCCGGTCGTCGCCACATAGGCGCCCGGGGCGAGCGGCCAGGCTGCGTCCGCAAGGCTGACCAGAGGGGTGCGGGATGTGAAGTCGCATCCGGCCAGCAGCAGGCCAAGAAGGATACCGGCGATGCGGCCTGGCAGGGCGGTGCGGGTGGCGGCGACAGGGCGGCGGGAGAGAGCGGACATCTCAAGGTCTCCGGTGAGGGTGCGACCCTCCGCCTTCGGAGTGGCGGAATTGCGGTGATGACGCGGTCGCCAGGGCGCCGTAACGTCAGCGTTTCGCCCGGACGGGAAGCGCGCTATCCCGCGCGGATGCAGTTTCGCCGCATCAGACTTCCCCTGCGTGGCGGGGACATGGCTGGCATCGCCTTCGGCCCGGATCGCCCGCCCGATCTCGTCTTCCTGCACGCCACCGGCTTCAACGCACGCACCTACGCCCCTCTCCTGGCGCCGCTGGGAGCGCAGTTCGCGATTGTCGCCCTCGACCAGCGCGGGCACGGGCTGTCCACCCTGCCGGCCGATCCGGCCAAACTCGACCGCTGGGACATCTATGTGGCGGATGCGGTCGAGGCGCTGGCGCAGCTGCGCGGTGGGGCGCGCGCACCGGTGCTGTGCGGGCATTCAATGGGCGGCGCAGTCGCGCTGATGGCTGGCGCGCGGACGCCAGCCTGCACCCGCGCCCTGGTGCTGCTGGATCCGGTGCTGGCGCCGTTCGCCTTCGCGCTGGCGGCCCGCCTGCCGGGGGGACCGCAGCGCCTGCGCCGCGTCATTCCGATCGCTGCCGCGGCGCTGCGCAGGCGTGCGTCATTCCCGTCTGAGGAAGCCGTGCTCCAGGCTTATCGCGGCCGTGGCGCATTCAGGGCGTGGCCGGAGGAATTTCTGCAAAGCTATGTCGCGGACGGTTTCGCCGCCGCGCTGGAGGGGGGCGTGACGCTGCGGTGTGCGCCGGCGTGGGAGGCCGCCACGTTTTCCGGCCAGCGTCACTTCGCGGCCGGCGCTCTCTCGCGGGTGAAAGCGCCCACGCTGATCCTGCGCGCAGAGGTCGGGTCCACCATGCGCATCACGCCGGATGCGGCGCGCCGGCGCAAAAGGGATCTCGAGATTGAGACGGTCTCGGGAGGCACGCATTTCTTTCCGATGGAAGACAGGAGCATCGTCCGTTCACGGCTGATCTCCGCCCTGGAGCGCAGCGGCTAGGGAGGCTCTGATTTAGGCACAAAATCCGCGCTATAATTGGTCTTTTCGTGCATCCTTGGCCGATGGGGTCGTTTTTTCATCCGGTTTCCCCCTAATTCGAGGGGGGAACCGCATTTTTGGGCAGACTCCGCCCC